>DASZIQ010000018.1:0-55320 GCA_035948945.1 Solirubrobacteraceae bacterium
ACTCAAGCCAGGAGTCGATCAACTCCTGAAAGGCACCCAGCTTCGGCGCAGGCCGGCTGACCGGCGTCCGCTTGACGGGCGGCAACGGCGACGCCAACGCCTGACGCACCGCCCGGCGATGAACACCGTAACGCTCCGCCAGCGCCCTGATCGACAAACCATCCCGATCCCGGTCTCTCCCGATCTGCTCGAACGTCTCCACTCGTGATCCCATCCCTTTCGCCGCCTCCCGCTCAAGCTCGATGAGCACCGAACAGTCGGCAGCAAGTCAGACGGAGGTCGGGCCAGTTGAGACCGCCACAGTGGGGCCAGATCAGACCGCCGTTCCCAGCCACTCCCTCTTCGCGTATATGCGCCAGCTGCTCACCGCCCACGCCCGCGGCGACCCGCTCCCAACGCTCACCTGAGCAGAGGACTGAACGCGTACAAAAACTCCGCTATTAGCAGGGCTTTTGGGCGATGGGCGATACTGGGCTCGAACCAGTGACCTCCGCCTTGTCGAGGCGGCGCTCTCCCAGCTGAGCTAATCGCCCTGGGATCGACTGCAAGCGTATCAACGGGTCACAGCGATCGGGCATGCCCGTCCACTCCGCCGACCCCGTGGCACCCGGCGTGCCGCGGCGCCAGGATCACGGCACGATCACCACGCGCCCTCCCCCACCGACGACCGCTCCGTATTCGCCAGAAGCCGCTTCGCCCGTGCCTTCCGCAGCACCGGAACCGGACCCGCCCGCTTCTTCGCGACCTTCGGAGGCACCAGGTTCGGCTTCGCCATACGGGCTGTGGCTCCCGTACGGCGACTGCGTCTCATAGCCGCCTTCGCCAGTGTTCTGCCCAGTCGCCGAGGGCCCAGTCGCCGAGGCATAGGTGACGCCCTTGCCCGCTTCGATCGTGCGCACAGCTGAGACCACCGCGTTGGAGGCGATCGCAAAGCCCACGCCGGTGCTCCCCGGCTGCGAGCCGTTGACGCTCGCCGCGTCGCTGGCGATCTGCGAGTTGACGCCGATCACTTCGCCCTGTTCGTTGAGCAGCGGCCCCCCGGAGTTGCCCGGGTTGAGCGCCGCGTCAGTTTGGATCGCGCCCGCGATTTTGGCGCCGTCGGGAGCTGAGATTTCGCGGCCGAGGGCCGACACAATGCCTTTGGTGAAGGTCTCTTCGAGGCCGTACGGGGTGCCGATCGCGTACACGGTGTCACCAACCTGCACCGAGCTGGAGCTCGCGAGCGTCAGCGGTTTCAGGCCGAGGCCCGACGGGTCGACGCGGATCAACGCCAGATCCTGGTTGGCTTCTTCGCCCACAAGCGTCGCGCCACGGGTCGTGTTCGAGGATCCGCTGGCGTCGATCGTGATGCTCGTCGCGCCCTTGACCACGTGATCGTTCGTGAGGATCAGGCCCTTTTCGTTCAAAACGATGCCGGTGCCCTCGTCCTCGCCTTCGGCGGTGACCACCTTGATCGCGACGACTCCCTTCGAATCTCGTGCATAGAGCTGGGTCGCCGACGGCGTCGTCGAGGCGACATCGCGGCGGCTTCCGGCGGCGGAGGCGGCCCGCACCGACGCCGTGGTCGGGCGCGGCTTCGGTGTCGCACTCGACCCTCGCCCGCCGAGCAACAACACCGTCGCGCTCGCGGCAACGACTCCGGTCAGTCCTGCCAACAGCATGGGTAGAAATAGTCGCCTCATGGGCACCTCCGGTTCGTGGGGATGAGACGATGATCAGGGGGGCTGTGTAACAGCCGCTAACAATGTGCGAAAGCGCGGCTAACGAACGACGAAGGAGTTCATAACGCCCGCAAGCCACGCGCCAAGCGCCGAGCGTCCCGCCAAGCCGCAGCAGGCCGCGCGACCCGCGCCCGGGCTCCGCAGTAGGCCTCGGCCTCGCTCGACGCTCGCCCCCACCCGATACGCTTGCAGAGCACCGGCGACGTGGCGGAGTGGCTACGCAGCGGCCTGCAAAGCCGTGTACACCGGTTCGATTCCGGTCGTCGCCTTCCTCCGCATCGAGCTACTCCCCAATCGACGCCGAGCCTCGGCTCACCGACGAGCACATAGCGGGATCGACGCAGGCGCGCGATCAGCACGCGGGTCGTCCTCGCAGAGGCACCCGCGGCGCGAAGGCGCCAACAACGCCGTCACCTGGCCGCACCACGCCCGCGCCGGGAGGCGTCCCGCGCGGCGCGCAGGATCGACAGCGCAAGCAGTCCGAGCGCCGCCACCGGCATCACCCACCACGCCGAGGCGCCGGCCCGCGCGAGTAGCGCCGTCAGGCCGAGCGCCACCACCACGCCGACCGCAGTGCGCCAGTCGTCGCCGACGATGAAGTCCCACACGCCGCGCAGCAAGGCCACAACCGTGCTCATGCGCTCACCGTCACCCGCTCGGCCGCCTCGGCGGGCGCGGTGCGCGCGAGCCGTTGCAAGGCCCACACCAGCGCCACCGCGGCGAGCAGCACGCAGGGGACGATCGCCAGCAGCGCGGCGTCGCCGCCCGGCCAGTGCGCCCCGGCGCCCTCCGCGCCCCAGAACATCCCAAACGAGCTCAGCAGCACGCCCACGGCGAACTTCATCGTGTTCTCCGGCACTCGCGCGAGCGGCGCGCGCGCCGCCACGCCCGCGGCGATCACGACGAGCACGGCCGCCGCGGCGGCCGCGGCGGCGAGCCCCACGGCGTGTTGGTTGGCGCCGAAGGTGAGCACGATGAACGCGACCTCCAGGCCCTCCAGCAAGACGCCCTTGAAGGCGATCGTGAACGAGTAGCCGTCGAAGCCGCCGCCCGCGCGGCCGGCGGCGCGCGCCGCCTCGACTTCCCCATTGAACGTTTCGAGCTCGTCGTGCCGGGCCTTCAACCCCGCGCCCCGCAGCACCGCCTTGCGCAGCCACTGCAGCCCGAAGATCAGCAGCAGCCCGCCGACCACCACGCGCAGCACGTCGAGCGGCAGCGCGGTGAGCGACGGGCCGAGCACGAGCACGATCGCGGCAAGCGCCAGCGTCGCCGCGCCAACACCGGCGAACGCCGAGGACCAGCTGCGCGTGGTGCCCACGGCAAGCACGATCGTCAGCGCCTCGACCGCCTCCACGGCGCAGGCGAGGAACACCGACAGGGCGAGCCCCACCTCGGCGCCGCTCATGCCCACAACTCGCCCGATCGAATACTCGAGGCGCCCACTCGGAACAACTCGTCGCGCATGCTCCCATGTTGACGGGGCGAGGGCGCCAGCGCAATGCCCCAAGCGGGCTTCGAAAGCGTGGGGACCCTGGAACAGGAGCTCGCCGACCCGCGCCCCGCGCAGGCGCCGATCGAAGGCGCTGCCGGGGAACGCCGCGACGGCTTGCGCGCCCCCGCGACGGCCCCTACTGCACCGAGCGAACGCGCGGCCCCTTGGCGGCGTACATCGCGCGGTCGGCCTCCATCAGGGCCGCTTCGCCGCCCTGGGTGGTGGCATCGAGCGAGGCGACGCCGACGGAGGCGGCCACCGAGATCAGCACGCCACCGTCGGCGGTGACCCCGCAGGAGGCGATCGCCTCGCGCAGCGTGGAGACCACTTTGCGCGCGTCCTCGGCGGTGGTGCCGGGCAGCAGCACGGCGAACTCGTCGCCGCCGAGGCGCGCGACGACGTCGGTGCCCCGCAGACGGTGCTGCAGCTCGGTGGCGATCGACACGAGCAGTTCGTCGCCGACCTTGTGGCCGTAGGTGTCGTTGACCTGCTTGAAGGAGTCGAGGTCGATCACGAGCAGCGCCCCCACCTCGCCGTAGCGCCGGCAGCGGGCGACCTGCATCGCCAGCTGGCGCTCCAGCAGGCGGCGGTTGAAGAGACCCGTCAGCGAGTCGTGTTCGGCGAGGTGGCGCAGGCGCTCCTCGATCAGCTTGCGCTCGGTGATGTCCTGGATCTGCGCGATGAAGTGCTGCGGGCGACCATCGCGGTCGGCCATCAGCGAGACCGACAGCATCGTCGAGATCACGTGGCCGCGGGCGTGGAAGTAGCGGCGCTCGATCTCGTAGTTGCGGATCTCCCCGGCGAGCAGGCGGCGGACGTGCTCCAGGTCGCTGGAGATGTCGTCGGGGTAGGTGATGTCGTCGAGGCTTTTGGCGAGCAGCTCCTCGTTCGAGTAGCCGGTGATCGCCAGCAGCGCGGTGTTGACGCGCACGAGGCGGCCCTCGGGGGTGAGCAGCGCCATCCCGATCGGCGCCTGCTCGAAGACCAGCTCGAAGCGCTCCTGCGCCTGGCGCAGCGCCGAGAGCGCGACCTCGCCACCGGCGGGGCCCTCGAGGGGTGTGGGCTGTGGGGAGGACACCACCCTAACCATCGGCATTTCGCCGGTGGTGCTTGACTACCTCGAGAGCCCGACGAAGCCCGTCAGGCTGGCGTGCACGCCCCGCGCGAAGCGGCCCCGGCGAAGACCAGCACGCGGTTGTTGGCGGTGTCGGCGACGAGCACCGCCCCGCGGCAGTCGACGGCGAGGCCCCCGGGGCTCGAGAGCTGACCGGGGCCGCCACCGGAGGAACCCCACGCGGCCAGCAGACGCCCGCGGGAGGAGAACTTCTGCACGCGGTCGAGCCGGCGATCGGAGACGAACACCGCACCCGCGGAGTCGACCGCGATCCCCGAGGGTTCCTCGAAGCGGCCGGGACCGCGACCGTGGCCCCCCCACGAGGCCAGCAGAGCGCCCCGGAGGGGGCTCAGCTCGAACACCCGGCGCAGGCCGGCATCGGCGACGTAGACCGCTCCATCGGGCGCGACGGCGACCGCGACCGGCCGGTCGAGCACGACCGAGCCAAGCCGCCCCAGCGCCCGCCCGGAGGAGGAGAAGCGCAGGATGCGCCCAGCGCCGGTATCGGCGACATAGACCACAGCGCCGGACGGCGAGAGAGCGACCCCGAGCGGTTCGAGCAGCGTGGGATCGGCCCCCGAGCCATCGCCGCCGGCAGGCGCGCCAACTGAGGCGACAGGTTCGCCCGGGGGGGCCGGCGAGGGGTCCCCAAGCGCGCCGAGGTAGGAGCCTTCGGAGCTGAGGTGGCGCACGAGCCCGTTGCGGGGGTCGGTCACCCACAGCGACCCGTCGGGGGCGACCGCGGCCGCCGTCGGCCCGAACCAGTGGCTGCCGATGACGGCCCCCCCACCCCGCTGCCACTCGCTGCGGAGACGCAGGGAGGCGCCGAAGCGGTAGATCGGCGAGCGCGAGCCGTAGGTCTCCACCACGAAGGCGCCCGCGCCGTCGGCGGCGACCCCCAGCGGCGCGATCAGCTGCCCGGGCGAGGTGCCGGGCGTGCCGAACGCGAGCAACCCCTGCCCCGTGGGGGTGAATGAGACGACCCGTTCGTGGCCGGTGTCGGCGACGTAGACGCGACCCGCCGGGGAGACGGCGGCGGCGCGGATGTAGGAGAGCTGGAACGAGCCCGACCCGCTCCACTCTTCCAGATAGCGCAGCGTGCGCGAGAGCACGACGATGCGGTTGTTGTTGTCGTCGACCGCGTACACCCGCGCGCCGTGGACGGCGACGCCGAACGGGTTGACGAACTCGCCCGGCGCTTTTCCAAACGTGCCCTCTGAGTACAGCGGGCGCCCGGACAGCGAGAGCGCCTGGATGCGGTGGTTGCCCTCGTCGGCGACGTACACGACGCCTCCCGCGACGGCGAGCCCGCGCGGCGAGGAGAAGTGCCCCGGCGCGGAGCCGGGCCGCCCCCACAGCACCGGGTCGGAGCCGTCGAGCCCGAAGCGGACAATCCGGTCAGAGGCGGAGTCGGAGACGTACACGAAACCCCCGCCCACGGCAAGCCCGCCGCCGGGCGGCTTGTCGGGGCCGAAGCCGGGGCCGAAGTCAAACTCCCCCAGCGCACGGCCGGGGCGGCCCCATTCGCCGAGCAGGCGCCCCGCGGCAGTGAAGCGCTCGACCCGCGCGTGGGTGGAGTCGAGCACGTACACGTCGCCGCGGGCCGAGACCGCAAGCCCATCGACGGCGCCAAACTGCCCGGGGCCGGAGCCGTAGGAGCCCCACTGCCCTAGAAACCGCCCGGAGGGCGAGAAGCGCTGCACGACATGGGAGAACTGATCAGCAACGAACAGATCGCCGTCGGGCGCGAACGCAAGCGCCTCGGGACAGCGCAGCACGCCCGCCCCGCGCCGGCCGATCGACGCCACGCGCGTGTAAGGACAAACACCACCGACCGCCCCGGGACAGCCGGGCACCCGCACGCTGCGCGGAGCCGCACCAAGCGGCTGCGAAGCGCCACCACACCCCGCAAACGCGAGGATCACGCCCAGCAGCAGCGCGAGGGGGATGAGCAAATGGATTGGGATAGGGAGTACGCAGCGCGGAGGCCATGGTGGTGGCGTGCGCGACCATACGCCACGCGCACCGGCAGCAGGGACCGGTGGATGAGGAGGCCCCGGTGGTGGCGTGCGCGACCATACGGCGTGCACACCGACGGCAGGGATCGGTGGATGCGAAGCCCACGGCCGTGGCGTGCGCGACCATACAGCGCGCACACCGACAGCAGGGATCGGTGGATGCGAAGCCCCCAGCCGTGGCGTGCGCGACCGTACAGCGCGCACACCGACAGCAGGGGTCGGTGGGTGCGGAGCCCCCGGTGGTGGCGTGCGCGTGAGGGCGCAGCGCGGGATCGGTTGAAGGCGCGCGGGGGGTTGTGGCACAGTCACATGGTCGTCGATCGCGCGGACCCACGCGTCGCACCGGCCGCCGGAGGAATGCTCCAATGCACCTGCCAACCACCCTGAGATCCAGGCTGCCGCTCGCCGCGGCGGTGGTGGCGCTCGCGCTGGTGGCAGTCGCCGTGGCCACCAAATCCTCGACGCCCGCCAACCGCGCCCACGACGCCGCGCGCGCGGCGGACCCCCACGGCGGCACGAGCGCACGCGCCGATCCCCCGGCAAGCGCACGCGCCGACCCCTCCGCGAGCCCGAGCGCCGCGGAACCGGCGCTGCAGGCGACGCCGGCGCCGCGCGGCAGGCCGGTGAGCGTGAGCGTCGCCGCCCACCCCACGGGGTCGGCGGTGCCCGCGGACTTCATGGGGCTCTCCTTCGAGGTGCGCAGCCTGCCGACGCTCGCGACATACGCGACCAGGGGCGACCTCGTGGCGCTGCTGCGCTCGCTCGGGCCGGGCGTGATGCGCTTCGGGGGGATCAGCGCCGACGAACAGGCCGCATGGGTGCCGGCGGGGGCGAGCAAACCGGCGTGGGCGAGCACGGCGATCGACGAACAGGACCTAGCGGGCATCGCCACGCTCGCCCGGGCGACCGGCTGGAAGGTGCTGCTGACCGTCAACCTCGGCCACTACGAACCGGCGGCCGCCGCGCAGGAGGCGGCCACGGCGCACGCGCAGCTGGGCCCGTACCTCCAGGGCATCGAGATCGGCAACGAGCCGGACCTCTTCCCGCGCAAGCACTTACGCCCCCCGGGCACGGGCGTGAAGGCGTACCTCCCCCAAGCGGCGAACTACCGCGCGGCGATCGAGGCCGCCGCGCCGGGCGTGCCGATCGCCGGACCCGACCCCTCGACCGGCGCGCAGGGCCTGACGTGGGTGCGCGACGAGGCCACAACCATCCATCCGCAGCTGCTGACCGACCACTACTACCCGCTGAGCAGCTGCGGCGAACACCCCACGATCGCCGAACTGCTGAGCCCGGGCGTGCGCCGCAAAGAGAGCGACATGCTCGCCAAAATGCTCGCGCTCGCCCACGCCTACGCGACGCCGCTGCGGATGGACGAGACCAACGACATCTCCTGCGAAGGCGAGCCCGGCGTCAGCAACGCGTTCGCCTCCGCGCTGTGGGCGCTCGACTACACCGCGCGCGCGATGACCGCGGGCGTGGCGGGCGTGAACTTCCACGACCTGCTCGACCAGCCCCGCACCTACAGCGCGCTCGCCGCCCATGGCCAAAGCGCACTGCGCGCGGGGGCGCTGCAGCCGGCTCCGGAGTGGTATGCGCTGCTGGCCGCGCACACGCTCGTCGGCGGCCGTCCCCTTGTCACACACATTGAGGGCGCCACTCCGAGCGAGTTGAGCGCGAGCGCGGTGAGCGCCCCCGACGGCAGGGTGAGCCTCGTGCTGGTCGACTACGACCCGCCCGGCTCCGCCCCGCTCGCGGTACGCCTGCGCGTCCCCCGGGCGCTCGCGCGCGGCAGCATCTTGCGCCTCACGGCCCCCTCCCCCGCTGCGACCGCGGGCACCCGCCTCGGCGGCCGCGCGGTGGCAGCCAACGGCGCCTGGACCACCCCGCCCAAGCTGCCCGCCGTATACGGCCGCGCGGGCTCCCTGGCGGTGCAGATCGCCCCCGGCAGCGCTGCCGTGGTCACGCTCATGCCGCGCAAGCACCTTGGGCGCGCGGCGTCCGGACGGTGAGTCACCAGGCACAGCGTGTTGTCTGCGCTGACGCAGCCAACTGTCGCGCCAAGGACGCAGCCCCGCTGTTCGACTACGGCCCGCGGCGGCGATCCGGTCGTCATAGACATGCCAGAAGCCTTCGCTGAAGTTTTCGACGCGGCGGGCATGAGCGAGCTACCTGCCGAGTTGACCGCCTGCACCGGCCGGCCGGGTTTGTGCGCGTCTGGCCGCGTGGCGCAGTATGCGGGGCACGACCTGACGGTGCAGGATCGATACGGGTGGCCAGATGATCGCGGCGATCCGTCGGTCGTAGCGCACGTATGTGGAATACGTCACGCGAGCGGGCTCGGTTCGGAAGACGAGGCGGGAGGTGAGGAACCACGAGCGCGACTCGACCGTGACGGCGCCGGGCGACCTGTCGATGATCGCCCAGCCGAGGACGTGCTCGGGTGAGGGTCGAGGGCCGAATTTGAGGCCCAGTCCGTAGCGGAAGCCGCTCACGAGAAACCAGCGCACGGGCCGTGGCGCGTCCTCGAAGACCGCGCGGGCCAACTGCTCAGGGGTGCGGTCGTCGGCCGGCGCGCGCGGGGCTGTGAAGAAGTCGTCGTAGTCGTAGTCGTATCCGGCGAGGCTGCGCGACATCTGCACACGGTATGCTAATTGCTTATTGAACACGTGTCAAATAGTGTGGGAATGGCATCCTCGAGCGTGGGACATACACCGGCAGTGGGACGCAGGCTGGCGCCGGCGGCGCGGCGCGATCAGATCCTCGACGTCGGCGCCGAGCAGTTCGCCGCGCAGCCTTACGAGCAGGTGCACATCGCGGATGTCGCCGCGCTCGCGGGCGACCCCCTGATCGAGGGGATCATCTCCGAGGAGCTGGCGGAGCTGCGCCGGCGGATGCTCAACGCCGGCGGGCTGCACGGCCGTGAGCGGGTGCGCGCTTCGATCGCGCTGTCGGGCTGGCTTGCGTTCGTGCGCGCGGTCTGCGTCGAATGGCTCGCCGACCCCGACCACACCCTCACGCGCGAGGAGGTGCGCGAGATGTGCCTAGGCGCGCTGCTCAGTGCGCTCGGCGAGGCGGCCCCGATCACGACCCCCGCATTGGAGTGCCCACGATGAGCCAACAGTCAACACCGACATCGGAGCGAACGACATGAGCCAACCAATGACACCGCCCACCACGCACGAGGCCACATCGGCCGCCGCGCACAGTGTCCCTTCGTCGACCGGGAGCCCGGAGGAGCGCTATGTCGCTCGCTGGCGCGAGGGATGGTCCTACGGCGCCAGCCAACGTTGCCTGGACGAACACGCGACGACGATCTTCGACGAGCACACCCTCTACATCCAGCCATTGTTCGATGCTGTCGCCGGCGAGAGGGGCATGCGAGAACTGTTCGAGGGCCTCTTCGCGCTGATTCGCGGGCTGCGCGTTGAGCTCGATCACTGGGCCGTCAACGACGGCGTCGCGCTGATCGAGTTCACGCTCACGGGAACGATCGGCGGCAAGCCGATCCGCGTGCGCGGTGTCGACCGTATGCAGCTCAACGGGGACAAGCTCGTGCTGCGCGAGACCCACCTCGACCCGCTGCCGCTGCTGATCGCGCTGCTGAGCAGACCACGAGCCTGGCCACGCGCGTTGCGCAACATGCGCGCGCACCCTCGACCCCGCCTGCACCCCAGCCGGACCCCACGAACATCCAACCGCAAGGTCAGGGAACAGCCATGAGCAACGATGTCAGTAACGGCACCGCGACCCTGGGTACCGGCGCCACGAACGGCGCCGCGATCGAGTCCGAGATGGTGCGACCCCGGGATCGGTGGATCCAGGGCTGAGTTCGACTCTTCCAGCAGTTCGGTCGCGGCGGTCATGTAGCGCCCGTGGATACGCGCCACCTACGCGCCGGCAATCAGGTGGTTTGTGGCTTTGTCGACAACAGCTTGGACAAGCTCGCGGGCCGTGCCACGCGGGCCCCAATGCGTCCATGCCCGGCAGGATGCCACGCGCTTGGGACGGTACGCCCGCGCGGCCTGCCCGCGCCTCCGGGAAGCGGGCACGGAGGCCCGCGCCCACGCGCATGTGACGACACGGCGCCGCGCGGACGATCCCTAAAAATCCGACGGGGCACCCCCACCGCGGGCGCCCGGCGAGGAGCGCGCCGTTGCGAGCGTCTTGGCCGGCCGTCGGCAACAACATTTGCAGTCCTTCCAATGCGATGCAAATTGCAGCCGAGTCTGATACGGTGCCCCCCGTTCGTGCCGAATCCTCCTTCCCAAGGGAAGGGTGAGCGGGGGAACCAATGCGGTCCGCGAGGGCCGCGGGGGCGAATCGCCACGTTTGTGGCGTAGCGCGTTGCGCGAGCCCGACAGCTAACCCCGTAGGCGCCACCGCAACGTCGAAAGGATGTGCTGCGCCAATGCCGGGATCCGCCCGTCGTGACCTCGCCACCCTCGAGCCCTGGGAGGCCTCGCTCGCCCGCTCGCGCGCGCGCCGCCGCCGCACCGCTGGCCGCACTGCCCGGCGCGGTGGGAGCTCGAAGCTTGCACTCGTGTCGCCGGTGTCCCTCGCGGCCCTGATCGACGCCCGCCGCGAAGCCGCGCGCGACCTCGCCGAACACGAGCCGTGGGCGCTCTCGCTCGGTCGCTCCCGCGCCCGCCGGCGCGCCGCGCAGCTGCGCTTCGTGCCCGCCTCCTCGCGTGCTCGGCGGCTCTCGCTGGGCGCGCTCGTGGCGCTCACCGCGGGGCCGGCTGCGGCGCTGCTCGACTCCGGTGGCGGCATTGCCGTCGCGGGGGCGGCGCCCGTCGAGCTCGACCCGATCACGACGACCACGCACCACATCGTGCTGAGCGCCGGCTCCGAAGGGCGCCAGGTGCGCCTGCTGCAGCGCGCGCTCGGGATCGCGGTCGACGGCGTGTACGGGCCCGAAACCGAAGCGGCGGTGCGCCGCTTCCAAGCCACGCGTGGGCTCCTCGTCGACGGCATCGTCGGCGCCCACACCTCCCACGCACTCGCCGTGAACGCGCCGCCGGCGCTCTCCGGTGCGGCCGTGCTGCGCGACCTCTCCGGCGCCGCCAGCGAACCGGCGCCCGGGGAAGTGCGCGAAGCGGTCTCCTCCCCCGGCGCGGGCGGCACGCTCGCGGTTGCCGGTACGCTCGAAGGCACCGGCTCCGCGGCGGGCGCCGCCGCGGGCGGCGAGGAAACCGCGGGCGCTGGAGCTGCCGCGGGCAGCGGCGGGGAAGCCGCCGGCTCCGGCAACGGCGGCACCGTCGCGCTCGAAGGCACCGGGGCCGGGGCCACCACTGCCGTCACCGAAGCACCCGCCGAAGGGGCGGTTGCAGGCGCGGGCACAGGTACCGGCACCGGCGAAACCGGCGGCGCCACCGCGATCCCCGCCGGCGCCGGGCCCACCGGCGACTACACGACCCCCGCGATCCTCGAAAGCTCGGGCGCCACCGCCGCGGGCGAAGCAGCGGGCGTGGTGGGCGGCACCGGCGAAGCAGCCACCGGGGGCGCCGGCGCGAGTCCTGCCGGCGGGAGCGCCAACCCCGCCGCGGGCGCGAGCGCCGAACGCGCCGCCGCGGCCTCCGCGCGCGCCACCACCGACGCGGTCATGCGTCTGCAGGCCTCGCTGCACGTCACCGTGGACGGCGAATTCGGGCCCGCCACCGAGCGCGCGATCCGCAGCTTCCAGGCCGCCCACCGCCTCACGGTCGACGGCGTCGCGGGGCCCGCCACGTGGGCCGCGCTCGGCGCGCACGGTCAGCCGGAGCTGACCCCTCCCCCCTCCGCGCTGCCGGCGCCTTTCCCGCACCACGGGGCCGGTGCGTCCGCGGGTGACACCGCCGGCGGGCGCGGGCAGGCGGGCACTCAGCTCGGGGGCGCCGGGGCTGGTGCAGGCGACGCGGATGCCCCCCTCCACCTCTCCCCCGGCGCCGCCACGCGGCGCCTGCAGGAAGCGTTGCACGTCTCCGCGGACGGCGAATTCGGCCCCGCCACCGAGGCGGCGGTGCGCCACTTCCAGGCCGCCCACGGCCTCGAAGTCGACGGCGTCGTCGGCCCCGCCACGTGGAGCGCGCTCGGCGTCTCCGGCGCACCGAGCCTGCACGCCGACCCCGCCTACTTCCCCCACCCGAGCCCCGCGGGGGGCAGCGGGGGCAGCACCTCCACCGCCGGCGGGGGCGCCGCCCCGGGCGCCAGCTCCTCCAGCGCCGAAGGCGTCGTCGCGCGCGTGATCGCCGCCGCCGACGAAATCGCCACCCGCCCCTACGTCTACGGCGGGGGCCACGGCTCGTTCATCTCCGACGGCTACGACTGCTCGGGCTCGGTCTCCTACGCGCTGCACGGCGGCGGCCTGCTCGCCGCGCCGGAGGACTCCACGGGCCTCGAGTCCTACGGCGAACCCGGCCCCGGCCGCTACATCACGATCTACGCCAACGCCGAACACGCCTGGATGACGATTGACGGCCGCCGCTTCGACACGGTCGCCTTGGCCGAAGACGGCTCTCGCTGGGGCGGGCCCTCCGACGACGGCGGCGGCTTCGTGGAGCGCCACCCGGACGGGTTGTAGGGCCGCGACCCCCGCGCTGCACCTGCCGGCGCCGAGCTCGCCGTGCGCCTCGCCGGCGGTCGAGGGACTCCCGGCCGGCCGGCCCGTCGAGCGGCCCGCCTGCCTCAGGCGTCTGTCATCTGTTCACATTTGACCTGGCCCGTGTTGACGCCCACCCAGCAGCGCCGGCGCTCGCTCGCCACCGTGACGATGTAGTAGGGCTCGTCGACCCCCGGGTAAAGGGGATGGCGCAGCACGATCGCGCTGGCGTAGCCACCGCATTTGCTGTTGTCGCACCGCTCTCGCGCTTCCCCGAGGCCCCGATGGATCGGCAGTTTGATGACCCTGTCCCCCAGCCACGGATGCGGGATGTGGCGCGGTTCGCCAAAGCCCCGCTCGAGCCGTTCGATGATCACCGTGCTGTTTGGGCTGGTGGAGGGATCGTTGAAAACGAACTGCCACTGGCTGCCGAGCGCGTCGCCGGTCAGGTTGTCGGCCTCGTAGAACTGCGCCTTCGGATACTTCGCGAGGACCAGCTTGTTGGCTTCTTCCAGGTACTCGAGCAAGGTGTCCGCTGCCTCCGCCATGAGTCGCTCCCTCCTTTTTTGATCGAGTTCGGGAGTCCAGAATAATCTATTTGTAAGATCTCTGCTGGTGAGCCGACTGGTGGCCCCCGCTCTGCCCGTCGCCTACCGCTCTGCCCGTCGGATGGAAAGTCCCAGCAACTCGGCGGCTTCCACCGAGGCGGCGTGCTCGATCGTGAGCTGCTCGATGTCGGCGAGGCTCAGGTGGGACGCCGCGCGATCGAAGAGCGTGAGGTTGATCAGGCTCGCCTCGAGCGTCGACCACCAGCGCAGGCCCACCGCATCGGGGATCTCGTCGAACAGGCGCGCCGCGTATGCCTGTGTGACCGCGCGTGCGCGCCTCGCGACCCGAGATGGGCGCAGGCCGCTGTCGAGGAGCACGCGCGGGTCGTCGAGGTCCACGAGCGGCCCGCGATCATCGAGCTCCAGGCGTGCCAACGCCAACGGCAGGCCCGCCCTCACCAACATCTCCGGAGAGAGCGTCCCGCTCGCGCGGAAGGGTGCGAGCGCCTCGGCGACCGCCGAGACGGGGGCATGCGAGACATACAGGCAGCCATAGCGATCGGGGTTGTCGTGGCGGCCGAGGCCCTGCAGCTCGCGCGGGAACCACAACGCACCTCCCGGCTGCGCCGGCGCCGCCTGGGCCCGCCACGGCACCAGGCGCCAAAGGATCACGCGAAGCTGCCCGCGCGCTCCTGGGCGATCGCGTCGAGCAGCTCGCGCGAGCGCCCGGCACGCACGAGGTCGATCGGCCGGCGGTCGCCAAGGTGCGGATTGACGCCGTGCAGCCACTGCTCCGCCGCCTCCGGCGGGTACAGCCGCAGCAGGCTCGACATAACCAGCTCGAGCAGGTCCACCCGCTGGGCATTGACCTCGTCGATTCCCTTCCCCCGGCGCCACCGCGTCACCTGGGCGGGACTCACGCCCAAAAGCTCGGCAAATCGACGTTGCGAGCGGAAATCGTGGCTCAGGGCCACCACCTTCTCGGCGGTGCTTACGGGCATGTCACCAGCTTAGCGCAACGGAAAGCGTTGCGCCAAGCCGGGCCCGGCCGAGCGTACCGTCCCAAGCGCGGCCTACCTTGCGGATCGTCGTCTCACCAGGCGACCACGACACGTCCGACCAAAGGAGACAACATGCTGGCGCGAGCGCTCACTTACACGATCGAGGGGCTGCACACGCGCGCGGTGAACGTGGAGGTCGACATCCGCGCCGGGCTGCCGTCGTTCACGATCGTCGGCCTCGCCGACGCCGCGGTGCGCGAGGCGCGCGAGCGCGTGCGTGCGGCGATCCTCAACTCCGGCTACGACTTTCCCGAACGGCGGATCACCGCCAACCTCGCCCCGGGCGACGTCCCCAAGGCCGGACCCGGCCTCGACCTCGCGCTCGCCTGCGCGGTGCTGGCGGCCTCCGGTCAGCTCCCGCCCGAGCGCCTGGAGAGCCATGCGCTGTTCGGGGAGCTCTCGCTCGACGGCGAGGTGCGCCCCTGCCATGGCACCCTCGCGATCGCCCAGGCCGCGCGCGAGGAGGGCCTGCACGCACTGGTGCTCGCGGGCGCGCGGGCGCGCGAGGCGGCGCTCGTGGAGGGCCTGCACGTGGCCGTCGCCGAGCGCCTGGCGAGCGCCGCGCGCGTGCTGAGCGGCGGGCCGGGCGATCCGCTGCCCGCGCCCCGCCCGCACGATAAGGAGTCCGAGCGCCTCGGCGAGGCGGCGGGCTCGAGCGGTGGGTCGGGACATCTGGACCTCGCCGACGTGCGCGGCCAGTCGCAGGCCGTCGAGGCGCTGATCCTGGCCGCCGCCGGCGAGCACAACCTGCTGCTGAGCGGCCCCCCGGGCACCGGCAAGACGATGCTGGCGCAACGGCTGCCGAGCATCCTGCCGCCACTCACCCGCGCGGAGGCGATCGAGGTCACGCGCATCCACTCCATCACCGGCCTCCTGGAGGACGGGGAGCTGATCGACCGCCGCCCCTTCCGCGCCCCCCACCACTCGATCACCACCGCCGGCCTGGTCGGCGGCGCGCGGCGAGGGTGGGTGGGCGAGGTGGTGCTCGCCCACCGCGGGGTGCTGTTTCTGGACGAGCTCTCCGAGTTCGCGCGCTCCACCCTGGACGCGCTGCGCCAGCCGCTCGAGGACGGGCGCGTGGCGATCGTGCGCGCCAGCCACTCGGCGGTGTATCCCGCGCGCTTCGCGCTGATCGCCGCGACCAACCCCTGTCCCTGCGGCTACCACGGGGAAGGGGAACAGTGCAGGTGCGGCGAAGCCGACCTCGCCCGGCACCGCCGGCGCCTCAGCGGGCCGCTGTTGGATCGCATCGACCTGATCGCCCACCTACAGCGTCCCGGCGCGCGGCGGACCACGCGAGCAGATGGGCGCGACCAGGCCGACGCGCCGGCGATCTCCTCCGTGGAGGCCCGCGAGCGGGTGGTGCGCGCCCGCGAGCGCCAGTCGACGCGCCTGCACGAGGAGGGGGTGAGCGCCAACGCCCACATGGACGCCCCCATGCTGCGCCGCCACATGGCGCTGAGCGAGGGCGCCGAGCAGCTGCTGCGCGGCGCGCAGGAGCGGGGCACGATGAGCGCCCGCGGCATCGCCCGCGTGCTGCGCGTGGCCCGTACCGCGGCCGACCTCGACGGCAGCGCGCGCACCCGCGAGCAGGACGTCGCGCTGGTGCTCTCGCTGCGCGCACAGGAGGCCGGCAAGGGAAGGCGGGCGGCGTGAGCCCGCACCGGACGGCTGCCGATGGCGCTTTCCCGGCGGTGGCCGCGGCGGCTGTCGAGGCAACCCGAGGAGGCCCGACAAGCGCCTTCCCGGGGGGCGCGCTGGAAGATCCGCGGAGGGATGCCTGCCCGGCATGCCTGCGCCGCGCCTGGCTGCTCGCGACGTTGAGCGCGCGGCTGGCCTATCGCGCACGCGACCCGGAGGGGCTGCTGCAGGCGCTCGCGCTCAGCGACCAGGAGCTCATCCGGGCACTCGGCGGCCGCCATAAGCGGGAGCTGTTCGAGCGCCATGCCCGGTTTGAGCGCTCCCAGCTGCCGGCTGCAGAGGGCGTGCGGCGGATCTGCCACCACGATCCCCTCTATCACCCCGCGCTGCGCGGGGCCGGCGCGCCGCCGATGCTGCACGTGGCGGGCGGCTTCGAGCGCATGCACGCGCTGCTGGCGCAACCAACGGTCGCGATCGTCGGGACGCGCCGCGCAAGCGACTACGGCATGGAGGTCGCCTACGGCCTCGCGCGCGGCATGGCGGCGAGCGGGATCACCGTGGTGAGCGGACTCGCCGAGGGCATCGCGGCGGCCGCCCACCAGGGCGCGCTGCCCACGGGCGGCCGCACGGTGACGGTGATGGCCGGCGGCGTGGACGTCGCCAATCCCGCAAGCTGGCGCGGCCTGCACCGGCGCATCGCCGCGGAGGGCTGCGCGCTGGCGGAGCTGCCGTGCGGCGCCATCGCCCGCGGCTGGTGCCACATCGCCCGCGCGCGGATCGTCACGGCGCTCGCACGCGTCGTGATCGTGGTGGAGGCGCACGAGCGCCCCGCCGAGCTGCTGCACGCGCGGCTGGCGGCCGCCACCGGCGCAACGATCGCGGCAGTCCCCGGGCGCGTGAGCGCCCCCGGCGCGCGCGGCCCCCACCAGCTGCTGCGCGAAGGCGCGCTGCTGGTGCGCGAGCCGCAGGACGTGTTGGATGCCCTCTATGGGGTGGGCGTGCACCGGGCCGCGGTGTCGCGCCCGGCGCCGGGGGGCCGCCTGCGGGCCGTGCTGGATCAGGTGGGCGCGGGCAACGACACGGTGGCCAAGCTCACCGCCGGAGCCGCACTCCAGGGCGCTCCCGCGCACGAGGTGCTCGTCGCGCTGGCCGAGCTCGAGCTGGGCGGCGCCGTGGCGCGCGGGGATGGCGGGCGGTATGTGGTGTGCATGTGAGGTGCTGGCGTGAGCGCTGTCTACGTCAGGGAACTCGATGGTGCACTCGGGGCGTGGATGAACGTCGATTTCACGACCGACCGGCAGGATGTGACGAACTACTCCATCGTGCTGCTCGTGGAAGAGGACGAGCAGATCGAGACGGTTCGTGTGTACGACGGCGCCCATGGAGAGAACGAGATGCACCGCTACTCCCGACAAGGTGGTAAGCAGGCCGCTGAGGTCTTTCACCGCGGTACCCTTGGCGAGGGAATGCGCTCAGCGATTGAGACAATCGAACGCGGTTATGCAGTTATGATCGAGGGATGGCGCACACAATGAGCACCAGCAACGGCGACTCGCCCGCGGCGCGAGTGATGAACGAAGCAATCGAGTTGGCGATCGAAGAACGCTCTCCCTACCCTGAACGTTCCGCCTTCGTAGACGCCGACAGCCCCCATGCGGTCGCCACAATCAAGCGCGCCATCGATGATGACTACGCAATCGTCCTCGTCTTCGCCGACTGCAGCACGCGCATCCTGCGCGCAGAGCCCGTCCACGGCTGACGCTGCGGCCGAGCGATGACGGCCGGTCATCCGCTTGCAACAAACCACCCAGCAGTGCGGCGGTGCGGTATCTTGCGCGAAGTCAGATGGAGCCCTGACGTGAAGGCCTGACAGCGGCCTTCCTGACCGCCCACCTCGGACAAGGGCTGATGGCTCCTTTCGCGAACTCGAGACCACCCGCGAGAGGAGCATCCAGCATTGCGCCCTTCCCGAATTCCCAATCCCGACAGACGCGAGCTCGCGGCGATCTTCCTCGGCGGGGCGGTCGGCGGCCTGCTGCGCGTGTGGCTCGGCGAGACGTTCACGCACACCGCCACGCAGTGGCCGTGGGCGACGTTCGCGATCAACGTCAGCGGCTCGTTCGCGCTCGGCTACCTCGCCACCCGCCTGCAGGAGCGCCTGCCGCTCTCGACCTACCGGCGCCCGCTGCTCGGCACCGGCTTCTGCGGCGCGTACACCACCTTCTCGACGATGCAGGTGGAGATCCTCGCGATGCTCGAACACCACCGCTACGAGCTCGCCGCGAGCTACGCCGCAGCAAGCATCGCGGCAGGCTACCTGGCGATATGGGTGGCCACCTCGAGCGTGCGGCGCGTGCGGGTGATCGTGTGAGCGTGTGGGTGTGGATCGGTGTGGCGCTGCTCGGCGGCGGCGGGTCCCTCGCGCGGTTCATGCTCGACGGCACGATTGGCTCCGTGGCGAGGGGCGGCTTTCCGCTCGGCACCTTCACCGTGAACGCGAGCGGCGCACTGCTGCTGGGTCTGCTAAGCGGAGCGGCGCTCACCGGCGACGCGCTGGTGCTGGCGGGGAGTGCGACGCTCGGCTCCTACACCACCTTCTCGACCTGGATGCTCGAGTCCCAGCGCCTCGCAGAGGACGCGGAGGGCGGGGGCGCGCTGCTCAACATCGCGCTCAGCCTCGCCGTCGGCATCGGCGCCGCCGCGCTCGGACACGCGATCGGGGTGCACCTGTGAACGAGGACTGCCTCACTCTCACCACCTACTTCGGCGAGCGCGACCGCACACCCGATGGGCTGCTCGCGGACGAGCTGCTGGAAATCTACGGCGGGCACCGCCTGGCGGCGAGCGTGCTGCTACGCGGGACCGAGGGCTTCGGGCGCCTGCACCACCTGCGTACCGACAGGCTGCTGAGCCTCTCCGAAGATCTGCCCGTCGTCTCGATCGCAGTCGACCGCCGCGAGCGGATCGAAGCGATGCTCGAGCCGCTGTTGCAGATCAAGCGCCGTGGGTTGGTGACGCTCGAGCGCACCCGCCTGCTCACCGGGGAGATCGAGCCGGTGCTGCTGCCCGAGCAGCTCCAGGAGGCGACCAAGCTGACGATGTACGTCGGCCGCCGCGAGCGCGTCAACGGCACGCCCGCGTTCGCCGCGGTCTGCGAGCTGCTGCACCGCCACGGAATCGCCGGTGCGACCGTGCTGCTCGGGGTCGACGGCACCCGCGGTGGCCGTCGCTTCCGCGCGGGCTTCTTCAGCCGCAACACCGACGTGCCGACGGTGATCGTCGCGGTCGGCTCCGGCGAGCGCATCGCCGCGGCGATACCCGAGCTCGGGCGCCTGCTGAGCGAGCCGCTGCTGACACTCGAGCGCGTGCGCGTATGCAAGCGCGACGGACAGCTGCTCGCCACCCCCCACGAGCTGCCCGCGAACGACGCGCGAGGGCTGGACCTGTGGCAGAAGCTGACCGTGTACTCCTCGCAAAGCGCCACCCACGGGGGCCACCCGCTGCACCTCCAGCTGATCCGCCGCCTGCGCGAATCCGACGCCGCCGGCGCCACCACCCTGCGCGGCATGTGGGGCTTCCACGACGGCCACCCCCCGCACGGCGACCGTCTCCTGCGGATCCGCCGCCACGTCCCGGTCGTAACGACCGTCATCGACACCCCCGAGCGGATCGCCCACGCCTTCGCGCTCGTCGACGAGCTGACCGCCGAGCACGGCCTCGTCACCAGCGAGATGGTCCCAGCCCTGAGCGCGATGAGCGCGGCCGAGACCCGCGGCGGTCTGCGCTTGGCGCGGTTTGAGTTCTGAGGGGCCGGGTCGGCGTCCACCGCGGTGGGATCGCTTCGGGGGCGGGAGTGGGCATCTCGGCCTCGCTCGGGCTCAGGGCGGGTAGCTTGGGCTCAGGGCGGTTATAGTTCTCGCCTTGCGCGGATGTAGCTCAGTTGGCTAGAGCGTCTGCTTGCCATGCAGAAGGTCGTGGGTTCGAGTCCCATCATCCGCTCTCGGGAAGGCCCGATCCAGGACCGACTGGTGCTCAACGGGATCTTGCATGTGCTGCACACCGGGATCGCGTGGGAGGATCTGCCACGCGAGTACGGGTACGGCTCCGGAGTGACGTGCTGGCGACGGCTGCGGACCTGGCAGAAGGCAGGTGTATGGGACGCCCTGCACCAGAAGCTGCTTGTCAGGCTGAACGCCGCGGGCAAGATCGACTGGTCGCGTGCTGCGGTCGACGCCAGCCATATCCGTGCCCTTTTGGGGGGCTCCTGACCGGGCCATCTCCGGTCGATCGCGCTCGCGCAGGCTCAAAGCACCACTTGTTGCTGCGGAACGATCCAGAGCATTGCTGCCGAGACTCGACTGACGGAACGTCGAAATGGGCGTATGCGCCCAAACCCCCGAGAATCGTCCGCAAACTGCAGCTATTCGCCCGCTCAGCGCCGGAACGGCGAAGACGCCGGAACACCTGTATCCATGCGGACTTGCGCCCTTCGAGCACCCCGACAGGGACGCTTGCCATGCAGGGTCGTGGGTTCGAGTCCTATCATCCGCATTGGCCAGGCTCGCCGTCCCCAATCGGCGGATCAGGCTACAGCGGCGAACTCCCGCTCAACCTCACCGTCCACGGTGCGCTGAAAGCAGACGAGCAGCTCCTCGTCCAGCACGGCGGCGATCCGCTGCAAGGTAGGCAGCTGCGGGATATGCGTGCCCTTCTCGAGCCGCGACACCGCACTGTGCGAGGTCCCCGCAGCTTTGGCGACCTCCTCCTGAGTCAGTCCCAGCTCGAACCGCCGTTCACGCAGATGCGCAGCGATCGGGCTGACCTCGCGCAAAGCACGAATGCGCGCGTACTCAGCACGGGCGTCACGGTACGCCTCGCTGCGATCGGCGCGGCCACCCGCCGCCTCGACAGCGGAACGACCGACAGGGCTTCGGACAACGTTGCTCACGAGCCATACCTTATCACGAATGATAAATCGATCAGCCTCGCCGCGACTTCGGCGGAGCATCCCGGCCAGCCGCCCGCGGAGGACGACGGCGCTCCGCGTCCATCCTCGCCCGAAAATCGGCCATGCGCCTCTTGGCCGTCTCACGGTCACGCGCCGGCACAGCGCCGGTGTTCTTCTCGAAAGCACAGAGGTTCGAGCAGTGGTGTCGCGGGCTTTGTGCCTAGGCGCGCATGCCGTGCAGGATCAGGGTGAGGTGGCGTTGCCAGTCCCAGCCGGGCTTGCTCACGTCGATCGTCGCACAGATGCCGCACATGACCATCGGGATGTCGCTCGCCTGGAAGTCATCGCGCAGCTCGCCGGCGAGGTGGGCGCGCCGGATGAGCTCGTTGGCGAGGAGCATGAACTCCTCCATCTCCGAGGCGGCATGGGCGAAGACGCGCTCGCCGCCGCTCATCAACGCGAAGCGTGTCGCGGCGTCCTCGGCGACCGACACCAGGTTCGCCCGCAGCGCCGCGGCGAGCGCTGCGAACGCGCCGGAGTGCTCGTCCGCGAGCGCTTGGCGCAGGTTCTCGTTGAAGAGATCGAAGCGTTGGCGGACGAGCTCGCCCATCAGCGCCTCCTTGTCGGAGAAATGCCGGTAGACGGTGCCGACGCCGACACCGGCGCGCTGCGCGACCTCGTCCATCTGGACGTTGGGCCGCTCGCCCGCGAACAGCTCGCGCGCCGCCTCGATGATGCGTTCGCGGTTGCGGCGCGCGTCTGCGCGCAACGGGCGCTCGTTCCCCAACTCGATATCTGTAGAGGTCTTGGTCGACATTTTTCTCGCCCTCCCCTTGAAAGCGGAATCCTAGTTCACTATAGTCGCCGACGCAACCGGAACCGGAGGTCAGCTTCCCGATGAGCACGCTCGCCCAAGCCAAAGCCCACGGACCGTCGCTCGACACGCCCCGTGCGAAGAACCTCGCCCTGATGCTGTTGGCGATGACGCAGTTCGTGGTCGTGATCGACGCGTCGATCGTCAACGTCGCGCTGCCGTCGATCGGCGCGGCCCTGCACTTTTCTCGCGACAACCTCTCCTGGGTCGTGAACGCCTACACCCTCACCTTCGGCGGGTTCCTGCTGCTCGGCGGGCGTCTCGCCGACCTGCTCGGGCGCAGGCGCATGTTCATGCTCGGCCTCGTCGTGTTCTCGTTGGCTTCGCTCGCCGGCGGCTTGGCGCAGTCGGAGGCGTGGCTGATCATCGCGAGCGCGATCCAGGGCCTGGGCGCGGCGATCGTGTCCCCCGCGGCGCTGTCGATCATCACGACCACGTTCGCCGAAGGAGCCGAGCGCAACCGCGCGCTCGGCATCTGGGGCGCGGTCGCGGGCATGGGCGGCGCCGCGGGCGTGCTGCTCGGTGGCATCCTGACGAGCGGGCTGAGCTGGCGCTGGGTGCTGTTCGTCAACGTCCCGATCGGCCTGCTCGCCGCCACGCTCGCCCCGCGACTGCTGCTGGAGAGCCACGCAGAGAATGGCACCGAAGGCTTCGACGTCCCCGGGGCGGTGACCGTCACGGCCGGCCTGGCGCTGCTGGTCTACACGGTCGTCGACGCCGTGAACGTCGGCTGGGGCTCGACCGGGACGCTGCTGCGCCTCGCGGGGTCCGCCGCGCTGCTCGTCGCGTTCGTCGTCATCGAGAGCCGTCAGCGCCACCCGCTGATGCCATTCTCGATCTTCCGCCTGCGAACGCTCAGGGGAGCGAACATCGTCGGCCTGCTGATCGGCATGTCGCTGTTCTCGATGTTCTTCTTCATCTCCCTCTACCTGCAGGACGTGCTCGGCTTCTCGCCGATCAAGACCGGCGTCTCCTACCTGCCGCTCGCGGGCGGGATCGTTCTCGCTGCGGGCGCCGCCTCGCAGCTCACCACGCGGGTCGGGTTCAAGCCGACGCTGATCGCGGGACTGCTCTTCATCGCCGGTGCGCTGCTGTGGTTCTCGCGCGTCCCCGCGGCGGGAGGCTCCTTCGCGGCGGACGTCCTCGGCCCCTCGCTGCTCGCCGCGATCGGGCTCGGTCTGGCATTCGTGTCGGTGACGATCGCGGCGGTGACAGGCACCAAGCCGCACGAGGCCGGTCTCGCCTCGGGGCTGATCAACACCGCCCAGCAGGTCGGAGGCGCGCTCGGCCTCGCGATCCTCGCCACCGTCGCCAACAGCCGCACCCAGAGCCTGGTTCACTCAGGGGTACACAGCACCGCGATTGCTCTGACGAAGGGCTTCGACCGCGCGTTCCTTGTCGGCGCGGGCTTCGCGATCACCGGGGCGATCCTCGCCGCGGTGCTGATCTCCTCGCGGGACAGCCGCGAGCACTCCGAGGCCGCCCGGCGAGAGAAGACCTCGCTCGCACCCGCGGGCGCGTCTTGACACTCCAGTACAGACGGGGTCCCCGTCACATTGACCACCTCCAGCACCTTCGTGGACTACGTGGAGCGAATGAGCCGGTAGCAGCCAAGCGAGACCCGCTCAAACCGCGGCTCATTCCCACGGGCACCTTTCGACAGACACGAGTCCACCCAATTCTTCGAGACGCTGCGCAACCGGGAGCGGTCGACAGACGCCAAGACCTTCGTAACTTCTGCCACAATGTTGCCGGAGGCGCCAGGAAATTGGTTCGATAGTACTGGCGTCGCCTGCTCTTGGGAGAGCCCTGCTAATCGCGGGGAGTCCTCGCGCAGCACCCTCGTCAGCGACGAGCGAGCCGGCGTCCGCTCTCAGTGTTCGGGGGTGTGTAGTTGAGCTCGTAGTGGTGATACAACGACGACTCGTCGGCCTGTGAGAGCTCATCGCCCTGCAGTTCGATGTTGGGCGCGGCCTCAACCTGGCTCTTGTAGACGGCAACCTGCAGCTCATCGGGGCCGACCTTGATCCCGCCAAGCGGCACGAATGTCAGATGCCGACCGATGAAACCTTCCTTGACCGTCGCGAACTGCGGAACATCGGTCTCGACATCGACGTAGACGTCCTGCAGCTTGCCGATCTTCTCGCCCTCGACATCCACAAGCGTCTTGCCATGCCAGTCGGCCACATTCCACTCCGCTACCTGCTGATCGTCGCTCATACGCCTTCCTCCGGATTACTTTCGCCTGGATCGCCGGACATGCCCCGGCACACGAACACGCCGCACATGACGCTTCGCACTCAGCTTGACATAAGCGCAACTGCCAGCTTGTGGAGACCGGGAGCCTCGTGCCGGCGAGCGAGTGCTGCGGGTCGCTTCGCCGAGCACGAGGGTACGCCCGCCGGGGTCGATCGTCTCGGCGAGCGCACTCAAGCGCTTGCCGCCGCGTTGGGGAACCTACCCATCCCCCTCGGCCGGCGCGCCCGCGGACCCCGTGGCTGCACCGCCGCCCTCGACCCACGCCTCCTGCGCGTCGACGCCCGAGGTGCGCACGCCGGTGCCCTGGCACCAGGGGCAGGCGACCTTGCGGGATTCGCCGCCGAGGTTTGAGACGACCTGACCGGTGCCCCGGCAGGGCATGCACTCTGGCTCGTGTTTGGCCATCGGACCGCGACAATAGCGTTGTGGAGATGAGTGCGACGACGGAGGCGCCCCCGGAGCGAGTCGAGCGATCGGTGCGCCCGGTACCGGCGGGGCGGACTCGCACGTGGGCGAGTAGGGCCGCGTGGGTCGCGCTCGCGGCGATCGCGGCCGCGGCCGCCGCGCTGCGCTTCGCCCATCTCGGGCAGGTTCCGGGCGACCCCTTCTACGACGGGGCCGTGCGCAGCATGGGGCTCTCGTGGCATAACTTCTTCTTCGGCGCCGTGGAGCCCTCGGGGGCAATCGCGATCGACAAGCCGCCGGTGGACCTGTGGCTGCAGGTGGCGAGCGTCAAGCTGCTCGGCTTCGGCTCGGCCGCGCTGAAGACGCCCGAGGCGCTCGCCGGCACGCTCGCCGTGCCGCTGCTGTACGCCGCGGTGGCGCCGGTGTTCGGGGTGCGCGCCGGGCTGGCCTCGGCGCTCGCGCTGGCGGTACTGCCAATCGAGGTGATCACCGCGCGCAGCGACACGATGGACGCGGTGATGATGGCGCTGACCGTGCTCGCGCTGGCGCTGCTGGTGCAGGCCGCGCGCAGCGGGCGCACCCTGTGGCTGCTGGGCGCCGCCGCCGCGCTGGGGATCGCCTTCGACGTGAAGCTGCTGGAGTCGGTCGTGGCCCTGCCGGGACTCGCGCTGCTCGCCTGGCTGGGGCTGCCCGGCGCCCGCCGCCGCCGCGCGGGGCAGCTGGCGCTCGCCACGGTCGTGTACGTGGCGGTCGCGCTCGCATGGCTGACCGGCACGCTGCTGTTCCCCGCGCACGACCGGCCGTGGGCGTACGGCTCGACCAACGGCAGCGCCTGGAACTCCGCGTTCGTCTTCAACGGCCTCGACCGTCTCGAGGGCAAGTCGCTGGAAGGCGCGCAGGCCGCCTACCAGCCGAGCCGCCACTACCCCGAAGCCACGCAGGCCGAGCGCGACGCGATCCCGATTCTGCCGCCCTCCCCCACGCGCCTGCTCGACCGCATCGGCCCGCTCTCGGGCGAGCGGCTCGGCCTGGAGGCGCTCGCCGGCCTGCTGCTGAGCGGCACGGCGCTGGCTGCGCTGCTGTGGGAACGGCGCCGGCGCGGTAAGCCGGAGGAGACTCAGCAGCGCCTTCGCATCGCGCTATTGGCGGGCCTGATGCTGTGGCTGCTGACGGGCATCGCGCTGTTCAGCGACATGAGCCGCCTGCACCCCCGCTACACCGAGGCGTTCACGCCCGCCGTGGCGGCCACGCTCGGGATCGGGCTTGCGTGGGCGACCGAGCGCCGGGGCCGCGACCGCACGCTCGCGCTGAGCGTGACGCTGCTGGTGGTGGCGGTGTACGCCGAGCGGCTGCTGTTCGGCGCCAGCTCCGTGTGGTGGATCGCGGCTGCCGCCGCGGTGGGCGCGACAGCGCTCGCCTGGAGCGGCTTCCCGCGCGGGGACACGCCGCGCGCGGGGGTCACCGCGCTGGCGCTCGTCAGCCTGCTGGCGATCCCGCTGTGGGCCTCGGGGAACGCGGTCAGGGAAAACGTGTCCGACACCACGCCCATCGGGATCCTGCACCACGGCGAGCTCGCGCCGCTCAGCGCCTACCTGCGCGCCCACCAGGGCGACGCCTACTACGAGGCCGCATTCGACGCCGGCACGAAGATGGGCGAGCTGGTCGAGCGCGATGCCCGTCCGATCCTCGTGTTGACCACGCTCGAAGGCCACGTTTTCACCTCCGTGGCGCGCCTGCGCGCACTGGTCGCCGCGGGCAGGGTGCGGTACGCCTTCGTCGACGAAGGATGCGGGCCGCAATCCCCCCCCACCGACCCCGACTGCTCGGCGCCGGCCCGCTGGGTGACCGAACACGGCACCGACGTCTCCAAGCAGGCGGGGATGCCCCGCCCGGGGATGTTGTGGCAACTGCCTGCAGCACGATGACGGGTACCCTCCGCGGGGATGAGCACAACCGAAACGCCAACATCCCTGAAGATCCTGGTGGTAGACGACGAGGAGACATTGCGCGAGACCCTGACCCGCTCGTTCTCGCGCGAGGGACACAGCGTCGAGGCCGTGGCCTCGGGCCAGGAGGCGATCGCCCGCGCCGGTGCAGGGCACTTCGACGTGGTGCTGCTCGACGTGGCGCTCGGCGCGGGGCCGAACGGCTACGAGGTGTGCCGCACGCTGCGCGAGCAGCGCAACGTGGTGCCGATCATCATGCTCACCGCCCTGGATACCGAGGCCGATGCAGTGCAGGGGCTCGAGGCCGGCGCCGACGACTACGTGACCAAGCCGTTCGGCCTCGCCGAGCTGCGCAGCCGCGTGCGCGCCGTGCTGCGCCGCTCCGGGCCGCGGGCGCTCGGGCGCGAGGCGATCGCGATCGGGCCGGTAACGCTCGACCGCGGCCGCCGCGAGGTCACGGTCGACGGCAAGCCGGTGCGCCTGACCTTCTCCGAGTTCGAGCTGCTCGCGCGGCTGATGTCCGAGCCGGGCCGCCTGCTCAACCGCCAGGAGCTGCTGCGCGCGATATGGGGCGACTCGGCCTACCGCGACCCGCGCGCGATCGACGTCCACATCCGCCACCTGCGCGAGAAGCTCGAGCAGCGCCCCGAGGAGCCGCAGCTGATCCTGACCGTGCGCGGGGCCGGCTATCGCTTCCAGGAGCCGTGATGCAGGGATGGCTGCTCGGCCTGCGCCCGCGGCTGCTCGCCGCGCTGCTGTTGACGAGCGCGGTGACGCTCGCGGTAGCGGCGCTGGCGCTGCTCTCGCCGCTGGAGCAGCGGCTGCGCAGCGACGGGGAATCGACGGTGCTGACCGCGCTCGGCACCGCCCGACCGGAGCTCGCGGAGATCGCCGTCGAACCGGCGACGGGACGCCTGAACGAAGCCGAAGCGCGCCAGGCTGCGCTGGTGCTGCGCCGCCGCTCGCAGGCGACGCTGACGATCCTCGACAGCCAGCTCGACGTCGTCTACGCCGGGGACGAGCCGACGCAGAACGTGCCGGACTACTACGGCGAGGCGCGCCGCGCGCTGCGCACCGGCAAGGCCCCCGTCAGCGAAGTGCGCGACAACGAGCTGATCCTCGCCCAGCGAATCAAGATCTCCGGGCGCCACTACGTCGTGGTGCTCACCAAGCGCCTGGACTACGTCGCCTCCGCGGTGCGCGTCGTGCGGACCGCCTTCCTGGAGGCCGCCGGCGCTGGCCTGCTCGTGGCGCTGCTGCTCGGGATCGGCCTGGCGACCACGCTGCTGCGCCGCCTGGAGCGGCTGCGCGACGCCACCCGCGAGCTCGAGCGCCGCGGGCCGGAGGCCGAGGAGCTGCCGGAGGATCGCGGCCGCGACGAGGTCGGCGAGCTGACGCGCGCGTTCGCGGGGATGCAGGCGCGGCTGCGCCGCCAGGAGGCCGCGCGCCGCGCGTTCGTGGCCACGGCCTCGCACGAGCTGCGCACGCCGCTCGCCTCGCTCGACGGGATGCTCGAGCTGCTCGAGGACGACCTGCGCTCCGAACAGCTCGACATCGAGGATGCCCGTGAGCGCGCGACGAGCGCGCGAGCGCAATCGCGGCGGCTCTCGCGGCTGGCCGCCGACCTGCTCGACCTGAGCCGTCTCGACGCCGAGGTGGGGCTGCGCAGCGAGCCGCTGGAGCTCGGCGAGCTCGCCCGCGCCGTGGCCGCCGAGTTCGAGCTGGCCGCGGAGGCCGATCGGCGAGCGGCCAGCAAAGCGCGGCTGGACGTGCATCCGCCGGCGCAGCCGTGCTGGGCGCAGGCGGACCCGGGCGCCGTGGCGCAGATCGTGCGCATCCTGCTGGACAACGCGCTGCGCATCGCCCCCGCGGACTCGAGCGTCGAAGTGGAGGTCGGCCCCGCCGAAGGGTGGGCGCGGCTGCGCGTCCGCGACCGCGGCCCCGGCGTCCCGGAGCCCGAGCGCGAGCTGATCTTCGAGCGCTTCCAGCGCGGCTCGACCACGGGCGGGCACGGCGGCTTCGGCCTCGGCCTGGCGATCGGGCGCGAGCTCGCCACGCGCATGGGCGGGACACTGGAGCTGCTCGATGATGGATTCGCACCCGCCCATCCCGGCGGGTGCTTTGCGCTATGCCTGCCGGAAGCGCAGGAGAATGAGGGTAGTGGGTCAGTTTGACCGCTACTGTCTCGCGCTCTCTGGGGAGACCTGGCTTTGAGTATAGCGATAGTATATATAAGTAGGTCCGGGGATTGTTATAAAAATTTAGAAACCGATAGCAATTGCACACGGCTTTTGAATTTTTTGTTCAACACCCCGCCCTATTGCAATGGCTATACGGCCCCTCTCCACCCCACACTGACCCTGACCCACTACCAGAATTAGATGCCCAGCCGCAGCCAGAAGCCCAGCCAAAGACCCGAGCCGCCCGACGACACGGCGATCGCCGAGATCGCCGCGCAGGCGCGCAGCAGCGGGAAGCTGGCGCTCGACACCGAGTTCATGGGCGAGGGGCGCTACCGCACACTGCTGTGCCTCGTGCAGCTCGCGGTCCCCGACCACACCGCCGGCCTGCGGATCGAGCTGATCGACCCTCTCCAGGAGCGCCTCGACGGGGCGCCGCTGGCGCGCGTGCTCGCCGACCCCGCGGTCGAAATCGTCGTGCACGCCGGCCGCCAGGACATCGCGCTGCTGCGCCGGCGCTTCGACACGCCCGTGCGCAACGTGTTCGACACGCAGGTCGCCGCCGGCTTCGCGGGGATGGCGGCGCAGACCTCCTACGAGACGCTGCTCGCCGAGCTGCTCGGCGTGCGCCTGGCCAAGAGCGCGAGCTTCACGCGGTGGGACGCGCGCCCGCTCTCGACCGAGCAGCTGGCGTACGCGCGCGAGGACGTCGTGCACCTGCTGGAGCTCGCCGGGGAGCTGCGGCGGCGCCTCGGCGCCGCGGGCCGCCTGCAGTGGGCGTGCGAGGAGTGCCGCGCCGTGGAAGAGGCCAGCGACGAGCGCGACGAGGCGGCAATCCTCGCGCGCCTGCCCCGCATCCGCGGCCTGAACGCGGTATCGCAGGCGAGCGCGCGCGAGCTGGTCGCGTGGCGCGAGCGGACCGCGGCCGCGAAGGACCGCACCGTACAGAGCGTGCTCCCCGACGCCGCGCTGGTCGAGCTCGCCAAGCGCCGGCCGACTTCGATGCGCGAGCTGGAGCAGATCCGCGGCCTCGGGCAGGGCGGCTTGCGCCGCAGCGGCCCGGAGCTGCTGGAGGCGGTGCGCGCCGGCGCCGAGCGAGCCGACGGGACGCAGATCCCGCTGGAGCGCTCGCCCCGCGGGGGCTTCCCCGACCCCGCGGACGCCCCGTTGGTGGCGTTCTGCGAATCCCTCGTGCGCGCCCGCGCGCGCGAGGCCGACCTGGCGTACGAGCTGATCGCCGCCCGCGCCGACCTGCAGGCGGTGGTCGCCGCGGTGCGCACGGGATCGGAGGAGCCCGACGTGCGCACGTTGCGCGGCTGGCGCCGCGAGCTGGTGGGCGCGGAGCTGCTGGAGCTGCTCGACGGCCGCATCTCGCTCTCCGTGCGCGACGGGGCGCTGCGGATCGGCCCGTGAGGCCCGCTCTCCCCCATCGCCCTCCGGGCTCCGGCCCGCTTTGGCGGGACGAGGGTTCAGCCGCCAGGCGAGGCCTTACTGGATGTTGTTGTACACGGTGAACAAAGGCATGTACATCGAGATCACGATGAACCCGACGATCGCCCCGATCACGATGATCATGATCGGCTCCATGATCGAGGTCAAACCCTTCACCGAGGCGTCGACGCGGTCGTCATAGAAATCGGCGATCTTGCCGAGCATCGAATCCAGGGCGCCGGTCTCCTCGCCGACGCCGACCATGTTCGTCACCATCATCGGGAAGATCGGGATTTCCGCCAGCGGCGCTGAGATCGTGCCGCCGCGCTTGACCGAGGCGATCACGGAGTCCATCGCCTCCTCGACGACGATGTTGCCGCCCGTCTTGCCGGTGATCTCGAGCGCCTGCAGCAGCGGCACGCCGGCGCCGGTGAGGGCGGAGAGCGTGCGCGACCAGCGCGCGATCGCCACCTCCTGCACGATCGTGCCGATTTTCATCGGAATGCGCAGGCGGAAGCGGTCCCACTGCGGGCGCCCCCAGGAGGAGGACTTCCACTTCAGGAAGGCGAAGATCACCGCCCCGGCGCCGCCGAACAAAAGCCACCAGTCGTTGGTGACGAGGTGGGAGAGTTTCACCGAGATCTTCGTGATCGCGGGCAGTTCGCCGCCGAATTCCTTGAAGACGTTCTCGAACACCGGCACCAGGAAGGCGACCAGCGCCATCATCACGCCGATCGCGAAGACGATCACCAGCGTCGGGTAGATCATCGCCGATTTGATTTGGCGACGCAGCGAGGCGTCCTTCTCGAGCTGGTCGGCGACGCGCAGCAGCGAGCCCTCCAGCAGGCCGCCGGTCTCCCCCGCGCGCGTCATCGCGACGAACAGCGGATTGAAGACCTTCGGGTGGCGCTCCATCGCCTCGCTCAGCGGCAGGCCGGCCTCGACGTCCTTGCGGACCGCGACGATCGTGCTCTTCAGCAGCTTGTTCTCCGTCTGGTCCTCCAGCACGTACATCGCGCGCAGGATGGACATGCCCGAGGTGATCATCGTCGCCAGCTGGCGCGAGAAGACGGCCAGATCGGAGGCGGTGACCCGTTCCATGAAGGTGAGGTTGATCTCGCGCGAGGCGTGCTTGTCGGCGATGTCGAGAACGATCAGCCCGCGCGCCTTCAGCTGGTCGGAGACGGCCTGCTTGGAGTCGGCGTCGACCTCGCCCTTCGCCTTCGCGCCGGCAAGGTCCATGGCCTTGAAGACATAGGTGCTCATTGGAGATCGTCCGCGCGGGTGGATTGGGCACGATGCGCCTGGGCGCCGGGCCTCCTACCCGGCGACGACGCGCTTTTCTCAGCCGTGCGCATCGCTACGCCGCCAGCGAGCCGGCGCCGAGCAGGCGCCGCAGCTCCTCGGGGGTGGACGAGCGCGATTCGGCGGTCTTCTGCGAGATCTTGCCGGCGCGCACGAGCGTCGCCAGCGAGGCGTCCATCGTCTGCATCCCGTGCGCGGTGCCGGTTTGCAGCGTCGAGTAGATCTGGTGGGTCTTGCCCTCGCGGATCAGGTTGCGCACCGCCGGCGTCGGCACCAACACCTCGCAGGCCACCGCGCGGCCGGAGCCGTCGGCCGTGGGGATCAGCTGTTGGGTCATGATCCCCTGCAGCGCGACCGACAGCTGCACGCGCACCTGCCCCTGCTGGTGGGAGGGGAAGACGTCGATGATGCGGTCGATCGTCTGCGCGGTGTCCTGCGTGTGCAGCGTCGCGAACACGAGGTGGCCGGTCTCGGCGGCGGTCAGCGCCGTGGAGATCGTCTCCAGGTCGCGCATCTCGCCGACGAGGATCACGTCGGGGTCCTGGCGCAGCGCGGCCTTCAGCGCGTCGCCGAAGCTCTGCGCGTCGGAGCCCAGCTCGCGCTGGTTGACGATGCAGCGCTTGTGCGGGTGCAGGAACTCGATCGGGTCCTCGATCGTCATGATGTGCTCGTCGCGGGTTTGGTTGATCTCGTCGATCATCCCCGCCAGCGAGGTGGACTTGCCCGAGCCGGTGGGGCCGGTCACGAGCACGAAGCCGCGCGGGCGGCGCGTGAACTCGTGCACCGTGGCGGGCAGGCCGAGCTCGTCGATCGAGGTCAGGCCAACGGGGATCAGGCGGAAGGCGGCGCCGATCGCGCCGCGCTGGTAGTAGGCGTTGACGCGGAAGCGGGCGTGGCCGGGAACCGAGTAGGCGAAGTCGATCTGCCAGTCGGTCTCCAGGCGCTGGCGCTGGTCGCCGGTGAGGATCGAGTAGACGATCTCGCGCGTGTCGGTCGGCGTGAGCACCGGGTACTCCTCCAGCGGCGACAGGCGCCCGCGCACGCGCACGGTCGGGTGCGCCCCGGCGGCCATGTGCAGGTCCGACGCGCGGCGGGAGACGACCTCCATCACGAGATCTGCGAAGTCAAGGCTCATCGCCGTGTCCATCGGTCACTGCGACCCGGTTGCGCGGCCGCACGCGGGGCGAGTGGACGAAAATTCTAGTGGCCGCGCAGACTGCACGGGATCTTGCAGGGCCGGCCGCCACGCGGGGACGCGAGGCACGGAGGACCGAAGCCGGGAGACACGCGCCTGCGGCGCGAATCCCCGTTTCGGCCAGCGCTCACACGCCTGGTCCCGGCACCCACTCGCGCGGACGATCCCTCCCCTCCCCCACCTCCCTGCCATCTCCACCGCTTTGCCTCCCCTACCGCCCTGCCATCCCCACCGCCCTGCCGCCCCCACCGATCTCAGCTGCCGCCCAACACTCGCGCGAGCTCCGCTATCGACGTCCGCCCCTGCCGTACCTTGTCGAGGCCGTCGTCGCGCAGGCGGCGCATCCCCTGCTGGAGGGCCACTTCGCCGAGCTGCTCGGCCGAGCGGCGCTCCAGCGCCAGCGCGCGGATCTCGGACGTGACGCTCATCACCTCGTAGATCCCGGCGCGGCCGCGGTAGCCGGAGCCGCCGCAGCGGCGGCAGCCCACGGGCTCGTACGCCTCGAGGTCGACGAGCGCCTTGTAGCCGTTGTTGCGCAGCACCTCGGCGGAGATGATCGTGCGTTTCTTGCAGTGCGAGCACAGCGTGCGCACGAGCCGCTGCGCGAGCACGCAGTCCAGCGCCGAGGCGACGAGGAAGGGCTCAATCCCCATCTCGATCAGGCGCGTGATGGCAGAGGGGGCGTCGTTGGTGTGCAGTGTCGAGAGCACGAGGTGGCCGGTCAGCGCCGACTCAATCGCGATTTGCGCCGTCTCGCGGTCGCGGATCTCGCCGACCATGATCACGTCGGGGTCGGCGCGCACCATCGCGCGCAGGCCCGTCGCGAAGTTGAGGCCGGCCTTCGGCGAGACCTGCACCTGCGTGATCCCCTCGACCTGGTACTCCACGGGATCCTCGACGGTGATGATGTTCTTCTCCGGCGTGTTCAATTCCTGCAGCGCCGCGTACAGCGTGGTCGACTTGCCGGAGCCGGTGGGGCCGGTGACGAGCACGGCGCCGTGGGTCTGGTGGAAGGCGTGCTCGAAGCGGTCGCGCTCCTCGCCGCCCATGCCGAGCTTCTCGAGCTTCATCACCACGGAGTCCTTGTCGAGAATGCGCATCACGATCGACTCGCCGTGCACGCTCGGCAGCGTCACCACGCGCAGGTCGACGTGGCGGCCGTCGACGGTCAGCCCGACGCGACCGTCCTGCGGCAGCCGCCGCTCGGAGATGTCCAGCTCGGCCATGATCTTCACGCGCGAGACGACGCCCGGGCCCATTTTGCGGGGAACCGTGGTGATGTCGTGCAGCACCCCGTCGACGCGGAAGCGCACGCGCGTCTCCTTGCCGTCGGGCGCGAGGTGCACGTCGGAGGCGCCCTGCTCGACGGCCTGCGCGACGATCTGGTTGACGAGCTTGATGACCGGCGCGTCGTCGTCGGTCTCGTGCAGCTCGACGACCTCCGCCGCCTCCTCGGTCGCGAGCTCGCCGGTGGCGGCGACGACGTCGTCGAGGCGATCCAGGCGCGAGATCAGCGCGGCGATGTCCTCGGGCGCGGCGACCGCGACGCGCACCTCGAAGCCGGTCATGATCGCGATGTCGTCGACCGCCAACACATTCGAGGGGTCGATCATCGCCACCAGCAGCGTGCGCTTGTCCACGAACGCCACGGGCACCGCCTGGTAGCGCTTGGCCGCCGCCGTCGTCACGAGGTTGGCGGCGCCCATGTCCACCTGGAAGACGCCGAGGTCGAGGTGGTCGAGGCCATAGCGCTCGGCCAGCGCGCGCGCGAGGCCGTCGTGGCTGAGGATCCCTTCTTCGACCAACACCCGCTCGGGCGTCGTCCCCGAGCTGCGCGACGTGGCGATCGCGTCGTCCACGCGCTCGCGCGCCACGAGGCCCATGTCGACGATCACGTCGGTCAGGAAGCGGGAGGAGGAGCCACGCCGCGAGGGCGTGGTGATGCCCATGCGGCCCTCCGGCTCCTGGGGGGGGGCGGGGCCGTCCGCGCCTTCGGGTGTGGCGGGTTCGCCGCCGGCGCTCACCTCCTCGCGGATCACCTCGGCTTCCACGTCCGCTGTCTCCCGCTCGGGGAGCGCAACGACAACCGGATGTTCCCCCGTCTCCATGCCAAAGATCTCATGCAGGTCCGGGCTCTCGTCGGGGGTGTGGGCGCTCATCGTCCCCACCTCCCCGTGATCGCCCCGGACGTCGCGACCGCGATGCTCCGGCGCCGTCGCCGGCGCGTCCGCGGCCAGGCGCTAGCCCGCGTCAGCGTCCGGGTGCTCCCCGTCCGCCTCGCGACCGATCGGAGATCGGCCAGCGCGGCGCATGACAGCAAGCGGGGCCGGCCGGCCGGTCCACCGTTCGAGGCTGAGCGCGCCCTGGGCGACGAGCAGCTCCAGCCCGTCGAGCGTCGGCACCCCCTGCTCGTGCGCAGCGGCGAGCAGTTCCGTGGGGCCTGTGCCGTAGACGAAATCAACCACATACGAGTACCTACCGACCAGATCGTGCTTAAGGCTCAGCAGGTTGAGGCTGCTCTCGGACGCGCTAGCCGGTCGTACTAGGCCGACCGAAGTGCAGTTGATCAGGATGTCGGTACTTTCGGGCAACCGCACTGCCCGAATCCCGCAAGCGCCCGCGAGCGCCTCCGCGCGCTCCGCCGTGCGGTTCCACACCGACACCTCCCGCGCTCCCGCCGCGCGCAGCGCCCACACCGCCGCGCGCGCGGTGCCGCCGGCCCCGAGCACCGTCGCGGTCAGGCCCCGGGGGGGGTGGCCGGCGCGCTCCATCGCCGCGATCAGCCCCGGCGCGTCGGTGTTCTCCGCGGCGATCGTCCCGTCGGGCGCGAACGTCAGCGTGTTGGCGGCGCCGATCGCGCGCGCCGCCTCGCTCGCCTCGTCCGCGAGCGCGAGCGCCGCCTGCTTGTGGGGGATCGTCACGTTCGCGCCGTGGAAGCCGGCGCCGCCGAGCGCGCGGGTCGTCTCCGCGAACAGCTCCGGCGCCACCGGCAGCCGCTGGTAGCTCCACGGCGGCGCGAGACCCAGCTCCCGCAGCGCGGCGGCGTGCATCGCCGGCGAGCGGCTGTGCGCCACCGGCCAGCCGATCACGCCGAGGCGGGTCGCGCCGGGCGTGCGCTCCCCGGCCTCCCCGTGGCCCTGCGCGCCGGGGCCGGCCGCGGGACTCACCCCCTCCTTTTCCGGCACGCCGGTTCGTGCCCGCCGTTGCGCGCCACCGCTTCGTTGTAGGCGGCCGCGTTGTGTTCGAATTCGGCGCTGCTCGTGGAGAACACGAGGTCCCCGCAGCCGTCTGCCCCGTTGACGTAGTACAGGTACGGGACGTGCGCGGGGTGCGCGGCCGCCTCGATCGCGGCGACCCCCGGGTTGCTGATCGGCGTCGGCGGCAGACCGACGTGGATGCGCGTGTTGTAGGGGGAGTTCGTCTGCAGTTGCGCCTCGGTGAGCGGCGCCGAGAAGTCATTCAGCGCGTAGCGGATCGTCGCGTCGATCCCGAGCGCCATGCCCAGGCGCAGGCGGTTGTAGATCACCGCGGCGACCTTCGGGCGGTCGCGGGTCAGCAGCGCCTCGCGTTCGACCATCGAGGCGACGATCAGCAGCTGGTAGGGCGTTATGTGAAGCTCGCGCGCACGGCGGATCTCAGCGGGGCCGAAGTTTTCTTCGAACGCCTGCAGCTGCTCGGCCACCAGCCGCCGCGCGGGCGAGCCGGCATACAGTTCGTAGGTCGCGGGGAAGAGGAAGCCTTCGAGGTTCGGCGTCCCCGCCGGCGCCCCGTAGTGCGCGGGGTCGAGTAGCGAGGAGCGCCGCGCCGCCGCGAGGTAGCTGCCGCTCAGCCCCTTGGCCACGGCGATCCGCGCGATCTGCCCGCGCGTCTCGCCCTCGGGGATCGTGACCCGCACGATCTTCGGCGGCGGTGGCAGTGGCGGAGGTTTGGATTTGTGCAGGGCCGCGGCCAGCAGGATCGCCGCCACTGCGACGAGCACCACGGCGCCGAGCGCCCACAGCTTCCGGCGCCGTACGCGCCTACTCACGCTGACTGCCACGGGCTGCCCTTCGTCGGGGATCCCCCGCCAGGGGAGGGTGACGCGGACAGCCATGACTCCAACATCAGTGCCGCTGCGCGCGAGTCCTCCGGCGTCGCGGCGGGTGGGTGGGCTCCCATCCTTTGCGCCATGCGCGTGGTGAGGCGCTCGTCGTGCAGCTCTACGGGGACCCCCTCCCCCAGCCGCCGGGCCAGGCGCGCGGCGAACTCCCGCGTCTCGCGCGTCTGCGCGGTGTCCTCACCCGAGAGCGAGAGCGGCAGGCCGACGACGACCCGCTCGACCTCGCGCTCGGCGACGAGCGCGGCCAGCGCGTCCAGCCCACGGCGGGTGGCCGGCCGCGGGACCGCGTCGATCGGCGTGACGATCGTCCCCGTGGGGTCGACGAGCGCGCAGCCGCAGCGGGCGCTGCCGTAGTCAAGCCCGAGCACGCGCATCAACCGTGGGCGAGCGCGGTCTCGATCGCGGCGCGGCCGGCCGCGATCGCCTCCTCCAGCTTCTCGACCTCGCGCCCGCCGGCCTGGGCGAGGGTGTCGCGTCCGCCACCTCCTCCACCAACGACCGCTGCGGCGGCCTTGACGATCGCGCCGGCCTTCACGCCGCGCTCGACCAGCGACGGGGTGACGCCGACGATCAGGTGCACCCGGCCGTCGAGCGCCCCACCGAGCACGATCGCGCCGTCGGGGAGCTTGCCCTTGAGGCGATCGACCAGCTCCGGCAGCGCCTTGGGGTCGGCGACCTCGACGGTGGCGCCGAGCACGCGCGCGCCTGCGACCTCGGTCGCCTGTGCGACGAGCGCGTCGAGATCGACGCCGGCGCCGTCTGCGTGCGAACCTGTGCCGCCGCCACCCCCCTTTCGCTCCTTCAGCTCCTGCTCCAGCCGCCGGCGCTCCAGCTCCCGTTCGCGCACCGCCTCGGGCGCGCCCTCGGGGCGGGTGCGCAGCGTGGCGGCGATCTCGCTCAGCCAGCGGTCGTGCGCGCGCATCAGCTCGACCGCGGCCGGGCCGGTGAGCGCCTCGATGCGGCGCACGTTGGCGGCGCTCGACGTCTCGCTCTGGATGTGGAAGAGGCCGATCTCGGCCGTGGCGCGCACGTGGGTGCCGCCGCACAGCTCGCGGGAGTACTGATTTCCCCCCCCGCCTCCCCCCTCGCCGATCTGCACCATCCGCACCACGTCGCCGTACTTCTCGCCGAACAGCGCCATCGCGCCGAGGCGGCGGGCCTCGTCCAACGTGGTCGTGATCGGGCGCACGGGGTCGTCCGCGACGATCCACTCGTTCACGCGGTCCTCGACCTCGCGCAGCTCCTCGGGGTCCAGCGCCGCGGAGTGACTGAAGTCGAAACGCAGCTTGTCGGGGCCGACGTAGGAGCCGGCCTGGCGCACGTGCTCGCCGAGGCGCTCGCGCAGCGCGGCGTGCAGCAGGTGGGTGGCGGTGTGGTTGCACTCGGTCGCGTGGCGGGCGGCGTGGTCGACGCGCGCAAGCACGGGCTCCTCGGGATCGAGCGTCCCCCGCTCGACGACCACCGCGAGCGCCTGGTCGTCGCCGAGGCGGAAGACGCCCTCCACGCGCGCGCGGCAGTCGCCGTGCTCGCACTCGATCGTGCCCACGTCGGAGACCTGGCCGCCGCCGGCCGGGTAGAAGGGGGACTCGGCGAGCTTGAGCAGATAGCGCTCCCCTGCTCCACCGGCCGCGCTCCCATCGGCACCGCCATCGCCCGCCACCACCTCGTCAGCCGTCGCCGAGCCGTTTGCCGAGATGAGCGCAAGCGCGCCAACCGCCGTGCGCTGCGTCTCGGTCTCATAGCCGGTGAAGCGCGTCTGAAAGCCGGCGGCGGCCGCCAGCTCCCGCGCCCGCTCGCGTGGATCCGGGTGGGCGGGATCGGATCCCTGCGTGCCGCCCGCCGCCGCGCGCGCCCGCGCCCGCTGCGCATCCATCAGCCGCTCGAAGCCCTCGGGGTCGACGCCGAGCCCACGCTCGGCGACCAGTTCCCGCGTCAGGTCGAAGGGGAAGCCGTAGGTGTCGTGCAGCTCGAAGGCGTCGGCCGCGGCGATCCCCTCCTCATCCGCGTCGAGCGCCCGTTCGATCAGCTCCTCCAGCAGCCGCGTGCCCTGCTCCAGCGTGCGCCCGAAGCTCTCCTCCTCGGCGGCGAGCCACTTCTCGATCGCGACGCGCTGGGTGTTCAGTTCGGGGTAGGCGACGCCCATCAGCTCGCGGACGATCTCGGCGTAGCGCACGAGGAAGCCGCCCTCCATGCCGAGCGCCCGGCCCTGCTGGATTGCGCGGCGCATCACGCGGCGCAGCACGTAGCCGCGCTCCTCGTTGGAGGGGACGACGCCGTCGGCGACCATGAACGACATCCCGCGCGCGTGGTCGGCGAGGATCCGCAGCGCGCGGTCAGTCGCGAACGCCTCGCCGTAGCGCTTGCCCGACAGCTCCTGACCGAGGTCGATCAGCGGCTGGAACTGGTCGGTCTCGAACACCGACTCCTTCCCCTGGAGGATCGCGGCCATGCGGTTGAGCCCCAGGCCGGTGTCGATGTTGCGCGCCGGCAGCGACTCCAGGTGGTCGTGCGGCTCCTGGTTGTACTGCATGAAGACGAGGTTCCAGAACTCCAGGAAGCGCTCGTTCTCGCCGCCGGGGAGATCGTCCTCCCCGCCGAAGTCGAGACCGCGGTCGAGGTACAGCTCCGAGCAGGGTCCGGAGGGTCCGACCGGCCCCGCTTCCCAGAAGTTCTCCGAGCGGGGGCAGCCGACGATCCGCTCGCGTGGCAGGCCGACCGCCTCCCACAGCTCGATCGCCTCCTCGTCGGCGCCGAGCCCAAGAGCATCGTCGCCCTCGAAGACCGTGACCCAAATGTCCTCGGGAGCGAAGCCGAAGACCTCCCGCGAGAGCTCCCACGCCAGCTCGATCGCCCCCTGCTTGAAGTACTCGCCGATCGAGAAGTTGCCCAGCATCTCGAAGAACGTCAGATGGCGCAGCGTCGAGCCGACCTTCTCGATGTCGGGCGTGCGAAAGCACTTCTGGCAGCTCGTCAGCGTCGGCGCGGGCGGCGCCTCGCGCCCCAGGAAGTAGGGCTTCAGCGGCTGCATCCCCGCCGTGGTGAGCAGCACCGAGCGATCCTCCGGCGGCGGCACCAGCGAGGCGGAGGGCAGCCGCCGGTGGCCGCGCTCCTCGAAGAAGGCCAGGTAGCGCTCGCGGATCTGATCCGAGGTCATCGTGGGACGATCTTAGAGTCCGGCGGGTACGGCTCGCTCGCGCGACGGGCAAGTCCTGCCGGGGACGGCTCGCTCGCGCGACGGGCAAGTCCTGCCGGGGACGGTGCGCTCGCGCGGCGGGCCATATCCGCAGGGGTGTGGCGCCAGCGCCAGCGCCTATGCAGAGATCGTGCCGTAGCCCAAGATCACGTCGCCGTCGTACAGGCAGGCGATCTGCCCCGGGGCGGCGCGGGTTATCGGCTCGTGAAGCTCCACCTCGACGCCCTCGTGCCGGCCCGGCCCCGGATCGCAGGCAAGGCGGCAGGGGTGCAATGGCCCGTGCGAGCGGACACGCACCCCGTCGACCCGCGCGCCGGGCCGGCGCAGCGTCACGTCGCGGACGGGGACGGTGCGCGTCATCAGCGCCGCGCGCGGGCCGACCGTGACCGTATTGGCGAGCGGGTCGGTGCGCAGCACGAACAGCGGCTCGGACCCGCCGGGCAGGCCGAGGCCGTGGCGCTGGCCGACGGTGAAGGCGTGCGCGCCGCTGTGAGCGCCGAGCCGGCGGCCATCGAGGTCGAGGATGCGTCCCTCCTCCTCGCCCCTCGCCGCGCCCGGGGCCCGATCGCCGTTCGGCCCGCCTGCGGAGCCGTTCGCGCCGTGGCGCGCCAGGAACCGCGGCAACGAGGTGCCCGCCAGGAAACAGAGGTCCTGCGAGTCGGGCTTGTGCGCGACTGAGAGGCCCTCACGCGCGGCGATCTCGCGGACCTCGGGCTTAGTCAGGTCACCCAGCGGGAAGGAGAGCCGCGCAAGCGAGGCGGGATCCAGCCCGGCCAGCGCGTAGCTCTGATCCTTGAACCGATCGGCGGCGATCCGCAGCAACGGGACGGACGCGTCGGTGGGGTGGGCGGGCTCCTCGAGATGTACGCGCGCGTAATGGCCGGTGACCAACCGCCCGGCCCCCAGCCGGGTGGCGAGCTCGAGCATCGCGTCGAGGCGCACAGAGCCGTTGCAGCGGATGCAGGGGTTCGGGGTGACCCCCTGCGCGTAGCCCGCCAACCAGCCCTCGACCACCCCGGCGCGGAACTCCTCGCGCAGGTCGATCGAGAGGTGGGGCAGGCCGCGCGCGTGCGCGAGCGCACGGGCGCCGCGGACCGCCTGCGCGGAGCAGCAGGAGCGCTCGCCGTCGTTCTCGGCGTCGGCCCACAGCTCGAGCGTCACGCAGACCACCTCGAATCCCTTGCGCGCGACCAGCAGCGCGGCGACCGCGGAGTCCACACCGCCGCTCATCGCGACCAGGACCCGCTCCGGCCTATCGGAGGGCGGCCACGCGAGCGAGGCGCGAGCCCGCGCGGCGGCCCCAAGCGCGCGGTGCAGCGCGTCGGCGGCCAGCTCGGCGGCGTGGCGCTTGGCGGGGTGCAGCCCCCCCAGCTCGGCGGCGATCTCATCCACCCCGACGCGCGCGGCATCCAGCAGCGGCGCCCCGCGCACGAGCGCGACCGTGGCCGAGCCGGCGGCGAGCGCCGCCCCGCAGCCGGAGGCGTCGAAGCCGGCGTCGGCGATCAGCCCCTCGGGGGAGTTGGTCCCCTCCCCCCCGAGCGCAAGCGAGATGCGCACCAGGTCACCGCACGCCGCCCCACCGGCGGCGCCGGTGTATGCGTCGTCGGGTGTGTGCCCGCGCCCGCGCGGGCGCTCCAGATGCGTTGCGAAGGGCTCCTGCGCGATCACCAAGCCGAGTTTACGGCCTGGCTACGACTCCACCGGCACCCTCCGCACTGCATCGGGCCGCCTGACTCCGCAACCAAGGGACGACGCCTCTCGTCCGCCGCAGCCGGCTGCGGCCCTACCCTTTGGCTTCGGCGATCGCCTGTTCGAGCGCGAATTCGTCGGTCAGCCCGGTGACCGTCGTGACTTCGCGCTTGGGGTTGATGATCAGCAGCGTCGGGGTCTGGTAGACCTGGATATCGCGCGTGATCGAGCCGAACGAGTTGACCTGGCCGGCGAGCGCGAGGTGCGCCGCGACGTGGTGGCGGAGCTTGTAGGCGACTTCGGTGGTGTCGATCGCCGTGGCGTCGTCGTCGTAGGCGTGGGGGTTGAGGAAGAGCAGCAGCACGGTCTTGCCGTGCTTCAGCTCGGCCGCGACCGTCGCCTGCGAGGCGGGCTGCAGATCGGACTTCATCCTGGCGACGAGGACGCCTTCCGCATGCGCGACCTTCGCCTTCAACCCAAGCGCGGGATCGATCTCTTCGACCAGGTCGACAACGACGCTCAGATGCAGCGCTTCGGTGAGGTGGTGCAACGTGAGCGCAGCCGTCGCGCCCGTCGCAGCCGCGGAGTGCAACGCGTGCGTCTGCGCGTGGGAGCGTGCCGTGGCAGCGCCATGGTGCGTATGCACAGTCACGGCGGTGTGATGCGTATGCACGGTCGCGACAGCGTGGTGCGTGGAGGTGGCGGCGCTCGTCGAAGTGTGCGTCTTGGCGGGAGACCCGGTCGAGACGGGGGCAGTCGAGCCGTGCGTTTCTCCGGCGTGCTGTTCGTCATACGCTCCCCCCCGTGCTTCCTCAGCGGCGGCTTCGTGGGCCCGTTTGATGTCCCGCGTCAGGCCTTCCACACCGGGCGCGGGGCCGTGGTAGATGCGGCCCGAGCCCGCGCCGGAGGCGGAGGCATGAGTGGCGGCGTGGCTGGAAGAGCCGCTTGCCGAGGCGGCGCTCGGCGAGGAGTTGCCGCTCGATTCCGTCCCACTGGAGCGATGCAGCACCATGAACCACGCGGCCATCAGCATCGCAAGCGCGAGCAGAGCCACCAGAGCGATCTGGAAAGGGCGCGAGATCTGGGCCATCAACTCCAACTTCGGCATCCGCGCCGCGGGAGTTGAGCCCCAAATCGGGCGTTGGACGGCTCCCACCCGCAGAGGAATGACGCGTCAAATGCTCGAGCACCCGCCGGCGCGGCAGTAAAATCTGGGCGTGGGTCCTGAACGACTGGCTCGCTTCCACGTCGAAGATCAGGCCTTACAATCGGACCCATGACGACCAAGGAGCGCCTGCACAAGCTCGTGGATGAGCTCAGCGAGGCGGAGGCCGGCGAGACGCTGCGGTTCGCCGCTGCGCGGCACGAGGGCGCCAACGTTGACGAGTGGGGCGATCTGGATGCGTTCGGGAATGCGCTGATGGGCGATGCTCTCCGCCGACTCGACGAGGAGGAAAGGGAGGCCCTCGGGGAGACGATCGCCGAGGCGTGGCAGCGCGAGCGCTCGCGGTGAGGCGCGGCGAGATCTGGTGGAGCGAGCATCCCGAGGCCGGTCGCCGGCCCGTGCTCGTTCTGACTCGCGACGAGGCGATCGACCGGCTGAGCCAGGTTCTGATCGTGCCGACGACTCGCAATGTGCGGGACATCCCCACCCATGTTCACCTTGACGAAAGCGACGGCATGCCTTGGCCTTGCGCGCTGACGCTCGATACGACCGGCCCGCTCGCCCGAGGACTTTTTATCGAGCAGATCACAAGGCTCGGCCCCGAGCGGATGCACGAAGTCTGCCGCGCGCTCGCGAGCGCGACGGGCTGCTGAGCCCTCAAAGATCGCGTAGGCCGCGCAGCACCGCGTGGACCACGGTCTCCGTGGGGAGCTGCTCCTGCGTGCGGGCCTGGGTGTCCTTGAGCAGCGTCTCCCCCACGCCCGCGTGCTCGCCGCCGCCGCCGACGATCGCCACGTAGCGGGTGCCGAGGCGCTCGGCTTGGCCCAGCTGGTTCTTCAGCGAGCGGCCGGCCAGCTCCATCTGCGCGGTTAGCCCCGCGCCGCGGGCTTCGTGGAGGACTTTGAAGGCGGCCCTGGTGGCCCGCCTGCCGGGGGGGTGAACTTCCGATTGTGGCCCCTCCCCCTGCCCCCGAGCGATGGGGGCCCGCCCGCCCTGGGCCTCATCCAAATCCCTATACGCGATGTAGAGGTCGATCGCCGCAGGCGCCTCCGCGGTCGCGTTGCCGGCCAACAGCATCCGCTCGATCCCCGCCGCCCAGCCCATGCCCGGGGTCTTGGGGCCGGGGGTGGGTGGGCCCTTGATCATCTCCACGAGGCCGTCGTAGCGGCCGCCCCCGCCCACTCCGCTCTGCGCGCCGAGCGCGTCCGATGTCAGCTCGAAGACCGTGCGGGTGTAGTAGTCGAGGCCGCGTACGAGCGTCGGGTCGATCTCGTAGGCGATGCCCGCCTCGTCGAGCAGGGCCCTGACCTCGGCGAAGTGGTCCCGGTCCTCGGGGCCCAGGTAGTCGAGCAGGCGGGGGGCGCTTGCCATCGTCGCGCGCGTGCCGGGGTGGTCTGAGTCGAACGCGCGCAGGGGGTTGAGGTCGATCCGCTCGCGCACCTCGGGGGCCAGCTCCTCGGCGTGCTTGTGCAGGTGGGCCTGCAACTGCTCGCGGTACTTCGCGCGGGCCTCGGGGCCGCCGAGGCTCGAGAGGCGCAGGCGCACCTCCTTCACTTCGAGCTCGTCGAGCAGCGTGCTGAGCAGCACGATCGACTCGGCGTCCACAGCCGGCTCCTCGGAGCCGAGCGCCTCCGCGCCGACCTGCCAGAACTGGCGCTGGCGGCCCGCCTGGGCGCGCTCGTAGCGGTAGAAGCTCGACAGGTACCACAGCTTCACCGGCTGGCGCAGCTTGTGCATGCCGTGCTCGACGTACGCGCGGCACACGGGCGCGGTGCCCTCGGGGCGCAGCGTCAGCGAGCGGTCGCTGCCGTCGGTGAAGGTGTACATCTCCTTCTGCACGATGTCGGTCGAGACGCCCACGCCGCGCGCGAACAGCTCGGTCGCCTCGAACGTCGGCGTCTCGATCCTGGCGTACCCCGCGCCCTCCAGCAGCGCCCGCGCGCGGGCCTCGATGCGAGCGCGCGCGCTCGCCTGCTCGCCCAGCACGTCGTGGGTGCCGCGGGGGGCCTTCAGCTTCGGGGCGCTCACCCGACCGTCGTGCGGAGCTCGGTCAGGAACGGGTTGGTCTGCAGCTCGCGACCGAGGGTCGTCACGCCCATGTGGCCTGGGTAGACGACGGTCTCCGGTGGAAAACGCTCGACGAGGGTTCCGATCGAGCTCTCCAGCACACTCCAATCTCCGCCGGGCAGGTCCACGCGGCCGACCGAGCCCTGGAAGAGCACGTCTCCGGACAGGAGCGCTCCAGGAAGGGCGTACGTCACGTGCCCGGGGCTGTGGCCGGGCGTAAAGATCACCTCGATCTCGAAGCCGGCCAGCTCCAGGTGCTCGCCCCCCGCGACCGTGTGCTCGGGCTCCCAGCTCTCGAATGGGCCGAAGCCCTGCGGCACCCAGCGCATGATGTCGCTCAGCAGCGGCGTCTCGATCTCCGGGCAGTACACCGGGGCCCCGGTCGCGCGCGCGACGGGGGCCACGGCGCCGATGTGGTCGAAGTGGCAGTGGGTCAGGAGGATCGCCTCGATCTCCACGCCCAGCGCCTGCGCGGCCGCGAGCAGCCGCTCGGGCTCCTCGCCCGGGTCGATCATCACTGCGCGGCCGCTTGCGCGGTCCGGCGTGGCGATGTACGCGTTCTCCTGCACCGGCCCCACGGTGAACATCCGCACGTCGGGGGATCGAAGAAGAGGGGCCCGGCTTGCCGGCCTTCGGCCGTCTGCGCCACCCTCTGGGCTCACTGCGCGTCCACCTTCGCCTTCGCGTCCGCCTTCGCCCTGGCCTTCGCGTTCGCTTTCTGGCGCTGGCGGCGTTTGTACATCCACGCGTCGGTGTAGTAGCTGATCGGGACGTAGAAGAGCAGCACGATCGGGAACAACGCGATCGCCTCGTTGGAGTTTTTCAGCACCACAATGCCGATCAGCAGCATCAGGATCGCCGCCAGCATCGCCCGCGTAATCGCCCCCCTCCACGTCGGCGGGCGGTCGAGCCGGTTCATTTTCTGTTGCTCGCGTGCCTTCGCCTTCTCCTTCGCGGCGGTCCCGTTGCGCTCCGCGGCCGTCGGGGGGCGCCCGGTGCGCCCGCGCGACTCCACCATCCCCGCCGCGTTGCCCCGGTGCTTGGTCTTGCGCTTGGTCGGTGCCATCCGCTACAAGCCTAGTGCCTTCTCGAGCGTGTGGCGCACGGGGTCGAAGCCGGGCATCGGCACGTCCGCGGGGAAGCCCTGCAGCGCCGCCGCGGGCGCGAGGCCGACGAGCTCGGCGCAGGCGATGACGGCATGCGCCTGCACCGCCTCCACCACCGCGCGCAGCGGGACCTCGGTCGGGCGCTCCAGGTTCATCGACACCTGCGGGGCGGGCGGGTTCCTGTTCAGCGCCACCCCGATCGCGCGCACGCCCGGCAGCCCCTCGGCGCCCCCCTCGCGGATCAGCCCCGCGATCCGCCGCGCGTCCTGGACCGTGGCGGGGGGCCTCAGCTCGACGTTGAAGGCCACCAAAGGCGGGCGCGCGCCCACCAGCGCGGCGCCGGCAGTGGGGTGCGGCGCCGCGGGGCCGAAGTCCGGGGTCAGCTCCCCGCGGCGCATCCGCTCGGCCAGCGCCTGCACGCCGCCCCTGCGCAGCTCCGCACGGGTGCGCCCGTCCCCCAGGTCGCCGTACAAAAACACCGGCACGCCGAGCGCCCCGATCTCCTCCGCCGTCACGAGCGCCTCCGCGCACGCGGCGCCCCGCAGCGCCGCGTCGAGGTGGACCACGGGCACCACGTCGACCGCGCCCACGTGCGGGTGCTCGCCACGGCCGTCGCCGATGTCCACGCGCCGCACCGCCTCCGCCGCGCCCGCCGCCAGCGCGTCCGCCAGCGATCCGGGCCTCCCCGCGAGCGTGATCACCGCGCGGTGGTGATCCGCGTCGCGGTGCACGTCCAGCAGCCGCGTGTTACCGCCGGCGGTGAAGGCCACAGCGATCGCCTCCACGCGCGCGGGGTCGCGGCCCTCGGAGACGTTGGGGACGGCCAGGAGGGGGAGGGCGCTCACAGCCGCGCCAGCACCAGCCCCGCGGCGAGCAGCACCATCGCCAGCGCGCAGGCGCTCAGCGCGCCCTCGGCCGGGGCCGCCAGGCGGGCCGCGTCGAGCCGCAGGACCGTGCCGTCCGTCAGGCGCTGCGTCCCCTCGACCGAGACGGTGCGCCGGCGCAGCTCGCGCACGGGGGTGCTGAGGCGCCGCTGGGCGAGCGTCAGCATGAAGCAGGCCGCGGCGGCGAGCACCGCCGCGACGCGGAGTTCGAGCGCGTTGACCCAGTAGCCGGTGAGCGCGGGGAAGGCTCCCCATGAGGCCGCCAGCCAGAACGCGGTGTGGAAGCGCCCGCCGAACCACTCGAGGTTGTAGGCGAGCACGATGAACGTCCCCGCGCACACGAACGGGATCAGCGTCAGCGAGATCGTCACCGCCCCCACGACCCCGATCGCCACCGCGCCGGCGAGCGAGAGCGCCGCCATCGCCACCAGCGTGCGCCGGGCAAGGTGGGTGCCGAGCGGCCGACCGTTGAGCTCGTCGAGCACGTGCGCGCAGACGCCCACGCCGAGCAGGAACGCGGCGAGCGTCGCCAGCAGCCGCCCGCCGTACAGGTGCGGCGCAACCGCCGCCCCGATCGCGACGTTGGCGAGGTTCCACGCGGTGTACGGCGGGTGCAGCACCGTCACGAGGTCGCGCCACCCGCCCGGGCGCAGGGCGTAGAAGGCGGGGCGGTCAAGCGGCGTGGAGGCCGTCATCGCCGCGTGCCCCACATCACCACGCCCCCGCCGAGGCTCATGCGCCTGACCTGCACCCCCTCGATCCCGGCGTCCCGCCACAGCCCCGCGACCCGCTCCAGCGGGAAGCGCTCGTAGAAGTCGGGGATGCTGTGCGCGAGGAAGCTCCCCGTCGCGGACCACTCGCGCGAGAAGAGGCGCCCGAGCACGGGCAGCCCCACGCGCGTGTACAGCCGCCACGCCGCGCGCCACAGCGGGGCGGGCGGCACCGCGAACTCGAGCATCGCGATCCGGCCCCCCGGGCGCACCACGCGCGCGAGCTCCACGAGCGTGGCCGCGGGGTCATCGACGTAGCGCAGCAGGTAGGTGAAGGTCAGGTGGTCGAACTCCCGATCGGCGAACGGCAGCCGCTCGGCCTCGCCCTCCAGCAGCGACACGCGCGCCGCGAGCGCCGGGTCGGCCGCCAGGCGCGCCCGCGCGCCGGCGAGCATCCCCGGGCTCTGGTCGAGCCCGACGACGGTGCAGCCGTAGCGGCGCACCAGCTCCTGGGCGACCATCCCGGTGCCGGTCGCCACGTCGAGCACGCGCTCGTTCGAGGCCGCGTCGATCGCCGCGACCATCGCCCGCCGCCAGCGCGGGTCCTGGCCGAAGCTGAGCAGCGTCGCGACGCGGTCGTAGTCGCCCCCCAGCGGCGCGAACAGCTCGCGCGCGTGGGGTTTGCGACCAAACGCGCGTTGCGCTGCCCACTCGCCGGCGGCGGCTCTCATCGCACCGCACAGTGTCGCTCATCGAGGCGCGCGGGGCGATGCGGCCCGGGCGCGCCAGGGCCGGGCGGTGCGATCGGGAGCTACGAGACGACCACGGTGAACGACTCCGTCGCCGTCTGGTGCACCTTCTTCGTGGAGTCGAGCACCTCCACCACGATCGGGAACGAGGCCCCTCCCGGATATTTCTTGGGGCCCAGCTCACCCGACAGCAGCCCCGTGGTGCTCAATTTGATGCCCAGCGGCAGCTTCCCGGAGACTTTCCTCCATTTGTAGGGGGCGAGGCCGTCGGCCGCCTCCAACTGCACGCTGTAGGGCACGCCGGGCGTGACCTCGGGCAGCGGCGAGGTGGTCGTGATATGCAGGCCGACGATCTCATCGGCGCTCCCCGACGAGCCGGCGTAGTTGGTGTCAGCGCCGTAGGTGGCGGTGATTTCATCGCTGCCCTGCTGCGTGGGGAGCTGCGTCGCGCAGGTGGCGGTGTCGGGCGAGCCCCCGTTCAGCGGCTGGGCTTCGCAGCCGGCGATCGACCCGTGGCTGTCGGAGAACGAGACGGTGCCGGTGGGAGTGCCGACACCCGGGGCCACGGGCGCCACCGTCGCGGTATAGGTGACCGGCGCCCCCACCGGTCCAGCGCCTTCGTCGGAGGCGCTCACCGAGGTGGTGGTCGGCACCCCCGGCGAGGTCGCCGCGGTGAGGTTCATCGTGAGGATGTTGCGGTAGATCGCAGGATCCTTGGCGCCGATTTTGTATTTGGCCGAGCCCGTGCCCAATTCCGTGCCGGCCGCCGTGACCGGTTTGGGCAGGCGGTAGCCGGAGAAGACCATCGTCAGCGAGCCGTTCGGGTTCTGCACCACGGCCGGGCCGTACGCGCGGCCGGAGTAGTAGGCGCTGAGCCCGAGCGGTTCGTCTTTTTCCTTGGCGAGCGCTTCGTCCTGTTCGCGCGAGGCGTTGAATTCGTATTCGGTGCTCAGCACGACCGTCGGGACCGACCACGTCTGGCCGCCGTCGGTCGAGGACGCGTAGAAGATCTGGTTGAACGCGTCCGAGTCGCCGTCGGTCGGCCACGAGCCCGACAGGAACATGCCGAGGCTGCCGTCGGGGTTGGTGACGATCGTGCCGCGTGAGCCGATGTAGCGCAGCTCGACCGTGTCGGGGCTCCCGGGCGAGAGGTTGGTTGGAGCGCTCGGAGAGGTGGTCCCAACGGTCGGGTTGGCGCTGTTCTCGGGACTGTTCTGCTGCAGCGAGTTGGCGAGATCGGTGTATGAGCCGTTCGTGCTGCCGGTGCTCGAGCTGGTGCCGCTGACCGGGCCGAGGTCGGTGAAGTTGACGCCGTTTTCGGTGTAGGCGGCGCGCAGCACCGTGTAGTCCTCGTTGTTGCCGAGCAGCCTGAACGCGCTCTTGGAGCCGTTCTTGCCCTCGCCGATCTGGCCGAGGACGGAGAACGGGACCGCCGCCGCGTTCGGGCCGCCGATCCAGTCGCCCTGGCCGCCGCCGATCGCGCTGTTGGTGCTTTCGGTGCCCATCAGCTTGCCCGTGCCGCTGCTCGTGCAGCCGGTCACGTTGACGCTGTTCGGTGGCGCGTTCGACGCCGGCGTCGTGTTCCAGCCGGTGCAGGCGATCGTCGCGAACGAGTCCGTCGAGCCGACGGCTTGCACGGTGTAGATGCTGAAGGATCCGCTCGCCGGCAGCGCCTCGGACGTGCCGGGGTAGGGCTGGTAGTTGAGGCCGAAGGTGCTCGCTGCGCCGGGGAGCGTGAAGTTGCCCTTCGTGTACGTCGTGCCGGCCGAGCTCAACGAGCCGTTGAGCTCGCCCTCGAGGAAGTAGTTCACGATCTTCTCCGTGTAGAGCATGATCGTGGCGTTGCTCGGGACGCTTTGCCCGTTGTAGGTGGACCTGTAGGGCACGGCGCCGACGATGCCGTCCGGGGAGACGAGGCCGGTGGTCATCTGCGCGGTCGGCGGCGTGATCGGGTCGCCGGTGATCGCGTCGTTCTGGTTGACCGTGAACGGGCCCGTGGGAGAGGTGCAGTTCTGGAGGTTGGTCGTGATCGGGTTGGTGTTGGTCGTGAAGCAGTAGACCGTGTGGCCATCGATGTAGACGCGGTTGGGGGCGTTGTTGTTCATCAGCCAGGCGAGCGCGTTGGAGTTGCTCGTGGCGTCCGCGTACCCGTAGGCGTTGACCGTCCACTTCAGTTTGGCGAGGCTGGAGGCGCTTTCGCCGCTGGGTGCGTTCGGCCCCGCGGGGACGGTGTAAGTCTTTCCGGTGCCCGGGTTGGCCTCCTCCATCACCTGCACGAGATCGTCATTCGAGCCAACGGTGAACGAGCCGCTCGCAACCGTGCAGCCGGTCAGTTCGGCCGGCGTCGTGTTCGTGCCGGTGCAGGCGATGACCGTCGGCGTCGAGCCGCTCGTCGGGGAGCTCTGCGTGTAGTCGACGTACGGCCCGGGGACGATCGTGTTCGGCCCCTGGGAGCTGCCGAGCGTCGTGACCGGAATGTTCGTCGCGGTCGTGCCGAGCGTCGTCGGGGCAGTCGCGAACGTGTTTGGGTCGATGCCCGAAGTCTCGTCGCCGGGCAGCCCGGACAGCGGGTTGGGGGAGTCGTTGGCGCCGATCGAGTGGACGAGCAGCCCGACGCCGGGGTAGTCGCCGGTGCTGCGCTCCAGCGTGTACAGCGTGTTCGTGCCGTTCACGTTCGTGACGTACGGGTGTCCCTGCCCGTCGTCGTTGGTGTCCGCCGTGGGGCAGTAGCCGGGGTTCTGTTCGAGCGCCTTGCCCTCGGCGACCCACGTCTTGCCATTGTCGGTGGAGCGCGCGACCGTGATCGCCTCGTCGGCGTCCTTCGGCCGGTAGTCGAAGTAGCCGGTCAGCGAGCCATCGGCGTTGCGCACGACGTCGGGGAAGTAGTACGGCGAGAACGGGAGCTTGGTGCCCGCCGGCTGGGAGACGGGCGAGCCGGTCTCGTTTTCGCTCTCTTCCTTGTTGCAGTAGCCGGAGAGCGGACCGGGCGTGCCCGCCACGCCGCTCGGGTAGGGCGGCACTTTCGGTTCTTCCGCGCCCGGGTAGACGGCGACGTTGGGCTCGCTCACGCCGCCGATCGTCGTTTCGGGGCCGCCGGGCGTGAACGTGGGCAGCAGGTCGGAGAAGGGGTACGCGCTGTTGCCTTCGGCCAGATTGCCCTGCGAGGTGTTCCACGGTCCGCCTTCGATCGTGTCCACGACCGGGGTTTCCGCCGTGTAGGTGGTGCCGCCCGCCGCGGCCAGCGGGGCCACCACGAGCATCAGGGCGAGGGCACCGCCCCCGCAGAGCACGAGCAGGGCACGTCGAAGAGCGTTGAAGCGGCGCACGGAAGCCTCCATTGGGAAGTTGACGCCGGGGCTTCTACCACAGGGAATCCGGCGCCCTGCGGCAAATCACGGGATGTTCACGAGATCGGCCCGAGGGTCACGAGATCTTCACGAAATCGGCACTGTGCAGCGTCTTCCAGCGTCGGCGCGAGGGCCGCGAGGGCCGCGAGGGCCGCGAGGGCCGCGACGCCCGCAAGTCACCGCAGAACGGCTGACTTAAAAATGTCGATTCGGCGCGCACCCGTTCGACGTATGGTCAGAGCCGGGTAAAACCTCCGCGAGCACCACGCGCAGGCCGGCGGCCAACCACGACCACAAGGAGCAGCAGATGCGATTCATGATGATCATGATTCCGAGCCCCAGGGCGCAGGAGAGCTGGGAGCCCAAACCCGAGGACGTAGCGGCGATGGGCAAGTACAACGATCAGCTCAAGGAGGCCGGCGTGCTGCTGGCGCTCGACGGGCTGCACGCGACCGGCAAGGGCGCGCGCGTGGGGTTCGCCGGCGGCAAGCCGCGCGTCACCGACGGGCCGTTCCCCGAGGCAAAGGAGGTGGTCGGCGGCTACTGGATGATCGAGGCGCCCTCCAAGCAGGAGGCGGTGGCGTGGGCCACCCGCTGCCCGGCGGCCGACGGCGACATCATCGAGATCCGCCAGGTGTACGAGATGACGGAGTATTCGCCGCAGGTGCAGGCAGCCGCGGCGGGGTAGGGACGGGAAGGGCTTTGGGGATCGTCCGCGCGGCGCCGCTGCGTCCCGGGCGCGTGGGCGCGGGGCATCGTGCCCCGCGTCGGCGCGGGGAGGTGGAGCTGTGGGACCGATCGTGGGATGACACCGGCTGCCGGCCGGCTCCACGAGATCTTCAGGAAGCGGCCCCGGTGCGTGTGCTATGCTTGCCGGCTCATGTCTACGACATGTCGAATAGCAGCAACTGAACAGGGCGTTGAGACCCTCGGTCTCATGCCATCCCCCTGGGGGTGGTCGACAGGCGTGAACCCCGGAAGAAAGGTTTCACGCCATGACAGCCACTCAACTGACGCTTGTCCCAGTCCCGCAGCCGGGGCAGATCGTTCACATCAACGATCCCATCCTGCTGCACGAGGACTTTTGGCACAAGCCCCGCTACGCAATGATCGGCCACCAGACGGTGCGCCTCAACGGTCTCGTCACAGTCGAGATCGTTCCGATGACGCGCTGCTGCAGAGGGCCGGCGAAGGTGTCGTTCTACGATGACCGCCGCAACTGCCAAAGCTACCTGTGCTTTGGGCACATCACACTCCTCACGCCAGAGGACTTCAACGGTACGCAGGTACGCATCACCCCCCACTTCGTACCTAAAGCGAGAATCCTTCTCGCACGGCGTCCCACGGGCGCCTCGTAAGCCGCCGCGTCTCGCCGGCGCGCTCGCCCCCACCGAGGGCGAATCCGGCGCGCTTCTCGCGCCAGCATCACCTCATCCACTTGACGCTTTGGGGAACAGTCCCATGGACATGATCCCCAGTAAGACGCCTGTCGCGATCCCTGTTCAGTTGCTTTGGCGACCGACCCAACATCGGGTCGGTCGCCTCACCCTCGCGCTCTGAGAACGAGCCACAAACGCCCTTCCGCGCGGAAGCTGGCACGGAGGCCAGCTCCCATCACCCCGGCGCCCCAACCGGCCCGCGCGGACGATCCCCAAATACGACCTCCATATTGGCCGTCCGGCCAGTATGATTCGAGGCCCCCTTGGCGAGAACGGAGGTTCTCATGGCAATACCGGTGGAGAGCGGCGTGCAGAGCGTCGACGTGGACAGCCTCGACCTGGACGAGGTGCTGGTGACCGAGAGCACACTGTGGGAGGAGGGCCCGCCGCACGAGCTGTTCGCGCGGCTGCGCGGCGAGTGCCCCGTGCACTGGACCAAGCGGATCACAGAGTTCCCCGAGGAGGCCGGCTTCTGGTCGATCACGACGGCGGACGACGTGCTCGCCGTCAGCCGCGACTGGAAGGCGTTCTCCTCCGAAAAGGGCGGCGTCACCGGCGTCTCCGCGGTGTTCCCGCTGGAGCTGGTGCAGGCGATGTTCATCGGCATGGACCCGCCCAAGCACGACCGCATCAAGGCGCTCTTCCAGGCCGGCTTCACGCCGAAGCGGATCGCCGCGCACGAGCCCACGATCCGCGAAATCGTCACGCGCGTGCTCGACGGCGTGGCCGAGCGGGAGACGTGCGATCTCGTGAACGACGTCGCCCAGCCCGTCGTGGCCCGCGTGATCGGCAGCTTCATGGGCATCTCCGAGGAGGACGACATCGCCTGGGCGCGGCTGATGAACGCCACGCTCGGCGCCAACGACCCCGACCTCAACCCCGAGGGCATCGAGGGCGCGATCGCCAAAGAGGTGCCGGAGATCTTCGCCCGCTGCGGCAAGATGATCGCCGAACGCCGCGAGCGCCCCACCGACGACCTGACGAGCGTGCTCGTGCACGCCGAGATCGACGGCGAGCGCCTGGAGGAACACGAGATCGTGATGGGCTTCTTCCTGCTCGTCGCCGCCGGCAACGACTCCACCAAGGCGACCTACTGCAGCGGCATGCGCGCGCTGATGGAAGACCCCTCCCAGCGCCGCCAGCTGCTGGATGACCCCGCGCTGGTCCCAAGCGCCGTCGAGGAGTCGCTGCGCATGTTCCCCGCGTTCGCGCACTTCCGCCGCACCGCCACCTGCGACACCGAGGTCGGCGGCCAGCAGATCAAGGAGGGCGAGAAGGTGATGATGTGGTACCCCTCCTCCAACCGCGACGAGACGCGCTACGAGAACCCCAACGCCTTCGACGTGACACGGAATCCCGAGCACCAGGCGTTCGGCGCGGGCGGCCGCCACTTCTGCCTCGGCACCGCGCTCGCGCGCATGGAGCTGCGGATCCTGCTGGAGGAGACGCTGCGCCGCTTCCCCACGATGGAGATGGTCGGGCAGCCGGCGTTCGTGCAGTCCCCGTTCCTCAACCAGCTGAAGACGCTGCCGGTGCGGCTGCGGGCGTAGGGCGTCTGCCGGGTCGCTGAGCGCACGGGGCCCGGCGTCCCGTTGGCGCTCTGTTGCGCGGTGGGAGCCGGGCCTTGTGCGGACGGGGTTGGTCTGCCGTCAGGCCTTTCGTTTGGCTTTCTTCGCGTGCTTGCGCTTGTGCTTGGCGTGGCTGCTCTTCGGGCACCCCGTGACCGCGATCTTCGTGTTCTGCTCCAGCTTGCTGCCGTTCTGCCCGACCAGTTCGGTCGGCATCAGCAGCTTCCCCGCGGCCTGCGCCTGGCAAAGGTTGCCGTTCGCGGTCAGCGCCGGGTATTCCCGCTGCGGGAGCGTCATTTCGAAGCTCGTGAACGGCACATCCGGCACCGTCGCGAACGTCGCCGTCGTGATCCCCGCTTTACTGATGAACGTTTCGCCGTGCACCTGCACGGTCACGCCGTCCTCGCCCGTGAGGACGACCACCAGTTCCGGGTATTTCGCGCCGCCGTAGCTGACGAAGTACGCCGGGCCGGTGAGCGCGCCTTCGAGGACCGGGGTGCTGACCCTTGCTTCGCCGACGCGGGATGCCTCGGGGCAGTGCGCGGGGTTTTCTTCGAAGGTCTTTTCGGTGCACGCCTTCTGCAGC
>DASZIQ010000019.1:0-11757 GCA_035948945.1 Solirubrobacteraceae bacterium
CCCCAGCCCCAGCCCCAGCCCCAGCCCCAGCCCCAGCCCCAGCCCCAGCCCCAGCCCCAGCCCCAGCCCCAGCCCCAGCCCCAGCCCCAGCCCCGGAAAACGGGGGGAGTAGTTAATCGGGGATCAGCCCCACGCCGGTGAACTCGCTCTGCGCCTCGGAAAGCGAGAGGTCCGGCGGGGGAAGGATCAGGTCGGAGCCCTCGAGCTCGTCAGCGGCGAGCGGCGTGCCATGCTCGCGCACGAACGAAAGCAGCTCGTCGTAGGCGCTGCGGAAGCGCTGCTCGTCGCCCGACTCGACGGCCGCGACGACCGCGTTGTCGAGCTCGTTGACCCGCCCGTCAACGCCCTCGAGGCGGTATTGGTCCTCCCCAGAGATGCGCACGATCATCCCTGGCCACCCTCACTCGGGGCCTGCGCCGCCTCCTCAGAGGCGGACGACCCGCCCGCCGCGGGGATCTCGCCCGCCGGGGCGGGGCCCGCGCCGACTTCGGCCTTCAGCTTGGCGAGATCGTCGTCCACCGCGGAAGTGGAGGAGAGCTGCTTCAACTGGCGGTCGATGTCGTCTTCGCCGGAGCCGAGCTCGGTGATGTCGTCGAACGTCCCCGCCGCTTCCAGCTCGGTGACGGCGTTCGCGCGGGCCTTCATGTTTTCGGTCTTGTCCACGGCACGCTGCATCGCGAGGCCGACGTCGGCCATCTGCTCGCCCACCCCGGTGGCCGCTTCGGAGATCCGCACCTGCGCGTCGGCGGCGGAGTACTGCGCCTTGATGACCTCCTTCTTGGTGCGGAAGGCTTCGATCTTGGCGCGCAGCTTCTGCTCGGAGTCCACCAGTTTCGTCTGCTGGTCCTCCAGTTCGGCGACCTGGGTGTCGAGCGACTGCAGCTCCGTCTGCACGACGTTCTTGCGCTCGAGCGCCTGGCGGGCGAGGTCCTCTTGGCCGCCGGAGAGCGCCTGGCGGGCCTGGGTGTCGAGCTTGACGACCTGCTGCTGGAGCGTGGTCTCCTGCATTTGCAGGCGCTTCTTGGCGGTCACCACGTCGGCGATCCCCTTCTTCACGTTCTGCAGCTGTTCGACCTGCTTCTGGTAGCTGTAGTCGAGGGTCTCCGCGGGGTCTTCGGCTTTGTCCAGGAGCTTGGACACCTTCGCCTTCACCACTGTGGACATGCGCCCGGTCAAGCCGGCCATTGCAATCCTCCTGAGATCTTCAAAGCAGTACGGGGCAGGCTCAAGCGTAGCCTACCGGCGGATCGGCGACGGCAAGCTCTGTCTGACGCTCGGAGGGCAAGCAGAGCAAGGACGCAAGGAGCGAAGTGTGCTTTAGCACATGAGCGACTGAGGACGCAGCTATGCGCCGCCATCCGAGCGTCAGACGTTACAGCCCAACCGGGTGGCGCTTTACGAAGCCGCTGTTTTCCGGGCGCAGCGGGCGCCAGCGGGGGCCCTCCCGGTCGGAGGGGTCGTCGGCGGGGCTGGTGTCGAGGCGCAGGCCGGCGACGGTCATGTAGGCGTGTTCGGGGTCGGAGAAGATCGTGACCCACTGCCCCACGCCGTGTTCGCCCCACCCCATGAATTCCGAGGAGTCCATCGGCGCGGGGATCAGGTCGGCGCCGTGCAACGCGAAGGAGACGGTGCCCGAGCAGTCGTAGCCGGGGGAGATGAAGGAGCCGTGGCCGCCGCCGTAGATGTAGGGCAGGCCGATCAGCTGGTTGCCAGCCCAGATGATCTGCTGCACGGCGGCGGGCGCGGACATCGGCGCGGCGGCGAGCCCGTTGACATAGCGGGCAGTCGCGCCGGGGACGAGCAGCTCGGGCTTGGCGGCAGCCGCGAGGTCCACAGAGCTGCCGCCGGTGACGCCATTGGTCTTGCCGGCCGGTGGTGGCGGCGTATAGGGGACAATCGAGCCAGCGGCGGTTTTTTCGTAGATCGGGCCCTTGTAGAGGAGGCTCGAAGTGCGCGCGGTGATCGGCGCGGTGTGGACGTGCGGCGTGGGCTGCGCACCGCCCGCCGTGGTGGTGCCTTCCGTGGTCGAGCCCCCGGTGGTGGCCGGGCTCGCCGGCGCGGTGGAGGTGGAGGAAGTGGAGGTCGAGGACGCCGAGTTGGCGGAGGTGCCGCCGGAGACTTTGGCGGTGCCGCGAGCCAACACCACCGCAGGCGTCACGGTGAGCAGAACGACCAAGCTGACTAGCGTTGAGCCAAGGGCTCGTACCCGCAAAACGGCATCCTCTTTCGTGGGCCTGCGGGGTTAGCTGACGGGCTAGCGCTAAAAGAGCCTGCGCTTCCCACGGATTCACCGTGGGATTCGCCCCAACAACTTGGTTCCCCCGTTCCAGGGCATCTGGCCATGGATTCGGCGTTCGCGGCGGAACCCTAGCAAAGCGCAATGACGCTTGCATGACATGCACCGCATTTCCCACGTTTTGCCCGCAAATAGCGGGGACTTTCGGATCTGAAGCCGGTTGTAGTGGGGGATCGTCCGCGTCAGTGAGCGCGCCGCCCGGGCGCGGTGGGCGTGGGGCCTCCGTGCCCCACGCACCAAGCCAGCCACATCTCCACCTCCCCCAGGGCCCGTGCCGCTCGCACAGACCACGTACCGCCGCCTGCCCCGCGGATAGTGTCTGGACATGCACTCCCCCCCGCTCCGCCTGGTTGCCGCGCTGCTGCTTGGCGCGACGCTGGCGGGCTGCGGCAAGTCGCTGCCCTCCGAAGGCCACAGCCGCAGAGAAGCGGTCACCACAGTGGCGGGGACCTCCCAGCTGGCGGCGAGCGGGCTGGCGACCGGGAACACCACGCGGCTGGGTGGCGCGAACCCCGTCGCGGACGCGGCGGCCGTGGCGCTCGCGACTTACCCGGGGCTGACCCCGGCGACGCGCCCGCAGGCGGTGGTGCTGGTGGACGACCGCGACTGGACGGCCGCGCTGGCGGCGTCGGCGCTGGCGAGCGCCCCCCTGCGCGCGCCAATCCTCTACAGCGAAGGCAGCTCGCTACCGGCACTCTCCGCGCAGGCGCTGGCGGCGCTGAAGCCCACGGGCGCCGCGCGACTCGGCGGCGCGCAGGTGATCGAGGTCGGCACCGCCACGGCCCCCGCCGGCTACCGCACACTCGCGTTGAGCGGCAGCTCCACCGGATCGGCTGACGGCAAGCCGAGCGAAACGCCCGGCAGCACGTCGGGCGCAGGCTCCACTACCGGGGAAGCAGGAGGGAGCGGACCGGCGGCTGTGGCGGCGCAGGTGGAGCGGCTGGTGGCCACCCTCCACGGCGGCCGTCCCCACCGCGTGATCGTGGTCGGCGCGGACGGACCGCCGGCGCTGGCGATGCCGGCCGCCGGCCTCGCCGCGGAGTCGGGCGCCCCGATCCTGCCGGTCAATGCGGTGGGCATCCCGCTCGCGACTCGCAGAGTGCTGGCGCGCCTGCGACGCCCGGTCATCTACGCAGTGGGCCCGCCGGCGGCGGTGAGCCACGCCGTGCTCGCCAAGCTCACGCGCTTTGGCGCCGTGCGGCAAATCCACCCCACGCCAGGCGCAAACGGGGCCACCGGGCCGGGCACGAGCGGCGAAGATCCGGTCGACAACGCGATCGCCGTGGCGCGCTACTCCGACGGGCCCTTCGGGTGGGGCGTGGAACAGCCGGGGCACGGCCTGGTGTTCGCCCGTGCCTCCCGCCCGCTGGATGCCCCCGCCGCGGCACCGCTGTCGGCCAACGGCGACTACGCGCCGCTGCTGCTGCTGGAAGCGCCCAACCAGGTGCCAACCGTGCTGAGGGAATACCTCAGCGACATCCAACCGGCATACACCGACGCGCCCGAATACCAGCCGGTGCACGGCGCGTACAATCACGGCTGGCTGATCGGGGACGAAGCGGCAATCACCCCGATAGTGCAGGCAGAACTGGACGCAATGCTCGAGATCGCCCCCCAGGGCGCCGCGAGCTCGACCACCCCCGCAGCGCCCGCGAGCACCGAACCACCGACCACCACCGAACCGACCGCTTCCACGCCCTCCACCACCGGACCATCGGCGGCCACACCTCCCACAACGAAACCGTGACCCGACCCGCGCCCACCATCGAACCCACGAGCTCCACGCCATGAGCCAAGCCGAGGACCCCAACCGCCTGCAGCGGGTGAGCGCGCGCGAGGTGACCGTCGAGGACGTGCGCCAGCTGATGGGCGCCTCCACCCCCCACTTCGCGCTGCAGTTGCGCGAGCGGATCGCGCGGCTGATCGCAGACCTCCCGGAGGGCCACCCGGCGCGGGTCGAAGGCGAGCGCGAGATCGCGCGCCTGGAGCAGCTGGGATTCGACGGGGAGACGCGGGGGGAGACGGGAGAAAAAGATTGGAAGATGCACGTTCTGCCCTCTGTGACGCCGCAGCGCTTGCTTGACTAAAGAGCGATGCGCGCCCGCTCCCGCTCCTCCGAAGACACCCCGCGCTGCCCGCTCGATATCTGCGACGGCAGCGGCTTTGAGATCGACGAGCAGACCAACACTGCGCGGGACTGCGCCTGCCGCGCACAGCGGGTTGCGACTGCGCGAGCGCGCCACCTGCGCGACCGGGTGCCGCGCCGCTACATGGACCTCTCCTGGGATCGCCACCCCCTCACCCAGCTGGCCCGGGACCCACTGAACGCCGACTCGGTCCGCATGGTCAAGCGCTACTGCGCAGACATCGGCGCCAATCTCGCAGAGGGCCGGGGCCTGTGGCTGATGGGGCACACGGGCACGGGCAAGACCACCCTCGGCTACACGATCGCCGCGACCGCCACCCAAGCCAAGCACTCCGTGCTCAGCTTCAACGCCGTCGCACTCCTCAACCGCATCAGGGCGACGATCGACCACGACAGCCGGGAGCGCAACGGGGACGTGATCAGGACGCTCTCCGAAGTCGACCTGCTGCACATTGAGGACCTGAGCGTGGCGCGACCCACGGAGTGGGTACTGGAGCAGCTGTACCTGATCGTCAATATGCGCTACGAGGAACGTCGCGCAATCGTGTTCACGTCCGACATCGGCTCGGACGATGACGGGCCGCTGGAGCCGAACCCTCGGGACCTCGTCGAGCACGTGGGCGCGCGCACGTACTCGCGGCTGCTCGGGATGGCCGGCGACCCTGTGGTGATCATGGGCACCGACAAGCGGGTCGACGCCGATGTCCCCGGTGCCAACCCAATCCCCAAGGAGCAGTCCCGGGCTCACGCCGAGCGCCCGTGGGATGGCCCGCTCTCCCCCGCGCTCACCCTTCTCTGATCACCCGCGCGTGGCGCGCGTCGAGGAAGCGCGCGCGCAGCAGTTTGAAGAGGAACGCGAACAGCGCGAAGTCGAGGGCGATCAGGCCGACGCTGAACAGCCGCGGCAAGGACGTGATCGCGGTCAGCACCAGCACGAGGATCGAGTCGAACACGAGCACCAGCAGGCCGGCGAGCAGCACAGTGTGCGAGCGGTAGCCACTGCGGTGCTCGCGCAGGGTCACCTCGATCGTGCCGACACCCACCGCCACGAGGCCGGCGAGCAGCAGCCGCCCCCCACTGGCGATGTCGTGGCCCGACCGTGCCAGCCCGAGCGCGGCGGCGATCGCGCCGACGAGGATCAACAGCTCGGAGAGCGGCAGCGGGTGCCAGGGCGCGTCGGGGCGCTCGCCATAGGTGGGCGCAGCGGGCGAGCGCGACCTTTTGGCGCCGCCGGATGAGCCCGTCGGGGAGGCGGCGCCTTTCTTTTTTGCTCCCGCCGGTGCCCCCTTGGCGCCGGTGGGACGACGCTTGCGGGAGCGGGCACGTGCCACGGGCAATCGATCCTAGCGGCAAAGGCTCCCTCCCTGCCGGCCGCGACGACCCCGCAGCCACCCACGACGCTCCGCGCCCGCCCTGGGCCGTCTGAGCCACCCTCTACGCTGACAAGAGAGATGTCCGGCAACGACACGCTTACGCCGGCCGCCACCCCGCGGGCTGGCATCCCGGGGAGCGCGCTGGCGGGCCCGTTCGGGGTGGGAGAGTACGCGGTGGCGCTGCGCGCGCGGCTGCGGGCGTTCGCGCGCGTGCAGCTCGTCGGCGAGCTTGCCGACCTGCGGCCCTCGCGAGCACGGGTGTACTTCGAGCTGCGCGACGCCCACGGCGCGATCCCATGCGCGGCGTGGAAGGCGGATTGGGAGGCGATGGTGCGCCGCGCGGGTACCATCAGGGAGGGGATGCAGGTCGTGATCGCCGGCGGCTGCGACTACTACCCCGGCAGCGCCAGCGCCTCCCCCAGCTTCAGCTTCGCGGTGAGCGACCTGCGGGTGGCGGGCGAGGGTGACCTGCTCGCGCGGATCGAGCGCCTGCGCAGGGCGCTGGCGGCGGAGGGCCTGATGGAGCGCCAGCGGCGCCTGCCGCGACCGGTGCTGCCGCGCACGATCGGCGTGGTGACGGGCGAGGGGGGCAAGGCGCGCGACGACATCCTCGCGGGCTTGCGTCGCCGCGGCTGGGCGGGCACGGTGGTGTGGGGCTTCGCGCCCGTACAGGACCGCCACGCCGCCCCGGCGATCACGCGCGCGCTACAGGACCTGGCGGCCGTGGGCGGCGTGGACGTGGCGATCGTCGCGCGCGGCGGGGGCTCGCTGGCGGACCTCTTGTGCTTCTGCGACGAGACGCTGTGCCGCACCGTGGCGCTGCTGGGGGTGCCGGTGATCGCCTCGGTGGGCCATCACACCGACCGCACGCTGCTCGACGACGTGGCGGCGGTGAGCTGCTCGACGCCGACGCACGCCGCCGAGGAGGCGGTTGGGGTGGACTGCGCGGGCGCGCGCATCGCGCTGGGCAGAGCGGCACGGCGCCTGCACGACCACGGGCGCCGCGCGGTGGTGGGACGGGCCCGCTCGCTGGCGGCTCTCTCGCGCGCCCCCACCGAGCAGCTGGAGCGCCAACGCGCGCGGCTGCACCAGCAGCTGCGCGAGGTCCGCGCCGGCGGACGCCGACGAGTGGAGGGCGAGCGCGCCCTGACGCGGCGGCGAGTGGTGGTGCTGGAGCGCAAGACGCAGGCGGCGATCGGCGACTGCCGGCGGCGGCGTCCACGCGAGCTCGAACAGCTCGCGCTGGCGCTGGCGGCGCACGACCCGCAGCGGACGCTGGAGCGGGGCTACGCCCTGGTGCAGAGCCCCTCGGGCGAGCCCCTGTCGAGCGCGGCGAGCGCCCGCGAGCAGGCGCGCGTGCGGCTGCGCTTCGCCGACGGCGAGGTCGGCGCGCGGGTGGAGGAGCAGGGATCGTGAGGGACTCGGCGCCGATCGCCGGCGAGGTCGTTCGATGAGCGAGCGACCTCCGATTGAGCAGGCACCGGGCACCCAGAGCTACGAGGCAAACGTGGCCCGCGTCGAGGAGATCATCCGCCGGCTGGACTCGGGCGAGGCGAGCCTCACCAATACGCTGCAGCTCGTGAAGGAGGGCAAGGAGCTGATCGAGCGCTGCGCGGTCGAGCTGGAGGCCGTGGGCGGCGCCCTGGAGGAGCTGCGCCTGGAGGAGCTGGTCGCGCGCCTGGAGGGCGAGGACACCAAGAGCGAGGCGGGCGGGTGAGCACCTGGGAGCTCCTTGCGGAGCTGCCGGTGAGAATCGAGGATTACGCGCTGGAGCCGCTCAGCGCGAAGGTGTCGAGCGAGTTCGAGCGCCTCTCCACGGTGATCCGCCTACGCGGCGCGGACGAGGAGGGGCAGGGCGAGGACGTCACATACGACGCGGTCGACCACGAGATCCTCCAGGCGGCCGGGCCGACGCTGGCGCTGGCGGGCTCCTTCACGATCGCCTCCTTCGCCGCGCGCCTGCGGGAGCTCGAGCTCTTCCCGCAGCCACCCCAGCGGGAGGTGTCGCTGCGCTACCGCCTGTGGGCGTACGAGTCGGCGGCGCTCGACCTGGGGCTGCGCCAGGCGGGCACCACGCTGCACGCGCTGCTCGGCCGCCAGCCGGCGCCGGTGCGCTTCGTGGTGTCGCTGCGCTTGGGCGAGCCTCCCACCCTGGCGCCGCTGCAACGGCGCCTGGAGCTCTACCCGGGGCTGTGCTTCAAGCTCGACCCCACCAGCTCCTGGGATGAGCGGCTGATCGCCGAGCTGGCGGCAACCGGCGCGGTCGAGTCGGTCGACTTCAAGGCCTACTACACGGGCTCGATCGTCGACCAGCCGGCCGATCCGGAGCTGTACAGGCGGGTTGTGCAGGCGCTCCCCGGGGCGTGGATCGAGGACCCGGCGCTGACGCCGGAGACCGACGTCGTGCTGGCGGCACACCGGGAGCGCTTCTCGTGGGACGCGCCGATCCACTCGGTGGCGGACATCGAAGCGCTGCGGTATCCCCCGCGGATGGTCAACATCAAGCCCTCGCGCCTCGGTGGCCTGCGCAACCTCGTGGACGCGTTCGATTACTGCGCGGAGCGGGGCATCGGCAACTACGGCGGCGGCCAGTTCGAGCTGGGCGTGGGCCGCGGGCAGATCCAGTACCTCGCCTCGCTGTTCCACGCCGACGCGCCCAACGACGTCGCGCCCGGCGGCTTCAACCTGCCCGACCCCCCGGCGGGCCTGCCTGCAAGCCCGCTTGCACCGGCGCCGGCGCCGCTCGGCTTTCGCTGGGCATAGGGCCCATTCGCAGGGCATGGCGCAACTTCCGTCCCGCGAGTAGGTTGCGAACCCCATCAGCCGTTATGGTCGATCGCGCGCATCGGTCCCTCATCGCATGGAAAGCACTCGGGCGAACAAGCGATTTCGGTTCCTCGCATTAGCGGCGGCGGTGGCGCTGGCGCTGCCGGCAGGCGCCACGGCGGCTTCGATCACCGGCGGCGCGTCCCCGCCGGGGAGCACGTCGGGCGGGTCGGGGCCGGGCCGGTCGGCGGGCTCGGGCAGTGGGTCGGCGGGCAAAGCGACGGGCACCTCCGGCGGCACCGCGACCGGCGGCGGGTCGACGAAGAAATCGACCAGCACATCGCGAGCAAAGAGCAAGAGCAAGCCCAAGGCCAAGAAGGCGCCCCCCCAGCCGGCGGTGACGATCTCGAGCGCGCGCTGCGTGCCGGCGAGCAGCTGCGACACCAAGGAGCACGAAGTCTCGACGCACGGCACGCTGATGTTGCAGGGAAAGGGCCTGCAGAGCGGCCAGGCAGTGGCGTTCCCGCACTCATGGGATGCGCGAATCGCCAGCAACTCCCCCAGCGCCCATCTGCACTCTTCCACGCAAGGGCTGGTCGTGACCGTTCCGAGCAGCGCGCACTCCGGGGAGATCGCGGTGATGCTCGGGAAGGGTCGCAAATCAAACCTGTTCGGCCCGATCAAAGTGGTGACGCACGCCCTGCACCCCCCGGCCCCGCCGACACCGCCGCCGGCGCCGGCGCCGAGCGGGGTGGCAAGCACCGCGAACGGCACCGCGCTGGCCGGGCAGGGCATGTGGATCTGGTATCTGAGCGCCTCTGACGGGGGTAACGTGGCCTCGATCGCCGCGCAGGCGAAGGCGGCGGGAGTGGGGACACTGCTGATCAAGAGCTCCGACGGCTCCACCAACTACTGGAGCCAGTTCAGCAAAAAACTGGTGGAAGAAGTCCACGCGCAGGGCTTGAAGGTGTGCGCGTGGCAGTACGTGTACGGCACCAACCCGGTGGGCGAGGCCGAACTCGGGGCGAAGGCGGTCGCCGAAGGGGCTGAATGCCTGGTCATCGACGCCGAGGCTCAGTACGAAGGGCTGTACGGAGCGGCGCAGACCTACATCGACACGCTGCGGGCGAAGATCGGCCCGACCTACCCGCTGGCGCTGGCGTCCTTCCCCTACGTCAACTACCACCCGTCCTTCCCCTACTCGGTGTTCCTCGGCCCGAACGGGGCGCAGTTCGACGCGCCGCAGATGTACTGGCACGACATCGGCACCTCGGTGGCGCAGGTGTACACAAACACCTACGAACAGAACCTCATCTACGGGCGGCCGATCCTTCCGCTGGGACAGACTTACGGCGGCGTGAGCTCCGCGGAAATCGTGGCCTTCCGCTCGCTGGCGAGCGCTTATGGGGCGGCGGGCGACTCCTTTTGGGACTGGCAGGAAACCAAGGCAGCTGGGTGGGTCGCGATGGCCGAACCGCTGAACACCACCCTGACGGTGCCCCAGCCGGAGCTCACCTCGCCGCTGCTCAAGGAAGGCGCCAAGAGCGACCAGGTGCTGTGGCTGCAGGAGCACCTCGCGGGCGCGATCCCCTCGCAGCCGACGACGGGCATCTTCGAATCGCAGACCGCCGCCGACGTGCGGCAGATCCAGACCGAACACGGCCTGCCGGCGACGGGCGAAACCGATGCCGGCACGTGGGGCTACATACTGGCGCTGCCACTGGTGGAAGTGAACTGGACCGCGCACGGTCCCTCCACCTGAGCGTCAGGTGGGGTGGCCGGCCGCGCATGCGCGGCCGGCGTCAGGCCGCATGCGGCCTGACTGGGATGGCCGCATGCGGCCATCCCCCGACGGTGCATGCACCGTCGGGCCAGTCGGCGCATGCGCCGACTGGAACAGCTATAGGTCACATGCGCCGTCCGGCTCCGGCCTATTGCGCCAACCAGAACAACAACCCTCACACCCGCTGGATCAGCGTCGCCGTCCCCAGCCCCCCGCCGCAGCACATCGTGACGAAGCCGATCTCCTTGTCCGAGCGCTCCAACTCGTGCAGCAGCGTGGTGATCAGCCGCGCGCCGGTGGAGCCGAGCGGGTGCCCGAGCGCCATCGCGCCGCCGTTGACGTTGACGCGGTCCATGTCGGGGTTGTGCTCGCGCCGCCACGCGGCCACCACGGGGGCGAAGGCCTCGTTGATCTCGATCAGGTCGATGTCGTCGATGCTCATGCCGTTGCGTTCGAGAATCCTCGCCGTCGCGGGGATCGGGCCCTCCAGCATTTTCACGGGGTCGCAGCCGACCGTGGTCTGATCGACGATCCGCGCGCGGGCGCGCAGACCGAGCGCGGCCGCCTTCTCCGCGGACATCAGCAGCACCGCGGAGGCGCCGTCGGAGATCTGCGAGGAGTTGCCGGCGGTGATCTTGCCATCGGGCTTGAACGCGGGCTTCAGGTTCGCGAGCGCCTCGAGGTTGGTGTCGGGGCGAATCCCCTGGTCGGTGACGAACGTGTCGCCGTTGACGGCGAAGGGCACGATCTCGCGCTCGAAGCGGCCCTCCTCGGTCGCCTGGTGGGCCAGCCGGTGCGAGCGCACCGCCAGCTCGTCGAGCTCGGAGCGGGGGATCTCCCACTGGTCGGCGATCATCTCCGCGCCGAGGCCCTGGCCGACGATGTTGTGCTTGGCCATCAGCTCGGGTGTGAAGGCGAAGCCGAACTCCTGCTGGGTCTGCATCCCCGCGGCGAAGGGGAGGTGGCCCATGTGCTCGACGCCGCCGCCGATCATCGTGTCGTGCACGCCCGCGGCGATCAACGCCGCGGAGAAGTTGACGGCCTGCTGCGCCGACCCGCACTGGCGATCGACTGTGGTCGCGGGGGTCTCGATCGGCAGGCCCTCCTGCAGCCACGCGTTGCGGGCGATGTTAAAGGCCTGCTCGCCGAACTGCTGCACGCAGCCCGCCACGACGTCTTCGACCTCGGCGGCGTCGATCCCGGCGCGGGCGATCACCTCGGAGTAGCACTTGCCGAGCAGCGCGTTGGGGTGGGTGTCCTTGTAGTAGCCCTTCTCCTTGTGCCCGCGCCCGATCGGGGTGCGCACCGCCTCGACGATCACGACCTCGCGGCCCTCCAGCTTGCCTCGCATTTGAAGTCCTCCGTTTGTAGCGGTTGATCGGCACGTGCCGCG
>DASZIQ010000020.1:0-4731 GCA_035948945.1 Solirubrobacteraceae bacterium
AGCGCGCAGCTCCTCGAGCGACACCATGGGATCGCGTTCGCCCCGAGCCAGTACCACCCGCGCCTGGGCGGCCGACGCGAGCGATGCAAACGTGGCTCCGGCAACGGCGAACGTGCCGGGATCCTGTGCCAGCCGCCAGCCGCCCGGCGTGTGTAGCACCCCGCGCGCAAGCACCTCGCGCCCCGGTGCGAGCTCCTCGTCCAGCCCCGACACGCGCCGATAGCGGGCCAGGGCCTCATCCTCGGTGGCATAACAGCGCACCGGACGCGCTGCCAAGTCCCGCGCCGCCGCGAGGTCGGCTTCAGGCCAGGCGATTTTCGGGCCGATGCCGAGGACGGCGCGCACGCGCACGCCAAACCACCCGCTCGCCAGGGCGAGTCCCACGTAGGCACCGAGGGAGTGCCCGACGATCAAGGGCGCGGGCTCCGGCCGTATCGTGGGCGCGAGCTGCGCGGCAAGCTGCCCGACGCTATAGAACGGCTGCCGGTCCGAGCCGCCGTGGCCGCCAAGATCGGCCACCACCCAGCGCCTCCCGCCCCGCTCCTCAAGGGCCTCCCGCACGCCCGTCCAGACGGCCGCCGTCGCCCCGAGCCCATGCAGGAGGAGAATCGTGCAATCCCCGCTGCCACCGGATTCCTGCCAGATCACAAAGTCCGCCGCTTCGTCCCGAACCGCCCCACTAAACCGCGCCGCCAGTGCGCAGGTCAACTACGCGCTTGGCCTTGCCCTGAGAGCGCGCGAGGCTGCCGGTGGCGGCGATTTCGACCTTCACGCTGATGCCGATCACCGCCTTGATCCGGCGCGCGAGCTGAGCGGCGGCGGCGGCGCCCTCGGCGCTGCCGATACCCGGCCGGCATTCGACGTGGATCCTCATCTCGTCGAGCCGCTCTGGGCGGCTGATCTCGATCAGGTAGTGCGCGGAGAGCGCACCGCAGGCGAGGATGTGCTCCTCGATCTGGCTGGGAAAGACGTTCACGCCCCTGATGATCATCATGTCATCGGAGCGCGCGGCAATGCGCGCCATGCGCCGCATCGTGCGAGCCGTGCCCGGCAGCAGTTGCGTGAGGTCGCCGGTGCGGTAGCGGATCACGGGCAGGGCCTCCTTGGTGAGCGAGGTCAGCACCAGTTCCCCCTCCTGCCCCTCGGGAAGCACCTGGAGCGTCTGCGGGTCGATCACCTCTGGGTAGAAGTGATCCTCCCACAGCGTGAGCCCGTCCTTGGTCTCGACGCATTCCTGGGCGACGCCTGGACCCATGATTTCCGACAGGCCGTAGATGTCGACCGCATCAATCGCGAAGGAGCGTTCGATCTCCGCGCGCATGCCCTCGCTCCAGGGCTCCGCGCCGAAGATGCCGACTTGCAGCGACGTCCGGCGAGCATCGATCCCCTGGAGGACGAACTCATCGAGGATTGCGAGCATGTAGCTCGGGGTCACCATAATGATGTGGGGTTCGAAGTCGCGGATCAGTTGCACCTGTCGCTCGGTCTGGCCGCCAGAGACCGGGATGACCGTGCAGCCAAGCGCCTCCGCGCCATAGTGCGCACCCAGTCCCCCGGTGAAGAGCCCGTAGCCGTAGGCGATATGCACCTTCATTCCCGGGCGCCCCCCGGCGGCGTAGATCGAGCGGCTCACGAGGTGGGCCCACGTCTCAAGGTCGCGCTTCGTATAGCCGACCACGGTGGGCTTGCCTGTCGTGCCCGAGGACGCATGGATGCGCGCCAGCCGCTCAGGGGCCACCGCGAAGAAATCAAACGGGTAGGCGGCGCGCAAGTCGGCCTTGTGGGTAAAGGGAAAGCGCGCCAGGTCCTCGAGCGAACGCAGGTCTTCTGGATGCACCTGCGCGGCCTCGAACTTCGAGCGGTAGCGCGGGTTGCCCGCCCAGGCGTGCCCGAGCGACCACCGCAGGCGCTCCAGCTGCAGGGCCCGCAACTCCTCGAGCGAGGCGCTCTCGATCGGATCGAGGCCGACCCTGCCTCTCGCGTGCTGGTCGGACGCCTTGGGTGTCATGCGGGCATTTTAGAACTTCGCCCGCACCTCGACCCCCAGCATGCGCGGAGCATTCACCACGATGCGCGGCCGCCCCACCGTTTCGGCGGCGAGCGAACGGTTGTCGCCGAGGTTGGCCTCCGTGTCCGTCAGGTTCTTGCCCACGAAGGCGAACTCGTAGTTATGCAGGCGGTAAGCGAGCCGGGCGTCCAGCAGGGTGTAGCCCGGGCGCAGTCGCGGGTGGTTGGTATCGACGCTCGCACTGACGCTGTCCCCGGTGTACGAGTAGGTCACCGTGCCCACCAGACCGCTCTCGCTGCTGAGTGGGATCGTGTAGCTGGCCGCGGCATTGCCGGTCCAGTCCGGCACCTCGTACACGCGCGCGCCGTCCTGCAGCGCCGGCAACAGCGGGCTGCTCTGGGTGATACGCGCGTGCTGGAAGCCAACGCCAGCGCTCAGGTCGAGGTTGGCCGTCGGCCGCCCGTGGATCTCAAGATCAAAGCCCTTGATCTCCGCCCGACCGGAATTGGCGCGGAACTGAAATCCGCACGGCAGCGCGACCAGCTGCTGGATCTGGTCCCACTTGGTGAAGAAGACCGCTCCGTCGACGGTGAGCCGGTTGTCGGCCCACGCGGTCTTGGCGCCGACTTCGTAGTTCCACAGGTGGTCGGACTTGTAGCTCTTGGTCTGCGCCGCGCTCGTGTAGCCGAGCGCCTGCAGCTGGGCGAAGCACCCGAGCGGGTCGCTCGCGGTGTTGCCGGGAATGGAGGGCACCAGGCCACCGGGCCTGAAGCCGCGTGCGGCGTCCGCGTAGAGCAGCTTGTCGGGTGAGAGCTTGTACTCGAGTGCGATCTTGGGGTTGACGCCGCTCTCGGTCGTGGACGTGTTGGGATCGGTGATGCGCGGGCCGCCGAATGCAATACCTTCGAGGTAACCGCCGGTCTCCGTGCGCACGCGGTAGCCGCGCAGGCCCACTGTGGCCTTCCAGACCTCGGTGAACGCGTAGGAGAGCTCGCCGTAGAGCGCCGGCTCGCTGACCTTGGTCTGGTAGTCCTGGGCAAAGATCTCGTCCGGATTCAGCGGGTTCACGGGGATCGGCAGCCCCGGGATCCCCTGCACGACGAACCCGCCGGTCTGGCTGATGCCCGGGGCGAGCGCCGGCGGGTAGTAGCCCGCAAACGGCACGCGGCCGCGCGTGTCCGAGAAGAAGAAGCCGGCGACGTACTGCCAGGGGCCCGACACACGCGAGGTCACGCGCAGCTCCTGCACGAAGCGATGGATCTGCTTGAGCTCGCGGATGTTCGAGGAAATCGGGACCGCGTGGTACAGCGGCGTGTTGGGATTGTTGACATTTCCCAGCGGGATGCCGTCGAAGGGCGCCTCGATGTTCTGCCAGAGGAAGTCGGTCTCGTCCTCCGTCTCATCGACGGTGCGATCGAAGTACGAGGTCGATGAAACGAAGTTGAAGGAGCTCGCATCGTAGCTGGCGCCGAGCGAGGCCAGCACCCAGGAGTCCTTACTGTCTTCTGGCAGGTTGAAGAAGCGCGCCTGCAGGAACCCCTGCGGATGCATGTTCACCAGCCCGACGACCGCCGGGACCGGATAGCTTCCGCCATCCGCATACAGCAGGCCGTTCGTATCGGACTTCTGGAACATGACGCGCGGGGTGATCATGAGCCCCTCGCTCGCCTTGATGGCCAGTGAGGCGGCCGCCCCGTAGCTGTTGTCCCGTCCGACGTCATCGACGGTCGTCGTCGGCAGGTTGCCCAGCGTCGTGGGATTGGAGTTCGGCGCAAGGTTGTTGACGTCGGCTGGGTTCGTGAGGAAGCGCCGCTTGAAGAAGCCCGCGTCGTGCTGGTAGAAGGCAACCGCACGCAGGGCCATCGTGCCCTGGAGCAGCGGGATGTTGACCGCGCCATCGACGCCGTAGTTGGCGTTGCTCGCCTCCTGGGTCTTGCCGCCGTTGGCACTGACTCGCCCGGAGAAGTTGTTCAGGTCCGGCTGCGTCGTGATCATGCGCACCGTGCCACCCATGGAGCGCGCGCCGTACAAGGTTCCCTGGGGTCCGCGCAGCACCTCGATGCGCTCGACGTCGATGACCCGCGGGTCGATCGAATCGGGCACCGGCGTCTCGTCGATGTAAAAGCCCGTCGTGTTGTCACCCGACACGCCGCGGATAGAGATGGTCCGGGCCGTGCCGCTGCCGTCCCCGGTGTCGGCAAAGGCCAGACTCGGCACCTGGCCGGCGTAATCGATGAAGGACTTGACCGAGCGCTGCTCGAGGGTGGCCGCGTTGAGGGCCGTAATGGACATCGGCACGTCCTGCAGGCTCTCGCTGCGGCGCGTTGCCGTGACGACGACTTCCTCGAGCTGGCCGCCTGCGGGCGTCGCGGTCTGCGCGACGGCCGTGGTTGCGCCGAAAAGGCTCGCCAGTGCGAGCACCCAACGAATCGAACCCATGTTGTCCTCCCCTGCCGACCGGGCCGTTGTTATTTCGAAGGCCAGTCTGCCTGTCTGCTGCGCCAACAATGTCACCGCCGCGTGCCCGGATCAAACCCGCTGAGGCCCGTCCTCGCCGCTTGAGGGCTTCAGGCCGCCGCGTTGATGATCTTAATCGTCGTGCAGGCCCTCCAGGCCGAATTTCACGCCCAAGCCCGAGCCCTTGATGCCGCCGAACGGCGCGTTGGGCGCCACGTCCGCGTGCCTGTTGATGTAGACCGACCCGGCCTGCAGCTGCTTGGCCA
>DASZIQ010000021.1:0-8519 GCA_035948945.1 Solirubrobacteraceae bacterium
CATGGGAGGTCTCTTCTCCTGTGCTCAGGCTCCGGCGTTGGGTTCCAGCCCGCGCCGGGGCCGCTGGTTGGCTATGGATGCCGCGCAGCGTAAACCCCAAATCCGGCCCCGTGGGGCCGATCCTCAAACTGACCCACTACCCCTTCAGGCGCGAAAATGACTCCGGGGACCGGGCCGGTGAGGCTGAAGCTTGGCTGGGGCCCGAAGCTGGCTAGGGCTAAAAAACTGTCTATGACGCCAGCTCGGCGACCGCGGCGTGCAGCTCGTCCTCGGCCACCTCGCAGCCGACCCGCACGTCGCCCGGGGCGCCCACGAGCACGAACGGGGTGCTGGCGGCACCGACTCGCTTCTTGTCGTGGGCGACGGCCGCCACGACCTCATCGACGCTCGCGCCCTCCAGCGCGACGGGCAGCCCGCGGGCGCCCAGCAGCGCGTGCACATGGGCGCGCAGCTGCTCCTGGCTGGAGAGGCGCAGCGCGGCGAGCAGGCCGAGGCCGACCGCCTCGCCGTGGCGGTAGCGCCCGTAGGCGGTGGCGGTCTCGATCGCGTGGCCGACGGTGTGCCCGAGGTTGAGCACCTGGCGGCGGCCGCCGTCGCGCTCGTCCTCGGCGACGACCGCGAGCTTCAGGCGCGCGCAGGCGAGGATCGTGCGCTCGTCGGGCGGCGACCCAGGCGCTTCCGCCGCGACGCGCTCCCACAGCTCCCCGCCCGCGATCAGCGCGGTCTTCAGCACCTCGACCCAGCCGGCGCTCAGCTCCTCCGGCGGCAGCGTGCGCAGCGTGTCGGGGTCCACGAGCACCGCCGCGGGTTGGTGGTAAGCGCCGACGTAGTTCTTCGCCTCGGGGAGGTCGACGCCGGTCTTGCCGCCGTAGGCCGAGTCCACCTGCGCGACCAGCGTGGTCGGGATCTGCACGACCGGCACGCCGCGCTGGTAGGTGGCGGCGCAGAAGCCCGCCAGGTCGCCCACCACCCCGCCGCCGAGCGCCACGAGGTGGTCGGCGCGGGTCATGCCCGCGTGCGCCAGCTCGCGCCATACGCGCTCGGCGGTGGCCAGCGTCTTGGCCGACTCGCCCGGGGGCATTGTGATCGGCTTGGCCGACTCGCCCCGGGGGACCGAGATCGACTTCAGCTCACCCAACCGCCCCGCATACAGCCCGCCGACCGTCTCGTCGGTGACGTAGAAGGGCCGCGAGGCGGTGCGGTCGAAGGGCCACACGGCCGCGAGACGCTCGCTGGCCGAAACGGGGATTCTCGCCGTAGGCGAGTGTCTCCCGGCTTCGGTCGAAACGGGGACCGATTGGGGAGACACTCGCTCCGCTCCCATCCCCAAATCGGCCAGCGCCGCAGGCGCGTGTCCCCCGGCTTCGGTCAGCAGACCAGAGCCAACAAAGACCGGGTAAGCGCCCGAAGCCGACTCGGCCCACAGCAGCCGGGCGTCGGCCACCTGCTCGTACAGCCCGCGGCGCTCGGCGTACAACGCCTCAAAGGCGTCGCGGTCGCGCGCCAGCGGGCGCTCGGAGCCGTCGTCGCGGTGTACGCGCTCCCACGCGACCTCCGGCGCGACCTCGATCAGCGCGGTCGTGTGGCCTGTAAGCGCCGCGCGCACGCGCGCGGAGAGCACGCTGCCGCCGCCGAGCGCGATCACGTCGCGCGCGTCGACGCCCTCCAGCAGCCCGCACACAACCTCCTCCTCCGCCGCGCGAAAAGCCTGTTCTCCGTGAAGCTCGAACTCGCGGGCCACCGAGTGCCCGAAACGCTCCACCAGCAGCGCGTCGCCGTCGATCGGCGCGCGCCCGCGCAGCGCGGCCAGGCGGCCGGCGAGCGTCGACTTGCCGGCCCCCATGAAGCCGATCAGGACGAGCGCCACTCGCTCAGCCTCCCGCGAACAGCCGGCCTTCGCGCTCCATCCCCGGCCGGCCCGGCGGAGAATCGGCCCCCGCCCGCCCCGCCGGTCCGCGCGGCGGACACGTGTGGCTCAGCGGCGCCAATCGATCCGCTCCTCGTAGGCGCGCACCGCCTGCAGGACGTCGTCGATGTGGTCGCCGCCGAACTTGCGCCGGTAGGCATCGGCGAGCACGAGCGCGACCATCGCCTCCCCCACCACGCCCGCAGCGGGCACCGTGCAGGAGTCGGTGCGCTCGCGCAGCGCCTCGGCCGGCTGGAGCGTGGCGATGTCGACCGAGCGCAGCGGCTTGGTCAGCGTCGGCAGCGGCTTCATCGCGCCGCGCACCACCAGCGGCTCGCCGGTGGTCATCCCCCCCTCCAGGCCGCCCGCGCGGTTGGTCTCGCGGTACCAGCCGCGCTCGGGCGAGTGGAAGATCTCGTCGTGCGCCTGGGAGCCCGGCACCCCGGCGACCTCGAAGCCGGCGCCGATCGAGACGCCCTTCAGCGCCTGGATCGAGAGGATCGCCTGCGCCAGGCATCCATCGAGGCGCTCCTCCCAGGAGACGTGCGAGCCCAACCCGGGCGTGAGCCCGAAGGCGAGCACCTCGAACACGCCGCCGAGAGACTCGTTGGCCTTGCGCAGCGCGTCGATCTCGGCGACCATCGCGCGCGTGGCGTCCGCGTCCAGACAGCGCACCGGCGAGTCGTCCACCGCCGCGAAGTCATCGAGCGCGAGCGCGCCCTCGCGCGCGGGCGCGCGCACGGAGGCGATCTGCACGACGTGCGAGCGCACCTGCACGCCGAGCGCGCGCAGGAAGGTCTTCGCCAGCGCGCCGCCGGCGACGCGCGCGGCGGTCTCGCGCGCGGAGGCCCGCTCGAGGATGTTGCGCACGTCGCTCTGCTTGTACTTCCAGGTGCCCACGAGGTCGGCGTGGCCGGGCCGCGGCAGGTGCACCTCGGGCACATCGGCCTGCACCGGCCAGGGGTTCATCCGCTCCTCCCAGTTGGCGTAGTCGCGGTTGGCGACCTGCAGCGCGACGGGACTGCCGAGCGTGCGCCCGTGCCGCACGCCCCCGGTCACGGTCGCCGTGTCGCGCTCGATCTTCATGCGCCCGCCGCGGCCGTGCCCGAGCTGGCGGCGCGCCATGTCGGCGTCGATCTCCTCGGCGTGCAGCTCCAGGCCGGCGGGCAGACCCTCGACGATCGCGGTCAGGCCGGGCCCGTGGGACTCGCCGGCGGTGGTGAGGCGCAGGATCATTGGCGCCCAGCATATGCGTCGTGCGTCGTCACCGCCAGCTTGCGGGGGATCGGCAGGTGGGTCTTTGGGGATCGTCCGCGCGGGCGTGTTGGGCACCGCGCGGGTGGGCGCGGTGCCTCCATGCACCGCGACGGCGAAGAATGAGGCATTGACGCTGGTGCCTCCATGCACCGCGACGGCGGAGAGCGGGGCGTCGCCGCTGGGCAGGGAGGACCGAAGCCGGGAGACACTCGCCTTCGGCTCGCATCCCCGTTTCGGCCAGCGCCCGTGCGCCCGGGCTACGCGCCTACCCGCGCGGACGATCTCCCCCTACCACCACAGGCGGTACCGCCCTACCGATGGTGATGGCGATGGCGAACGCGCGCGGCGCTCGCGGTGGGGGATTCCTTGGCGATGCTGACGAGCTTCAGTTCGTACGGCACGCTCTGGCCGTCCGGTTCGAGGTATGTCAGTTCCTCGCTCTGCCCCGTTTCGAGGACGATCGCTTCGCACTGCGAGGCGGTCGGGATGCACGTCGCCTGGCCTTTGAGGATCGCTTCGCGGCTGAGCTCGAACACCGCGCCCTTGCCGTTGCCGCGCGCGCCGGCGAAGATCAGCCGCTGGTCGTCCTTGGAGGGCAGCGGCTGCAGGCGCTTGAGGTCCGAGTAGGGGGTCAGCTGCGCGAGCTCGGTCGTGGTCGAGGGCAGCAGGCCGAACTGCACGGTGACGAGGTACACGGTCTTGGGCTTCTTCTTCGGCGCCGGCTTCACCGGGGTCGAGGGCGTCGTTTCCGCGCCGCCCGTGCCGGTCGAGGTGGGGCTGCTTTTTTCCACGCTCGGGGAGGTCGAGCTCGGCGAGGGCGAGGACACCGACGGGGTGGTGCTCGTGGTTTCGCTCTTCGCCTTCGGCGAGGGCAGCGGGATGAAGGGGTCGCGCGTGCCGGGCTTGTGGCGGTAGCGTGCGCCGTCGGTCGTCTCGGACACGGCCGCGTGCGGGTTTTCCAGCGCCTGCGTGACCGCGAGGCTCGGGCCCGCGGCGACCGCCGCGGGATTCGGCACCCCGACCGCCGCCGAGGGCGTTCCGGCTCCGCTCGATCCTCCCGCCAGCACCACGTAGGCGACGGCGCCGGCGAGCAGCGCGCCGAGCGCCAGCAGGATCGGCAGCATGCGCCGGTCGAGCAGGTCGGACTTCAGCGATTGCAAGATCTCGTTCATGGCGTCACCTTCACGACAGCGGGGGTGGCCGGAGTGCTCGACCCCGAGGAGCCGGCGCTCGCGGTGGTGGTCGCGCCCGCGGCGCTCGTCGGGCCGCTCGGGGTGGCGCCGCCGGTCAGCCCCTGGGTGGCGGGCAGCACGTATGCGGTGGCGGTGACGGTCGCGGTGAGGGCGCCCGAGCTCGACGAGCTGTTGGTCCCACCCGCCGCCTTGTTACCGGCCGAGCCGCCGTTTTCGGGCGTGATCGTGACGCCCTGGATCGTCAGCAGGCGGCCGCTGACGGCGAGGCCGCCGGCGTTGGTCCGCACCGCGAAGCCTTCGACCTGCCCGAGCAGGTGCGACAGACCCTTGAAGCCGCCCTTGAAGATGAACGTGAACGGCATCTGCGTGAAGCCGCCGGAGGCCGCCGTGGAGGCCGCGGTCGCAGCGCTCGCGCCAGCCGCGCCCGAGGCGCCGCCAGCCCCGCTGGAGGTGATCGAGTTGAAGTCCACCTCGCGCTGGTTGGATGCCTGTTCGAGCTCGAAGATCAACGAGGGCACTTCGTCGGCCGGCGGCACCGCCTTGCCGAGGCTGACCACGGAGCTGTACGCGGCGGCGTAGCGCTGCTGCGCGGCGCGCGCGCTGGCGGCCTGCTGTTCGGCGCTCTGCAGCTGCGCCTGGGCGCTCTGCACCGCGGTCTGCGCTTCGGCGGCCTGCTTGCGCTCGGGCGATACGACCATCAGGTAGCCGCCGGCGAGCACGACGAGCACGACGATCGCCATCAGCACGATTCGATCGCGACCGGTCATCGACCCGCTCCTTTTGTGACGCTCGACACGGTGTGCTTATGCGGGGCGCTCGAGCTGGAGCCGGGGTCGGCCGTCGCCTCGAGCGTTTCGGTGCTGGTCGCCGGCGGGGCGGGCAGCGGATCGAAGGTGACGCTCACGGAGAACGCGGGAGCTTCGGACGGGCACGAGCCGCTGCCGGAGCCGCCGCTGCCGGAGCTCGACTTGGTGGAGCTCTGCAGGGTCACGCCGCTGACGCCGCTGACGAGGCGCAGGCGCACCAGCATCTGCGCCACCACGCCCTGGCTCGCGGCGCAGCCGGCAAGCGTGAAGCTCGGCGTCGCGCCCGCGGGGGTCGCGGAGGTCGCCGGCGCGGAGGTCGCCGCGGCCGCCGCGGCCGTGCCGTTGGCGGGAGTGGCGGAGGAGGAGGACGAGCTGGAGCTGGTTGAAGCAGAAGACGAGGACGATGGGGATGAGGAGGAGGAAGAAGAGGACGACGATGGGGACGAGGATGCGGGTTTGGCGGGCGCCGAGGAGCTCGTGCCACTGGTGGCCGACGAGGCGATCGTCGCCTCCAGCGAGCTGAGCGAGACGCTCCGGGGCAGCACGCGACTCAGTTCGCCCATCGCGCTGGACCAGTCGAAGCGGGAGTTGATCAGCTGCGCGATCGTCTGCAGACGTTCTTCGCGCATCTGCATGAAGCTCGTGTAGGGGGTCAGCTGCGAGGCCTGCGCCTGCACCGTCGCCGCGCGGGCGCTGAGCTTCGCGGCTTCGGACTTGCGGCTTTCGACCTGGTGGTCAGCCATCCCGTACATGAACGTCAGGATCGCCGCGCCCGCCAGCAGCCCCAGCACCGCGAACGCGGCGCCCTGCGAGCGCCGCCCGACGGCGCCGCCCTTGCGCTGCTCGTTGGGGATCAGGTTGACGGCCCTCATCGGGGCGCCTCCTCGGTGGCCAGGCCGGTCGCGATCGCCAGGCGATGGGGAGAGATCGGGTGCGCGGCACTCTGGTCGGCGTTGTCGGCGAAGTGCACCGACTCGCGCCGCACCTCCAGGCCGAGGTCGGCCTCGAGCGCCTCGCTGAAGCCGCGCATCTCGAGCGCCGGCCCGCTCAGCACCACGCTCTTCACCTCGCCGCCGCCCTCCTGCGAGCGGTGGAATTCCAGCGAGTTGCGCACCTCCCCGACGATTTCGCGGATGCCGTTCTCCAGCACCATCCGCACCTCGGGGTCGAGGGCCGGCGCGGCCGGCTCCGGCTCCGGCTCGGGTGGCAGGTCGGGAAGGTCCAGGTGGATCGTCGGCCCGTTCTCGGGGGCCGCCGCGGGCGTCGCCTGCGGCTCCGCGCTCGGGTCCTGCGCGAGCGCCCAAGTCTCGACCGCCTCTGGGTCGGGCAGCACGGGGGTCGCGGCCGGGGCGTGCGGCGCGGATGCAGTGGTTCGCCCGGGCAGCGCCGGCGAGGGCGCCGCGCCGGGGCGGGGCAGCTCGAACTCGGCCAGCTGCGCGCGGGCATCGACCAAGGGGATTCCGCGCCGCTCGGCGATCTCGCTGGCCATCGCCTCCAAGCCGCCGCCGACGACGCGGGTGAAGCGGCACAGCGTCCCCTCGGCGATCGCCATGTTCGTGAGGCCGCCGACGTTCAGATACAGCACACGCTCGGTGTCGCCTCCCTCCCCGCCTTCGCTCTGCGCGGCGGCATGCGCGGCGCCGGGGTGGTACAGCGAGCGGATCAGCGCGAACGCGGAGAGATCCACGCCCTCGGCGCGCAGGCCGGCGTAGCTGACGGCGCGCAACATTTTCTCGACCATCTCGCGCTGGGCGGCGACGACGATCACGCGCTGGCGCGGCCCGTTGGGGGTGTCGAACACGCCGAGCGAGTGGTAGTCCAGCACGGCGGAGGCCAGCGGCATCGGCACCTGATCCTCGGCCTGGAAGCGCACCGCGGCGTCGAGCTCCTTGCGGTCGGTGACCGGCGGCAGCTCCAGCGTGCGCAGCACCGTGCGCTGGTTGGCCAGCCCCACGCGAACGCGCTTGCCCAGCCGCCCGTCCTCGAAGAGCTCGCGCAATGCCGCACCAAGCTCACGCTCGTCCAGCACCTCGCCCTCACGCATGATGTCGGGCGCGAGCGCGGCCCCCGCGGCCCGTTCGACGACGATCCCGCCGTTGACGTGCGCCTGCACAGCGGCCACATACCCGGGCTGGACGTCGAGCCCGACGACGGTCCCGCCCCCGCGGCCGAGGGAGATGTTGAGGTTGAGGTTCGGCATCAGTGCGCTGAGCGACGGCATTGGCAGGAACCTCATCGACCTCTGCGGCCAATCTCTGAAGGGTTGATTTTCCCCGACGCCATTTCGTCCATCAGTGCACAAAGCTCTGCAGGTACCAGTGGACGATCGGCTGGCCGGCAAACACCGCGACGATCCCCCCGAGCGCGAGGAAGGGCCCGAACGGCACCGCGGTCTTGCGCCCCTGGCGAGCGCCCTTGCGCGCGACGATCACGGCGCCAACCACCACCCCCGAGACCAGCGCGACCAGGATCGCGGGCGCGACGGCCGCGCCGAGGAACAGCCCCATCACCCCGGCGAGCTTGACATCGCCCATCCCCATCCCGCCGGGGTACGCAAGCGCCGCGGCGAGCAGAAAGCCACCGGCGGCGGCCCCCGCGATCAGCCGCGTGGGCTCGCCGCTGGGGTCGAGCGCGATCCCCAGCCCGAGCGCCAGCAGCGCCCCGGCTCCGGTCAGCTTGTTCGGGATGATGCGGTACTCCAGGTCGATCAGCGCCGCGGGCACCAGCAGCAGGATCAGCGTGACCGACAGCGCGATCCCGGCGGCCGTGTCGTGCGTGAGCACGGCGCCGGCGCACAGCAGCGCGGTCCCGGCCTCGACCAGCGGGTAGCGGGGAGAGATCTTCGCGGAGCAGTTGCGGCAGCGCCCGCGCAGCACGATCCACGAGAGGATCGGGACGTTGTCGTACGGCTTGATCTGCGTCTGGCAAGAGGTGCAGCGCGAGCGCGGCTTGACGATCGACTCGCGCCTTGGCAGCCGGAAGGCGACCACGTTCAGGAACGAGCCGAACATGGCGCCCATCACTCCAGCGAAGGCTGCCTGCATGCGGTGTTGATCGGCCGGGGTGGGGTTGGGCTTGAGGGAAGCTGGTTGTTGGGGGCAAGCCTGAACGCGGCTAGCCGTTGGGAGCCGGGGGCCTGAGCGCCCGGTAGTCGTCGTGAGCCGCGTTCGACAAATCGTCGCCGATGGCGGCGGAACGACAAACGGGGGCGGCATCGCCGCCCCCGTCGTCAGTCACGCGATGCCGGTCAAACTTGTGGCATCGGCGTTAAGCCTACGATCACTCGCTTACGAGTTCCATTTGCCACCCACGCAGCCTCCGTGGGTTGTTTCCGCGAGTGCGTTGCATGTGCGTATA
>DASZIQ010000022.1:0-5185 GCA_035948945.1 Solirubrobacteraceae bacterium
GGAGAAGACCTGCAGCGCCTCCTTCCAGTAGCGCGCGCGAACGCTGGCGACCGCCGTCAGGCGCCCGGCGGTGTTGGGAGGCGGCTTCGCGTTCGGATTGGTGAGCGCGTCGACAGCGTGGGAGATGCTCCCCGTGAACCCACGATGGCTGTGCGCGAGCGCACCCGCAAAGCCGACGACGGCGAGCGTGAGCGACGCCAGCAGGATCGCCCCGGCGCGCCGGCGCAGGATCGGCGATGGAGCCCTCCGCCCACCGAAGAAGCCGATCGCCACGCCCGCGAGCGTGACCACGAGCAGCATCGCGAGGACCAGCGCGCCAAGCCTGTGGCCCGCGGTGGCGCGCGTGCCGAGCGCGACCCCTTCGGCGCTGAGCGCATGCGTGGAGAAGGCCCACGCCGCCACCGCACCAGCACCGAGGCCGCCGACGATCATCACCGCTGCACCCCGCAGGCGCAGCGGTACGAGCACGAACCAGAGCGCCAGTCCGATCGCCAGCGCAGCGAGCGCCCCGCGCGAGTAGGCGAGCAGCAGCGTCAGCAGCAGCAACGCCATCGCCGGGTAGGCCATCGCGCTGAGCAGCGCATGACCGGTGCGCCGCGCGCCGAGCCACATGCAGCAGATCGCCCCGATCGCCGCGGTCAGGCCGATCGCGTTCCAGTATCCGTAGGGCTGGTCCAGGCGCGCGACCCCGCTCGCCGGGACGAGCTCGCCGGGGAAGATCTTCGTGAGCAGCGCATACGCGCACACGATCACGGCCGCCACCGTGACCCCGCCCATCACCGCCGGCCATCGCGAGGGGGCGATCCGCACCAGCGCGAGCGCAGCGGCGAACACGCCGCAGTAGGAGAACATCCGTCCCGCGTCCTGCCAGCTTTCGTCCGGCTGGACCGACCAGGCCACCGAGAGCGCCGTCAGCGCCGCGAACGCCAGCAGCAGCCCGAGCGACCAGACCCCATACGCGCGCCGACCGGGCGGCGCCACGAGGATCGCCGCCACGACGGCCACCGCCGAGGCGCACGTGAGCGCGATCTCGGTCGTGGTCATCGTTTCGAGGCTCAGCCCGCCCTTCGCGTAGAAGGTGACGAAGCAGATCAGCCCGGCGGTGATCGCGGCAATGCTCCACAGCTCGAGGCGCTCGCGATCGGCGGGCCCTCGCAGGGGCGGCGACGGTGGCGTGCGGCGGCCACGCAGCGGCGCCGGCGGCTGCGCCACGACCGGCGCGGCGGCGGGCTCAGTCGATGCGGCGGGCACGGATGCGGTTTCGGACGGCCCCGCCCGCCACCAGCACCAGACAGGCGAGCAGGAAGATGACCATCACGAGCAGCGGCGTGGGCAGCGAGCTGAATGCGGATGCGATGTTCGCGTGGACCACGCCCGGGTGGATCAGGCTGTTCCCGAGGCGGATCGGAGACGCTCCGGATCGCGCGGCGTGCGCGAGCCGCCGCTGCTCGGACGCCGTGGGGGTGATCGCCGCGATCGCCGTCGCGCCGCCGGCAGAGCCATGGCCCGTCGCCGCGGCGAGCTGTGCCTGGCGGATGAGGGCGCCGCATTCGGTGTACTCGCGCGCGTCGGCCGTGAGATCTTTGAGCGCTTCGCTGTACGCCTGCTGGCTGAACCCGCTGAGCGACTGCCCATGAGTGCACCGCTGGATGATCGTTTCGCCCACGCTTGCGCGGGCCGGCGAGGCGATCCCCGCAGCCAGCACCAGCGCCAGCGCCAACAGGCGCGGGATAGTGGCCGAGATCCGTTCCAAGCCCCGCAACGCTAGCAAGGGTCCTCGAGGGAACTTCGCCTAGGCGCCCGCGGAGGCGCCGACGCTTGCAAAGGCGGCCGAGAAGCCCGCCGCCCAGGAGTCGTGGTCATAAGCGCGCACGTCCCCCGCGGCTGCTTCGCCCATGCGCCGGCGCAGCGGCGCGTCGAGCGCCAGCCTGCGGATCGCATCCGCAAGCGCACCCTCATCGCCGGCCGCCACGATGATTCCGTTGTGTCCGTCCTGCACGAGACCTCCAGCGGCCGCCCCGACTGCATCGGAGGCGATCACGGGCAGCCCCCTGTTCATCGCCTCGTTGACCACCAACCCCCAGGGCTCGCGGAAGGTGCGGGTCGCGATCGACGGCACGACGAGCGCGTCGCCTGCCGCATAGGCGTCACGCAGCGCCGGCGGCGCGAGCGGGTCGATGAAGGCGACCCCCTCGCACGCCCCCTCCTGGGCGCCCGCCGGAGCCCCGCCGCCGGGCGCGCCGCCTCCGCCCACCACGACGAGTGCGGTGCGGGCCGGGTCAACGCCGCTGGCCCGCCAGGCGCGCAGCAGCACCGCCAGACCCTTCTCGGGAGCCGCACGGCCGACGAACAGGAACCTCGTGGACGCCTGCGCCGGCCAGGACCCCGACGGCGGTGGCCCGACGTCCGGCGAGCGCCAGAACTCGTTGTCGACCGACTGCGGCGCGACGTGCACGTTGCGCGCCCCCCGAGCGCGAACGTAAGCGCTGACGTGCGGTCCGTAGGTGACGACCGCGTCCGCGCTGCCGTACAGGCGCCTCAGCGCCAGGTAGCTGAGGGCGTGCGCGAGGCTCCGTGGATGCGCCCAGAGCGAGGCCCAGAGGATCAGCGGGACGCCGGCGCGCCGGGCGCCGGCCCAGCTCGCCAGCGGCGCGATGCGTCCGCCGGTCGGGCAGACGACGGCCCTGAAGCGGCCGCTGGCGGCGATCGCCGCGAGCTCGCGCGGCCGGACCATGCGGTGGGGGAACGGCAGCTCTCGCTCGTGCGCGGCTCCGCCATGGATCATGCGTCCGCCGAACAGCGCGAACTCGACAGTCTCGCGCTCGTGTAGGCGCTGGAACGCGCCCACGCGGTATGCGGGGGCGTGACCCGTGACGAACAGGACCGGCTTCACCGAAGCGCGTGCTCGTAGGCGGCGAGCGTCGCCTCGCCGCAGCTCTCCCAGGTGAACTGCGCCGCGACCGTGGCCCGGGCACGCTGGCCGGCCTCGCGCAGCCGGTGCGGGTCGCAGAGCAGCTCATCGATGCGCTGCGTCAGCCGCTCGACGTCGCCCGGGGGCACGAGCACGAAGCCGTCCCCCGCGGCCGCGATCTCCTCGGGTCCCGGCTCGCCGCGACAGCCGATCGCCGGGACCCCGCCGGCCATCGCCTCGATGTAGGCCACGCCGAATGCCTCCTCGGTGGACGGCATCACGAACAGCGTGGACCTCTGCGCCAGCGCGACGGCCTCCGCCGGAGGCTTCTGTCCATGGAAGCTGACCCGCTCGGCGACGCCCAGCCGCGAGGCCAGCCCTTCCAGCGCCACCCGCTCGGGTCCTTCGCCCACGATCGCGTAGCGAAGCGTCGGGTGCTTGGCGCCGAGCACCGCGAGCGCGCGGACGACGTCCGCGTGGCGCTTTCGCGCGATCAGGTGCGCGACGGTCACGAGCGTGGCCGCCGCTTCGCCGCGCGGCGCACGCGGGGCGGCGGGGAGGTCCGCGCCGAGGTGCACGACGTGGGTCTCCCGGGCGCCGTTGCTGCGGGCGAGCTCGGCGATGCCGTGGCTGTTGGCGAGCACGAGGCGTGCGGCGCCGAGGCCTCGCGCCACGGCCTCGGCGCCGCCCTGCACGCGGGTTGCCGTGTACAGCACGTCGCCCCCATGCACCGAGATCACCATCGGCACCCGCGCGCGGGCCAGTCGCGCGGCCTCGCCGGCCGGGACGGCGTTGTGAGCGTGGATCAGCTCGAAAGGGAACGAGCGTCGGAGCCGTCGCAGCCCCAGCGCCAGCACGGGGGCCGCCCAGGCGCCCCAACTCGCGTAGGAGCGGTCTCGGGGAAGCGAGACGTATGGCAGGTAGGTGACCTGTAGCCCGTCGCGGACCTGCCGGCGCGGCTCGCGCGCGAGCTCGGCGAGCGCCCGCGCGGCATGGAGCGGCCCGGCCGCGAGCGCGGCGCGCGGCGGGACCAGCCGGTGGAGCGCCAGCACCTGCACGTCCGCGCCGGCGTCGCGGGCGGCGAGCGCCTGGCGATGCGCCCAGATTCCAAGCACCGGGTCGCGGCGGCTCGGATAGAACTCGGCCACGACGACGACCTTTGGGGCGGCGCGGCTCACCAGCGCCGATGCGTCATCAGTGTGCGTTGTGTCTCGTTCGCGCTCAGATAGGGACGCGTGGCGAGGAACGTGCGCGCCTCGGCGACCGCCGCCTCGCGCGAGTAGCCGTCCGCCGCGGGGGCCGACCGGTGCCTCATGCAGACCGCGTCCACGACCCCGCAGCGCCACGCATGCTCGGCGGCGAGCGCCGCCCAATGGGCGTCCAGGCCCCACCCCATGCGAAGCTCAGGAAAGGGCAGCAGCACGGGAAAGGTGGTCCGCGCGAACGCCGTCACTGGACCGATCTCGACGAAGCCCGTCTCGCGCACGACGCTCCCGGAATGCCTCCGCGTCAGCGGCCACGCCGCATGAGAGTCCAGGCAGTGGGCCGGCTGGGCGAGCTGCAATGAGAAGCGCTCGCAGAGGAACAGAAAGCGGTCGAGGAATCCGCGCGGCAGCTCGACGTCGTCGTCCACGACGAGCAGCCAGTCACAACCGTCTGCGGGATGCTCGCTCAGCAGCCGGTTCAGGTTCTCGAACTTGCCGTGGCCGCGCGGGGGCCTCGTCTGCACGGCGACGTCGTGTCGCGAGCGCAGCAGCTCGGCCCGTGCCTTGGCCCAGGTGTCGCCGTGCTCGGGCCGCTCCACGCCGAGGACAAGGACGCTCAGCCGCGGCGGATCCCTGCGCGCAGCGAGGTCGAGCCGCAGTCGCCGGCCGCTCGCAAGCTCCCACGCCCGCGACGCGTCGTCCTGCAGCGCGCGGAGCAGCGAGCCGACCCCGCCGACGGTCCCGCTGGTCCCGGAGAGGAAGTCCTCGCCCGGCGGGGGGGCTGCGCGTGCGGCGTTTCGCGCCGCCAGGCCCTCGCGCAGGCGGCCGGCGCTGTGGGCGACCATCGTCAAGCCGGCCGGGCAGCCGCGGCGCACCACATGCCCGACGCATCCGGCGAGCGTCCACAGCTCGCGTGGCAACCCGGGGGCGCGTCCCTGACGGGCGTCGAAGCGCCGCGCGGCGCGACCGCGGCGGTAGGCGACCCGGGCAAGAGCTCGCAGCCGTGCGTCGGCGCCGGCCCGCCGGTGCTCCACCGCCGCCGCCGCGACATACATCACTCGCGCACCCG
>DASZIQ010000023.1:0-21653 GCA_035948945.1 Solirubrobacteraceae bacterium
CAGGGCGCTCACCGCCACGGGCGCGTTCATGGCGATCATGCGGCGCGACCTGCACGTGTACCTCTCCTACCGCACGCGCCTGGTCAGCCAGGTGCTGACGGCGATCTTCAGCCTCACGCTCTTCTACTACGTCTCGCGGCTGGTGCACCTGCGCGGCTTCGCCTCGCCGGCCAGCTACTTCGCGTTCGTCGTCGTCGGCCTCGCGCTCGTGAACGTCTTGTACTCGTGCTTCATGATCCCCGAACTCGTGCGCCAGGAGCTCGTCGCGGGCACCTTCGACCGCATGCTGCTCTCGCCGTTCGGGGCCGTGCGCGGGGTGCTCGCGATGACGCTGTTCCCGCTGCTGCTCTCGTTCCTGATGGCGATGATCACGCTCGCGCTCGGCTGCCTGGCGTTCGGGCTGCGCCTGCACTGGTCGACGGTGCCGCTGAGCGTGCCGGCGATGGGCCTGGCGCTGCTCGCCTTCCTGCCGCTCGGCCTGCTGTTCGCCGCGCTGACGCTCGTGATCAAGCAGGGGGCCGTCGGCACGAGCTGGGTGATCGCGCTGATGGCGCTGACCGGCGGCGTGTACTTCCCGCTGAGCGTGCTGCCGAACTGGATGCAGACGCTCGGCCACCTGCAGCCGTTCACGCCCGCCACCGCCGTGCTGCGCCACCTGCTCGTCAACAGTCCCGTCGCGGAGCCGCTGGGCTCCTCGCTGCTGAAGCTGACGGCGTTCGCGGTGGTGCTGCTGCCGCTGTCCTTCTTCGTGCTCGGCGCCGCGATCCGCCATGGTCAGCGCCGCGGGACGATCATCGAGTACTAGCGTAGAGAGGCCAGGAAGGATGCAGATGCCCCCAGAGACAGCGCCCAGCGCCGCAGAGTTAGTGACCGCGAAGATCAGAGTGCCCCAGCACGTCGTCTACCGCAGCTTCCCGGCCGAGACGGTCGTGCTGAACCTCCAGACCGGCAGATACCACGGGCTCAACGCCACCGCCGGGAACATGCTGGCGGCGCTCGAGCGCGCGGACTCGGTGCGCGCCGCGGCCGTGGTGGTGGCCGGCGAGTACGAGCAGCCGGCCGAGGCCGTCGAGCGGGACATGTGCGAGCTCTGCAACTCGCTGCTCGCCAGGGGGCTGGTCGAGCTCGATGGCGACGCTCCGCGCTGAGACCGACCATGCGGGCGCGCGGCGGCTGCCGCCCGCGCGGCGGCTGCGACCGGCCGAGCGCGCGCGCCTGGCCGCCGAGATCCTCGCCGCCTACCGGCGGGCACGTCGGGAGCTGCGCCGCGCGCCGATCGAGTCGGCGGTCGCCGCACTGCGCGCGGGGCCGCCCGAGGCCCCCTCGGCCATGGGGCCGGCGCCTGAGCCTCCTCCGACCATGGGGCCGGCGCCCGGGCTCACCCCGGCCACGGAACCCGTGCCCAGGCTCACCCCGGCCACGGAACCCGCGCCCAGGCTCACCCCGGCCACGGAGCCCGAGCCCGAGCTCACCCCGGCCACGGAGCCCGCACCCGGCCTCACCCCGGCCGACGGCGCGCTCGTCGAAGCGCACCGGCTCGGCCGCGCCGTGGGACGGACGCTGCGCCTGCTCCCCGGCGACACCCGCTGTCTGGCGCGCTCGCTGGTGCTCACGCGGCTGCTCGCCAGGCGGGGGATCCCCGCCAAGCTCGTGATCGGCGCGCGCGCCGATCCGGACTTCCTCGCGCACGCCTGGGTCGAGTGCGCAGGTCACGCCGTGCTCCCCGCCGGCGACGGATCCTACGGTCGCCTCGTCGAGCTCTGATGGTGAGCAGCGCCACGGTGTTCGGGCTCGACGTGAGCGCCGACGCGCAGCTGCCGTTCCTCCAGCACGCCCCGGCCGCGCCGACCGGCCGCGGCTTCGCGATCTCGGTGGCGGCCGGCCAGAGCGCCGCCGTGCTCGGATGGCCCGATTCGGCGGAGCTGGTGTGCGACCAGCGAGCGCCCGACGGGACGGTGAACTTTCGCATCGAAGCGCACCCCGAGGCGGGGTATCTGATATGGGGGCCGACGTGGGGCAGCCACCTGATCAGCGCCGACGGACGCAGCGTGGTGTGCGCAACCGGCGACTGCGCCCAGGATGCCTGGCAGCGGCTGTTGATCGCCCAGGTGCTGCCGTTCGCCGCGGTGCTGCACGGCCTCGAGGTGTTTCACGCCGGCGCCGTCGTCAGAGCGGGGAGCGCGATCGCCTTGATCGGGCCTTCGCGCGCCGGCAAGACTTCGGTGGCGCTCGAGTTGTGCCGGCGCGGCGCGAGCTTCCTCACCGACGACGTGCTCGCGGTGGAGCGCTCGGGAGAGGAGCTGCTGGGTCATCCCGGCACGCCGGTGGCCGGCCTCGATCACGCCGAGGCGCAGCGGCTCGCACACGTGGGCGAGGCCCAGCGAGAGGAGATCGTGGCGGTCAACGCCCGCGAGCAGCTCGTGCGCATGCGCGGCGCCGCCGAGCCCGCGCCGCTGGAGGCGCTGTTCATCCTCGATCGCCGCGGCGACGCCGCCAGCGAGCCGCGCTTCGAAGCGGCCGCCGATCCGCAGCTGCTGCTCGCCGCGACGTTCAACTCGGTGCTCACCGCGCCTGCCCGACTGCGCGAGCTGCTCGACATCTGCGCGCTCGCGGCCCGCCGCCGGGTGGAGCGGATCGTCGCCGGGCCCGAGGTGGACGCCACCCAGCTCGCGGTCGCGATCGAGCAACGGCTGGGTGTCTCCCCGTGAGCCGCTGGCTCGCCGGAGCCTTCGACCCCGGAGGGCGCGCCGACACTGCGCGCGTGGCCGGAGCGCTGGCGCCCCACGCCGCCACGCTCGTCGATCGCCCGCCCCTGCGCCTCGCATACAGCGGGCCGGCGGCGCTCCCGGGCGATCTGGTGTGCCTGTTCGATGGGCACCTCGACAACGGGGACAAGATCCTGGCGGAGCTGGGCGGCGCAGGCGCGGTGGGGGCGACCCATCAGACCGCAGAGCTGGGCGGCGCGGGCGCGGTGGGGGCGACCCATCAGACCGAGGAGCTGCTCACGCTCGGCTACCGGCGGTGGGGACGCGATCTGCTGAGGCGTATGCGCGGCGACTTCGTGCTGCTCCTATGGGATCGGGAGCAGGGCGAGGGGCTGATCGCCCGCGACCAGTTCGGGGTGCGTCCCTGCTTCCTCCACGATGCCGGCGGCTGCCTGCGCTTCGCCGGCGAGATACGCCACCTGCTGGCGCTGCTGCCCCAGCGCCCGGCGCCGGACCCCGCGGGCGTCGCGCACTGGATCGCGCTCAGCAGCCGCCCCGGCCCACAGACGCTGTACGCGGGCATCCGCCGCCTGGAGCCTGGCGGAGTGCTGCTGCTCGACCGCCACGGAGCTCGTGCGGAGCGCTACTGGGCCCCTCGCTTCCAAGAGCCGCTCGAGCTTCCCGAGGCGCAGCTCGTCGCGCAGATGGACGAGGCGCTGCGGCTCGCGGCGGGGCGCAGGATCGCCACCGACGGCCCCACCGGCGTGTTGATGAGCGGCGGACTGGACTCCTCCTCGGTCGCCGCGCTCTGCGCGGAGCAGGCCGAGGACCGCGTGTATGCGTGCTCGGCGACGTTTCCCGAGCATCCCGCGATGGACGAGGCCGAGCTGATCGAAGAGCTCAGGAGCAAGCTTGCGCTGCCCTGCATCGGCGCCGAGGTGCTCCCCGGGGGGCTGCTCGCGAGCGTGCTGGAGTCGCTCGCCGCCTGGGAGATGCCGCTGCTCGGGTGGGGCGACTTCTGGACGCTTCCGCTGATGCGCGCGGCCGCGGCGACGGGCATAACGACGATGCTCGACGGGGATGGCGGCGATCAGCTGTTCGGAGTGCGCACCTACCTGCTCGCCGATCGCCTGCGCGCGGGACACCCGCGCCAGGCGGTGGCGCTCGCATACGAGCTCCCCGGCGCCGACGGCCGTCCGCCGCGCAGGGCGGTGGCGCAGGTCCTGCGCCACTTCGCGCTGGCCGGCGCCCTCCCCCACGGCCTGCACAGCGCGTTGCAGGCCCCGCTGGGGCGACGACGGGCCCCCGCGTGGCTGCGGCCCGAAGCCACCCGCGAGCTGCTCGACTCCGCCGACCAGCTCGCCTGGAAGCGCCTGGACGGCCCACGGTGGTGGGCGCACGAGGCGTACATGCTGACGCGCGGGATCGAGGAGATCGGCGTGTTCGAGCACCAGCGCCGGCGAGCCGCGCTTGCGGGGCTCGAGGCTCGGCACCCCCTGCTCGACCTCGACCTGGTGGAGCTTGGTCTGCGTCAGCCCCCCCGCAGCACTTTCGACCCACGCTTCAGCCGCCCGCTGCTGCGGGAGTGCATGGCCGGCAGGCTCCCGGACACGGTGCGGCTGCGACCTGAGAAGGCACGCTTCGAGTCGCTGATCGCCGATTGCATGACAGGACCGGATGGGGCCACCGTGCGCCAGCTGCTAACGGGTCCGGGCTTGGAGCTCGGAGCCTACGTCGATCCGAGCGCGGTCACCGAAGCGCTGTTCGCCACCGGGCAGTCGCACAGCGACTCGTTCCGCTGGATGTGGCAGGTATGGCGGCTGTTGACCGCCGAGTGCTGGCTGAGAGCTCAGTCACGCCCTGTCGGCGAGGTGCTGCCTGCGGGGACTGGAACAAGCCCCGCGCGCGTGTCGCTCCCCTCTCCCGCGCCGTCGGGATAGCCACTCGTACCTTTTTCCACCTTGACGACACAGGCCGGTCCTCTACTCTTGAGGTCGTGATTGGCCGCTCCAGGACTGGTGCGGTGGATATCGACCGATAAGGAACTGCCCCATGGATGAGCACAAGACACCCCAGGCATACGAGATGCCGCGCGTCGTCGACTATGGCGATCTGCAGGAGCTGACGGCGGATTGCTATGGCGTGACGGGCGGAGACGCGGCGTATCCCGCCAGCGCCGGCTACGGCGGCATCATCGGCGTGAGCAACCCCGCTGCCAGCTGCAAGTCCGCTCCGTAGGCCAGATTCACAACAAAAGCATTGCAGTGCCTGCAGCCGCCCAGGTGGGCGGCTGTTGTGCGTTAACCAGTGGGCACGCACGCGCGTGATCTGTTAATTCCACGGCCTTGAAGGCCGCAAGTCTGAGCGAGATACCGCCGTTAGTCGGTCGTGCCAAGAGCGGGGACCCAGACGGTGCACGCGCGTGTCCTCAGCCACACGCAGGGGCCAGGAGCGACCGTCGCGCTGGTCGCAGGCTTGGGGCCACGCGAGCGCATCGGCGCAGTCCTCCAGGAGCAGGGTTGGCAGTTCACCGCCTTCGACGACGTGGAGGCCACGCTCGAACACGACGGCGAGGGCGACTGCACGCTGCAGGTGCTGTGGATCGAGGACACGAGCTCCGCCGCGGCACAGCAGGTTGAGATGCTGCAGCGCGGCATCGAGAGCGCCCGTGTGGTGGTGATCTGCCCCGAGATCGAGCGCTGGGAGGTGCGCGCGGTACTGGCGGCCGGCGCCGCCGGCGTGGTGCTCGAGCGCGAGATGGCGGGCACGCTCGGCCCCTGCCTGCAAGCCGTGCGCGTAGGTCAGATCTGCGTGCCCAGACAGCAGTGGCGCCAGATCGCACCGCCGGCGCTCTCCACGCGCGAGAAGCAGATTCTCGGCCTGGTGGTGATGGGCTACATGAACAGCCAGATCGCCGAGCGCCTGTTCCTGGCAGAGAGCACGGTCAAGAGCCACCTCTCCTCGGCCTTCGGGAAGCTGGGGGTGCGCTCGCGCAACGAGGCGGTCAATCTGATTCTTGACTCGGAGCGTGGATTCGGCATGGGAATCCTCGCGCTGGGAGGGGAACCGCTGGAGGCAGGGGCCGGCTAGCAGGACAACGAACGCCAGGGAGGCGAACGATGAGCGGGGGCATCAGCAGCAAGGCAGAGATACCAATTCCGGGAGCGCGCCCAAGCGTGGAAGAGCGCCCGAGCACGGCGGGCTTCACGGGGCTCGCAGGCGAGCGCGCACGGATCACCGGCGATCGTGACGCGCCGCCGGCCGAGGCGCAGGGCCTGGTCGAGAACCGCTCGCGCGAATCGCTGTTCCGCCGTGCGCTGCTGGCGGCCGACGTCACCGCGATCGTCGGCGCCTTTGTCGTGCTGGCGGCGATCTCCGGGAAGTCTCTGCAGCTCACGTGGGTGAGCATCTGCGGACTGTTGACGCTGCTCCTGGGCGCCAAGATGCTCGGGCTGTACGACCGCGACGACGTGCTGCTGCACAAGACGACGCTCGACGAGGCGCCAAGGCTCTTCCAGGTGGCGACGCTCGGCGCCCTGGCCGCATGGCTGGCGGGGGGCTTCGTCATTCACGGCGTGCTGCTCAGCCGCCGCGAGGCGCTGCTGTTGTGGCTGGTGCTGATGCTGCTGCTGGTGCTCGCCCGCACAACCGCTCGAACGCTTGCGTTGCGCGCGGTCCCGGCGGAACGGTGCCTGTTCATCGGCGACCAGGCCTCCGCCAGGACGATCCGCTCGAAGCTCGCTGGACACGGCGGCGTGAAGGCCGAGCTGGTCGGACACCTCGACCTCGACGACGTCGGGACGTGGTCGGTGAACGCGTTCTCGGCGCAGCGGCTCTCGGAGATCCGCAACCTCGCGCGCACGCTGAACGTGCACCGCGCGATCGTGGCGCCCACCAGCGCCGACGGGGGCGAGATGCTCGATCTCGTGCGCACGCTGAAGGCGGTGGGCGTGCGGGTCAGCGTGCTGCCCCGCCTGCTGGAGGTGGTCGGCTCCTCGATCGAGTTCGACGACCTCCACGGCGTCACGCTGATGGGGGTCAGGCGCTTCGAGATGTCGCGCTCCTCGGCGGTCGTCAAGCGCGCCTTCGACCTGGCGGGCGCCTCGCTGGGGCTGCTGGCGGTGGCGCCGCTGTTCGCGGTGATCGCCGTCGCGATCAAGCTCGAGGACCGCGGGCCGGTCTTCTTCCGCCAGCTGCGCGTCGGGAGGCACGGCAAGCACTTCGAGCTGCTGAAGTTTCGGACGATGGTCCCCGAGGCCGAGGAGCTTAAGGACGCGCTGCGTGACCGCAACGAGGCGCAGGAGGGGCTCTTCAAGATCGCCGACGACCCGCGCGTGACGCGCGTGGGCAGGCTGCTGCGCCGCAGCGCGCTGGACGAGCTGCCGCAGCTGCTGAACATCATCCGCGGCGAGATGAGCCTCGTCGGCCCGCGGCCGCTGGTGATCGACGAGGACCGCTGCGTGGAGGGGTGGTACCGCCGGCGCCTGGAGCTGATGCCGGGCATGACCGGCCCCTGGCAGATCCTCGGCCCGGCGCGCGTGCCGCTCAACGAGATGGGCGCGATGGACTACTTGTACGTCGCCAACTGGTCGCTGTGGGGCGACGTCAAGATCCTGCTGCGCACCGTCCCCCACGTGCTCGGCAGACGGGGGCTGTGAGCCTCGCCTCCGTGAGCCTCGCCTCCAAGCTCACCGCCGTCGCCGCGGGCGGCCATCCGGCAGGCGCCGAGCACCACGACGGCCACGGCAAGCCACACGAGCGCGAGCAGAATGAGAAAGAGCGTCAGCATCACAGATCACGTGAGGGGTAGTGCCATATCCCTTACGACACTTCTACCCACAGTTCAGCTCGCCTATCGGACGGACGTTGGATCGGCTTTAAGAGCCCACCCGGTGCGAGGACGCAGTGGCACTCGGCGGCAGGCTCACGCGATCAGCCGGATAGCGGCGCGCGCCGCACTCTCGAGCACGAGCTCACGACCGGGGCCCTCCCACAGCGGACGGGCCGGCGCGATGACAGTGAGGTCGCCGGGCTGCACCCTTGCCGTTTGCTGCCACAACATGAGCGCGGCACGTCCCGTGAACCGGCGGCTCATCCATACCAGCCCGTCGGCCTGCGCGGCGGCGACATGGAGTGCGTGCGCCCAACGTGCAGTCCACTCATATGCTGCGGCCGGCGTCTCGATCAGCTCACCGTGTGTGAGGCCGAGGCGCTGGAGCCCGTACCCGTGCAGTTGGACGAGCGTGAGCTCGCGGGTTGGCGCAAGCTCGCTGATCACCCTGCCGTCCAAGCCCGCGAGCGGATACTGCCGGACGGCGCCTGGGCGGATCGGCACGTCGTGGAACAGGCCCTCGGCGATCGCGACATCCTCGTCCACCCCGGCATACAGGGTGGGAACGACCGGTGTGCCGATCGGGCGAAAACGCGCGATCGGCCGTGGCGATGAGTTGAACTGGAGCTCGTCGAGATCGCGGTCGTGGACGCGCACGAGACGCGTGCCGGGAGCCGTCGTCTCCAGCTCGAACGCCAGGCCGCCGCCGGCGGCGGGCGGCTCCGGAAGATCGCTCAAGCGGGCAGCGACAGCGCTTGGCCAGCCGCCGCGAGGATCAGCTCGGAGTCCTCGTCGAGGATGTCAACCGGGCGGCGATCCCACAGCCAGCCGCTCGGCGTGAGAAACCAGAGGGCAAGCGCCCATCCGCTCAGGCCCCGATCGCGCAGGATCGCCGCCGCGCGCTCCACGACCGGGTGGGGACGCCCATCGCGAAACTGAAACGCCGGATACAGCGTACGGCCATGCCACGGCACTCCCACGATCCGCCCTTCGCCGTGCCACCGCGACGCCAGCGCCGAGCGATTGCCGGCTTTCGAGCCCGCCAGGTCTGAGACCTGCTCGGCCGTGAGTGCCCCGAACTCCCTCAGCAGCTCCTCACGCGCCTGCGCGTTCTGCTGAGCATGCCACGCCTCCGCGGCGGAGGGAACCGAGTCGGGAAGCATCGCGTCGATCACGACCTCCAGCCGCCGCCGGGTGGCCGCGGCCCGCGGCCGGTCTGCGAGCAGGCTCCGCATCGCATCCGCGAGGATCCGCTGGACCGCCTGCGACGTGATCGAGAGTCGTTTGGCGATCTCGCGGTTGGTCAGCCCCTCGTCAAGGACATACGAGAGCACCTCGCGTTCGCGGGGCGAGAAGCCATCTGTAATTAGCTCATGCGCAGATATCGTGGCATTCATGCTTTTTATTCTAGCTGGCGTGGCGGCGAGACAAGCTCGGGCTCCGCAGGCGCCGCGAACATGTCCGGCGCTGGCGACAGATTTATGGCTGAGCCGGCGGCGAGGCCTCGACGACCTCGAGGCCCAGCACGTGCCGGAAGCCCTGGTCGCGCGTGGCGAGCGCAAAGCCGTGCTGCTTGCAGAGGGCCGCGATCCAGATGTCGTTCTGCTGGATTGCGATGCCGGCCTGCCGCAGCAGGGTGGCGACCTCTCCGAACAGGCGGGTGGTCGGCTCGTCGATGTGGAGAATCCGCACCCGTGGCGTCGCAAGAAAGCGTTCGAGCAGCTCGGTGTTGTGGCGCAGCTTCGATCCATTCACGAACCCAAACCACAGCTCCCCCAGGACGACGATCGGCAGCCCGATCACCTCCGCGCGGCGCATGTCTCGAGCGAGGCCTTGATCGCCTTCGCCAAGCGCCCTGTAGGCGTTGGTGTCGAGCGCCAGCCTCACGCCAGCTCGTCGAGTGGCAGCGCATCGAGCCACGCCTGCGCGGCGGCGGCATCGCCTTCGCCGCCCGTGGCACTGCCGACGAACCAATCGAGGTCGTCGTGGATCGCCGTTGGGGAGGGCAGCTTCGCGTGCTCCAGCGTCTCGACGACCAGCGCGTTGAGAGTCTTCCCGCTCGTCCGAGCCTCCCGCCGCAGCTCAGCGTCAAGATCCGGAGGCACGCCACGCACCGTGTACTGAATGCTGTTCATGCCTGCATTATAGGCAGAAAAAGCAGGCTCGAAGCGTGGGGCCGCCGCGCAGGCGGCGGCGATCGCGCAACAGTACGCCAACCTGAGCGTCAGCCTCACCGATGCCAGCCTGGTGGCGCTCGCCGCGCGGATGCAGACCATCGAGATCGCCACCTTCGACGAGCGCCACTTCCGGGCGATCCGGCCGCTGGCGGGCGGCGACGCATTCCGACTGCTGCCGCTCGATACGGCGTGAAGGCCAGGCCCGTGCGCTGGTCCGGGACGCATATTTGGGGCGCATCCGCGCAGGCCAAGAAGATCCCACGGCGGTGGGCGCGGGGCGTCCTGCCCCGCGTCGGAGCGAGGTTCACGAACACGCCCGGCAGCGGCCGGCTATAGCAGCAGCGGCCCGCGTAAGTCCAGCGGCGTGCCCACCGTTGGTCAGGCATGTCAGCAAGCAACATCCAGGCGAGTCGGCCCGCGGCCCTGGGTCCTGTCCAAGATCGCCGGCGTTCCCCGCGCGAGCAGCGTGGGCAGGCCGACGCGCACCGTCTGGCACGTGCTCGAACGGCGGGGGCCCCGCCACAGCGAGACGTGGCCCCGAGCAGCGAGCCTGTCCGCAGCGACGACGACCTGGCCCGCGAGATCAACACGGAGCACGGCCACGTCGAAACGCACAAGCACAAAACGATCAGGCACGCCGTCCGCTGCGGCGAGTTGCTCCTCGAGATGAAGCAGCGCGTCGGGCACGGCAACTGGCTGACTTGGGTCGAGGAGCATTTCGAGGCGAGCGAGCGCACGGCCCGCAACTACATGGAGATCGCCAAATCGGCAGCAGTTGCCGATTTGAGCGACAGCACCACGATGCGCTCGGCGCTGCGCGCGCTCGCGTCGCAATCCGAGTCGAAGGCGCCCAAACTCGAGCCCAAAGACGAGCAGGCAAGCAGAGCGCTCACCAACGACCACATCCCGATCGAGGCCGAGGAGGGCAGCTCCGATGCCCAGGTCGTCGAAGCGCCGAGAGCCGGCTTGGGCAAAGCCCACCAGCGCACGTGGGCAAGTGTCCCCTCACGCCTCACCACCATCAGACGAGCCTTCGACGAAGCCGCCGCCGAGCAGCTCGACGACCATCGGGCCAGTGAAGCCCTCTACGAGGCATCACGCGAAGCGCATCAGGCCGCGATCGACCTGGAGCAGCTGGCCGCGGCGCTCGAGCGGCGCGCAGCGTGACCACGGCCAAGCCCGCATAAACTCGAGCGCGACCTGCAGTGGTTGGCCATGCCAAGGTCACTCTGCCGAGGGGAGCCGATCCCCGACGGCAGCCCAAAAGTTTATGGATGCGGGATGAGTTTGTAGGAACAGCGCACAGCTATATGGGAGGACCACCGACGTGCAGGAAGACTCCGAAGCGCTCAATCTCGAACAGGCCCTGGGCGTACTCCGTCGTCGCTTGCCGTTGATCGTGCTCTGTGTCGTTGTCGTCGCCGGCGCCGCATACGGATATTCCAAGCGCGAGACCAAGAAGTACACGGCGACCGCGGCGCTGGCCTTCAGCAACAACCAGCTCAGCCAGCAAGTCGCTGGGCTTCCCGCCATCAGCAGCGACGTGGCAGCCCAGCAGGCCAGCAATCTCGAACTCGTGAAGCTTGGCGACATGGCGGCAAAGACCGCGATCCGGCTTGGCCATGGGCTGACCGAGGAGCAGGTCGCCAGCAGCTTGAGCGTAGCGGGGGAGGGAGAATCGAGCGTGGTCGCCGTTTCGGCCACCGCGACCTCTCCCGGACTCGCGGCCGCGATTGCAAACACCTACGTCAGCCAGTTCGTCAAAGAGCAGCAGAGCGCCAGCCGCCATTACTTCAAGTCTGCACTGGCGCTTGTGAACAGGCAGCTTGCGGCGCTTTCGCCGCAGCAGAGGATCGGCCCAGACGGGCTGGAGCTCCAGGACCGCGCGCAGACACTGACCCTCCTCGCGGAACTGAACTACGGCAACGTTCAGGTCGCCCAGCAGGCGCTCGCGCCCACCAGCCCCTCCTCGCCGAAGACGTCGAGGAACACGCTCCTCGGCGGGGCGTTGGGGCTGCTCATAGGCCTAAGTCTCGCCTTCATACTCGAGCACATCAACGGCCGGATCAGGGGACCGGAGGACCTGGAGGCGATCTATCGCCTTCCCATGCTTGGCGTGGTCCCCGCGAGCGCCGCGCTTTCAGGGTCCGCGCGGCGTGATGGCAATCGGGCAGCCCTGCCGCCCGCCGAGGCCGAGGCGTTCAATCTGATTCGCGCCCATCTGCGCTTCTTCAACGTCGATCACGACCTGCACACAATCCTGATCGCGTCGCCGGCGCCAAACGACGGCAAGACTACGATCGCTCGCCATCTCGCTGAGGCCGCGGCGAGATTGGGCTCGCGGGTGCTGCTCATCGAGGTGGATATGCGCCATCCGACGCTCGCCCGGCAGCTCGCCATCCAGCCCGGGCCGGGCTTGGCGGACGTGCTGATCAATGCCAGCTCGATGAACGAAGCGACTCGGTCGATCGACTTGGAGCCGTCCTCTGGCGGGGGGGTCAGGGGACGCACGCTGGAGGTCCTGAGCGCCTGCGCCATGCCGCCACCCAACCCGGGTGAGCTGCTCGAGAGCCACGCAATGGCTGCCGTGCTCGCGCAGGCGAAGTCCACGTATGACCTCGTCGTGATTGACACACCCCCACTGACCGTGGTTTCTGATGCGTTCCCGCTGCTTCCCAAGGTCGACGGCGTCGTGATTGTGGGCCGGGTCGGGCGCAGTCGGCGTGACGCCGCGGAACGACTCCATCAGGTTCTAGCAAGCAGCGGCGCGCCGCTGCTTGGGGTCATCGCTAATGGCTCGAAGTCAGGCAGCCCTGGCTCCTACGGCGACGCCAAGGGCGACAAGTCGCCTCCTGCCATCATCTCGGCCAACGTCGCCTCCCCATCTCATGAACTGGCATCCTCGCCGGCCAAGGTCTGACGCGGAGGACATAAGCATGATGCTCCGATGAGCGCGTGGCCATCGCAGCCAGAGACGATCTCCCGCCAGCGTCCATCTGCAGCAATGGCAGGGCTCGCGCTCTCGGCCCGCCGCCTCAACCCACGCGTCGCCCTGTGGCTCGGATGCTTGATCTGCGTTCTTATCGCCCAGGGGATCGCGATCACACACTCCTACCTGTGGGCGGCCCCGCTGGTCTGCGTGCTCGTCGTGGCGGTTGCCACCGACCTACCCATAATCCTGTTTACCGGCGTAATCCTGACAGTCCGAGTGCTCAGCGACGCTAGCGTATCCACCCAGGGTGCCGGCTCCGGATCCGTGGGCCTGTCGGGCGGAATCGGTGTCCTCTTCATCCTGGTAGCCGTCGGCATCCTCCTCCGTCGTCGTCGGGGCCTGTGGCCGGCGGCGATGGCCGCGCTCTGGCTGTGCCTGTGGACAGCCATCGCCGTGCTGGTCGACGGTGCATCCACCGAGACAATGCGACAGACCGTGCGCGAGGGATCAGTTGTTGCGCTTGCCGTGATCGTATACAACTCGCGTGGAGCCATAACCGTCTCGGTGGCTGCGCGTCTAGTGCAGCTGGCGGGGATCGCCTCCGCTCTGCTGGCTATCTACCAGCTCGGGACACATACGGGTCTCGACATCGCGGGCCAGATCCGTGCCAATGGCACATTTAATCACCCAGATGGCGCCGTAATGTTCTTCGCCATTGCAACTGTAGCTTCGCTGTGGCGCTACGTCGACGCTGGCCGGCACCGGTCTGACGCGCTCTTCACGGCAGTCTATGCAGCTGCAGCTGCCGCGACGTTCAGCCTTGATGGCTTGGTCAGCCTCCTGGTGATGCTCATGGCGTTTGGCGTGCTCCGGCCCGGCTCTCCCCGAATTAGGCTTGGTACCTATGCAGTGGTCGGGCTCCTGGTCATCGCGTTTCTCGCGACGCCGCTTGGCGCGGAACGCATCGCCGAAGAGACCTCGACTAAGGTCGACTCCGCGTCAACGCACGCCCTCGCGAGCACCTCGCTCGGATGGCGATTCTACAAGTGGGGGCTGCTCATCACCCAGTGGGAAGAAAACCCCTACTTTGGGAAAGGCCTGGGCACCACAACCAGCGCCGAAGGTAATGAAGTCGTAACGACTGCCGGGCACGCGCCCCACAACGAATATCTGAGGTATTTGGTCGAGACGGGTGTGGTTGGCCTGGCGATTCTGCTTTGGGCCGCAGTGATCCTGATCCGCCGACTCAACCGGCTGCGTAAGATGCCCGGCATCCTCAATGCGGGGACGCTGGGCATCGCCATAGCAATTGGATGTCTGCTGGACGCCGTCGCGGACAACACCTTCCTGTACACCACGACCGCGTATGCTGCCGCGCTGATCGTGGTGGCCGTGCTCAGCTCCTCCAGCAGCACACCGCGGCGGTCGTCACTCACAAGGGCTGGGTAAGACGGCCACCCAGCGGTATAACGATGCATGGGACCAGGCGCAGGAACTCGTTCGTCAGCACCAGTACAAGAGATTATAGTCGGACACGTGCCTGGCCGCGTCAGGCAGAGACGTCTAAGGCAGACTAAAAGCACTCGCCACCCTTGGCCATGACCATCGTCAATCAGTCATCCTACGCTAGGTGGCCTTATGGTGTTGTTGCAATCTGTACAAAGGATCGTCCGGACGAGCTCGAGATGTCTTGCAGCGCCGTCCATGCTACCTCGCCACAAGCGCCGATCTTGGTCATCGACGCCAGCACGACAGAGACCACCCGTGATCTCTGCGAGAGCCTCACGCGCAGGTATGAGCCGTCTTTGCACTTGACCTACCGACGGGCGCATCGACCAGGGCTTGCGCGACAGCGCAATGAGGCCGTCGGCATATGTCGCGAACTTGGTGCCGAGATCATACATTTCATCGACGATGACACAGAGGTGTCAGCCGGATACTTCGATGCCATTGAGCATAGGTTTCGTCAGGATCCGACGGTAATCGGCTTGGGTGGGGTTATCGTCAATCAACCACGAGTGGACTACGTAACAGTCAAGAGTTTCTTTCTCCTATGGAGTCGTCGCCAAGGTTGCGTACTGAAATCTGGACGAAACGTGATGGGTCAATATCCCGACACCCAAGCCAACGACCCTGTGGAGTGGCTCAGTGGCTGCAGTATGAGCTATCGAATGACGGTTTTTGATGAGCTTATGTTTGATGGCCGCCTCGACGGCTACTCTCTCGGCGAGGACTATGATTTTGGGTTTAGGCTAAGTCGCACGCATAGACTTGCTGTAGAGCCTTCGGCGACATGTGTTCATCACATGACACCGGTAATGCGCGGATCGGCACGTGTGCAGGCGTGCCAACGCACCCAAGCAACACACCGCTGGGTCAATGAACATCGGGGGCTAGGCATGTCGCGAGCGGCATTCTGGTGGTCTGCGTTTGGCGACTTTCTGCTTCGTATAGGTCATGGAATGCTATGTCGCGATACCACGTCAGTGCAAGAAGCGCTCGGCGTGGTTGAAGGTGTGGTGGCGATTGTCCGCAACGGGCGTCACACGTTGCGACGTGCACCCAAAATGTAGCGTAGAGAGCTTGGCCTTCCTACCTTGATCCTACTGCGAGCGCGGAAATGAAGAGGCTCGGTGACAAGCACCTTTGCGAGATTGATTGCGTCAGAGGCCACGCCGCTCATTTCTAGCGGCAGAGAATTAAGCTCCGCATACAACTCATCCGCATCATATCCCATGACCGCCAATCGCTCGCGTCCAATCCACGATAGATAACGTCGCGCCGCCTCCTTGCGGAGCGGATTCGCAAGTGTACTGTGCCACTTGGTCAGCGGCTCCGGACTCAAGGTTTGATATAGGTTAACGCCGTGCTTGTCTCCCATACGCCCACCCAACCGCACGTCGATGAACCTGCTCAGCGACTCAGGCCGAAATTGCAACTCAAGATACGCCATCACTCGATCCCATGTTTTGGCGTCTCCCGTCACATAATCCTCAAAGCGCACGGCACAGGCACGGTGTGCATTCCGGCGGTATGCACTGATCAGATTCGCGAGCCCGAAGAATAGATTCTCACGATATAGGCCGCCCCAATTTCCCTGTGGCCAGTCGGCGAGCGATGCGGCGACAGCTAGCGGATTTCGCCACAGAAAGATGAACTTCGCATCAGGGAATAGCTCAAAGATCTCGTCGACGATGAGAAAGTACGGCGGCGTCTTATCCAGGAAATAACGGTGCTGGGGCTCAAACCTATATTCGTACAAGCGCATCACGAGTCTACGTATCTCTGCTTGGAAGTCCTTTTGTCCACCCGGCAGTTCGGCGCAGAAATCCTCCATGGCTTTCACCATAGTGCCATGCTCATACTCGGCGTAGACTCCCTGCTTGCGAAGTGCGTATACCAAGGGAATCAGCAACCATGGCTCGGATACGGTGGCTATCTCGGGATAAGAGCCCAGAATCCGCTGTAGAAGCGTTGAGCCGCATCGAGCCGTGGAGAAGAGAAAAATAGGAGTGACCGCACGATTCGAGGTCATGTACTAGATACCCACAGCGTTCGGCATAAATGGCCAACCCCAAGCCAAGCAGCGCACGGGCGAGAGTCGTAGCTCGGTCACGCTGTCCCCGACATCTCGCGAGCGGCAACGCGGCCTCTACTGAGTTGCCTGATTGCGACCTTCAAGCGTGCCCGATCGTGATGAGTAGTCCCACTCACACCAATCCCGACAGCAATGTATGCGGCCGATCCGGCAACAAGTGCGACGACCAAGCCGAGGCCGCCATGTACGTGCTGTTCTAGAAGGTGCGAGACCACATACCCGCTGCCATACGCGACCCCAAATCCCATAATCTGCCGAAGGCGCAGCAAGGCCGGCATCGAGGTTCCCGCGCGAGACTTTAAAAGGACGAGAAGGACACAAAAGCTCATGAGCGCGCCAGCTGCCATAGCGATGGCCATGCCGGTTATGCCATATGCCAGGGTGAGTGCCACTCCACCCCCCACGGTGACTACCAATCTCACGATCTGACCAACACTCGTCAGGAACGGGCGATCATGTGCCACCAGCGCCGCACCCTGAATCGCGGTGAGCGTCTGCAGCAGCGGGACGAAGAGCAACAAGCGCAGCGCAGTTGCGGCAGTCTCAAACCCGCTTCCGAAGATATGCATGATCGCTTGGGCGGCACCTCCACCCACGGCGGCTGGGAGTAGCATCCCGAACGCCGCGTAGCGAAACGAGTCGACAAGCACACGATCGAATCCCTCAGTATCGCCTGTGTGTCGATGTTGCACAAGCGTTGGCAGAAGCATCTCCGTAATCCTCCAGTTGAGTTCGGTGAGTCGCGTCGCGAAGTTCCAGGCACGACTAAATGCACCGACTGCGCTGACGGAGCTCGTTGCGCCGATGATCCAGGTGCCGCTTGCTTCGCTAAATCCAATCGCTAGAAAGCCCGGGGTCATCTTCAAGCCAAATGCAACTATCACACGAAGTGACGAGAAACCTGCTCGTATGTCCGCCAAGGGCACTCGCAGACGTATAACTCGCCGCAACAGAAGGAGTCGGTGCACCAGCGAGGTCAACCAAGAGCCGAGAAAAGCCCACAGGAGCCCCCACACGCTGTGCGTGATGAAAATGAAAACGACGAGGAGGACTCCGTAGAGAACAGCTTGGTTGAGCCGGACGGCAAATAGCTCTCGTCCAGCGCGAAAGGCACCAAAGACGCCATCGATGTTCCAGCAGGTATTGATGATCACCAGATAGCCACACAGCCCAACAGTTGCGGGGGCCAGCAACCCAGGGTTGTGGAGTGGCCCATGAAATGCGAAGTAGCAGCCGACGATGCCAAGCCCAGTAACGACTGTGGTCAGTATGAAGGAGAATAGGAAGACCGCTAGAGTTATTCCCGTCGCACGTGGATGCCGAGGTTGCAGCTTCGCTAGTTCGCGGACCATTGACGGCTGCTCGCGAACCGTGGAAAGAAGCGTGACGATCGTGATCGGCGCCAGAACGAGTGCCGCCTGGCCGACGATAGCAATCCCATAGAGCCGTGCTGACAACACGCTGGTAAAGAGCGTGATAGCACCGATAAGCGCAAAGTTGGCTAGACTGAATGCCATGCTGGCGCTGTAAGATGAGCCTGCTGGTGCGCTGACTGTCCGTGCGAATGGTCGCCTCATACGCCGTCAGCTGCACCTTGAGCGCCAGTAGGTGGAGATTCACGCGATGCCACCGCGACGGGAGGGACGAGTGCGCCGTTCGCCTTAAGACCCTGGTACTTACCCAGGAGTTCTACGAAGCGGAAGTAATTGAGACGGCGACGCCAGCCACGATAGGGCGCGTGAGCCGGTATTTCGGTTAGCCACTCGCGGAGGAAGTCGCAGATCGTAAAGGGGGGAATGAAGGCAAACGAACTGATCGCCGCGAACTCCCGCCGAGTCCGTCTGTAGAGCTGGCGTAGGCCATCGCGGCGACGGTGCGCATCACTCACCAAGAGCGTGGAATCGATCGCGATCGTCCATCCGGCGGCTAGTACTCTGAAACCCCACTCCTTGTCCTCGCAGGCGGACAGCTGCTCGTCGAATGGGAAGCGAGCCCAGACGTCGGCCCTCCACGACGAGCCGGTGTTAGAAAATCCCCACCAAGGATAACGCAACGCGTCTGGCAGCGTCTGGTAGAACGTTGTGAGGAGTGACGCTGGCGAGTCGGGGGGCGTGGGGGCACCGCTGGTCCCTGCAACGTCTGGCCTATCGTACTTGGAGAGCGAGCGCTCGATCCACCGATCGTCAGGTGGCATGGCGTGCGAGGAGAGCGCGATGTGGACGGGCGCGCGGGCTACCGCGGCGCCCACGTTGAGGGCATGCCCAAACGAAAAATGTTTGGCGGGAATCTCGATGACACGATCCACGCTCTCGCGCGCAATCGCGAGCGTCTCATCGCTGGAGCCCGAATCTACGACAATGATCTCGGTTGGCACAGTCTGAGCCTGCACTAACGAGAGGACACGTCCGAGGGTACGTGCGCTGTCCTTGGTCCTGATGATAACGCTGGCACGTGGAACGTAGCTGCCCACCACACGAGATGGGTCCGCTGGTGAGATCACAGTCTACAGCCCACTGCGTGGTGCCTGCTTACAGGAAAGCCAAGGTCCTGATAGCACTCAAGCGTCCTCCGTGTTGTGGCTTCGAGGCTTAAATGCTCCGTGCGCTCCCGGCCGTTTGACTGGCCAAGCCGGAGAACCCTAATCAGAGCCTCAGCAAGCAGGTTCGGCTCTGCTTCGCAAACCTCGCACGCATCCACACCTGCGAGCAGGTCACGTACGTCACCCGAAGGCGTTGCCACCACAGGAAGATCGCACGCGAGCGCCTCCTTGACGACACAAGGCGAACCCTCGCTCACCGACGTATGCAGAAGGCAGTCAGCCGCCGCGTAGTGCAGCGGCATCTCGCTCGGCGGCACAACTTCGTCGATCTGCAGCTGGATATCAGGTATCTGCTCGCGTACAATATCGATTGCCGACCGTGCGAGCCACAGTCTCTTCTCGGGGGATTGAGCACGGCCGGCGAACAGAACGATCGTCTGATCGCTGGGCCAGCCAAGCTCCGCACGTGCTTGCGTCCGGTCCATAGGATGGAAACGCTGACGATCAACGCCATCTGGGATCACTGAGTTGCGCGGACGTGCTCTTGAGATCAGAAGCGTCTCCATCTCGTGAGACTTCGTAGTGGTGGCTGACATCGTTGCTGCGTGCGCTCTCAGGACAAGGCTGCGCAACCAGCACTTGGCACGTAGACGAAGCCCACCGCCCACCTGGGTGCCCAGGATGTCTGTCCCCAGGTACGAAGCCAAAACAGGGCCGTCCGGATAGAAGCGTGCAGCAAGCGATGTCTCACCTCCGTGGGAGTGCACCAGGAGATACTTGTTGGGATATGCGAGCGGCAGCAGGAGCGAAGTAAGCGCACCGGCCACGTAGGCGAACGAAGTGCGATAGCCCCGGATGAAAAGGACGTCGCTGATCAGCCCCTGCCTGCAAAGCTCGTCCGCAATATCGCGCACGTATGGCCCATACGCGGGCTGTTCGTCGTAAGGCCACACGTTGGTGATCATCAGCAGGCGTGCGTTCTGATCGTGACGCTCCCACGTGACGAGCTGCCTGGCGTCGAACCAGTCGACGATCAATCCTGCCAATCTTTGAGCAAAGCTTGGTGTCACATCCGGCTCCATAGGGGTGTTAGTATATAGGATGATGATTTACCTGCATTGTCTTGACGACGTCGCTTTTTGGCTGGGATGACTCAGGCCGTGGGAGAACCGACCGTATCGATTTTAGGCGTCGACGTCAATCAGCTGACGGCAGAGCAGGCTCTCACAGCCATTGACCACGGCGCTGACCGTGGCACTTGTCAAATGCTTGCCTACGTAAACGCCCATACCCTGAACCTCGCGGTGCGCGACCAGGACCTGCGGGGAGCCCTCAACCGGAGCGCGCTAGTTCTGAATGATGGTTTCGGGGTGGGACTGGCCGCCAGGATGCGCGGCGAGCGATTTCCCGAGAATCTCAACGGCAGCGACTTCACAGTCAAGCTCCTCGAACTTGCGGCCGCCAACGGCTGGCGGGTCTTCCTGCTTGGCGGCGAGCCCGGTGTGGCTGAGACCGCCGCTGAGCGGCTCACTGAGCGCATCGACGGGTTGCACATCGCAGGTACCTGCCACGGCTTCACCGACGAGAGCGACGATCTGCTGGCCCAGCGCGTCAGGGATGCCGGCGCCGCCATGCTGATCGTCGCCTTCGGGAGCCCTCGACAAGAGATCTGGATCGACCGTAACCTCGCGGCTGCTGGAGCGCGTATCGGCGTCGGCGTCGGCGCCTTCCTTGACTTCAGCGCAGGGAAGGTGGTTCGCGCACCCCGCTGGATGAATGTCCTTGGCATCGAGTGGTGCTTCCGGTTGGCCCAGGAGCCGCGGCGGCTATGGCGCCGCTACATCTTGGGCAATCCCATCTTCCTGCTGCGAGCGTGGCGCGACCGGCATCGCTCGCCACTGGCGCAGCCGTCATTCCGAGGCGAGCCGGAGGACGACATCCAATCACCCGCGATCCGGTACGAGGGCGTCACCCACCAGTCCTTTGCAGACAGCCCCCGCTAGACTTCGGCTTGCATGGAGAGTATCGCGCTGGCCCCGGGTATCATGAGCACGCGGATCGGATTCGGTTGCGCCGGGCTGATGCGGGAGTCATCCGGGCATAGACGCCAGCATCTGCTCGCCGAGGCGTTCGACCAAGGCATCAGGCATTTCGACGTAGCGCGCATGTATGGGTTGGGGGCCGCTGAGGGCGAACTTGGACGCTTCGCGCGTGGGCGCCGCGACAGCCTTGTGATCGCGACGAAGTTCGGGATCGAGCCCGCGTCGACATCGGGCCGGCTCGCCCGCCTTCAGGGCCCGGCCCGTTGGCTGCTTGCACACAACCCCGCGCTGCGGAGATATGTGAAGAGGCGTTCAGATGCCTTTCACCAGCCTCGGCACTATGACGCCGCCACGGCACGGACCAGCCTTCAGAGGAGCCTGCGCGAGCTTCAGACCGATTACGTGGACGTGCTGCTCATGCACGATCCCTCCCCCGAGGACCATGTGGATCTGCCGGGTATATGCGCCTACCTGGAAGAGGCTCGGCAGGCTGGTCACGTGCGCGCGTGGGGCGTAGCCGGTGAGCCGAATCCCTGCATTCAGCTCAAGCGCTCGCTGCCCGCGACTGCGATCCTTCAGGTGCGCGATGACATTCTCTCCCGGACTCACTCATTCCCGGGCAACCTGGAGCCGCTCATCACCTTCGGCATCCTCGGCACAGCATTGGAGCGTATTTCGAGCCACCTCAAGAGCTCTCGCGAACGCCGTTCGCAGTGGTTCGATGCGGTGGGAATGGACTGCTCCTCCTCACAAACCCTCGCCACCCTGCTGCTGCGCCACGCGCTGCAGGTCAACCATCGAGGGGTCGTGCTGTACAGCACGACCCGAC
>DASZIQ010000024.1:0-44506 GCA_035948945.1 Solirubrobacteraceae bacterium
TCAGAGCGCTCGGTGACCTCCGCTTCCAAGAGCGCGGCGAGGTACGCAGTCGGGGTTTGCTGGTCGCGTGTGGCCTCCTCGGCGAGCCCGCGGAAGCGGGCCCGGACGGTGGGGAGGTGAAGCTCGCGGGCGTGCGCGGCGCATCAACCAGTTCCAGCGACGAGGCAGATCAGCCGCACGCTCGGAATGGCGGCTGATCACCGCGACACACAACCTGCTCAAGCTCCACAAGCACTACCTGGCCGCCCAGACCGCCTGAAACGCCACTAAGGCCTCACCAACACCCCACCAGGCCCACAAAGCCCGACCCCCACCGGCACCACCGTCATCGCCGCTGGCGTTCACCCACCGCCCACGGCAACCTTTGCGCGACACCCACGACGAGCCGCAAGCGCGTAGGCACACGATCCGGGCTTGGTCTCTTTGCACGGGCCTTTAAGGCCGTGCCTCGAGGATCAGGTTGAACGGTGTTTCGGTCGCACGGCGCACGCGGGTGAATCCACCCTCCTTGAGCACATCGGTCAGTCGCGCCTCGCCGGCCTGGGCGCCGAGCGCGAGGCCGACCTCCTGGTCGAGCGACGCCGGGGTGCAGATCACCGTCGAGGCGCCGTAGAAGACACGCCCAACTGGGTTGAGGTTCTCCTCGAGGCGATCGTTCGCGAACGGCTCGACGACCATCCAGGTGCCGTCTGAGGCGAGCGTCTCCAGAACATGTGCGGAGGCACCCACAGGGTCACCCATGTCGTGCAGACAGTCGAACACGCACACGAGGTCATAGTCCTCACCCGGAAAGTCCTTCGCGGGGGCGACCTCAAAGGTGATGCGCTCGGCAACGCCCGCGTCCTTCGCCGCTTCACGTGCACGCTCGATCGACGCGGCGTGGTAGTCGAATCCGAAGAACTGCGAGTTCGGGAACGCCTCCGCCATGATGATCGTCGACGCCCCGTGGCCGCAGCCTACGTCGGCGACCTTGGCGCCGCGCTGCAGCTTCTCCTGGACTCCGTCCAGGGCCGGAATCCACTCAGGTACAAGGTGGGCGCGGTAGCCAGGCCGGAAGAATCGCTCGGTGCCACGGAACAGGCGATAGTCGTGCTCGTGCCAGCCCATCCCCTCACCGCTGCGAAATGCCTCGATGATCTGATCTTCGTCGGCATACAACGATGCGATCGAGTCGTAGACACCGAGGATGTAGAACGGGCTGTCTTCGTCCGCCAGCGCGAGCGCGTGCTCGTCCGGCAGCGTGTAGCGGTCGCTCTCGGGGTTGTAGGTGACATAGCCTCCCGCGGCCTGGTTTCCCAGCCACTCGCGAACGTATCGCTCAGCCGCACCCGAACGCTCCGCGACTTCCTGCGAGGTCAGCGGCCCTGCATGAGCCATAGCTTTGTAGAGACCGAGCTTCTCGCCGATCAGCATCAGCGGCCCGCTGATGATCGCGCCCATGTCGGTCACCGCCTGCCCCATGAAGGCTTCGAGCTTGCCCTCGTCAATCTCCGTTGCGCCCATCAGAGCACCTCCAAATCTCGTGACGGCCACCGGGGTTTGGGCCGTCGATAGGACCAAGCAAACCACAGCAGCCGCCCGCACGTCGTGCCCTCGCGCTATGTTGTCAAGCAGCGACGGTGCCGTCGGCAAGGCTGCGCGTCCAAGGCTCGCTCACCAACGTCGCGCCACGCAATCGACATCCGGCTCGCGCTCCCTTTCGTTTGGATGCGAGCGGGACGGGGGAGATCGCTCACGCTCCTGGATCGGACGAAGACCAAAGTTGGAGGTGCGGCAAGGCGAGCGCTTCCGCTTCGCTCCGCGCGAGCGGGCATGTAACGCTCCTCACGGCGTGGATGCCACCCGACGAGGAGGCGTGCGAGCGGGTAGGCAAGGGTGCTCACCTCGCAAACTCCTCGTCACCTGCCGCAAGCACACGCCGCGCGCTTCCTTCTCACCGAGAAGCTCCTGCACGCTCTCCTCGAGGTCGACGAGCCGCACGCCCTGCTGGATGCCGCCGGCAAACTCGACGAGTCCAACGGTCTCGACCGGCGCGTCGGGCGGAGGGGGCGCTGGCGACTCTCGCCCTTGCCGGCTTTCGTATTTCGGAGCTCTGCGATCCGGATTGCACGCCGCTATCGCCGCCTGCTGGTGCGAACGGGCGCGCCGTCGCTGGAGCCTGGGCGTTCAGGTTCAGTCGCGTTGAGCTTCTCTGCGAGTGAGTTGACTCGCCGCTCGATCTCGTCGCGCGTGGCGCGGACCTCGGAGATCGGGCGGCCCTTGGGGTCGGGTAGGTCCCAATCGAGGTATCGCTTGCCTGGGATGTAGGGGCAGGCATCGCCGCAGCCCATTGTCACGATCAGATCGGCATGCTCGGCGAGTTCGCGGGTGAGGAGTTGCGGGCGCCGGCCGGACAGATCGATACCGCGATCGCGCATGACCTCCACGACCTCGGCATGGATGCGCTCGGCCGGGTGGTGCCGGCGGAGAGGGCGGTATGGCGCCCATCCGCGGCGCGCTCGAGGAGCGCTTGGCTCATCTGCGAGCGGCCTGCGTTATGAAGACACACGAACAGAACGCACGCCATCGTGCGCAGCCTCCCCGCCGTGCGGCAGCAGAACCTCCGCCGCCTCGGCCGGTGTGACGCCGGGGTAGAGCACCCTGATGAGTAGCAGCGCGCAGGCGCCGCCGAGGAGCTGGGCGGCGACGTATCCTGACACGGACGCGGGCGCGATGCCGGCGAAGGTGTTGGAGAAGCTGCGCCCGACGGTGATCGCGGGGTTGGCGAAGCTGGCGGAGCTCGTGAAGAAGTAGGCGGCGCCGATGTAGGCGCCGACGGCGGCAGGGATGGTATGTGCGCGTTTGGTGCGCGCGAGCGAGAAGATCACAGCAACAGGCCGGCGGTGGCGATCGCATCGGAGAAGAGGTGTGTGGGCGAGGCGCGGTGATGGGTCGAGATACTGATCGCCGCGAGCGAGAACATGACGTTTGCGGTAATGGCGCCGAGGACGCAGCCGGCGACCTGCACTGGGATGTAGGCGAGCGCGTCACGCCAGCTGATACCGCCGAAGCTGGCGTCGGCGAGGGAGACGACGGGGTTGAAGTGTCCGCCGGAGACGGGGCCGAACATGAGGATGATCGTGAACAGGCCAGCGGCGGTGGCGGTCGCGTTCTCGAAGAGCTGCAGGCCGACGTCGTTGGGGGAGAGCGTCTGTGCTGCGATACCTGAGCCGATGACGAGCGCGGCGAGGAGCGCCGAGCCCAGTAGCTCGGCGAGCAGACGGCGAGCAAGCGGAGGAGTGTTCACGGCGCGGATCGTATTGCATTGACAGTCATCGCTTCAATAGATATATGTAGATTGATGGCTGTCGATCTGGAGCTGTCCCCGAAGCAGAAGCGGGCGGCCGGCGAGCGCTGTTGCGAGCCCGTCGTCCAACGTGGGCAGGCGCTACGCATGTCTGAAGTCGCCAAGGCTCTCGGCGACCCGATCCGCCTGCAGCTCGTGGACGTGCTGCGCAAGCACGCCGGGAAGGTCTGCGTATGCGAGCTCGTGCCGCTGTTCGACATCTCCCAGCCGACGCTCTCCCACCACCTCAAGAAGCTCCGCGACGCCGGGATCGTCGACTCCGAGCGAAAGGGACTGTGGGCCTACTACTACGTGATTCCGAACGCCCTGGAGGAGCTATCCGCATGGCTGAAATGACTCCCCGCGTCCATATGCGCAGAAAAGTGCAACCAAAAGTGCAACTGGGGAGACGGCTTCTGGCATGGTTGAGCCAGATACTGGGGTTTGCAGAATGGTCTCCAAAACCCTTGCTCGAGGTTCGATTCCTCGGTCCCCCGCTCCCGCAAACAAGCCATATACAGGCCAAACGCCCCATTTGTGGGCGTTGTGGTCGAGGGAGGATGGCCCGTCAAGCGCAGTGATCATGGGCCGGCGGCTAGACGGGTCGAGACAGCTCTCATCAAGCTCGCTCGCGCTCGCGCCAAGACCCAACCGTCGTGGGGCGATGAGCAGCTCGATCAGCGTCGGTTCGGTCTTCCGTCGCGTCCTTTGAGCTGCCGGACCTCATCCTCTCGCGGCTGATGATCGAGCTCGCCGCCAACGAACTCCTCGGCGGCGAGCTTGTGATGCGCGGTGGCACTTGCCTGCACAAGCTCCACCTCCACAGGCCCTACCGCTACAGCGAAGACCTCGACTACATCAGGCGCACCGCCGGTCCGCCAACTGCGCGAGGTCGCGGACGACGTGGGCTTGAGCGTCTGGTGCGGGGGAGGGGACGTTCTCCGAATCGTTGGACGGATCAATTGTCCTGCTCAGCGAGGTACGGTGCGAGGTACTTCGCGGCGATCTTGCTCGGCGGCGGGGAGGTCGGGGTGTCGGTGATCTCGGAGCTGAACCCGTGTCCTCCCGTGATCTGAGCGGTGAGGTATCGAGGCTTTCCGTTGGTCAGCAGGATGCCCTGGATCGTGGGGTCAAAACGCTCGGGCGTCACGGGTGCCCCGGCCAGGGCCGCGATCGACTGCGCGGCAGCGTCGGCTTGCTGGGAGCCGATGCCGCCCTGCTTGATGGGGAAGTCGGTCGCGTCGCCGGCTGCGTAGATGCGCTCGACGTCGGGTACTCGGCAATGCGTGTCCACGCGGATGAAGCCGTTCTCGCCGAGCGGAATGCCGCGCACGGCAGGGCCGTAGAGCTCGGGCAATGCGATCACCCGATCCACCTCGAGGCGCTGATCGCCGGGGTTGATCACCACTTCGCGGGAGCTCGGGACCTCGGCGTAAGCGGAGTTGATCGTCTCGACGTTCGCACGGGCGAGCAGCTCGGCCACGGTGCTGCTCGCCGACGACCCAAAGATCGCGAGGGGGCTGTCCTCGGGGGTGACGATCGTCGTCCGCAGCTCGATGCCCATGTCGTAGGCGCGCCCCGCTGTCATCAGCGCAAGCTCGTACAGCGGCAGCGGCCACGCCATGCGACCGGGCGCAACGAACGCGAGCTTGTTGACGTAGCCACCCTCGACGTCCTGGATCAGCCCGTGCATGGTCTGCGCCAGATCACGGTCGTCGATTGTGAGCGCGTGCGGGTAGCGTTTTGTGACGGTCGCCCCGAGCGCGAGCACCAGCGCGTCGTACTCGATCGCCTCGTCGGCCTTGGTGTGAATCGTCCGCGTGGCTGGGTCGATCCAGCCGAGCTCGCCACAGAGCAGCGTCGCGCCGGCGTCGTGGACGATCGACTCGAGTGGATAGCGGTGCGCGGCGCCGTAGGCGAACGGCTCGCGGACGACCATCGGGCGGTAGACGAACTCGCTGTTGGGAGCGATGACGGTCACCTCAGTGCGGTCGGGCGCGAGATCGGCCAGGGCCAGCGCTGTCTCCAGGGCGGCTACGCCTCCGCCGGCGATGACCACATTGAGCTTGTCCGAACGTGAGCTGGTTGTTGGCGCGGAGCTGGGATTGCGGGGCATGACTACCGGCGGGTCTTCCCGTTTGGCGTTGTCGGTGGGGCTGGTGTGTCTGGGAACTCGTCGGTGGTGCCGATCAGGATCGTGAGCAGGTCGCTGATCCGTTGCACGCGGCCGAGGCGGTCGGGGAGGGGCAGGCCGGCTTGGATCGTGTACTGGTTGCGGCGTCCGTTGCGCTCGCGTGTGATGTAGCCGCCGTCCGCTAGCTCCGTGACGATCCGGTGCGCGGCGCGTTCGGTGATCCCGACCCGTTCGCTGATCTCTCGCAGGAGCACGCCCGGGTCGTGGGCGATGCAGGCGAGGACCTGGGCATGGTTGGTAAGGAACTTCCAGCGGTGCGTTGTGGTCTCGGCCATGTATCAAGACTAGCGTATCTGGATATTCAATTCATTGATCTTCTTTTCATGCTATCTTGTTCATGTCCGCGGTGCTCCTCTGGTCGCTGGCGCTGATGCGCACATCCAACGAAACGAGGAACACCATGCCCAGCTCAGTCATGCCGCCCCCGCCCGCTGAGGCCACGCCCAACGGCGTAGCGTCTACCGCTGTCGCCGATCCCATCCCTAACGGACGGCACCAGGGCCCGCAGCCCAATCACGCGCCGCGCAGCCCGCTGCTCGCAAAGCTGACCAGCCTCACATCGATCGCCACCGTCGCCGCGGCAGGCATGATCGTCGTCGGCGCACTCGCCGTCGTGGGCGGTCACTACGACAAGCAGGTCGTTCACGACCAGCTGGCTCCGCAGAAGATCTTCTTCCCAAAGCCCGCGACAAACCCTGGCCTCGCCGCCTACGCCGGCCAGCAGGTGCTCACCGGCAAGCAGGCAAAGCTCTACGCCCAGGACCAGATCGGCGTTGACCTGACCAAGGTCGCGGGTGGCAAGACCTACTCCCAGATCAGCGCCGAGTGGATCGCCGGCGGCATGAAGAACACGACGCTGGCGGGTGAGCGCACCACCCTGTTCATGGGAGAGACGCTGAGGGGCCTGCTGCTCAATGCCTGGGGCTGGTCGGTCATCGGCGGTATCGCCACCCTCGCCGGATTCATCCTGATCCTGCTCGGAGGGGCCCTGTTCCTGCTCCCGCTCGCCAACTGGCAGGTCAACCTCCGGGGCCGCCGCCCGGCGGTCGCCGGGGTCTGAGATGAAGGCGCTCGTTTACCACGGTCCCAGCCAGCGCGGCTGGGACACAGTGGCCGACCCCACGATCATCGACCCGACCGACATCGTTGTGCGGATCGACACCTCGACAATCTGCGGGTCAGACCTGCACATCCTCAGGGGTGATGTGCCCGAGACGACTCCCGGCACGGTGCTCGGCCACGAGGCGGTCGGCACCGTGCAGGAGATCGGTTCGAGCGTGAGCACGGTGGCGGTCGGAGACCGGGTGCTGATGTCGTGCGTCAGCGCCTGCGGGCGCTGCCGCTACTGCAAAGAAGCCCGCTACGGGCAATGTCTCGGCGGTGGCGGCTGGATCTTCGGTCACCTGATCGACGGGCTGCAGGCGGAGTATGCACGCGTTCCGTTCGCGGATAACTCCGTCTACAAGATCCCCGAGGAGCTCTCAGACGAGCAGGTCCTGTTCCTCGCCGACATCCTTCCGACCTCCTTCGAGGTTGGTGTGCTCAACGGCAAGATCACGCCAGGCGATGTCGTGGCAATCGTTGGTGCCGGGCCGATCGGACTCGCGGCAATTCTCACCGCCAGTCTCTATACGCCCGGACGGATCGTTTCGATCGATCTAACCGACGGTCGGCTGGAAAGCGCCAAGCGGTTCGGCGCCGACACGACGATCAACAACGGGCGCGAGAACGCCCTTGCGCAGGTCATGGAGCTCACGGACGGCCTCGGCGCGGATGTCGCGTTGGAGGCGGTGGGCGTGCCCGACACGTTCGAGCTTGCGACCGAGCTGATCCGCCCGGGTGGACGCGTGGCGAACATCGGCGTGCACGGCAAGCCCGCGACGCTGCATCTGGAGAAGCTGTGGACCCGTGACGTCACGATCACGACGGGCCTCGTCGACACCAACACAATTCCCCAGCTCATGAAACTCGTAGCCAGTGGTCGCCTGGACCCGACCATGTTCGCCACACACCACTACGAGCTGGGCGACACGATGACCGCCTACGACACGTTCGCCGACGCAGCAACCACCAACGCACTGAAGGTCGTGCTCGATGGAAGCGAGAGTAACCACAACTCAGATGTCCTCGCTCTGACGGCGGCGAGGTCATGAGCGCCAAGCACCGGAGGCTCTATTTCAGCCACCCGGCGTGCCTGGAATACGATCCCCAGGTGCACATGCCGGAGCATCCGGACACACCGGAGCGCTTGCAGCACTGATGGCTCACGAGGCGAGCTTGGGGTTCTGTGGAGTGCGTGCAAGCGGACCGTCGGCGCCTGCAACTAGGCCGTCGGCGCCCGAGCTCGTGATGCTGCGGGACGGCTCGTCGGTGACAGTCCGCCCGGTGGGCCAAGACGATGAGGCATCCCTGCAAAAGTTCCTGACAGGCCTGTGCGCGAACTCGCTTCGCCTGCGGTTCTTCACCGGCGGCGCCAGCGTAGCCGATGCCGCGCATTGGGCTGCGTGCACGCCCACTGATCGTTACGGGCTGCTCGCGCACGATCGAGCGGGAGTTCTCGTTGCTCATGCTGTATATGTACAGCTCGATCACACGCGTGCGGAAGTCGCGGTTGAGGTCGCCGATCACCTGCACGGCCGCGGCCTCGGGACGATCCTCATGCAGCGGATCGGCGCCGTTGCGCAGGAGCGCGGCATCACGCATTTCGTGGCCGAGGTGCTACCCGAGAACCGGGCGATGCTGGATGTCTTCCGGGACGGGTTCGACGCGCACGTCGCGTTCCACGAAGGGATCGACACGGTCGAGTTCCCGACCTCGACCTGGCGACTGGCGCGCGAGCGCTTCGGGTCGGAATCTCTCGAAGCTACCGCGGGTCGGCTACCGCTTGCGCTGCGGTGATGACCATTGCGGTTGATCCTCGAGACCCGGGAGCTCGCTGGCGCGCTCAAAGACCGCCGCAATACCCCTACGCAGGGTGCGGAAATGCCACGGGTACGAATGCGTGCAACTACGCGATCGCGGCTGGCGCTGCCTGCCGATGCATGTCAAGGAATGTCAGCTCCACTCGCCGACCCATACCCTCACCGCCTGATTGCGGAGACAGGATCACCATGAAAAGCAAGCGAATGCGCGCCCTGCTTCTGGCCGGTGCCGCTGGGATGCTCACGCTCGGCCTCGCCGGCTCGGCCTCGGCGGCGGAAACGTCCGCCACCGTGACCGTCACGGGCGGAGCGCTGTCGATCACCGTCCCTGTCAGCGCCGGCAATCTTGGAACGCGGGAAAATACCGTTTCCGGGGGTACCATCAGCGGCCAGCTGGGCGAAGTTCAGGTGAGCGACGCGCGCGCTGCGGCCGCGGGTTCCGGCTGGGTAGCGACCGTCATCTCCACGGCCTTCACGCCGCCCTCGGGGCCGACGATCGGCGCCGCCGCGGTCGGCTACAGCGCCGGGGCGATCACGAAGGTTGGAACGGCGACCTTCACGGCGAATAATCCGACCAACCTCACCGGCGTCGTTGCCGCCGTCACTGCGACCGGGATCACGGGCGATAATTCCGCGACCTGGGACCCCACGATCAACGTTTTCGTCGCGGGGGGCATGGCCGCCGGCGTCTATTCCGGAACGATCACGCAATCGGTCTCGTAGTTATGCGCGTTCCGTCGTCTGGGCGGGTGCGCGGAGGAGCGCCTGACCGCTTCATCGCAGGTACGCGACGTGTCCTGGCCACCGTCGCCTGCGCCGCCTTTACCGTCGCGGTTGGGGCGCCCGTCAGCGTGTCGAGCGCGGCGCAGGTCGCGATCGCGCCGGTCGCGAGAGGGCGCGCGGCGCCGGCCGGCAGCATCGGTGTTCAGCTGCTCGATGTCCCGCTGGCCGCATACGCCGATCCCAGAGCGCGCCTCTACATCATCGATCACCTACACCCGGGGACGACCATCCACCGCCGGATCGAGATCTCCAACACGACGGCCTCGAGCATGCACATCGTCACCTACCCAGCCGCCGCGACCATCAGTCAGGGCGCTTTCGTCGGCGCGGCCGCACACACCCCCGACGAACTGTCCACCTGGACATCAGTTCTTCCTGGCGCGTCCAATATCCCCTCCGGTGGGCACGCGATCGCCACCGTGACGATCGCCGTTCCCCGCAACGCGCCCCCCGGCGAACAGTACGGCGTAGTCTGGGCCGAGACGCGCTCGGCGCCACCAGCTGGTGGCGGCATCACCCAAGTCAGCCGGGTTGGCATCCGCCTCTACCTCTCGATCGGGCCCGGAGGCGCGCCCGCCTCTGAGTTCACGATCGACTCGCTCACCGGCAAACGCTCCCCTGACGGTCAGCCGATGGTCGTCGCGAGCGTCCACAACACCGGCGGACGAGCGCTCGACATGAGCGGAACCCTGCAACTCTCCTCCGGCCCCGGCGGGCTCAGCGCCGGCCCGTTTGCAGCCAACCTCGGCACCACCCTGGCGATCGGCGCCACCGAGCCAATCATCATCATGCTGGACAAGCAGATACCCGACGGCCCGTGGCACGCGCTCGTCACCCTCCGCAGCGGGCTGCTCGAACGCAGCGCACGAGCCACTATCAGCTTTCCCGCGACTGGGGTGCCATCCTCGCCGTACCTCACTGCCCTCGTCATCGCGGGGCTCGTCTTACTGCTGCTTGTGGGTGTCGTCGCGGCTCGCCTGGGGAGGAGTGTGCCGTCAAGATATCGACCCCCGTCGGTGGGTCATTGATGAGCAGCGCGAGGCTACAGAGGCAGTGGCGTGCCGCTCGTAGGTCTCCTCGACGGCCTCGACGCTGAGCGAAGCGACTGCGGCAAAGAGCGCGGCGTCGTCTGCTGCTGCGAGGGTAGAGATCCCTCTCTGTTTGGCGAGGATGCTCATGAGTGGTTCGCCACGATCTGTTCGTCGCCGCGGAGAATCACGACGGCTGGGTCGGCGTCGAGCTGCACGGCGGCGGTAAAGAGCCGGGGCAGGGTCGGGAAGCCACTGCGGGCGTCCGACCTGGTCGCAGGCGCCGCGCACGCGCATCGGGATCGCCTGCACCGAGCGAAACCCCATCTGTACGGCCATCGGCGCGAACGTTGGCCAACGGCCGGCACCGGCCGTGAGGTCCTCGCTGAACACCGGCACTCCGCGGCAGTAGCACTCAAAGCATGGCCCCTCCTCGTTCTGGGACTGCAACAGGTCCAGCGTGTCGGAGCGCTCGCTGGAGGAGGCCATCACTCGCAGCACGCCGGCGGCGTCGGCAAGCAGCAGTCCGGCCTCGGTGCAGTCCAGCAGCTCTACGCAGCGCTCCGCCAGACGGTGCAGGCACTCGACCACGTCGAAGTCCTTGACCATCGTGTCGGCCAACTCGACGAAGGTGCCCGGGCGATCGCGATAGAGCACCAGCACTCCGATCCGGATCGCCCCGATAGCCAGCGGAAAGGCGAACACCGCCAGGACGCCGGCGTCCACGCCAGCTTGGGCGAACGCCGGCCAACGCACCACCGCAGGATCGGCCACTCAGTCGATCGGTTGGCACCCACCTAACCCTACGCCGATCAGCCCTGGACACGTTGGAGGCCTCACAGGAACTGCAGGTGATGACCGAGACGGGCAGCTACCCGTGCATTGATGCCTATTTGAGCAGGACTCTGTAAGAGGCACCTATCCCAACCCTTGATGTTAATACTACGAGCAGGCGACCGTAGTCATAGATGCAATCAAGTCGCCCTGTTCGAGCGTCTATAGTTGACAGCGTTGTAGACAGTCCACACGAATCCTCCGCCTGTCCCCTTTCGCGAGTCCTGCTCGTCGAGGACGACGAGCTGTTCGCCGCCGTGGTGATGGAGTTCCTCCGACCGCTTGCCGCCGTGGAGTGGGTGGCCAGCGCGGAGGAGGCAATTGACGTGCTCCCCAGCGAGGATTGGGATCTGGTTATCGCCGACGTCAACCTTCCCGGTATGAGCGGACTGGAGCTCGCCCGGGAGACCAAGCGCATGCGCCCGTTTGCCGCCACTCTGATCTTGACCGCGAGCGCGAGCCTTGACACCGCGGTCGGCGCCCTGCGCTCGGGCGCCGACGACTTTCTCACCAAGCCGGTCGACGCGCCGGCGCTCGTGGCGAAGGTCAGGGAGCTGATCGCCGCGGCCCGCGCCCGCAAGGTTGACCAGCGGGAGGTGGTCCTGGCGATCGGCGCGCATCCCGACGATGTGGAGATCGGCTGCGGCGGGATCCTCCTGCGACACGCTGCCCTGGGAGACGACGTGAACGTCCTCACCCTCACCGGCGGCGAGGTGGGCGGGGATGTCACCGAGCGCGCCGTGGAGTCACAGCGTGCCGCAGACCTCATGTCTGCGCGGCTGTTCCACGCCGAGCTGGCGGATACCAGCCTCAGCGTCAGCGACGGCGGGGTCATGATCGGGACGATTGAGCGCGTCATCGCCGAGATCCGGCCCACCACGGTCTACACCCACAGCCGCCACGATGTGCACCAGGATCACCGCAATGTCCATCACGCCACCCTTGTGGCCGCTCGCCGTGTTTCGCGTATCTACTGCTACCAGGCGCCCTCCGGCGACATCGACTTCCGGCCGACCCGGTTCGTGGGGATCGACGAGTGGGTGGAGCGCAAGCTCGAGGTCATCGGCGCCTACAGCTCCCAGGTCAAGATCCGTCGCTACCTGCAGGAGGACCTGCTGCGCGCTACAGCCCGCTATTGGAGTCGCTTCGGCACCTCCCACTACGCGGAGCCCCTGGAGGTCATCCGCGACAGCGAGGCGACGCCCCTCCCGGTCGAGGCCGCCTCTCCCGGCTCGCACACCCTCGCGAGCGAGGCCCATGCCTCCTGAGTCCCCCACGCCTGTTCCCCGTGTCCTCGTCACGGGCGTTGGCGGCCCGTCCGGCGTCTGCCTCCTGAAAGCGCTGGTCGAGCGACCCATCGCGCTGCTTGCAGGCGACATCGACCCGTACGCCGCAGGTCTCTATCTGGTTGCGCCCGACCGACGCGTGATCCTGCCGCGCGGCGAGGATGAGCACTTCGCAAGCCTGCTCCTGGCTTGGTGCGAGCGCGAGGCGGTCGACGTAGTGGTGCCAACCGTGGACAGCGAGCTCGTCCCGCTCGCCGCGCGTCGCGCGCAGTTCGAGCAGGCGGGTGTGCGGCTGGTGCTCGCGCCGCTTGCGACGCTCGAGGTGTGTCTGGACAAGTGGGCGCTGCACGCGCGCTGCCATGGCCAGGTGCGCACGCCGGACACCGTGCTCGTCGACGAGGAGTTCGATCCGGCGTCTGCCCCGCTGCCAGCGATCGTCAAGCCCCGCGTCGGGAGCGGGTCGCGCGGGATCCACCGCGTCGAGCGCGTCGAGCAGCTCGAGTCCCTGGAGCGCGACGGCTCGCTGCTTGTGCAAGAGCTGCTGCCAGGTCCCGAGTACTCCCTGGACGTGTTGGCCACGGGCGAAGGTCGTGTGATCGCGGTCGTCCCCCGTGAGCGCTTGAAGATCGACTCGGGGATCGCCGTCACCGGCCGCACGCGTCACGACGAGCGCTTGGAGACGATCGGCCGCGAGGTCGCCGAGCTGATCGGGCTGACCGGGGTTGCCAACGTCCAGGTCAAGGGAGATGTGCACGGCTTCCCCGCGCTGCTGGAGGTCAACCCGCGGTTCCCCGGCACGATGGCCCTGACGGTCGCCAGCGGGCCGGACATGCCGTGGCTGTGCGTGGCCGATGCGCTGGGCGAGGCGATGCCGCTACAGACGCTGCCCTTCGCGGACATCGCCATGGTGCGGTTCTTTCAGGAGCGCTTCCTCTCCTTTGAGGAGATCGCCCGTCTGCAGGGTGACGGGGTCGAGCCGGTACCGGTGTCGAGGTGATCGGCGTGCGGCAGGATATGCACGTGCATTCGACGTTCTCCGACGGGCGCGACACGATCGAGGACAACGTCGCCGAGGCCGAGCGTCTCGGGCTGCTCGAACTCACCTGTGTCGATCATGTGCGCGGGGACACCGACTGGGTCGCCGCCTACGTCGCCGCGGTTCGGCGGGTGAACGCGACGACGCCTGTGGTCCTCCACTGCGGTGTCGAGGCCAAGCTCCTCGACACCGCGGGGAACCTCGACCTGCCCCCGGAGCTGGTGGGCGTGGATGCCATCTACGCAGCCGACCACCAGGTGCCGCTGGCCGACGGTCCCCACACGCCGCGCGAGGTCAAGGCGCTGATAGTTGCGGGGACGCTCTCGCCCGCTGAGGTGCTCGAGGCGATCGTGACCTCGACGGCAGGCGCGCTGCGACGATACTCACCTGTGGTCATCGCGCACATGTTCAGCATCCTGCCCAAGCTCGGGCTCAGCGAGGGCGACGTGCCGCAGAGGCTCCTGGATGAGCTGGCGGCGGTCACCGCGCAGACCGGCGGGCGAATCGAGGTCTCCGAGCGCTGGCGCTGCCCGACCGCGCGGACCCTGCGCCCGTTTCTGCGTCGCGGCGTCCCGCTCCTGCTCAGCACCGACAGCCACCGCAGCGACACGATCGGCCGCTATTCGTACTGCGTCCAGGTGCTCGCCGAGCTGACGGAGGCCGAGTCGCCCGTGACGGGCTAGCCCCGGGGTCGGCTCGTGCTCGCGCTCGACATCTTCCTGGCGGCGCTCGTGTTCATGGGCGGACTGCCGCTGATCGCCGGGTGCTTCCAGTTCGGCCTCGCCGGTCTGCACTGCTTCCGGCGGCGCTCGCGTGTGGAGGGGGACGTCCACCCGCGCGTGGCGGTAGTGATCCCCGCCTGGAACGAGGCCGCGGTCATCCAGCGCACGCTGGACCAGCTGGCGCGCCTGGAGTACCCGCGCGAGCGGTTGCGCATATATGTCGTGGATGACGCCAGCGACGACGACACTCCCGTGCTGTTAGGCGCCAAGGCGCACGAGTACCCGGGCCTGGTGTTTCCCCTGCGCCGGGAGCGCGGCGGCGAGGGCAAGTCACACACGATCAACCACGGCCTGCGCCGGGTCCGCGCGGATGGCTGGTACGACGCCGTCCTCGTGATCGATGCCGACGTGATCTTCACTGGGGGCTCACTGCGCCGGATGGCCCGCCACCTGGCCGACCCCGAGGTCGGCGCGGCCACCGCCTACATCAAGGAGGGCAGCCGGCCCGCCAACTATATGAACCGCTTCATCGCCTACGAGTACATCACCGCGCAGGCCGCCGCGCGGCGTGCGCAGAACGTCCTCGGCGTCCACGCGTGTCTGGCCGGCGGCGCGCAGCTCATCCGCCGCGAGAGCCTGGAGGCGGTGGGGGGCGAGATCGATACCTCGACGCTAGCCGAGGACACGGTCACCACGTTCCGCATCCAGCTCGCCGGCAAGCGCGTCGTGTTCGAACCCCACGCGATCGTGTGGGCCGAGGAGCCGCGCGGCGTTGACGGCCTGTGGAAGCAGCGGCTGCGGTGGGCGCGCGGGAACATCCAGGTCACGCGGCTCTTTCGCCGCGTGTGGTTTCACCCGCGCCGGCCGGGAGGGTTGGGCCGCCTGAGCTTCGCCTTGATCTGGTTTTCGGTCCTCCTAATGCCGGTGTTCCTGCTCAGCGCCTCCACCGGGCTGATCGCGTTGTTCTTCGACAACCGGGTCTTCGCCGAGCACGCGTTCCGGGGGCTGTGGGCGATCAACGTCGTCGCCTACCTGTTCATCACGCTCTCGAGCTTCTCGATCGATCCGCGGACGGCCCGGCTATGTTGGCGCGAGGGCATCGCGTTCCCCGGCATCGTCAGCCTGATGATCATGCTCTACACCGTCCTTCCCGCCGACTTCGTCGCGGACGGGAACGTACTGCTCCGAGCCCTCGGCATCCATCCGTCGGCGGCCCTGGGCGACGCGCTCACGCTGTTCGCCTACGCTTGGCTGACGGTCTCCATGCTGGCCGCCGCGGCGATCAGGCAAATGGATCGACGCCGATGGTTGGCGTGGCTCTCCGGCCCACTCGTTTACGTCGTCGGCTATGGGCCTCTGCAGTGCGCGGTGACCGCGACCGCCTACATCAAGGAGTTGCGCGGCGCCGAGATGCGCTGGGACAAGACCGAGAAGGTTGGCGCGATCGGAGAGGTGGCATGAGCGACGCACCGACCATTCCCGGCGTCCCGACCGAGCCCGACCTCGCCGCTGGCGTCCCGACCGAGCCCGACCTCGCCGCTGGCATCCTGACCGAGCCCGACCTCGCCGCTGGCATCCCGACCGAGCCCGACCTCGCCGCCGAGCGCGCGCACGAGGAACGCTCCGAGCGCTGGCTCTTCATACGCCAGGTGGCGATCGTCCTCGTGCTGGTTGCACTGCTCCTTATACACGCGTTGCTCGGTTGAGGCGTTTCCGCAGCCTCCCCCTGCGTAGCCGGAGGATAGTCGGCTTCGATTGAGTTCTCATGAATCTGTAATCCCTGGAATTTGTGTCATTTAGCAAGGTGCCAAGATATCCTCCGTCTGGCGCGCTAGGACGGACGCCGGTAGCGGTAGCCGAAGCCGCGCACAGTCTCGATCGGCGTCGACTCCGGTGCCGCTGGGTCGAGCTTGTGGCGCAGGTATCCCACGTACAGCTTCACCTGCTCGGGTGAGACACCATAAGCGTCGCCCCACACGAGCTCCAGCAGTTGATCGCGGCTGAGTACCTGGTTGGGATTGCGCACAAACGTCGCGAGTAGCCTGAATTCCAGCGGCGTCAGCCGTACTTCTCGGTCGGCGTAGAAGACTGCGCGCTGCGCGTGGTCGATCCTCACCAGCGAGTCGGCGTACGTATGCTGCTCGTCGGCGTGATTGCTGGAGCGGCGCAGCAGCGCTTGCACGCGTGCGGCGAGCTCCTGGTGGCCGAACGGCTTGACCACGTAGTCATCGGCTCCGCTCTGCAGGCCACGCACGCGCTCAAGCTCGGTCTCGCGCGCGGTCAGCATCAGTACCGGCACGTCGCTGAGGTCGCGGATGCGCTCCAGCGTCGCCCACCCATCCAGCTCAGGCATCGCGACATCCAGGATCACAAGATCGGGTGGGACTGCGTACAGGTCGCGCAGCCCCGCGCGACCGTCGGCCGCCTCACGCACCTCGTGTCCGGCACGTTCCAGCACGCCGCGCAGCACCTCTCGCGTCATGGCGTCGTCATCCACTACGAGGATCTGGGAGCGGCTCATACGCGGTTCATACCGCTTGTACCCCCGAAATCCCGCGCGCTTGGCCGATCATCGACACATGGCACGAATATTGATCAGCGAGTCCCATGATGAAGTCCGGCGACTGCTTGAGCGCATGGTCACCCGTCTCGGCCACGAGCCAATCGTCGTCAGAGCGACGATCCCCCAGCAATTGACGTACGCCGATGTGCTTGTGGTCGAGCCCGCAACGCCCGTCGGCGCGGTGCATGCGCAGGCGATGTGCATAGTCAATCCGTCGCTGCCGATCATCTGCGCCAGCATCACCGCGCCCCCACCAGAGCTCGCCCAGCTTGGCGTCGTGTTCGCGGCTTCGCTGGTCAAGCCGTTCACACTCGAGCAGCTCGGCGCCGCGATCGAGGAGGCATTGCTCGCCGGCAGCGCGCACCGTGGCAATCAGCCCCGTCAGTACTTGCGTAGTGGGGACCGTGCCGCATAATTCGTCCGCGCCTCGGAGAGCATAACCAGCACGTGTGCAGCTCAATCGGCATAAGCCTGTCGGATCGCCTCGATCTCGGGCAGCACGACGAAAAACGCATCGAGCAGCTCCGGGTCGAAGTGTCGGCCGCGCTCGTCCTGCATCATCTCGACGGCCGATTTGACGGGGAGCGCGGCACGGTACACACGATCGCTGGTCAGGGCGTCGAAGACGTCGGCGATCGCGGCGATCCGCCCCTCCGCTGGGATGTCATCGCCGGCGAGCCCGCTGGGATAGCCGCTTCCGTCCCAGCGCTCGTGGTGGGTGAGGGCGATCTGTGCGCCCATCTGCACGATCTCCGAGGCCGAGCCTGAGAGCATCTGAAATCCCGTCTCGGCGTGGCCCTTGATGACCTCGAACTCCTCCGGAGTGAGTTTGCCTTGCTTTAGCAGGATGCTGTCGGGAATCGCGACCTTGCCGACGTCGTGCAGCTGGCTTGCCAGGCGCACGAGCTGGCAGCGTTGCTCGGAGAACCCGATCTTGCGGGCGAGGATCTCGCAGTAGAAGCTCATGCGCTGCAGGTGGTGCCCGGTCTCCGCGTCGCGGAACTCGACCAGGCGGGCCAGCCGGAAGATTGTTTCAGCTTGGGCGACCCATACCTTGGTATCTGAGAGCTCGAGATCCTCCAGCGCTTCCTCCAGCTTGTGACTGCGCTCATCTGCGGTGACCTGCAGGTGCTCCACGAGATGGCGGTTCTTGAGCTCCAGGCGTCTGCGATGGAGAGCGTTGGCCACATTGATGAGCAGCTCGCCGGATCCGACGGGCTTGACCAGATAGCCGTAGGCGCCGTACTCGATCGCGGTCATCGCCAGCTTGGTGCTGTCTTCGCCGGTGACCATCAGGACTGCCACATCGGGATGGCTGCGGCGTATATAAGAGAGCAGCTCCATGCCGGATTCGCCTGGCATGTTGACGTCGAGCAGCGCCAGTTGGTATGAGCTCTGCTGCAGGTGATCGCGCATGGTGTTCGCGTCGCATGCGCCGTCGCATGAGTAGCCCTGGTCGCGCACGACTCGCTCCTCCCAGCGCCGCAGCGCCTCATCGTCGTCGACGATCAGCAGCTCCGGCACCCGCCGTCACCCAACCCGCTCGAGGGTCTGGGCGACCTTCGCGAGCAGTCCGGGCCCCGAGAAGGGCTTCTCGATAAGCGCCATACCCGCGTCCAGGTGCCCTCCGGAATCGAGAATCGGCTGGGCGAAGCCCGACATCAACAGCACACGCACCGAAGGTCGCTCCGTTAGCAGCCGCTTGGCCAGCTGTGGCCCGGGCATCTGTGGCATGATCACGTCGCTGAGCAGCAGGTCGATCGATCCGACATGCCCGCTGGCCGCCTCAAGAGCTTTGGGGCCGTTTTCCGCGACGATCACCTGATAGCCGGCTCCCTTGAGGATGCGACGGGTAACCTCACGCAGCGCCTGCTCGTCCTCGACAAGCAGGATCGTCTCCTCGCCTCGCCGCACCGGGGAGTCCGCCGACAGCTTGGCTGGTGAGGTGACCTGGTCGGTTGCCGGCAGCAGCACCGTGAAGGTGCTGCCAACATCGGGCTCGGAGTTGATCTGTAAGCGTCCACCTGCCTGCTGGATGATCCCGTACACGGTCGCCAGCCCCAGGCCGGTTCCCTGACCCGGTGGCTTGGTCGTGAAAAACGGATCGAGGGCGCGCTGCACCGTCTCGGGGGACATGCCAATGCCGGTATCGCTGACTCGCAGGCAAATGTGAGGGCCTGGCGAGAGCTCGGGCCGCGACGCGGCGAAGTCTTCGTCGATGTCCATGTTGGCGGTGTCGATCCGAAGTGCCCCGCAATCGGGCATCGCATCGCGTGCGTTCACCGCGAGGTTGACCAAGACTTGTTCCAGCTGGCCCGGGTCGATTAGCACCGGGCGCAGGTCGGCGGCCAAAGAGCTGTGAAGCTCGACGTGCTCCCCAAGCGTGCGACGCAGAAGCTGCTCGATGTCGCCGACGACATCATTGACATCGACGACTTCCGGTTGGACCACATCGCGGCGGGCGAATGAGAGCAGTTGGTGAGTCAGATGTGCGGCTCGCTCACCCGCAAGGCGGATCTGCTCGACGTCATCGCGTGTGCCATGCCAGCGGTCATCGCCGTCGATGCCGGACGCAGCGTCAAGGTCGTTTGCGATGAACGCCGCGTAGTTGATGATCACCGCCAGCAGGTTGTTGAAGTCATGCGCGATCCCACCCGCCAACTGTCCGAGACTCTCCAGGCGTTGTGCCTGGTGCAGCTGGTTCTGAAGTCGCTCTCGCTCCGCCTCTGTCTTCAAACGCTCACGCTCACCGTCCGCTGCCACGCGTTCGCTTACGTCGCGGATCGCGGCGATCGCGAGCGTGCCATCCTCGGTTTCGATGCTCGACAGGCTGATCTCCGCGGGAAACTCACTGCCGTCCCGGCGGCACCCGAACAGCTCCAACGCGGCACCCATCGGCCGCGTGCGCGGGTCGGCGAAGTATCCCACCCGGTGGAAGCGATGCGCGTTGCGGAAGCGCTCGGGCACGAGCACCTCCACCGGCTGCCCCAGCAACTCCTCACGTGCATACCCGAACAACGCGTCCACCTGCGCGTTGACCAGCACGATCAGACCGTCACGACCAACTCCCACAATCGCATCCGGGGCGAGCTCCAGCATCGCCGTCTGGGACTGCAGACGCGCGGTGATATCCCGGTTGACCTCCAGCAGCCCCACCAGCCGCCTTGTCTTGTCGTACTGTGCCGCCCAGCGACTCTCGACTACCAGACGACGGCCGTCCCTGGCGTGCTGCACCACATCGCCCTCCCACCCCCCCGTCTCGGTGACGAGCTGCTCGATCTCCTCCAGCGGTATCGGGTACTCCGTCCGCAGAAGATCGCCCGGGTCTACACCGAGCGCCTCCGTGGGCGACCAACCATAGGTGGTCTGTGCTCCGCGGTTCCAGAAGGTGATCCGGCGATCTGCGTCGAGCGCGAAGATCGCGTCCGGGGTCAGATCGAGCAACGCGGTATGCGCTGCCAGTTGCCGTGACCGTGCCGTAGGCCCGGCCTCGGTGGCAACGCCGTGTTTCATCGGCAGGTCTTTATGATTAGGTCATATTCCATATTACAGACCTTTTCGACATGAGGCGTAAGAGTAGCACGGCATGAGCATCATGTACGGTGGGCGACTGTAATGATTTTAAGTTCGAATGAATCAATCAATGTTTCCGAGGAGTCGCTCGAGCTGCAGCCGAGCGCTTGTCTGCCAATCACCTCATCGGCTATGTAGCTGTCCGGAGAGCTCTTGGAGGCGGGTATGGCAGGCGGCGGCCATGTCGAACAGATCAAGCTGATCTGAGCGTGCTGTTTGCTCTGCCGCGCAGTGGTCCAGTATGCGTAGGGTCCGTTCGTAGGCGCGTCGTGCCGATCCGAGCTCCCCGAGCGCATCGTGCGCGCACGCCAACTTGAAAGCCGCGAGGCCGAAGTTGGGGTCGATGAACAGAGCGCGTCGCAAAGGCTCCACGGCCGCTCGGGCGTCCTCGCGCGCGAACTCGGCAACGCCGCGGATGAAGTGGGCCTGGGAGTCCAGTGGGTTCTCTGCGAGCACATCCTTGGCGATCTGCACCGCAAGGTCGAGCTCACCACGATCGGCGGCCTTCATTGCCTCGGCGGGCGTTGGCGGGGAGCGCTGCGGCACCCGCTTCGGTGGTCCAACGCTTTGCGACGGGTGCTCGATGTCTGTGCTTGTTCCATACTTCCTAGAGGGTGGTATGGGGACTCTAGGAAGAGACGCATGTGCACGCAATGCCCGCGGACCGACTTCGCTGGGTCGAACAACTCGTGAGATAGGGAGGCTCTGACGGGAGAGCCGGTCCGCTGCACCAAGCAGGAGCAGGCCGGCTGGGGCCAGAGCCCTCTCGAGTGCCCCCAGGATGTGCTCGACCGTTGGTCGATCGAAATAGATCAAGACGTTGCGGCAGAGGATGACATCGAACGGCTGCTCGCCGGCCGGGGGTATCGGGTCGCGCACAAGATTGTGCCGGCGGAACTCGACAAGTGCACGCAGCCGCTCGCTTACGCAGCTCACCCCGTGAACGTTTGAGAAGTAGCGCTCACGGACTCCTCCTTGCAGGGTGCGCACGGCACGCACTCCGTAGCGCCCTGCAATCGCCTGCTCGAGCGCGGTGGGCGCAATGTCGGTTGCGAGTACGCGCACCGGTGGCGAAGCACACGCAAACGCCTCGCATGCGAGAATCGCCACCGTGTAGGCCTCCTCGCCCGAGGCGCACCCGGCGACCCATACCCGCACGACGCCCGATCCATGAGCGCGGGCGGATGCGAGCAGGGAGTACCACTCGATCGCGTCCAGCTCCGACCGATGCCGGAAAAAGAAGGTCTCGCGGATGGTGACCTCGTCGATCAGCCGCAGAACGGTCTCTGCCGAAACCGCCCGTTCGAGCAGCGCCTCGGCTGTAAGCTCGCGATCGACCCTGGCGATAGCGGCTTGGAGCGAGGGGAGCTGAGATGGCCCCAGCAAGATCCCGCTCTCGCGCTGGATCATGCGCGCGACCTCGCTCAGCGCGACGCTCATCGCCGGACCCTCGTCTGGTCCAGCGCCGCAAGCTCGTCGCCGATTGCCAACGGGGTGAGCACGGTCTTCGCTCCACGCTCCGCGGCGGCCCGTGGCATCCCGTAGACACCCGAGCTCTGCTCGTCCTGGGCGATCGTCCGTCCGCCGGCGGCAGCCACAGCCGCCAGGCCCTCCGCCCCGTCACGTCCCATCCCGGTCAGCACCACAGCCACTGCCCTCGCTCCGGCCGAGCGGGCGAGGCTGGAGAGCAGCATGTCTCCCGAGGGACGGTGATTGCCGACGATCGTGTCGGTGTCGAGCTCCAGGCGGCGGGTCGGTTCGAGCTGCAAGTGCGCCCCATCGGGCGCGAACCAGACGCCCGCCGCAAGCTCCTGGCCATCATCCGCCAGGCGTACGGGGAGCGCGAGCTCACCGTCCAGCCACCTCACCAGCCCGGCGATGAAGCCCGGAGTCATGTGCTGGACCACCAGGATCGGGATTCTGTAGTCGGCCGGGAGTCGCCCGAGGGCTTCCGCCAGCGCCCGCGGTCCACCTGTCGAAGCGCAGATGCCGATCACTTCGCTGCGCGGCCATGCGGGGGGACTTCCCGGGCCCGGACGACGATCCGGGGTTGGCAGATCGCCGGTGGCCGACTTGCTCATCGCGCTCCCACAAGGCGCTTGACGGCCTCCAACAGCGCCTGCTGGTCGAACTCATCCTTGACGATGTAGGCATCCGCGCCGGCTTGCGCACCTCGCTTGCGGTCCTCATCGCTGCCGCGTGAGGTGACGACGATGACTGGCAGCGACGAACGATCGGGGTCTGCCCGAATCGCCCCCAGCAATGCGAGGCCGTCCATCTCGGGCATCTGCAGATCCGTCACGACGATGTCGAAGTCGCCCGTGGCGCCCAACGCGTCGAGTGCCTCGCGACCGTCGCAGGCGACCTCGACGCGATATCCAGCCGTACGGAGAATGCTGCGTTGCAGCTCGCGCACCGTGAACTGATCGTCGACGACGAGAACCTTCGGTGCCTGTCTCGCCATCAGCGCGGCGGCGGCACCGACATGGATCGCAGCCGAGGCGCGCGGCGCTTGGCGAACGAGATATGCCGGGTCGAGCACAAGCACGACTGCACCGTCGCCGAGGATCGCGGCGCCGAGATAGCCCGACACCCCGGCCAGCGAGCGGCCGAGCGGCTTGACGACGACCTCCTGCTCGACGATCGCCTCCTCGCAGGCGACGGCAAGGCGCCCGTTGGTCGCGTCCACCACCAGAGCCCGAGAGATCTCCGGCAGGTCTGGTGCGACCATGCCGATGATGGGTGCCAGATCGGAAAGCGGCAGGGACTCCTCGCCCACCAGGATCGACGGCCGTCCACCGAGCATCATCACCTGCTCCACCGCGATCACCTCGGTGACGCTCGCCAGCGGAAGCCCGAATCGCTGGCCCCCACGCTCGACGACCAACACACGCAGCAGTGCGAGGGTGGCCGGCAGCAGCAACGTCGTGGACGTGCCTCTACCTGGCTCGGTATCGATGGCGAGGCTCCCGCCGACCGACTCGACCTGGCGCTTGACCGCGTCAAGCCCCACGCCGCGACCGGCGATTTCGCTGACGCCCTCGGCCGTGGTGAACCCAGCCTCAGCAAGCACGTCCACAAGCGAACCGCGGCGGGCGCCCTCGGCGAGCGCGGCGGCTGCGACTCCGCCTCCATCGTCGCGAACCTCAATGGCGACCTGCCCACCGCGCGGTTCTGCATGCAGCTTGAGCGCTCCGCGGCGCGGCTTGCACGCGTGTTCGCGCACGTCGGGCAGCTCAATGCCGTGCGCGACCGCGTTGCGCAGCAGATGGTTGATCGCCTCAGACATGCCGTCGAGCAGTACCCGGTCGAGCTGCGTCTCTGCGCCGGTGATCTCCAGGTCGACCTGCTTGCCTTCGGCGGCCGCGAGGTCGCGCACAGCTCGTGGCAGTGAGCTGGTGATCGAGCTCAGGGGCACCATACGCAACTCGAGAACCGTTTCCTGCAGCTCGTCGAGCAGGCGCTCCCCACTGCCCACCTCCTGCTCGATCGCTTCGTCGGGCCGCCGTGTGGCACCGTCGAGCATGTGCTCCAGGCGCCGGTGATGGAGGACCGTCTCGCTGACCGCGTCGAGCATGCGGTCGACCTTGTGCGCCGCGACTCGGATCGAGCGTGGCCTCGCTATGTCTTGTGAGGTGTCGACCGCCACCTCGTGATGTTCGACCGCTTGGTGTTCCGCCGTCCCACTCTCCGACAGCGTGCCGTTGTCCGCCGATGTACCGTTCTCCGGGGCCTCGGCGGCGAGCGCCTTGACGGCCGCCGGCGCGATCCCGCGCTCACCTGCGATCGCGCGGCGCAGTGCGTCTGTCGCATGCAGAAGGGGCTCGGTCAGCAAAGGTGACAACGCACCAGTCTCGCGAGCTCTCTGCAATACGTCCTCGATCGCGTTGGCAATGGCGCCGGCCTCCTGCAGCCCGACCATGCCGGCGCTGCCCTTGATCGAATGTGCGTGGCGGAACAGCGCATCCGTGGCCTCGCCCGACGTCTGTCCAGCCTCGACGGCGATCAGGCAGGAGACGATCCCATCCAGATGTTCGGCGGCCTCCTCGCGGAAGATCTGAATGAGATCTGGGGTGACCTCGGCGGCGGTCATCGCCCAGCCTCCAGTGCGATCGAGTCGAACAGGGCATCCACGTCGAGCACGCCTACCAATGCGCCGTCGAGGACAGTGCTGGCAAGCAGATGCCGTGACTCCGACTCCTGCATCGTGCCGGCCAGCGGGCCCACATCGATCACGTCATCCACCGCGAACGCTACGCGCTGCCCGTTGCACTCGGTGACCAGCAGACGCCGCGGCCGCCCGTCGCGCTCGATCTCGAGGACCCTCGCGAGGTCGAAGGCGGGGACGACCTCGCCGTTCAGGTTTCGCAGCCCGAGCACGCTGTCGGGCGCCCCGGGGACTGGTGTCACCTCACCAAGATCAACAACCTCATGGACGTACTCGACCGGCAGCGCATACTGCTCCCCGCCCACTCGCACCCGTACTTGTGCTTCGCCCACCGGACACCGCCCGCTAGCGGATCGCCGTGTCAGCGTGCCCGTTTGTGGCCTGCAGCCCATAGCGGTCAAGCATCTGCTCCAAGCCGCGCACGAGATCCTCGACCCGCTCAGAGGTGCCTGCCCGCAGCTGCTGCTCGGCCGCCAGCTGCTCGGCCGCCCGACGAATCTCAACCATCGTCGTTGCCGCCTGTGCGGCGGCATCCTTCTGGTTGTCGGTCGCCGCCATGCTCTGCTCGGTGGCGAGGATTGTGGAGTTGCTCTTCTCCTGAATACCGGTGGCGATCTGACCGATCGACTCCGTCGAATGCACCGTGCGCTCGGCCAGCTTGCGCACCTCGCCGGCGACGACGGCAAACCCACGACCCGCGTCGCCCGCCCGCGCAGCCTCGATCGCCGCGTTTAGCGCAAGCAGGTTGGTCTGCGCGGCGACTCCGTTGATCAGCTCGAGCACCTGACCGATCTGCTGGCTGCGCTCGCCGGTCTCCAGCGCCTCGGTCGCGGTGACCTGAGCGTTTTCGGCGATCGCCGCCGCGCTTGCGCTGAGCTCCTCGAGCGTGGCCGCGACCTCAGAGATCGCCGCCGACTGCTGGCTCGTGGCGGCGGCCGCCTCGAGCGTCGCCGCGCGCATCTCGTTCGTGGCCTCGGCCAGGGTGCTCGACGTCGTCCGTATCCGTTCGAATAGACGACCGGTCAGCCGCACGACGTAGACGGTGAGCAGTACGGTGCACAGCATGGCGAGCCCGCCGACCAGCAGCGAGAGGAGCAGCGCGGAGTTTGAGCTGGCCTGTGCTGAGCTCCGGTCGCTCTGATCCTGGACGTTCTCCGTGGCAACGATCACGTCGAGTTGGTGGTCGACGCCGTCGAGCAGATTCGCGATGTGGTCGACCTCCGCGGCCGCAAGCGGTGTCCCCGCATTTTGCGAGAGTGTCGCGATGGTCAGCGCCAGCGCATCGGCGACCCCTCGGGCTCGGGCCAGAGCTGTCTGCTCGAGCGGCGTGTCAGCCGTGGAGTGAGCCAGCGAGACCAGCGTGGGTTCGAGCTCGGCGCGGGCTTCATGCAGCGCGCTGATGTCCGCGGCGCTCGCGCCCGTGGTGAGCGGCCGAGCGGCGTTCAAGATGTCGTACACCGCCGTTCGCGCTTCGGCCGTCTGGGCGATCGTAGCCGCGTTCTTCAGCGTCGCTTCGTACTTCGACGTGCTGGCGCCGTAGCGCCACAGCGTCACACCGATCGCCCCGCCGACCAGGACGACGATCAGAGCGCCCGCGATCGCGATCCGTCGTGTGGGACCGCCAAGCCGCTCGCCGAGGTTCGTAGGCATATGAGCTGTATCGGTCGCTGCGCGGCCTACCTGTAACGCGGTCAGCTCAAGCGCGGGCTTCAACGGAGGCCGTTGTTGGGTTGCCCGTATATGTTACGGATGCTTATCATCCGGTTTTGGGAGCGTTCAAGGGATCTTCGAAGCACCAGAATGGATGCTGCTCATCAAGATACTGCCCCCTGTCGAAGACCTACTCGAGAGCTATGTCCTTTCCAGCCGAGACCTCCCCCGCCGAGACTACCGATGTCGCGCCCAGCCGCAAGATCCTTGTGATAGACGATTCGGCGCTTATCCGCGAGGCCGCGAAGATCGCGCTGGGCACGATCGGCGGGTGGCAGATCATCACGGCGGCTTCTGGCGAGGAGGGGATCGAGCGAGCAGTTTCAGGGCCGTTCGACGCGATCCTGCTCGACGTGGTTATGCCAGGCATGGACGGCATCGCCGTCGCCGAGCGCCTGCATGCCATTCCGGCGACGAGCTCGCTTCCGATCGTCTTGCTGACGGCATACGACCGGCCCGAGGACAGCGAGCGCTTCCGGAATGTTCCAGCCGTGGGCATTATTGGAAAGCCATTCAATATATCCGACCTCGCCCGGCAAATAGCCACCCTCCTGGGCTGGTTGGCGTGAAGCCCGATTCAGAAGGCGGTACATGGGACTCGCCGCCTGCGGCGGCCAGTGGGACTGCGGGCACTCCCACCACGAGATCATCCGAGGACGCCCTGCGCGCGATCTGGCAGAAGCATCGCGCTGGAGTACTGGAGCGTGTGGGCTTGATCGAGCGCGCTGTAAGTGCGTTGGCTGAGGGCGAGCTCGATGAGCAGCTGTGCGTCGAGGCGCGCCGCGCCGCGCACTCGCTAATCGGGTCGGTCGGGACGTTCGGCTTCATCCGAGCCTCCGAGGCGGCACGCGAGCTCGAGCTCGAGCTCGCCGAACCGGCTCCGACGCACGCACCGGCGATGTCGACGCTCATCGCCGTCGTGCGTCGCGAGCTGCAGAGCGAGGTGTTTGCGCCCACGAACTCACAGCGCACCGAACCCGCCGGCGATCGGTTACGAGTTATGGTCGTCGACGACGACCACGAGCTGTGCGAGCGCATCGCCTCGGAGGCGGCCTCGCGAGAGATGCACTGCGACACGGCCTCAAGCCCACAGGAGGCGCGGACACTATGCGCTGAGGACCCGCCGGCGATCGTGCTGCTCGATCTCGCCTTTCCGCCCGACGGTATGGCGGATGCATACGCGTTGCTGTCGGAGCTGAGCGCAGCCACCCCGCCGATTCCCGTGCTCGTACTGACCGGCACAGGCGCTTTCACCGATCGCGTCGAGGCGGCGCGGCGCGGCAGCCGCGCGTTCCTGGCCAAGTCCCTGCTACCGGCCGAGGTGCTGGACGCCGTGGAGCAGTTCCTTGCACGTGATCGCCTCGCGGCCACGCGGGTGCTCGTCGTCGACGACGACCCCGCTGTGCTCGGCGCCATCTGCGCGCTCTTACGGCCGCATGGTCTCGAGGTATCGACCCTCGGCGATCCGTTTCTCTTCTGGGAGACGCTGGAGGAGGTGGCGCCCGAGTTGCTGATCCTCGATGTCGACATGCCGGGCGTGAATGGCATCGAGCTGTGCCGCACCGTGCGCAATGATCTCCGCTGGAGCCGCCTGGCTGTCATCTTCGCCACCGCCCGCACTGACACCGCGACTGTCGAGGAGGTGTTCAACGCCGGTGCGGATGACTACATAGCCAAGCCAATCGTGGGACCCGAGCTCGTAAGCCGAGTCGCCAATCGGCTGGAGCGAGTCCGTCTGTATCGCGCCCACGCGGAGACTGACTATCTCACCGGCTTGGCCAACCGGGCCAAGGCCGACAGGGGTTTGGCCCAGCTTGCCGCTCTCGCGGACCGCTTCTCAGAGCCTCTCTCGGTGGCCATGCTCGACATCGACTGCTTCAAGCTCGTCAACGACCGTCACGGCCATGCCATGGGTGACAGCGTGCTGCGACGCCTCGGGGAGCACCTGCGGCGCGACTTTCGCGGCAATGACGTCGTCGGGCGCTGGGGCGGTGAGGAGTTCATCGTCGGCATGTACGGCATGACGCGCCGGAACGGCGTGAAACGCGTCGCTGACACACTCAAGCGGTTTGGTCATGAGGAATTCACGGACAGCCAGGAAACGCTTCGGGTGAGCTTCAGCGCAGGCGTCGCCGAGTACCCGCTCGACGGACCCGACCTGCGCGCAGTATCCCGCGCGGCGGACCAAGCCCTCTATCGAGCCAAGGCCACCGGGCGGGCCTGCGTACTGGCAGCGAGCACAGCAGCGACATGAGCGATCGGCCGCTTACTCTCAAGCGCCAGATTGACACCGCGCTCGATCTGGTCAGCACCGGCGCGATGCTGGTGGTGCTGTGGATGATGCTTTGACCCGAGTCGCGTAGACAACGGGGACTGGATTTCAGTCGGCGTAGATCTTGACTGGTGTCCCTGGACCGATACGGGCGGCCAGCCAATCGATGCTTGCAGTGGCCAGGCGGATACAGCCGTGTGATTCGGCCGCGCCCAGCGTTCCTCCAAGGTCGTTGCGTCCGTGTATCCCGATTTGCCCGGGGCCGCCTTCGAATTCCCGCAGCACGTTGGAGCGTGCGCTGAGCGCCAGCGCGTATGGTCCACCCGCCTGGCCGGGAGCCATCTGCACTGTCTCCTCGACGAAGAACTGGCCGGTGGGCGTTGGTGTCGAGGGCTTGCCCACGACCGCGTGAAAGGTTCTCGCCGTGCGCCCGTTGCGGTAGACCCTCACGAGGCGGGCGCCGAGGTCTACGAGGATGCGCCAGCCCGTCACGAGCTTGCGGGTGGCGCTCTGGATGATCCAGCCGGTCGACCCGTCGGGGCGCCCGGGGAGCATCACCTGCAGCCACCGCACCCGGTCAGGGCCGGTCGCGTGCCCGATCACGGGCAGCGTGGTCGGCTCGCCGGTGATCGGCCTGCTGGCGGCCACGAGCGAGACCTGCGGGGACCCTGCTTTGGGCGCTCGGTGTACACCGTGCGCCGTGAGCAGGACCGCGAGCTCCTGCTTGGCCTGTACGTGAGCCGGGACGCCGGCGGCGGCTGCCGGCCCGGCCGTCAGGCCGAGCAGACACGCCGCGGCGAGCCCGATGCTCAACCGGTGAATGAGCCCCTCCTATGCGGGAGCGCCGGTCGCGCGGGCGAGCGCGGCTTGGATGCTTTGCGCGCCCGATGATGACGACGGTGCCGCCGATGGTTGACCGTGGTCCTCGATGCAACCGGCGGCCGAGTGGTGGTGGCGCTGGCGCCCGTGCTCGAAGCGGGGACTCCTGCGCCCGTCGTCGTCCCGGAAGCGGTGCTCGCTGCGCCGCTGGTGGTCGTTGCTCCGCCGGTGGTCGCTTTTTCGAGTGCGGCCGTTTCTTCCGGAGTGCTCGCTTCTGTGCCGCCACCGCTTCCGCTGGCGCTGGAGGCGCAGTTGGAGGTGGTGATGGTGTTGTTTTCGAGAGTGACCGCGGCGGTCTGCGCGAGCAGCCTGCCGTGGATTGTCGCGGCCGTATTGGCCGTGATCGAGGCCGACGCCATGATCGTGCCGACGAAGTGCGTGCCGCTACCCAGCGTCGCCGAGGAGCCGACCTGCCAGAAGACGTTGCACGCCTGCGCACCGTTGACGAGCGAGACGGTGGTGTTCGAGCCGGTGATCAACGTCGAGCCGATCTGGAAGATGAACACGGCGTTGGGATTGCCTTCGGCGTTGAGGGTTACGCTCCCAGAGGACAGCAGCAGCGATTCGCTGGCGTTGTAGACGCCTGGCGAGAAGCTCTGACCCGCGAGTTGGGTCCCGGCCGAGCCGCTGGGTGGACGCGATTCGGCGTTGGTGTAGGCGGTCGTGAGGGCGTTCTTGGCTTCTATCGCGACCTGGTCGTTGACGTAGGTCTGCCCGAGTACGTGTGGTTCGCCGGTCACCGACGTGCCGGGGTACAGGCCCAGGTCGCCGAACATCGTCGTCGGGCCGGTGTTGGTGACGGTCGAGCCGGCCAGCACCGAGAAACTGGCAGCAGATCCCAAGCCCACGGTTGCGGTGGCGCCCAGAGCGCTGCTCGCAAAGAGGAGGGTGGATAGGGATCCGAGCAGGAGGAGCCCCACTCGAAAAGTCCTGCGGCCGGCCCGCAGGGCGGAGCGCCGGCTTGCTGCGAGGGAGTCGCTGGAAGGCGACTCGTACTTCGATGGGACGCCGCTGTTCATAGGCGTCTCCTCACTGCGGCGTCAAAGCGCCGCGATAGAAGGGGAATGGCTCCCCGGTCTCTTCGACCTGTTATGTAAACCGACGGTTCACAGCGTCAACGTTAGCCAGGCGTGCACAACCGGACACATATCGAGCACGATCTGAGCCAACGCGCTCCAGGTGGCGGCTGCTCGGGAGCGAATGTCAGTTGTGTCGCATTCCACGTCCGCGTCGCTGACGCCCCAACGGTGGGGCGATCCGACGCCGGGCCGAGCGCTCGGGTCGAACAGGCTCCGGGTCTGAGTCGGGCGCGGGCGGCGCGGCCAGCTCGCGGCGGGTGCGGACGCCGAGCTTGCGGTAGATGTTGCGTGCGTGGGTGCGGACCGTCTCGACGCCCACCTGCAGGGCGAGCGCGATCTGCGCGTTCGAGTGACCCTGCTGGAGCAGCGGAAGCACTTCGGCCTCACGTCTGCTCAAGAGACCCCCTCCCGCAATCGGACTGGCGCCTGAGCTTGCCGCGGCCCGCGGTAGCACCTGGAGTCCCCGCGAGGCGAGATGGATCGCGTTGATCACATCGCGCGACTGGGTGTTCCTGCCGAGGCAGGCGCTCGCTCCAAACGCGAGCAGCTGCGCACACTCGACCGGCGCGGGATCGTTCCCGATCAGGACCAGTCGAGTTGCCGGACAGGAGTCGCTGAGCTGCCGGATCTCAGCGAACTTCCCCAAGGCGCCGACGTCGAGGATCGCCACGTCTGGACGGTGGGCCCTCAGCACGACGGGGATTCGCCTCTGCTCCACGTCGGCGGCGACGATCGCAAGACTTGGATCGCTCTCGATCAATCCGCGCAGTCCTCCGGCAAAGAGGTCGTCGAAGTGGGCTAGAACTACGGTGATGGGGGTATGTGGCGACATAGTCGGCCCAGGCGTGGGCCAGCGCGTATGTCTTCATCGGCACCAGGGCGCGCAAGGGTGAGCTCTGCCTCACCCCCGGCTCCCCCGTCGCTCCCCCCAAGATCACCCTCTTGGGAGGAAGAGCTGGGCGGTCGTTGGCCTCAGGATGTCAGGCATGGCTCGCCTTCTCCTTCCGGTCATCCTCGCAACTACGCTTCTGCTGCCCGCGTCGGCCAGCGCTCACGGCGGCCGGTCTCACCCAACCACAAATCCCGTGGCGCTCTCGTTGAAGCTCGCTGAGCGGTATTGGCATGGCGTACCGGCATGCGGTACACCTACGATTGTGACAAGTCCTCATCAACTTCCCAGCTCTGACTACGAAAGCGTAACGAGCGCCGAACCGACAGATTCCGTTGTTGAGATGTGGACTGAAGTACAGAAGTGCACAATCACGATAAACGCCTCTATATGGGGCAGCTGGCATCAGGACGATGAGTCCTTCCAGTGGTTCTGCGACGCGATGACGCATGAGGTAGGACACCTCTTTGGGCATCCTGATAGCGGGCAGACGAACCCCTCATCGATTACCTACCCCTTTGTCAATGCGACGAGTCCCAACTTCAACTCCGTCCCCGAGTGTCGGTCGGTCACGCTGCAGTATGGTCCGGAGGAAATTCGCAACGAAGAAATATTTTACCGTCACTGATCGCCGTTGTCGAGCGACATGACTATTAGACGAACGAGTCATTGCCTACCAGGCCACCCGCGCCCGCAATCGCCTACGGAGCGAGCGTGTACGGGCCGGCAATCCATGCAACTCCACTGGAGCGTCGCTCACGTCTGAAAGCTGGCCAGTTGGCGAGCGGCGCGAATAACGGGCCGTGAACTGCTCGGGCGCCTCGGCGGCGCGCAGCACCTCGATCGGCGCCTGGTCGTCAAGCCGGGTGTTGGTCCCGAACAGCCACGCCTTGGCGGTCTCGGCACGCGGGATGGTGCTGGTGTAAGGTTTGGGTGCGTGGCCGATGCACCCAAACCCATCGCAGGCCGCTGTCTGTGCGGTGGCGTGACCTATAGCGTCGACGCCGAGCCGGTCTGGCAAGGAGCTTGCTACTGCACGAACTGCCAGCGCCAGACTGCTACGGCGTTCTCGGTGATCGTGGGCGTACCGAGCAACGCGCTGACGGTTGAGGGCACACTCGCCTCGTTCAAGACCGCCAGCGAGGACTACCAGAGCACCACCGAGCGGCGGTTCTGCTCGGCCTGCGGGTCGCCGATATTCAGCACGATCGAGTCGATGCCGGGCGTGGCCTTTCTGAAGGCAGGGACGATCGACGATCCATCGTGGATCGAGCCGACGGTCGAGATCTGGACGGGCTCAGCGCAGCCGTGGGCACCGCACTTCGAGAACGCCGTGCGGTTCGCGCGTACCCCCGGTTAGCTGGTTGCTGCTTCCACGTCATTGCGCCAGTCTCGACGACAGCTCGGGGCCTAGACCTATGGAGCGTCGGCTCTCCGGCGTTCAAGGCAGGATCGGCCGGCACCCGCGCATAGATGTGCGGGGACTGGGCGTCGGGGTGTTCCCGGCGCCGACACCCCAGCTATGGGAGGTGCCGACTACATCAGAGAGTATGGCTCTTGTCGGGCTGGGTATTCACCAGGCGCAAAAGAGACGGGGCTCCATCTGGCCTGGAGAGGCGCAGCGCGCCAGCGGCAGGCGAGTCGGCGTTCGCTCTCCGTGCTGTCGCGGCCGGGCGAAGGCTCAGGCCAGCGCGCCGGCCGGCAGCACGAAGCGCAGCGGCGGCCGGGACACCGCCCCGCCACCGTAGCCCAGCCGCGAGCCGTGCAGGCCGTGGCTGGGGGCTTTGGCGACCTGCGTCTCGGGTATCCCGGCGTGGGCGGTGATCCACGCCATGACCGCCGCGAAGTCGGCGCCCTCGGCGAGGATCGCGGCACGCTCGATGACCTCGCCACCGGAGGGGTGCGGACGCGCGAGCCGCGTCACCAAAGCACGAATTGCGTCGTCGTCCACTGTGCTCACACTAGTCGCTCTGCGAGCGCAGTGCGACGTGGCCGATGCCGCACGGGACCTCGACGTCCGCGTCGGTGCTCCCCGGATTGAGGTCGAGCAGCGTGCTCAACAGCAGCAGCGGGGTTCCTGCGGCCCATGCCTGAGGACGCGAAGCCGTCGGGAACGCGACGGGGACCGATGTCACCGACGCGGGGTAGCCGGCGAAGACCTCGGGCAGGCGGTGCTCGAAGTACGGCGCCGCCTGGAGGATCGTAGAGGCGATGGTGCTCGCGGCCGTGCGATGGCCGTAGCGCGCCAGGCCGGCGGCGATCAGCGAGTTCTCGTGCGGCCACACGGTCCCGGTGTGGTAGCCGAGCGGGTTGTAGCCGGCCTCGTGGGTGCCGAGGGTGCGCACGCCCCAGCCGGAGTAGAGCTGCTCGTCGAGCAGCCGCTCGGCGGTCGCGGCCGCCTCGTCCTCGTCTAGCAGGCCCGACCACAGCAGATGACCGATGTTGGAGGTCAGGCTGTCCACTTGGCGCTTCTCCCCGTCCAGCGCGAGGGCGTGGCAGCCACGCTCGGGCATCCAGAAGTCGCGGCGGAAGCGCTCGCGCAGGTCGGCCGCCTGGCGCTCGAGGCGCTCGGCGAGCGCTGGGTCGCCCCACACCTCGCGGGCCAAACGGGCGCAGCGGCGCCGTGCGTCGTATACGTAGCCCTGGATCTCACAGGTCGCGATCGGGCCCCGGGCCAACGTGCCGTCGGCGCGCTGGATCGCGTCCCAGCTGTCCTTCCAGCACTGGTTGACCAGCCCGGTGGCGTGGTTGCGGCAGGCGTACTCGACGTACCCGTCGCCGTCGGCGTCGCCGCTGTCCTCGATCCACGCCAGGGCGGCGCGGGCGCCCGGCTCCAAGGTCCGGACGAGCTCCGTGTCGCCCGACCAGCGGTGGTACTCGTCCAGCAGGATGAGGAACAGGGGTGTGGCGTCGGCGGTCCCGTAGTACGGGGAGTGCGGGCGCTCCCCGCGCGCGGTGAGCTCGCCGAAGCGCAGCTCGTGCAGGATCTTGCCCGGCTCCTGCTCGTGGAAGTCGTCGCGCCGCTCGGCCTGGCGGGCGGCGAGCACGCGCAGGGTGGTGGCGGCCAGCCCGGGTAGGTAGGGCAGCGCCTGGAAGCTCGTGATCAGGCTGTCGCGGCCGAAGAGCGCCATGAACCACGGCAGCCCCGCCGCGGGGAGGGTCGCGCCCTCGCCGAGATCGGGGTGCAGCCGCAGCGCGCCGAGATCGCTGAGGCTCGCACGGTACGTGCGCGCCAGCGCCGTGTCCCGGGTCTGCAACACCGGCGCTCCGGCCAGCCACTGCTCGAGCTCGGCCGACTTGGATGCCCTCAGCTGCGCCAGGCTGCCGCGCGGCTCGCGCTGCGCGAAGGCGACCCCCGGCTGTGCGGCGTGGGGCGTGAGGGTGAAAGTCGTCGACCACTGCTCCCCGGGCGCGAGCCGCAGCGAGTAGACGAAGCCCCGGCGAGTGACCGCCGCCGTGCGGCTGGCGGCGATTGTGACCGAGCGCTGGAAGCCCGCTCGCTCGTAGGCCAGGGTGAGGGCACCATCGTCGTGGCGGCAGCTCACCTCCCGCTTGGCCACCACGCCGTCCTTGACCTCGAACAGGTCGGCGAAGTCGGCGTCGAGCTCCAGCACCACCCGCACCTCGCTGTGCTCGTGACGGTGGTTGGTCACCGTGACCTCCTCCATCCACACGTGGTCGATCAGCCGGCGGCGCATGATCGAGCATGGCGCCTCCTCATCCGGCCCCACGCGGGGGGTCAGGAAGAACTGCGCGGCGAAGTGCGCGCTCTGGTCGAGGCCGAGCAGTTCCAGCGGCGCCTCGCCCACGCGCAGGACCCAGCGTGAGAGGAAACGGGTGTCGTCGCAGAAGAAGCCGTGCTCGCGACCGGCATCGACCCGCACGTCGCCGCGGCGGTCCCCGACGACGAAGGTGCTGCCGTCCAAGACGCTCAGGGTGCGCTCAGACAAGCGCGACGGTCTCCGCGACGCGCGTGTGCGCAACCGACCGGTAGGTCTCTTCGTAGGCGGCTGCGACCACGTCGATGTCGCACTGCGCGGCGACCCAGGCGCGGCAGTCCCGCGGGGCGATGCAGGGCAGCCGCGCGACGGCCGCGCCCATCGCCTGCTCGTCCTCGACGAGGAAGCCGGTCTGCCCGTCGCAGACGAGCTCGCGGGCGGCGCCTTCGGGGAACGCGATCACCGGGGTCCCGCACGCCAGCGCCTCGACCATGACCATCCCGAAAGGCTCCTCCCAGCGGATCGGCATCAGCAGCGCGCGGGCGCCCGCGAAGGCCGCGAGCTTGACCGACCCACCGATCTCGCCGATGAAGCGGACGCGCTCGCCGTCGATGTGCGGCGCGACCTCGCGGTCGAAGAACGCCTGCTGGCCGGGCTGAATGACCCCGGCCAGGACAAGCGGCACGCCCGCGGCACGGGCGGCGGCGATCGCGCGGTGGGGGCCCTTCTCGGCCGTCATCCTCCCGATCCACAGCAGGTAGTCGTCCTTGTGCTCGCGCAGCGGCCAGGCCCGCACGTCGATGGGGTTCGGGATCGCGCCCACCGGTTCCAGACCTCCCGGGGCCGATGCGAGCTGCGCCCGGCTGATCCCCACGAGCGCCGCCTTGTGGCCGTGGCGGGCGTAGAAGGCCGCGGTGCTGGCGGTGAACTGCCCGTGCAGGGTGTGCACGAGCGGCGTGTCGAGGCGGTCGGCCATCGCGAGTGCCGTGAAGCCGCAGTGGTCGTGAACCACGTCAAAGGGCTCCTCGTAGGCGGCTAGCTCGATCTCCTCGAACGCCCGCGCGACGTGGTCGACCTCATACAGCGAACGCTCGATCTCCTCGGGGTGGGCCTCCTCGAGCAGAGGCACCACCCGCGCGCTCGACCGCGAGCCCGGGGCGCAAAAGAGCGTCACCGCGTGCCCTCGCCGGACAAGCGCGTCCGTGAGCACACCGACCACCGACTCCACGCCCCCGTACCCCGGTGGGGGGACGGAGATCCAGGGTGGGGCGAGCATTGCGACACGCAGCGGCGCCCCCGCCGGCCGGGAAGGCCAGGCGGCGACGGGGGGCGTCGGCAGGGGCCTCACGGACCCGCGAGGCGACCTGCTCTCAAGCCTTGCGGCCACAACACTCACGGGCGCTCCTCACGAAGCCTCTCAGGGGCTGCGGTCGCGAGGCAGAGAGGTCAAGGAGGACCGAGCGAACGCACAATCGCGGACCCACGAGGGCGCGATGGACCCCTCCACCGTAACAGCGGGCCGGTCGCACCCCGGCGCACGCCCACTCGACCGGAGGTGAGCGGGCACCGGTTCAAGTCCGCTGGGGACCATCATCCACCCGAAGGTCGAACCGCCGACCTTCTGGTTCGACTGTCGTCCGCCCCCGTCCTCGAAGTACGACACAAATTGCCCGATTCGGGCAGCTGGTCGAGCACCTCGGACAATCTGTATGTATGACTTTTGGGGAAGTCCCTAAGTTGTTCGTCCAACACCCCTGCAAATTGCCGTTACAGCGAGGATCCTTGCTCTCCTTCGAGTGCGCGCCGGCTGCGCCAGGAGTGCGTCATCGCGAATGTGAATCGACCACCGCATGCGCATCGGCCGCCACTCGCCAACGAGCGACGACTGAGTCAGGAGACCGTTATGCGACCGCTTCAAGCTCTCAGACACTCACTGCAACACGTTTCATCGACCGATCCCGTCACACCCCCGCAGAGCATCCCAGCACCCGCACGGGATGCCCCGGACCTCACGGCAAGCCGCCATGACGCGCAGGTGTTCACGAGGCGCATCGTGCCCGCCGACCCGTACACGGTGTGGCTCCAGCAGCGCGAAGCGGAGCGCGAACGAGAGGAGCGCCGTCTGAACCCCCGCGATGCGTGGGACGATCTGCGGAGCCAGAGCTTCTGCGGGATCGAACGCGGCTGAGGGCTCGCGCAGCGGGTCCCAAGGACGGCTGGCGGGAAGACGGCTGGGAGGAAGACTGCTGCCGGGAAGGCGGTGCTGGAAGACAGTGCTGGGAGACAGTGCTGGGAGACGGTGCTGGGAGACGGTGCCGGGGGACCCCGGAGCCAATCGCGCACAGCGCGTTCCCGTTTGACAAGAAACGGCATGCGAGCTACGTTGAGTTGACATAACGCGCGGATCGCGGCGGTTGGCCGCAGCAGATGGACCGGCTGCCTGCGCCGTGGTGGACCAAACCACGCTCGAGGAGGCATGCGATGGCTGTCAGGCTCCGTTCCCACCTTCGGCTTGGCCGGCGCCGGTTGGCGCTGCTGGGCGTTCTCTGCGTCGTGCTCGCCGCGGCTGCGCTGGTTGCCGGCCCCGCCGGGGCGCGGGCGCTGGGGGGCCCGACGCGGCCGGGCTTCAGGCCGCCGGCGGCCACCTCCTACCTGGCGCTCGGGGACTCGCTGGCGTTCGGCTACTCGCAGGCGAAGTTCAACGAACACTTCCCCGAAGAGAACCCCGCCGACTTCGAAACCGGCTACGTCAACGACTTCGGTGACGTGCTCAAACTGTTCGATCCCGGCCTGCAGATCGTCAACGACGGCTGCCCGGGGGAGACCACCGAATCATTCATCCACGGCCCCTGCGCCTACGTCGACCCCGACGGCTTCACGCTGCACCACCCCTACGCCGGCGGGCCCTCCTCCTCGCAGCTCTCCGACGCGCTCGCCTACCTGGAAGCGCACCCGGGCAGCGTCAACCCGATCACGATCGACATCGGCGCCAACGACGCGCTCGGGCTGATCGAGACCACCTGCAAACTGGAAGCGGCCTGCATCGCCGCCGGGGCGCCCGCGGTGTTCGCGAAAATCGGCGCCAACCTCGGCTTGATCCTCGGCGAGCTGCGCGCCGCCGCGCCGCACGCGCAGATCATCGTGCTCGGCCTCTACAACCCTTTCGGGGAAACGATCGCCGGCGGCGACGCGCTGACCGCGGCGCTCAACGAAGTCGAGGCCAAAGTCGCGGCCGGCGTGGGGGCCCGCTTCGCCGACCCGCTGCCCTTCTTCAACCCGCCGGGGGCGCTCGAAGCGCCGACGATCTGCCTGCTCACCAACATGTGCACGCCGCTCAAGGACATCCACCCGACCGACCTCGGCTACAGGGTGCTCGGGGGGCTGGTGCTGCAGCAGTATGTGCTCGGGCTGCCTCCGTTTTCGCGTGGGCCGTGGAGCCACTTCCATATCGGCTCCCACCGTCTGCCGTGACCGGTGGGGCCAATGGCCGGTGGCTCGGCCGGCAATGGGCACTGAGGCCCCGCCGGCTGTCCGCTCCCAACGGCTCGCGAGGGAGTCGTCTATGGCCTGAACCCAAGGCTCTCCTCACGCCGCCGCGCGGGTGACTGAAGCCGGGGGACGCTCGCCTTCGGCAAGCATCCCCGTTTCAGCCAGCAGCGGCTCGCGACCGAAGCCGGGGGACGCTCGCCTTTGGCGAGCCCCCGTTTCGGCTAGCGGCCGCCTCTTCGAGGATCCGCAGCATCGCCGAGGCGGCTGGGGTGAGGCGGGTCCTGGAGCCGACCTTCCCCGGCAGTGCCGCGATCACGCTGCGCACCGGGGGGTGGGGGGAGAGTGCGCGCACGACGATGTCATCGCGGCCGGGGTGCAGCAGCGCGAGCTCGGGGATCAACGCCACACCCACCCCCGCCGCCACCAGCCCCTGCACGGTCTGGTAGTCGTCGCTCTCGAACGCCACGTTGGGCTCGAACCCGGCCGCGTGGCAGCAGCGCACCACGTGGCGCGCGCACGGGCTTGCCTGCGAGGTTTGCACCCACGCCTCGTCGCGCAGCTCCGCCAGGCGCAGCGCGCGCTTGTCCGCCAGCCGGTGGCCGCGGGGGAGCGCGAGGTACAGCGGGTCCTCCAGCAGCTCCACCCGCTTGAGGCCCTCGCTCTGGCGCTCCTCGAACTCGAACAGCAGCGCGAGGTCGAACTCGCCCGCGCGCAGGCGCGGGGCGATCTCCTGCGGCTCGCCCTCGGCGAGCGATAGCTTCACCTCGGGGTATGAGGCGCGGAAGGCGGCGATCGCCGCCGGCATCAGCGTCGCGCCCGCGGTTGGAAACGACGCCATCCGCAGCTGCCCCCCGCGCAGGCCCGCCAGCGCCGCGAGCTCCTCCTCGGCGGCCTCCAGGCGGGCGAGGATCCCGTCGGTGTGCTCGACCAGCGTGCGTCCGGCGCCGGTCAGGCGCACCCCGCGGGGCAGACGTTCCAGCAGCGTCAGCCCCGTCTCTGACTCCAGCGCCGCGATCTGCTGGGACACCGCCGACTGGGTGTAGGAGAGCGACTCTGCGGCGGCCGAGAACGAGCCACGCTGGGCGACCTCTCTGAGGACCCGCAGACGGCTTACGTTAAGCATAAGTACAGCTTATCGCAGTTATAAAAAGAATCACTTGTGATGATGGCAGGAAGGTGTCACGCTAAGAGCGAAATGAAGTCCGAGCCATCCACAGCGGGCGGGCGGGGCGGAGCCGAGAGCAGGCCCGAGGTCGCGCCCATCCCGATCCAAAAATTTCTCATCGTCCGCAACCACTAGGAGCCACAGCCATGTCAGCCGCCAAGATCATCGTTTCCTACGACGGCACCAACAACGAGGACGACGCCGTAGCTCTCGGGCGCGTGTTTGCGCGCGCCGGCGCGGAGGTCGCGCTCGCGTACGTGCGTCACACCCAGGAGCCCGAGCCCGAGCGCGAGGTGCTCGCCGAGCGGGAGGCCGAGGCGCTGCTCGCGCGCGGCGTCGAGTTGCTCGGGGTGCCCGCCGCCGTTCACGTCGTCGCCGATCGCTCCACCCCCGAGGGGCTGCGCGCGCTCGCCGAGCGCGAGGGCGCCGACGCGATCGTGTTCTGCTCGGACTCCCATACGGCTCCGCGGCACGTGACCGTCGGCAACTCCGCTCAGCGCCTGCTCGACGGCGGCCACTTTGCGATCGCGATCGCCTCGGCCGGGCTCGCCGGCGCCGCGGGTGAGCCGGTGCAGCGGATCGCCGTCACGGAGGATCCCACCGACCCCAGCGCTCAGGCGACGGCCGACGCGCTTGCACAGGCGCTCGGGGCGAGCGTCAGCCCCGCCGCCAGAGGCCACGACGCCGACCTGCTCGTGCTCGGCTCCCGGCCCGAGGCCGGCCAGGGCCAGGTCGCGCTCAGCGCTGCCGCGTTCAGCCTCGTCGAGGACGACGCCGGCGCCGTGCTGGTCGTGCCCCGCGGTGTCGCGCTCTCCTTTGGCGTCACCGCGCTCAGTGCATAGAACGCGTCTATCGGCAGGTCGGTAAGGGCCTGCCGGGATAGGCCCTCCCTGAGCACCGGTGGCCCTGCTCGCAGCCCGCGCCGGCAAGGCGGGTTGCATGAGCAGGGTCACCGGCCTGCCGCGGCGAATGGTGCGTCCATCGGCGCGCTCGTGCCGTTCGTGCCGCGTGGTCGATTCGGAAGCGCGGGCGATGTGAATAACTCCAATCGCTCGGCTCAAGTCAATGACTCTCGTTACCGATGATGCCCTTCGAGGCCCCATGCCGGCATCCCCACGCCACACCGACGATGCTCTGAGCTGGGTGCAGCGCATCCGCGCCGCGCTCGAGCACGACCGCTTCGTGCTCTACGAGCAGCCGCTCTTAGAGCTCTGCAGCGGCGCCGTGGCGCGCCACGAGATCCTGCTGCGGATGGTCGCGGAGGATGGCGAGCACATCGCCCCGATGGCGTTCCTCCCCACCGCCGAGCAGGCCGGCCTCGTGCAGGCGATCGACGCCTGGGTGATCCGCGGCGCGATCGACCTGATCGCCCGCCAGGCGCGCCGCGGCCAGCGCCTGCACCTGGACGTCAACATCTCCGGCGCCTCCGTCACCGACCCCGAGCTGCTCGCGGCGATCGAGCGCGAGCTGGCACTGGCCGAGATCGACCCCGCGTGTCTGATCTTCGAGATCACCGAGACCGCCGCGATCGAGGACATCGAGCTCGCCCGGCAGTTCGCCGCGCGCCTCGGCGAGCTCGGCTGTGGCTTCGCGCTGGACGACTTCGGCGCGGGGTTCGGCTCGTTCTTCTACCTCAAACACATCCCCTTCGACACGCTCAAGATCGACGGCGAGTTCATCCGCGGCTTGGCGCACTGCGAGCGCGACCAGATCATGGTCAAGGCGATCGCGCGCGTCGCGCGCGACCTCGGCACCGAAACGGTCGCCGAGTTCGTGACCGACGACGCCACCCGCGAGCTGGTGCACAGCTACGGCGTCCACTACGCGCAGGGCTACGGCATCGGCCGCCCGCGCCCGATCACCGCCACCTGGCCCGGCGCGTTCGCCGAGCCTCGCGCCGCCGAATCGGCCGTCACGGGGCCGGCCATCGCCGGGCCAGCGGTCACCGAGTCCGCCCTCAGCGACCCTCCCGCCGCCGACCGATCGGAGATCGGCCAGCCCAGCGCGCACGTGCGTACCGCGCCAGCGCCTGCGTGAAGTCCGCGCCGACGCCCACGAGGTGGCCGAGCGGCCCGGTCCACAGCCATCGCTCTGCCCTGCGCGCGCGACCGCCTCGAGGGCGCGGGGGGACACATGGGGGGCGGGCGCTTGGAGTAGGTGGAGGGTCGGCCTGGGGCGGGGCCTGGCCGGGAACAGCGGTCGAGTGGGCGGGGAGCGCCATCGGAGGGCACGGTATCGTGCCGGGCACGTTCGCCCGCGAGCAACCGCGGGCCGGGCGCAGCCGCCATGCCCGACACCCTCACGACGACCGTCACCGAGCTGCCCGAATCGCGCGTGCGCGTGCAGGTCACGGTGGCGCCCGAGGAGCTCGAGCGGCGCGTGGAGGGCAAGGCGCGCGAGTTGGGCGGCAAGCTGAAGCTGCCCGGCTTCCGCCGTGGCAAGGTGCCCGCGGCCCTGGTGATCCAGCGCGTCGGGCGTGAGGCGGTGCTCGACGAAGCGGTGCGTGACACGCTCTCGCACTGGTACGTGGACGCCCTGGAGAGCACCGGGATCGTGCCCGTCGGCGACCCCGACGTGGACCTCGGCGAGCAGCTGCCCCCGCGCGGGGAGAGCCTCGAGTTCTCCTTCGAGATCGGCGTGCTCCCGCGCGCCACGCTCGGGGAGTACCGGGGCCTGGAGGTCGGCCGCGCCGAGCCCGCGGTGCAGGAGGAGCAGCTGCAGCACGAGCTCGACGGGCTGCGCGAGCGCCTCGGGCGCCTGGAGACGGCGGAGCGGCCAGCCGCCGAGGGCGACTTCGTCGTGATCGACTACACCGGCGCGCTCGTGACGGAGTCGGGCGACCGGGAGCCGTTCGCCGGCGGCGAGGGACGGGACCAGCTCGTGGAGCTCGGGTCGGGCAATCTGATCGAGGGCTTCGAAGGGGAGCTGACGGGCGCCTCGGCCGGGGAGAGCCGCACGCTCGCGCTCACCTTTCCCGCCGACTATGAGCGCGAGGATTTGGCCGGTCGCGACGTTTCCTTCGAGGTGACGGTCAAGGAGGTCAAGCGCCGGCAGCTCCCCGAGGTCGACGACGATCTGGCGATCGACAGCGGCTTCGACACGCTCGAGGACCTGCGCGAGGACATCCGCGGGCGCCTGCTCGAGGTCGAGCAGCGCCGTATCGAGGAGGAGTTCCGCGCCGCGGCGCTCGACGCCGCCGTCGAACACGCGCAGGTGCAGGTGCCCGGAGCGCTGATCGAGGCCCGCGCGCGGGAGATGTGGGAGCGCGTCCTGCACACGCTCTCCCACCGCGGGATCACGCGCGAGGCCTACCTGCAGCTGACCGGCCGCGACGAGCAGGAGATCCTCACCGAAAACGCGCCCGCCGCCGAGCGCGCGCTGCGCCGCGAGGCGGTGCTCACCGCGGTCGTCGACGCCGAGGGGATCGAGCCCACCGAGGAGGAGCTGCTGGAGGCGCTGCGCCCCGCCGCCGAGCGCGAGCAGCTGTCCGTCGAGCAGGTGCTGGCGCGCCTGCGCGACGCCGGGCGCCTGGAGGAGATCCGCGAGGACCTCGCCGCGCGGAGTGCGATCGACCTGATCGCCTCCACGGCCGTGCCGATCCCGCTCGAGCAGGCGCAAGCGCGCGAGCAGTTGTGGACGCCCGAGAAGGAGCGCACCGAGCGCGCCCGCGAGGAGCAGGTCATGGAGGCGCAGGAGCACACGCAGGAGCAGGGGCAGGCGGTGAGTGGACTATGGACGCCGGATCGGTAGCCTTCCCGGCCACCGGGCCGTGCCGGCCCGCTAGCCTTCAGGGAGGATGTCCGGGCGGCGCAGGCGGGCAGTGCGGATATAGACGTTGCCGGTGGAGGAATCCCGCAGGCGAAGCGAAACTGAAGCGAGGACGATGAGCCCACGAGCTTTAACGGGGGGGCAGGCCCCCCTCCCGAACACCCCCCGAAGCGAGCGCAGGCGAGGACGATGAGCCCACTTGTGCCAATGGTCGTCGAGCAGACCTCCCGGGGGGAGCGCGCTTTCGACATCTACTCCCGCCTGCTCAACGAGCGGATCATCTTCCTCGGCACCCCCGTGGACGACCAGATCGCCAACCTCGTGGTCGCCCAGCTGCTGCACCTGGAGTCCGAGGACCCCGAGAAGGACGTCTCGCTGTACATCAACTCGCCCGGCGGCTCGGTGTATGCCGGGCTGGCGATCTACGACACGATGCAGTTCATCAAGCCCGACGTGCAGACGATCTGCGTGGGGATCGCGATGTCGATGGGCGCGCTGCTGCTGGCGGGGGGCGCGCACGGCAAGCGCATGGCGCTGCCCAACGCGAAGATCTTGATCCACCAGGTGTCATCGAGCTTCCAGGGGCAGGCCACAGACATCGAGATCCACGCCAAAGAGATCATCGACGTGCGCAGGCGTCTGGACGAGATCATCGCCAAGCACACGCACAAGCAGCTTGATGACGTTCGCAAAGACACCGACCGCGACTACTTCATGAGCTCGGAGGAGGCCAAGGAGTACGGCATCATCGACCGTGTGATCTCCGAGCACTAGCCATGGCCAGACCGACCGATTCAAACGAGCAGCTGCTCTGCAGCTTCTGCGGCAAGTCCCAGCGACAGGTCAAGAAGCTGATCGCCGGCCCGGGCGTGTACATCTGCGACGAGTGCATCGACCTGTGCAACGAGATCATCGACGAGGAGCTCTCCGCTCCGCCGGCGTTCGATCTCGAGAACCTGCCCAAGCCGCGCGAGATCTAGTCCGTCCTCGACGAGTACGTGATCGGCCAGGAGAACGCGAAGCGCACGCTCTCGGTCGCCGTCTACAACCATTACAAGCGCGTCCAGATGATGGCCGTGGACGACGCGGAGATCGAGCTGCAG
>DASZIQ010000025.1:0-97856 GCA_035948945.1 Solirubrobacteraceae bacterium
GCGCCCGGCGAGCATTTCCAGGCGACCGACGGGCGCACCCGGCGTAAAGGCGCTGGAAACCGCCCGGATTCGCTCGATCTTCGCTGCTTGGTTCATATAAAGACTACCATAGATAGCATAAGGACAGGCATAGTTGATGTAAGGACTGGGTGTTCGCCGTTCTTCCGCTCGAAGCCTGCAACTTCGGGCGTACTCACCAGACGCTTGACTGACCCACTACTGGAGCATGAGGGCAGGCCTGAACGGCAGCTCCACCAGTTCGGCGGTGGCGACGCGCCCGCCGACGGCGAGCGTGTCGCCGGGGGAGGCCTCGCGGCGCACCAGGGCCAGGGCGATCGTGCCCAGTCGTGGGGATTCGACGATGCTGCTTAGGTGGCCGACAGGACGCTCGCCCAGCCGCAGCTCTTCGCCGGGCGCCGGCGGGGGGGAGGGGTCGGGTGGCTCCAAAAATCGCAGCCCCCGCAGGTGGCGGTTCGGCTTGCCCCGGTAGTACAGCCGCGCCACCGTCTCCTGCCCGACGTAGCAGCCCTTCGTGAAGCTCACCGCGCGCTCGTTCAGGCCCGCCTCCTGGGGGATCGTGCTCTCGTCGAGGTCCACCCCGTAGCGGGGCCGGCCGCGCTCGACGCGCACGATCTCCGCCGCTGCCTCGCTTGCGGGGATCGCACCGGCCTGCACGAGGGCCGTGCGCACCGCGTCGATGTCGGGGGTCTCGAAGAGCACGTCCACGCCGTCGGCGGTCGCGATCAACCGCGCAGGCGCCCCGCCGATCGCCGCGGGCGCGTGGGCGTGCTCGACCTCCGGGAGTGTGTTTGGCGCCACGCAGGCTCGCGCGTCGGGGCCGATCAGCGAGAGCAGGCCGCGCTCCACCGTGCGCTTGTGCAGCTCGACCTCGTACCCGATCTTGTAGCGGCGGATCATGTCGAACAGCGCCTGCAACGCCACGCGCTCGGTGTCGAGCAGCAGTTCGGTGGGCGGCCCGTTTGAGTCGAATCCCCCAATCCCCGCCCCCTCGACGGCGAGGATCCGCAGGTCGCCGAGCATCTTGCCCTTGTTGGTCAGAAAGGCCGCATAGCGACCCTCGCCCGAGCGCAGATCGGTCAGCTCGTTGGTCACCTGCCCGTTGAGGAACTCCACGGCGCCGGAGCCCGTCAGCGCGAGCTTGCCGCGTTCGGAGCGGTCCACTAGTCCGCAGCGCTGGGTCAGTGCCTCGTATTCGGTGTGCAACGTGTCGGTGGCGGCCATGAAGATGAGCCTAGAGGGTGGCGCAGCCGGCCAGAGGCCGGCTGGCCGAAACGGGGATTCGCGCCATAGGCGCGTGTCTCCCGGCTTCGGTCGGGCCCCTCTTCGTTCAGTCAAAGGGGCCGCCCGGTAGGCTTCCAGAATGGGCCTGGCCGACACCTTCCAGCAAATCGTCGACTCGCTCCCCGACGACTGGACCGACCTGGAGCTCGACCTGCGGCTCGCCGACGAGTCGCGCTACGTCGAAGCGGCGGTGTACCTCGTGACGTGCAACGCGAGCCCCTACTCCAAGCACGACTGGCACTGGCGTCTGCTCGTCGCCCACCGCTTCGGCCACGCGGCCGCGGCGCCCACGGTGCACTGCGCGCTGGGCCTGCTCGACGACGCCGGCATCGAGGGGGAGCTGGCGGTGCGCGAGGTCAGGGAGGGCCGCGCGGAGGTCACGCAGATGTGGGGCCGCCCGTACTCGGCGCGCGAAGAGTTCCGCCGCCTGCGCGCACAGTAGTACCTGCCCCCCGGAGTAGACACCCGCCCCCGGCGAGTCGCCGAGCCTGCGCGGCGAAACCGAGCCTGCGCTGCGAAACCGCGCCGCGCGGTGGCTCAGCTCGGCGCGCCCACCTCGTCGCCGCGGTGCAGGCGACGCGATCCGCGCGGGTCGAGCGGGACGATCGTGGCATTGGGGACGCGGTCGCCGAGCGCCTCCGGGTCTTTCGTGCGCTGGAAGAGCGCGATCCTGATAACCCCGCCGTGGCATACGACCAGTGCGGGCGCCTCGGCGCGCTTGATGTCGTGGAAGGCGCCCGCCACGCGCACGCCCTGCTGGGCGAACGACTCGCCGCCGGGGAAGGCGAAGGTGGGGTCGCCGCCGGCGAAGCGCGCGAACCCCTCGGGGTCCTCGGCCTGCACGTCGGCGAACGAGCGGTCGGTCCACTCGCCCGAGTCGGTCTCCATCAGGCGGGGATCCTCGCGCGGCTCGAGGCCGATGCGCCGCGCGACCGTGTCCGCGGTTTCGCGGGCGCGCAGCAGCGGGCTGCACCACAGCACGGCGAACTCGTACGTGGCGGCCTGCTCGGCCAGCGCCTGCGCCTGGCCGCGGCCGGTCGCGTCGAGCGGCACCGCGCCCTGGCCCTGGAAGCGGCCCTCGGCGTTGTAGGCCGTTTGGCCGTGACGGGCGAGATATATGCGCGGGGGTTGGGCCATAGGAAGCCAGGATAGTGTCGCCATCGGGCCGTATCGTCGTCGCGATGGAGCAGTGGAAACAGGAAGCGATTGATCCACACGGCCGACGGGTCGTGTTCGACCGGCGTACCCGTGGTCACCTGGAGCGACGGCGTCCCGATCTCCTCGACCAAGTCGAGACTGTACTTCGAACGATCTCGCTGCCAGATCACCATGAGGACGATCCGTTTGCCGGACGGGAGCGCTTCTACCGTCGGCACATTCTCAGTCCCGGCCGGTGGCTCCGGGTGGTTGTAGACTTCAACGAGAGTCCAGGTTGGATTGTCACCGTTCTCGTCCAGGACATCGACCCGCGTAAGAGCTGATGAGCATGACGATTGCAGGCATCGAGTTCGAGAACCACGAGTACGACGATCGCGGGGATGTGCTCTACGTCGACGTAAAGGGCTACAAAGGCCCGCCGGCTCGCGCGTACGCCTCTCCGGAGGGACACGGCATCGAGTACGACGAGGACGGACGTGTGATCGCGATGACGCTCGTCAACGTGAGCTGGTTGATCGATCTCGATGGAGAGCTCCGGGTCACCTGGCCGGACGGCAGTGTGACGAGCGACGATCGTGCTTCGGTCCTCGCGGTCGCCGCCTGAGTCTTTCCTACGCTACGCCTCAGAGTCCCGTGCATGGACGGGACCTGCTAGGACTGTGCGGCCTGCGCCTGCGCAGGAGCCGGTGGCTCGGGCTTGGGCTCGGTCTTGCGTAGGTATAGGAATTGGTAGACCAGCGCCGCGACCGACGCGCCGAGGACCGGCCCGACGTACCACACCCAGCCGTTGGACCAGTGGTCGCCGACCAGCTGCGGCCCAAACGCTCGCGAGGGGTTCATCGCCGCCCCGGTGAACGGGCCGCCGAAGAGCACGTCGATCGAGATGGTGAGGCCGATCGCCAGTCCGGCGACGGCGTTGAAGGGCCCGCGGGTGTCCACCGTCGCGCCGAACACGACGAACACGAGGAAGAAGGTGAGGATCGCCTCGAGCAGGAAGCCGGAGCTCGCGTCGACGCCATGGCCGAGGGCTGGTACGCCCAGCTTCACCGCTTCGGTGGTCGCGCGCGGCAGCAACTCCTTGACGAGCAGCGCCGCGAGCGCTGCGCCGCCGAACTGCGCCACCCAGTACACGCCGGCGAGCGCGGGCTTGATTTTGCGGGTGATCAGGAAGCCGAACGTGATCGCCGGGTTGAAGTGCCCGCCGGAGATGTGCCCGAGCGCGCACACCATCACGCCGATCGCCAGGCCGTTGGCGATCGCGACGCCGATCAGCGTCGGGTCGGCTATCACCCCGGAGGCCGCGGCCGCGCCGGCGCCGATGAAGGTGAGTGTGAACGCGCCGACCATCTCGGCAACGGCGCGACGGAGGGTGTCTTCGGTCATGGCACAAAAGCTACGAACCGGGTCGGACGGATCGATGCTGCCCCCCGGTGGCGCGGTTGCCCTCGAACGGATCGGCCGCCGTCCTCGAATGGATCTGCCGCCGCCCACCCCGACCTATCGGCGGCTTCTCCACGGGGGGATCGGCAGCCGCCCCTTGGGCTGGCGAGCGAGTGCATACACTCGGGGCATGCGGCGGAGGGTCACCTACTCGCGCAACCTGACGCTGTCGCTTTCGCGCACGTGCCGGTGCTACTGCAAGTACTGCGCGTTCGCGACGCACACGGCGCACCTGTACGCGCCCGACGAGGTGCTCGCGATCATCGATGGCGCGGCGCGGCGCGGGGTCAAGGAGCTGCTGGTGCTCACCGGCGAGCGGCCCGAGGTCAACGCCGAGGTCGCGCGGCGGCTCGCCGAGTACGGGCACGCCGACTTCACCGCCTACGTCGTGTGGGCGTGCGAGCGGGCGCTGGAGCGGGGCATCCTGCCGCACACCAACCTCGGCGTCCTCTCGCGCGAGGACCTGGGGCGCCTGCGCGAGGTGACTGCCTCGCAGGGGCTGATGCTGGAGTCGATCTCCGAGCGGCTGATGGAGACCGTGCACGCCGGCTCGCCGACCAAGCACCCGGCCCGGCGCCTGGAGACGATCCGCGCGGCGGGCGAGCTGCGGATCCCGTTCACCTCGGGGATCCTGGTGGGCATCGGCGAGACCGAGCAGGAGCGCATCGAATCGCTGGAGGCGCTGGCGGCGGTGCACGCCGAGTATGGGCACATCCAGGAGGTGATCCTGCAGAACTTCGTCCCCCACCAGCGCTACTACGGTCAGGAGCCGGCGCGGATCGCGGAGGAGGCCGCACGGCTGTACTGGCGCACGGGCGTGGGCGAGGGCCCAGCCACGGAGCGGGAGGGTGTCAAGCGGGAAGGTGTCGTTTCCCTCGACCGCGCCCCCGACGGCGCTCCCGCCGTGGGAGCCAGCAGCGCTGACGCCGGTGAACCCATGCGTGGCGCTGCCCCAGGGAGCCTGCACCCACGGCTGCCGCTGCCCGAGTGGGCCTGTCCGGTGAGCATCGACGACATGAAGCGGCTGATCGCCGAGACCCGGCGGCTGATGCCGGACGTAGGCATCCAGGTGCCCCCCAACCTCGCGGACTGGTGGCCCGAGCTGGTCGCCGCGGGGGCGACCGACCTCGGTGGGCTGTCGGCCAACGGCGACCACATTTCACCTGAGCACCCTTTTCCCTCGCCCCACCAGGTGCGCAAGGAGCTGCAGCGGGACGGTGTGGCGCTGACAGAGCGGCTGTGCGTCTACCCGCGCTACATCGACCCCGAATGGGTCGCGCCGGCGGTGATGGACACGATCAAGGTCAAGTTCTGGAGCTTCATCCCGCGGCGGGGCTCCGGCCGCACCGACCCGGCCGCCAGCGGCGCCCCGCCGATCCGCCCGGACCTGGTCGCCGGCGCGATCGAGCGCGCGCGCGACGGGCTGGCGCTCTCTGCCGAGGAGTTGACGGCGATGTTCGCCGAGACGCGGCCGGAGGCGATCGAGGAGCTGCGGGTGGCCGCGGATGAGCTGCGCGCGGAGCTCGCGGGGGAGACGGTTACGTTCGTGGTCAACCGCAACATCAACGTCTCGAACATCTGCACGGTCGGGTGCGCCTTCTGCGGCTTCGGCCAGGGCAAGCGCTCCCCCGACGCCTACGAGCACGACGAGCAGGAGTTCGCGCGCCGGGTGCGCGAGGCGGTGGAGTTCGGCGCCACCGAGCTCTGCATCCAGTCGGGGATCCACCCCGACTGGGGTCTCGAGGACTACCTGGGGTGGCTGCGCTTCGCTAAGCGCACCGCGGCCGCGGAGGGCGTGGACATCCACCTACACGCCTACTCCCCGATGGAGATTGCGCACATGTGCGACATCTCGGGGGAGCCGCCGGCGGAGGTGTTTGCGCGCCTGCGCGATGCCGGCCTCGGCTCGACGCCGGGCACCGCGGCCGAGGTCCTGCACGACGGCGTGCGCGAACGGATCAGCCCCAACAAGCTGCCGGTCAGTCGCTGGGTGCAGATCATCGAAGCCTCCCACGCGGCCGGGCTGCGCTCCACCGCGACCGTGATGTTCGGGCACATCGAGGAGCCGTGGGAGCTGGCCGAGCACATGCGCGTGGTGCGCGAGCTGCAGGAGCGCACGGGCGGGATCACCGAGTTCGTGCCGCTCTCCTTCATCCCCTTCCAGACGCTGCTGGGCCGCACGCACGGGGTCGAAGAGATCTCGCGCGAGGAGAACCTCAAGCACACCGCCGTGTTCCGCCTCGCGCTGGGCCGCACCGTCCGCAGCGTGCAGGCCTCTTGGGTGAAGATGGGTCTGGATGCCGCGACGGAGTCGCTGCGCTGGGGCGTCAACGACCTGGGGGGGACGCTGATGGAGGAGTCGATCAGCCGCCTCGCGGGCTCCTACCACGGCACCCGCCTGGAGCCCGAGCAGCTCGTGGCCGCCGCGCACGCCGCCGGGCGGCCGGCGGCCGAGCGCACGACGCTGTATGAGATCCGGCAGCGCTACGAGCTGCCGGTCGCGGCGTAGTGAGCGTCCGGTGGTGGTATGAGCTGCCGGTGGCGGCCTGATAGGGGGTCGGTTTTGGAGGGAGAGAGAGGGCTGTATAGCTATTGCAATAGGGCTGGGTGTTGAACAAAAATTTCAAAAGCCGTGTGCCATTGCTATCGGGTTCTGGATTTTTTATAACAACCCCCACCCACCACTTCACAAAACGAAGGGCTCGGGCAAGCAACTAGCGAAAGAGGTCTTCGTCCAGCGGGCGCAACAGCGCGACCGCGCCGGGGCCGTCCTCCTCAGTGACGAACCGTTCCAGCCCGCCGAGGATCACCACGGGCTCGCTGGAGTCCTTCGCGCGCGCGAGGTCGGCGGTCGCGGCGATCGCGTCAGCTACGGCCAGCCACGTGGCGCGCAGCTCCATGCCGCTGCTGTCGGCGCGCCCGCGCCAGTCGTCCAGCGGCGTGAGACCGGCGCAGCCGATCGCCACGTCGCACTGCCCGTGGCGCCAGGCGCGGCCGAAGCTGTCGCCGATCAGCACACCCACGCGCGCCCCCGTCAGCTCACGCAGGCGGGAGCGCAACCGCCGGGCCGAGGCGTCGGGGTCGGCCGGCAGCACGATCACGGTGCCGGGGTCGGGGGCGTTGGAGGCGTCCACACCGGCGTTGGCGCAGACGAAGCCGTGGTGGGTGCGGCAGACCAGCACTCCCCGCGCGGCGCGCAGGACCTCGCGGGACTGGTCGAGCACGACCTGCACCGCGCGGGGGTCCTTGCCGTGCTCCTCCCCGGCCTGTCCACCGGCCGCGGCGTCGGCCTCTGCCGCCAGCTCGAGCGCCCGCGGGGATGGCACGACCTCGGCGAGCGCCACGACAGCGCCCTCGGCCTTCGAGACGACCTTGTGCGCGACCGCCACGATCTCGCCATCCGTCAAGGCGAGCGCAGGTTGACTCGCCTGAAGCGCTGCGACTATCAGCTCGCCGAGGTCCTCCCCGGCGCGCACCTCGGGGATGCCGCTCAGGCTGTGCGCGGCAAGGCGGGCCACGGGGGCGCCTCCACGGCTGTGCGGCTCAGGGCCGGCATCCAGATGTGAACCCCCTCACCACTGCAGCAGCATCAGCCCGACGGTGACGCCGGGGCCGATCGTGACCGCGAGCCCGCGCTCGCCGGGCTGCGGCCGGTGGCGCTCGATCGTATCCGCGAGCACGTAGAAGATCGAGGGGGTGCCGACATTGCCGTGGTTGGCGAGCGCGTCCCAGCTGGTGGCGGTCTGCGTGTCGGAGAGCTCCAGGGCGCGCTGGATGTTCTCGATGATCCGCCGCCCCCCGGGGTGCACCATCCAGTGGTCGATCTGCTCGTGCCGCACGCCGTTGTGGCGCAGGAATTTCTCCGCCACGCCGGGCAGGCCGGCGCCCGCCAGGTCGGGCAGCTCGCGCACGAGGCTCAAGTAGATGTCCTGCTCGGCGCAGGCGAGGCCCACGGCCCCGAGCGTGCCGCCGATCTGGTGGACCTGCGTGGCGAGGACCATCGGCCCGTCCGCGCCGGGGTCGGCGGAGAGCACCGCGGCGGCGCAGCCGTCGCCGAACAGCGCCGAGCCGACCGTCTTGGCCCGGGTGTCCTGCGCGCTGGCGCGCGTGAGGATGCTGCTCATGCTCTCGGCCGCCACGATCAGGCAGTCGCGTCCGGGGTGCTGGTGCAGCGTCCCCGCGGCCATCCGCATCAGCGGCACCGCGCTCGCGCAGGCCACGCCGGTGATGTGGTACTTGTCGGTCGTGGGGTCCAGCTCGTAGTGGTCGACGAGCCGGTGGGCGATCGTCGGCAGACCGAGCGAGTAGAGGCTCGAGCTGAGGACGGTGCCGATCCTCTGCGTCTCGAGCCCAAGCGCGTCGACGGCGCGGATCGAGTGGCGCAGCAGCCGCTCCTCGACCTCCGGGGTGCGCCCCTGCAGGGTGCGCGCGAGGAACTCGTCGTCCAGCTCAAGGTGGCGCTGCCGGACGCCGCTGTGGGCGAAGATCCGCTCGGCGAACTCGTCCCCCCGCAGGCCGAGCCGGTCGAGCACCTGATCCTGGGAGAGGACGTGCTCGCCGTCGGAGAGCGTGAGCCCCGAGATCCGCGGGCCGGTCGCGGCCGCCCGCCCGCCAGCCGCTCGTTCGGCCGCAGCCGTGCGTATGGCCCTGGTGTCAATGGCGTTCAAGTGCTGGCCCCTGGTTTGGGAGTGAGCGTTAGTGTTGTGTTACGCCACGTTGGGAATCGCAACACAACAAACAGAATATCGTGAGAACCGGCGTGCCATGCGACAGTTGCGCACAGTGCACGCGGCAATGCAGCGCGACCGGCGACCGATAGGCATCGCGACCGACGAACCCATAAGGAGCGGATGAGTATATGCAGCTGATAGGAGCCGGCCTGCCACGCACGGGCACCCTCACGCAGAAACTGGCGCTCGAACAGCTCGGCCTCGCCCCGTGCTACCACTGGGTCAACGTGCTCGCCGACCTCGATCAGGTCGCGCTGTGGAACCGCGCGATGGACGGCGAGGGCCCGTGGGAGGAGGTCTTCGGCGGCTTCCAGGCGACCGCGGACTGGCCCGGCGGCTACTTCTACAGGGAGCTGATCGAGGTCTACCCCGAAGCCAAGGTGCTGCTGAGCACCCGCAAGCCCGAGTCGTGGGAGCCCAGCTTCCGCGAAACGATCGTCGGCCTCAGCTACGGCGAGGAGCTGATGCGCCTGCTGGCCAGCGCCCGGGGCGAGATCGACCCCCGCTGGCGGCGCTATCTCGATCTGGTCGAGCGGATGTTCTGGGGCCCGGAAGGCACGTTCGCCGACGGCTGGGCCGAGCCGGCGCAGCTGATCGAGCAGTTCGAGCGCCACAACGAGGCCGTCAAGCGCACGGTGCCGCCGGAGCGGCTGTTGGTGTGGCACGTGGGCGAAGGGTGGGAGCCGCTGTGCGAGTTCCTCGGGGTCGAGGTCCCCGCCGAGCCGCTCCCCCACGAGAACGACCGCGAGACCTTCTTCGACCGCGTGATCGGCGGCGCGATCGGCGCGCTGCACGAGTGGTACGAGGGCAAGGTCGCCGCCACGGGCTGAAGGATCACGCCGCGACATCAGTCGCAATACAGATGGAAGCAGCTGCTATCATGCTTGCAATGATGCAGAGGCTGATGATCCAGGCGGAGCCGGAGCTGATCGAGCGCACCAAGCGTCGTGCCAGCGAGCGCGGGGTGTCGGTTGCGCAGGTCGTGCGCGACGCGATGGAGCACGAGCTTGGGGGCCCCGGCGAGGAGCAGATACCGCCGCCCCTTACATGCATCGGGATCGGGCGCTCGGGGCGCACCGATCTCTCCCGGCTGGCGAGCGAAGACATATACGAGCCCGCGCCTTGGCGCTCGTCCTAGATACCGGCGTCGTTCTCGCTGCGATCGAGCCCCGCGACGACTACCACATCACGTGCTCGCGGCTGCTCGAAAGCACCCGCGAGGATCGCATTGTGCCCGCACCGACGCTGGTCGAGATCGAGTACCTGCTGGATCGAACGCCCCAGGTCGAGACTTTCGTGCGGTTTCTCGACGATTGTCGCCGCAGCGCATTCCAGATCGAGGAGCTCGAGACGGCCGACTACGCGCGGGTTGGAGAGCTGCTCGCCACCTACGCCGACCTGCGCGTCGGCTTCGTTGACGCCGCTGTTCTCGCCGTGGTCGAGCGCCTGCGGGAGCCCAAGCTGGCCACGCTCGACCATCGCCACTTCTCGGTCATGCGCCCACGGCACGTGGAGGCACTGGAGCTGCTGCCGGCGTAGGGCCGGCCCGATCAGACGATCGCATCTGATCGCCGATCGGTCGGCACGCCGAGAACCCTGCGCGTCCGGCGCGCCCCGGCCTGGGATTCTCCGGCCAGCTCACGCAGCGCGGCGAGGTCCGCGCCGGTGTCGATGTCGAGCAGCAGCGAGGGGATCCGCTCCACGCGGCAGGCCACCCCGGCTTCCCGCGCGAGCTGGAGGTGGCGCGCGCAGCTGCCGGGCCCGAAGCTCGGGGGGATCGCACCTGGCGGGGTGAGCAGCAGTCCGTTCGTGCCCGTTCCGTGGCGGTCGGGGACGATCGCGACCTCGGCCGGGCCGGCAGGCGTGGATTCCAGCAGTGCCGCGACCTCGGCCGGGTCGAGCGCCGGGCAGTCCCCGGGGATGCACAGCACTCGCGCGAAGCCCTCGGCCGCCGCTCGCTCGATCCCGTGGGCGACCGCGGCGCTCTGGCCGGCCTCGGCGGTGTCCGGCACCACGATCGCACCGATGTAACGCGCCGCCGCGGCGACCGACTCCTCGCAGGTGACCACGATCGTGCGCTCGACGGCCGTGCAGTTGCGCAGCGCGCTCAGCACGTCCCCGACCATCGCGCGCGCGAGATCCCGCCGAAGGGGGTCGCCCACGCTCTCCCCGAGGCGCTGCTTGGCGCCAGAGAAGCGCTTGACGGGCAGGATCGCGGCGGTGCGCATCGTGCTCTGACGATAGTTCTCGCAGGCCACGGCGGCGGCGTCCTGCCCGCTGCCGGGGGAGGCGCCGTTTTGCGAGCCGGGACAGCCTGCTAGCGGATAGATCGATCTGCTCAGCGGATACGCGCGATCGAGCTCGCGTAGCGCCAGGTGCTGAGGCGCTACTCCCAGAGCTTCTCCGGCAGCCCCGTGAGGTGGATCCCCGCATGCGCCTTGTAGCGCGCGTTGACGGAGATCAAGAGCGCCGTGAGCGACTCGGCGATGCGGGCCATCTCCAGGCGCCCGCAGTCCACGCAGCGCAGCCCCTCGATCCGCTCGATCAGCGCGGCGGCCTCGCGCTTGTCCGCGCGGGCGTCGCCGCAGACAAGCACGTCCTCGGTGAGCGTGCGCCCGAGGTCGGCCAGCGAGGCGGCGGAGACGGTGTGCAGCGCGGAGACGACGCGTACGCCCTCGGGCACCATCTCGGTGGCCTGCTGGGCGGCGGAGCCCTGCCACACGCCGAGCATCCGCGTGGCCTTGCCGGAGTGGGCGGCGGCGAGCGGCACGGTCGCGTCGATCAGCAGCTGGCCGGGGCGCAGCGCGCCTCGCAGGTTGGTGAGCATCTCCGACTGGTTGCGGAACGGCACGCTCAGGATCACGGTGCCTGCACGGGACACCGCGTCGGCGTTCTCATAGCCGGCGAACGACCCCTCGGGGACTGCGGCCCGCGCGCGCTCCACGGTCTCGGCGGCGCGCTCGGCGCTGCGCGAGCCGATCGCGATCGGCACGCCCGCGCGCCCCAGGCGCAGCGCCAGCCCGAAGCCGAGCGCGCCGGAGGCGCCGATGATGCACACGGGGGCGGGGGCGGGCACGCCGCCACGATACTCACCCCGCGAGCGAGTCGGCGAACGCAAGTACCCGTTCCGCCACGCGGGCGCGCGAGGCGGCGTCGACCATGCGGGTGTCGATCTCGAGCGTCGCGAGGCCCTCCACGGGCTCGTCGGCGACGAGCCCATCGAGCAGCTCGCCGTAGAAGTCGGCCACCCCCACGGCACTGCACTCCAGCGCGGCGAAGGCCATGAACGAGGCCGTGGGGCCCTTCAGCACGGCCCCGCCGACGATTGGGCTGACGGCGACCACGGGCGCGCCGGTCGCGGCGAGCGCCTCGCGGATACCCGGCACGGCGAGGATCGGGCCGATCGAGGCAAGCGGGTTGGAGGGCCCGATCACGACGGCGCGCGCTCCGGCGATCGCCTCCAGCGCCGCGGGGCTCGGGGTGGCCTGCTCCGCACCGCGGAACTCCAGACCCTCCACCAAGCCCGCGGCGCCCATACGGACCATGAACTCCTGGAAGGAGCGCCAGCCCGCGGTCGAGCGGACCCACGTGCGCACCCGGTCGTCGCTCGCGGGCAGCACCCGCGCACGCACGCCGATCGCCGCGTTCAGTTGCTCCAAGGCGGCGGTCGGGGAGAGTCCCTCGGCGAGCAGCCGCGCGCGCTCGGCACACCACGCGAGGTCGCGGTCGCCGAGGTTGAACCACACATCGACCCCGAGCGCGCGCAGGCCGTCCATCACGTTGAACGTGTCGCCCTCCAGACCCCACCCGCGCGCGTCGATCAGATCGGCCAGCCAGAAGGAGATCAGGTCCGGGTCCGGGGATACGTACGCGCCATAGATCTCGATGTCATCGCCCGGGTTGGCCACCACCGCCAGGCCCTCGGGCCCGACGACGTCCTGCATTCCGCGGGCGAGCTTCGCGCCGCCGGTGCCGCCGGCGAGGATCACGACCTCCATGGCCCGATTATGAGGGGAAGCGCTCGGACACGCCGGTCGAGTACGAGCGGCCGATCTGCCCACGGAGCCGACCGCCGTGCGCCGGCCGGCCGGGAGCGACTACGCTTTGCCGCGACTATGAGGCTCGAGGGCAAGATCGCACTGGTAACCGGCGGCGCGTCGGGCATCGGCGCCGCGACCGCGCGGCGGCTGGCAGCCGAGGGCGCGCGCGTGGCCGTGGGCGACCTCAACGAGGAGGGGGCGCGGGCGGTGGCCGGCGAGCTGGACGGGGTGGGCCTCGCGATGGACGTCACCGATGTGGACTCGATCGCCGCGGCGGTGCAAGCCGCCGAGGAGCGGCTGGGGCCGATCGACGTGCTCGTCAACAACGCGGGCACCGACCTCTTCTCGTTCTTCGTCAAAAGCGACCCCGGGCTGTGGGACTTCGTGCTCGGCGTCAACCTGCGCGGGGTGCTCGCGGTCACCCACGCGGTGCTGCCGGGGATGCAGGAGCGCCGCGCGGGGGCGATCGTCAACGTCTCCTCGGAGGCGGGGCGCGTCGGCTCGCAGGGCTCGGCCGTGTACAGCGCCGCGAAGGCGGGGGTGATCGGCTTCACCAAGGCGATTGCGCGCGAGGCGGCGCGCTACCGCGTGCGCGTCAACGCCGTCGCGCCGGGGCCGATCGAGACGCCGCTGTTCGAAGCCGCTGCGAAGGTGTACGGCGAGATCGGGGAGCGCCTGCAGCGGAACATGATCGACTCGACGCAGCTGCGCCGCGCCGGCGCGCCCGAGGAGGTCGCGGCCGCGATCGCGTTCCTCGCCTGCGACGACGCCTCGTACGTGACCGGCCAGACGCTCGGTGTGAGCGGCGGCCTGTCGATGTGGTGAAGACCGTCTCGATCAGGGAGGTCGGCCCGCGCGACGGCTTTCAGAACGAGCCCGAGGTCATCCCCACCGAGCGCAAGGTCGAGCTGATCGACGCGCTTGCGCGCACGGGGCTGCGGCGGCTGGAGGTGACGAGCTTCGTGCGGCCCGACGTGATCCCGCAGCTCGCCGACGCCGAGGAGGTGCTGGAGTACGTGAGCATTCCTGAAGGGGTCGCGGTGAGCGTGCTGATCCCCAACGAGCGGGGTCTGGAGCGCGCGCTGCGCCACCGCTCCCGCTTTCACGAGATCAACGTGATCGTCTCCGCCTCGGAGACCCACAACCGCAAGAACGTCAACCGCTCGATCGCCGAGTCTCTCGCCGGCCTTGAAGTCGTGCTTGCGCGTGCCCGGGTGGAGGGCCTGCGCTGCGAGGCGGTTCTCTCCACGGTTTTTGGGTGCCCCTACGAGGGCCACGTCCCGCCCGCGCGGGTGCTGGAGATAGCGGCCCGCCTGCGCGACGCCGGCGCGCAGGAGATCGGCTTCGGCGACACCACGGGAATGGCCAACCCCCGTCAGGTGGGGGAGCTCTTCGCGCTTGCCCGCGACTCGCTCGGCTCCGAGGTCGAGCTGACCGCCCACTTCCACAACACGCGCGGAGCCGGCCTGGCCAACGCGCTCGCCGCGCTACAAGCCGGGATCACGAGCTTTGAGTCGAGCTTTGGCGAGCTCGGCGGCTGCCCCGTCCCGGCCGGCGCGACCGGCAATATCGCGACCGAGGACCTCGTCTCGATGCTGCACGAGATGGGCTACGCGACTGGCATCGACCTGCCTGCGCTGATCGCCTGTGCACGGCGCGCGCAGGAGATCCTCGGCCGGCCGCTGGGCAGCCACACGCTGGTGGCGGGGCCGGTGGAGTGGGAACCAGGTTGAGCTAGGCCAACGCCTCCTGGGCCTCGGCGCCGGCCCGCGCGCTCTCGCGCATCGCGGCCACGCAGTACTCCTGCACCGCGACCTCCATCTCCAGTGTCGTCGCCAGGGCCGGGCGGGCCGAGGCGTCGATCACCCGCTTGGCGCGGCCGACGGCGACGTGCGAGTTGGCGAGCAGTTCCTCCACCAGCGCCTCGACGGCCTCATCCAGCTGCTCGGGCGCGACGACCCGGTTGACGAGGCCGATCCGCTCGGCCTCGGCGGCGTCGATCGTGCGCGCGGTCATGATCAGCTCCTTGGCGCGGCCGAGGCCGACGACCGCCGGCAGCCGGGTGGAGCCGCCGACGTCGGGGATGATCCCGAACTTCACCTCGGGCAGGCCGAGCTTGGCGTCGTCGGAGGCGACGCGCAGGTCGCAGCCGAGCGCGACCTCCAGCGCGCCGCCGACGCAGGTGCGGTGGATCTGGCAGATCACCGGCTTGGCCATCGCTTCGCAGAGGTTGGCGCACTCCAGGAAGGTTTCGCGGAAGGGGCGCAGGTTGCCGGGAGTGTTGGCGGAGGCGGCCAGCTCGACGAGGTCGACGCCGGCCGAGAAGACCGGCCCCTCGCCGCGCAGCACCACGCAGTGCACCTCATCCTCGGCGGCGGCCTCGCGCAGCGCATGGGCGAGCGCGCGCAGCAGCTCCTGGCTCATCGCGTTGCGCTTCTCGGGGCGGTTGAGGATCACGTGCCGGACGGCGCCGCGGTCTTCGGTGGTGACGATGCTCATGGTCTCTCCTTTAGCTCAGGTCGAGCACCGGCGTGGGCGGCTCGATCGCCTCGTCGTGGCCCTCGCGCGGCACGATCGCGGTGCCGAGCGCGAAGAACTCGATCGTGTGGCTGCCCCACCCGTGGCTGGTCTCGTTGAGTTTCACGCCGACGATCCCCTCCGCGGTGAGCGCCTGCGCCTCGGTCTGCATCCGCTCCATCGCGAGCTCGCGCGCGTCGTACAGCGCCTGCGTGAAGTTGGGCAGCTCGACGTTGCGCCCGGTTTGGGCCATCGACTGGAGCATGCCGCGGTGGGCGACGTGGTAGACGCAGCTGCCCATCACCATCCCGACGGGGCGGTGGCCGGTGCGCAGCAGCGTCCAGAAGTCCTGACCCGACAGATCGCTGGTGAAGGGGCGGCCGTTGGGGGCGCGGTGCATCTCGCCCCCGCGGTGCTTGACGGCGGTGCCGATCGCGATGAACTCGGCCATGTCCTGGCCCCACTCGTAGCGCCCGATGTCCAGGCGCACGCCGACGACGCCATCGGCGCCGAGCTGGTCGGCCTCCTCCTCCATGCGCGTCATCGCCAGCTGCCGCGCCCCGTACATCGCCTCGGAGAGGACTTTCAGCTCCTGGCTTTTCTTCCACCCCGCCATTTGGATGCCGATGTGGTAGATCGAGCTGCCGACCACGAGGCCGACGGGGTCGAAGCCGGCCTGCTTGATCAGCAGGAACTCGTTGACGCTGAGGTCGGAGGTGAACAGGCCCGCGCGGTTCTGCTGCAGGCGCGCGCGGCCGGCCTCGGGGACGCCCTCCAGTGAGGAGGGGTCGTAGGTCTCTGTCTGCTGCTGTTCGCTGTCGCTGCTCATGCGTTGGGCTCCCGGGCTCGTGTTCAGGATGTCAGGTCGATCGTCGTCTCGGGCGGGTACAGGGTGGTCTCTGCGGTCTGGAGGATCGCAGTGCCGATTGCGTTGAACGTCACCATCAGGCCACTGCGCTCGCGGGTGCCCATCCCGCCCTGCAGTGTGTGGGGCACCGCGCGGTGGCCGATCCGCACGCCGACGATTCCCGAGGCGCCGAGCGCGGAGGCCTGTGCGTTGAGCTCGCCCATCACGCTCTCGCGCGCGTTGTAGAAGGCCCGCGTGAACTCGCTCAGCTCGAAGTTCTGCATCCCGCCCATCATCCCCCCGCCCGTCAGCGCGCCCCCGCCGACCATCCCCGGGCCGTAGTTGTAACTGGCGAAGAACACCGAGCTCCAGGCGACGATCCCGAGCGGCTCGAAGCCGCCCCGCACGAGCTTGGAGAAGTCGGCGACCGACAGCTCGGTGAGCACCGGCCGCCCGCCTGCGTGTCTCCCGCTTCCGTGCTGCCCGCTCACGTGCTTCCCGCCCCCGCCCCCGTGCGTGTCGGCGGTGGACGGTCCTGCCTCGCGCCTGACAGCGGTGCCGAAGACCGTGTGTTCGAGCGAGACCGTCCCCGTTTCCAAGCTGCTTTCGCCGGCGCGCGTGTCCACTTCCACGACCGCATCGGCGCCGACGTGCATCGCCTCCTCGGCCAGCCGGCCGAGCGCGCGCGTGCGCACCTCGTTGAGCGCCCGCGAGAGCGTGTTGAGCTCGACCATGTAGGTCTGGGCGAAGCCCATACCTCCGGCACCACCCCATTCGCCGCCCCATGCGCCCTGGTAGCCCATCTGGTAGATCGAGCTGCCCATCACCTGCGAGAGCGGGCGCAGCCCCAGCTGGTGGGCGAGCGCCCAGCCGTTGACCGTCAGGTCGGAGGTGAACAGGCCGCCGCGCTCGCGCAGCTCGCTCAGGCGCCGCTCGGCCGCGACCGTGATCCCGCCCCGTTCGATCCGCTGCAGCGACTCCTGTTGCTCGGCGGCCGTGGCCCCGGGGTCGGCCATTTCGGCGTCGTCGGCCCCGTCCACTGCTTCGCCTTCGGCCCCCTCCGTCCCCTTGTCCCGCTGTCGCGCCATCAGCCCAGCAGCCTCTCAAGCGCAGTGCGCGCCTCGGCGCTGCGCTCGGCCTCGGCCCGCAGGTCGGCGGTCAGCGCGGCGACCCACTCGTCGGGCGGCAGCGGCTCGCGCTTGATCGAGATGCCTCCCACCTGGCGTTCGCGGCAGCCCTCAACGCGGTCGCCCTCGACGTTCAGCTGGTAGCAGTTGCCGCCGAGCTCGACCCGCACGAGGCGCACGTGCTTCTCCCCGCGCCCCAGCAGGCCGCCGCCGCGGCGCTCGACGTGGATGCGTCCCGGCAGCGACTCCTCGAGCTTGCTCGCCAGCACCTCCACCGAGATCCGAAGATCGGTACCGTCCGCACGAAGACCGGCGGCTGAGAGGTCGAAGTCCTGCTCGGTGGGCATGCCCGGAAGGGTACTCCGAGCCGGTGGGGCGCGCGGCGAGCTAGACGGGCCGAAGCAATGGCCCGCCCAGCTGTGAGGACCCTCCGCTCAGTGCAGCAGTTCGAGCGTGTTGTTGGTGTCGTTGACGAACAGCACGCCCTGGTTGTGGGGTGCGACAGTGAGCCCGAACAGCCCCCCTGCCCCCGCGCCGGTGTCGAAGGGCTGGAACTCGGCCCCCACCGGGGTGGTCTCGACGAAGTTGCCGTCCCCGCCGTTGGCGGTGAGGATGTCGTCGTTGGGGGCGATCGTCAGTCCCAGCGGGCTGTTCAGGTAGCCGCCGGTGGCCACCGTGATCCCGCCTTCACCCTGCGGCGTTTGGCGGTAGAGCGCGCCGGGGACGGCGGCGATCCGGCTGTCCTGGGTGTCGGCGACGTACAGCGTGCCTTCCTCGCCCAGCCCCACGCCGGTTGGTCCGACCACGAGCGCCGCGGGGTCGGTGCGCTCAGGGAAGCCTTCGGCGATCACTTCCTCGCTCGTCACTCGCAATCCGCGGCCAAAGCGGGGCTGTACGCGGATGCGCACCACGGTGCCCTGGTCGGTGGGGGTTTCGCCCGAGGCGACGGTGCCGTTGAGCACGTTGGTGACGAACAGCGTGGCGCCAAAGCCCTGGTTGACCGAGGTCATGTCCCAGGGGCCGTCGATCGGAGGGCCGGAGATCGTCTGCACCACGTGACCCCAGCTGTCGAGCACGATCAGGCAGCCCGCCTGTGCGGTGGCAGCCTGGCCGTTGCTCGTGGGCAGGCTGCCGACGACCACATACCCGCCCGGCAGGATCGCGAGCGCAGTCGTCAGTCCCACTCCGCCGGGGCAGGGGCCGGGGAGCGCGGAGGGCTTGATCTTGGCGAAGACGGAGAGCGCCCCCGCGGGGCTGATCTGCACGATCGTCGTGCCGGTCCCCTGGAGGTTTTCTTCGTTGTTGAAGTTGCTGACAAGCGTATCTCCGCGCACCAGTGCGCCGATGCTGAAGGGAACCGTGGCGATCCCATAGGGATTCACGTCCCCGTTGGCCGGTACGGTGCTGGCAATCGAGGTGATCGAATGGAACTGTCCGATGAAGGGGTGGTCGAACGCTGAGGCCGCCCCCGTAGTGAGCGCCACGCATGCAAGCACAGCGGCGATCGTGGTTGAGAAGTGCCTTCGGTTGGGCATAACGATGCCTCCTCTGGTCGGGGCTTTTTAGGGCCCACGCCCCAGGGCCCTTATCTGCAGGAGACTCCAAAGATGGCCAAACCCTTCCCGACGTTTGGCAAATTTTTGCCCTCGTCGCCTGCTTGGGTGGCCGGGCGCTCTGCTCGCACCCCCGCCCCTTCCCGGTAGGCTCACGCTCCTTCACAACCGGCGAGCGAGCGGAGGTCGATAGAGATGGCGCGGCAGATCGAGAAGGTGGGCGTGCTCGGAGCGGGGCTGATGGGCCACGGCATCGCCCAGGTGGCCGCGCGGGCCGGCTATGAGGTGGTGCTGCGCGAGGTCGACGAGGCGACGCTCGCCAAGGGCACCGGCAAGATCGAGAAGCAGCTGGCGCGCGCGGTCGAAAAGAGCAAGAGCTCCCAGGAGGAGGCCGACGCGGTGAGGGCGCGCATAACGGGCACGGTGCACTACCGCGACCTCGCCGACTGCGATCTGGTGATCGAGGCGATCACCGAGAGCCTGCCGCTGAAGCTCGAAATGTGGCGCGAGGTGGACCCGATCGTCAAGCCACAGGCGGTGTTCGCGACCAACACCTCCTCGCTGGCCGTGATCGATCAGGCGGCGGCGACCTCGCGCGCGGAGCAGTTCGTGGGGATGCATTACTTCAACCCGGCGCAGGTGATGCAGCTGGTCGAGGTCGTGCGCTGCGTGACCACCTCGCAGGAGACCCTGGACGCCGCCCTGGAGTTCATCGGCTCGGAGGGCAAGCTCGCGATCCCCACGCGCGACAAAGCGGGGTTCATCGTCAACCGCCTGCTGGTGCCCTACATGCTCGACGCGATCCGCGCCCTGGAAGAGCAGGTCGGCTCGGTGGCGGAGATCGACGCGGCGATGAAGGCCGGCGCCGGCCACCCGATGGGCCCACTGCTGCTCGCGGACTTCGTCGGGCTGGACACGCTGGGGGCGATCTGCGACGTGCTGCTGGAGGAGTTCAGCGAACGGCGCTTCGCCTGCCCGCCGACGCTGCGCAAGATGCTCTCCGCGGGCTGGTTGGGGCGCAAGTCGGGGACGGGCTTCTATACCTACGCCGGCTCGGAGCCCGAGCCGAACCCTGCGCTGTAGAGGCTGCCGCGGCGCGCCTCGTTCTTATGTGAACTGAAGTCCCAAGCGCAATAGGGCCCGCGGTGGCCAAGTCTTTCATAAAAGAAGTCAATCATTCATTTGAGAAGCGATTGCGAAGCGATTTCGCCCCCAGCGGGCATTGTGGGTTACATTCAAGGCATGACCGACATCTCCAAGCTGCGTGTAGCCGACGACGAGCGTGAGCAGGCGATCGATGAGCTGCGCGAGCACGCCGGCGCGGGACGGCTGACCTCGGAGGAGCTGGAGGATCGCGTCGGCGAGGCGTACAAAGCCTCCACGCGCGCCGACCTCGACGCGCTGCGGGCCGACCTGCCGGTCAGCTCGACCTCGGTGAAGCGCGCGCTGGTCAAGCGCAAGTCGCACCTGCGCCGCCGCCTCGCGCAGGAGGCCGGCGGCTCGCTGGGGGTGTCGGCGCTGAGCGTCGGCATCTGGCTGGCCAGCGGCCCGCCAGCCGAGTTCTGGCCGGGGTGGGTGATCGGCGTGACGCTGCTGCCCGTGGTGCGCGACGCCTGGCGGCTGTTTGGGCCGGCCTCCGACCTCGAGTTCGTCGAAGCGCGCCAGCAGGCACGCCACGAACGCAACCTCGCGCGCGGGCGCCGCCGCCGGCATCGGGGACTGCCGCGTCCGTGAGCGCTGCGCTCCCCCGTCGCGGAGGGCTCCGGCTCGGAACGCTCTCCCGTCGCGCGGTGCGCCCCCGTCTCGCGGTGCGCCCCCGTCGCCGAGGGCGCACCCGCCTGTGAGCGCCCTGAGCGGCGCGACGGAGCGCGCCCTGCGGGGCGGCCCCGAGCGCCACCACGAGAAGGCCAAGGAGCAGGGCAAGCTGCCGGTGCGCGAGCGCGTGGCGCTGCTGCTGGACCCCGGCACGTTCGCCGAGGAGGCGCTGCTGGCCAATTGGCAGGAGGATGGGCTGGGGGCCGATGGGGTGGTGACCGGCCTTGGGCGGATCGCGGGGCGCCCCGTCGCGCTGATGGCCAACGACCCGACCGTGAAGGCCGGCTCGTGGGGCCCGAAGACGGTCGAGAAGATCCTGCGCGTGCAGGAGCGCGCGCTGGAGCTGCGGGCGCCGATGGTGTACCTGGTGGACTCCGCGGGCGCGCGGATCACCGAGCAGGTGCAGATGTTCCCGGGGCGCCGCGGGGCGGGGAGGATCTTCCACAACCAGGTGAAGCTCTCGGGGCTGGTGCCGCAGGTGTGCGTGCTGTTCGGCCCTTCCGCTGCCGGCGGCGCCTACATCCCCGCGTTCTGCGACATCGTGATCATGCGCGACGGCAACGCCTCGATGTACCTCGGCTCGCCGCGGATGGCGCAGATGGTGATTGGCGAGGACGTCACGCTCGAGGAGATGGGCGGCGCGCGGATGCACACGGGCGTGAGCGGCTGCGGGCACGTGCTGGTGAAGAGCGACGAGGAGGGGATCGACGCGGCGGTGCGCTACCTCTCTTATCTGCCGGGCAACTTTGAGCACGACGCCCCCCCGGCCCCGCCGAGCGCGCCCAGTTCCCAGACCCCGATCGGCGAGCTGATCCCGGCCGACGAGAACAAGCCTTTCGACATGCGGCTCCTGCTCGACGCGCTGGTGGACGCCGACTCCTTCATGGAGATCCACGCGCGGTGGGCGAAGGAGCTGATCGTCGGCTTCGCGCGCCTGCAGGGCCGGCCCGTCGGGATCGTCGCCAACCAGCCGAAGGTGAAGGGGGGCGTGTTGTTCGTCGACTCCGCCGACAAGGCGGCGCGCTTCATCTGGACGTGCAACGCCTTCAACGTGCCGCTGCTGTTCCTCGCCGACGTTCCCGGCTTCATGATCGGCACGCAGGTCGAGCGCCAGGGGATCATCCGCCACGGCGCGAAGATGATCAGCGCGGTCTCCGAAGCGACGGTCCCGAAGATCTCGGTGGTCGTGCGCAAGGCGTACGGCGCCGGGCTGTACGCGATGGCCGGTCCCGCCTTCGACCCCGACTGCTGCCTCGCGCTGCCGAGCGCCTCGATCGCGGTGATGGGCCCGCAGGCGGCGATCAACGCCGTCTACTACAACCAGTTGCAGGCGATCGCCGACGAGGCCGAGCGCGCCGCCGAGACCGAGCGCCTGCGCGCGGAGTACGCCGCCGATATCGACATCCTGCACCTCGCCTCCGAACTGGTCGTGGACGCGGTGATCGAGCCCGAGGAGCTGCGCTCCGAGCTGATCGCCCGCTTCGCGCTGGCGGCCGGCCGCCGCCGCGAGTGGCCCGCCAAGCACAACCCGATCACCCCGGTCTAGTTCGTCACTGGGGGCTCGCTTGAGGGTGCCGGAAGAGGCTGTGTCTCAGTCGCAGTCTCAGGAGGTCCCAGCGTCGGCACCTCGCCGCGGTAGGGCAACCCGCCAGCCGCACGCACGGCCATATTTTGGTGCTTGGTCACGTACCAGAAGTGAATGAAGTACGGAACGATCAGGAGCGCGCCGGGGAAGAACAGCAGGAAACTCGTCACCGGGTTGATCTGATCGCCCCGTGGGATACCACCGAGGCGCTGCGCGCGCTTGATGCGCTGCCCGTAGTTGTAGACGGAGAGAAGCGGGGGGATGACGAAGTATCCGCCCACCAGGAGCGCGGTCACGGACATCGCGGGGCTGGACTGCGCGAGGTTCTGGTCATCCCTGGCCTGCCCGATGTCCTTCAACTCGTCGTTGACGAAGTAGTACCAACATAGGCCGTAGAGGCTGAGCGTAATCGCGCTCAGGCCAAAGCCCACCCAGAAGCTGCGGATCTTTCCCTCGCCGTTATTACCGATCTCGACCTCTTGAGCCATTGCTTCCTCCCCATAGGTAGCTTCCTGCGGACAGTATTCGGCGGGTGACAGTCAACACCCTGCTCGAACGGCTCTGATCCTACCCATCGACCTGCCGTATCGGCCCAAAGGCTCAAATCGAGCATAACCATGCCGGAAATCGCTGTACAGAGCGGAGCAAGGGAGGGCGTGGTGGTGGGGGACCCAGGCGTCGTGTAGGGAACTGCCGGGCGGAGCTGTGGATGGGTTAGATTGCCATACGTGGACGCCACTGACCTAGCCTTTGCCGGGATCGCCCGCCAGGCCGAGCTGATCGCCTCCGGGGAGGTCTCCTCGCGCGAGCTGGTGCAGCTCTATCTCGATCGGATCGAGCGCTACGACGGCCGGCTGAACGCCTACAAGACGGTCTTTGCCGAGCGCGCGCTGCTCGAAGCCGACCAGGCCGACGCGCGTCGTGGGGCCGGCGGGCAGCGGCCCCTGCTCGGCGTGCCCGTCGCGATCAAGGACGACACCGACGTGGCGGGCGAGGTCACCTCCTACGGCACGCGCGCGGCGGAGCGGGTCGCCGTCGCCGATCAGGAGGTCGTGCGCCGCCTGCGCGAGGCCGGCGCCGTGGTGCTCGGCAAGACCAACGTGCCCGAGCTGACGCTGTGGCCCTTCACCGAGACCCCTACGTTCGGCATCACGCGCAACCCCTGGAGTCTCGAGCACACGCCGGGCGGCTCCTCGGGTGGGTCGGGTGCCGCCGTTGCCGCCGGACTGGTCGGCGCCGCGCTCGGCTCTGACGGTCTCGGCTCGATTCGCATTCCCTCGAGCTTCTGTGGCCTGTTTGGGATCAAGCCCCACCGCCACCGCATCTCGCTCGCCCCCCATACCGAGCAGCTGTACGGCTGGCACGGCCTCGCGGTTTACGGGCCGCTCGCGCGCAGCGTGCGCGACGCCGCGCTGTTCCTCGACCTGTGCGCGCAGTCCCCGCCCGCGCAGGGCACCTTCGCCGAGGCTGCTTCGCGTGCGCCCGGCCGCCTGCGGATCGCGTTCTCCACGAAGCCGATCCTGCCGCAGCCGATCGATGCGCGTGTGCTGCGCGCGCACGCGGAGGCCGTCGAGCTGCTGCGCTCGCTCGGGCACGAGCTCGTCGAGCGCGATCCCGACTACCCCCCGTGGCTGGGCCCCCATCTGATCGCGCGCTATCTGCGCGGCGCCTACGAGTCGGCCGTGGACATCGGCCACGTCGAGCGCATGGAGCGCCGCTCCCGCCACATCGTGCGCGGCGGCGAGCTGGTGGGGGAGTGGGGCATCGCGCGGGCGCTCGCCTCCGAAGCGTCGTTGAACGCGCGCGTGGGGCGCGTCTTCGCCGACTGCGACGCGCTGCTGCTTCCCTGCACCGCCCGTCCTGCGCTACGCATCGGGGAGTACGAGGGGCGCGGGATGCTGTTGACGATGAACGGCGGCACGCGCCTGATCCCCTTCCTCGGCATCTGGAACGCCACCGGTCAGCCCGCCGTCTCGATCCCCGCGGGCTTCACCGACGACGCCGACCGTCTGCCGCTCGCCGTGCAGGTGGTCGGCCGACCCGAGGACGAGGCGACGCTGCTCTCGCTCGCCGCGCAGGTCGAGGCCGAGCGCCCCTGGGCGCAGCACCGCCCGCCCGGGTTCTCGTGAGCGACGCTCCCGCTCGTCGCACCGAGCCGCCGCCGGTCGGGACGCCGCCGACCGAGCCGCCGCAGGACGAGCCGCTGCCGGCCGAGTTGCCGCATGCCGAGCGGCCGCCCGCCGAGGAGTTGCTGGAGGTCGCGGTCGAGGCGGCAAGGTGTGCGGGCGCGCTGCTGGCCGCGCGTGTGCGCCACGGCGCCGAGCGGGAGGTGAGAGCCAAGAGCACCCCCACCGATCTGGTTAGCGAGGCCGACCTTGCCTCCGAGCTGGCGATCCGCGAGCTGCTTGCCGTGCGGCGCCCGCACGATGGCTTCGTGGGGGAGGAGGGCGACCACATCGAGGGCACCAGCGGGCTCAGCTGGGTGGTGGACCCGCTCGACGGCACCGTCAACTTCCTGTTCGGGCTCCCGCAGTGGTGCGTGAGCGTCGCGGTGCGCGACGCGCGGGGCACGATTCTTGCGGGTGCGATCTACGACCCCGGCCGCGAGCAGCTGTTCAGCGTGCTGAGAGGCTCACGTGCGACGCTCGCGGGGCCGGAGGGGACGATCGAGCTGGGGGATGCGCACGCGCTGCGCCCCCGTGCGAGCGACCTGGCGAGCGCGATGGTCGCGACCGGCTTTGCCTACGACGCGCGCGTGCGCGCGGCCCAGGCGCTGGTGCTTGCGAGGGTGCTCCCGCGCGTACGGGACATCCGCCGCTTCGGCTCCGCCGCGCTCGACCTCGCGTGGATGGCGGCGGGTCGTTACGACGCCTACTTCGAGCGCACCGTGAAGCCGTGGGACATCGCGGCGGGGACGCTGCTGTGCGAAGCGGCGGGGTTGCAGGTGGTCGAGCTGCCCGCGCACGAGGATCTGCCCTGGGGCATCCTCGTCGCGCCGCCGGCGCTGTGTGCGCCACTGCTGGAGCTGGTGGGGTAAGGCGTCGCTCCCGCCGGCGGGTTGGCGCCGCTCGACCGTCCGAGGCCGGGCGCTGTCCGATCGGCGGAGCCGGCTCGACTGGATCGGCTGGCCAAGGCCGCGTCGCACTCTGTCAAGATGTGCGTGATGGCTGCTGAGGCGAGCACCGTGGCGACGCGCCAGCCCTGCCTGCCTCCCGGCACGCGGCTGCCGCGCCTCGCGCAGTCCGCTCTGTGGGCGGTCTACCCGGGGGCGCTCTCGCGCTACTGCAAGCGGCGCTACGGCCCCACCTTCACGTTGCGTCCGCTGGGTATCGGCGACGTGGTGGTGGTGACGCAGCCGGAGGCGATTCGGGAGGTGTTCACCGGTGACCGCGAGGTGCTCCGCGCGGGTGAGGCGAATGCGGTGATGGGCCCGATCGTGGGCCGGCACTCGCTGCTCACGCTCGACGGCGAGCGCCACATCCGCCACCGGCGGCTGGTGAGCCCGTCGTTCCACGGCGAGGCGGTGCGCACGTACCGCGAGCAGGTCGCGGAGATCGCGGCGGCCGAGGTCGATCGCTGGCCGGTGGGCAGGGAGTTCCCGATCCGCCCGCGCATGCAGGCGATCACGCTGGAGGTGATCCTGCGCACCGTGGTCGGCGTCAGCGACGAGCGGCGCCTGGAGCGCCTGCGGACGCTGCTGCGCCGCATCACGCAGGTGGGCGTCGCGGAGATGTGGATTGTGTGGGCTTACCCCCACCTGATCGACCACCCGGTGGTGAGGCGCTTCTCCACGCTGCGGCTGCTGCCCGAGGTGGATCGACTGTTGTATGAGGAGATCGCCGCCCACCGCGCCGAGCCGGACGGCCGCGAGGATGTGCTGGCGCTGCTGCTTGCGGCGCGCGACGAGGATGGCCAGGGCCTCAGCGACGAGGAGTTGCGCGACCACCTGATCACACTGCTGGTCGCCGGCCACGAGACGACGACGACGGCGCTGGCATGGTGCTTCGAGCGGCTGCTGCGCCACCCGGCCGCCCACCTGCGCCTGCAGCGCGAGCTGGACGAGGGCTCCGAGGAGCGCTACTTGGATGCGGTGCTCAACGAGACGCTGCGCGTGCGCCCGGTGATCGACGCGGTGTGGCGCAAGCTCTCCGCGCCGGTGGAGGTCGCCGGCTGGCTGCTGCCGGCGGGGGCGACGGTGATGCCCTCGATCGAGATTGTGCAGCACTCTGCCGCCTTCGCGGACGCGAGCGCGTTCCGCCCCGAGCGCTTCCTGGAGGGGAGCCCTCCGCAGTACACGTTCATCCCCTTCGGCGGCGGCGCGCGCCGCTGCGTGGGCGCCAGCTTCGCGATGATGGAGATGCGCGCGATCATGCGCACGGTGCTGGAGCGCGTGTCGCTGCGCGCCCCCAGCGCCAAGGCCGAGCGGGTGAAGGTGCACCACATCACGCTGGTGCCCGCCCGCGGCGGGCGGGTGATCGTCACGGGCCGGCGCGGGGCGCCGCGCGCGGCGGCGGAGACCCGCCGTCCTGCGCTTGCTTACGGGAGCTGAGTGCTCACCGCCTCGCGCGGGCAGCGGCCGGTACGCTGAACCCGCTGCTCGATGACCGCTCGCCGGCGGCTGGGTAGATACGCTGAGCGCCGCCACGTCTGCAATCCGACCGGAAGGACCGCCGCAATGGACTTTGAGAACATCGGCTACGAGGTCGCCGAGGGCGTGCTGACGATCACGCTGCACCGGCCCGAGCGCCTGAATGCGTTCACCGAAGGGATGGGCGTTGAGTTGATCGAGGCGTTCGAGCGCGCCGACCGCGACGACGAGGTGCGGGTCGTTATCGTGACGGGCGCGGGCCGGGGCTTCTGCGCCGGCATGGACCTCGGTGAGGGCGGCGCCACCTTCGACTACGGCGAGCGCCCGGCGGGCGAGATCCCGCGCGATGGGGGCGGCCAGGTGGTGCTGCGGATCTTCGAGATGACCAAGCCGGTGATCGCGGCGATCAACGGGCCGGCGGTCGGCGTGGGGATCACGATGACGCTGCCGATGGACATTCGCTTGGCGGCCGAGGGGGCGCGCATCGGCTTCGTCTTCACGCGCCGGGGGATCGTGCCGGAGGCGTGCTCCAGCTGGTTCCTGCCACGGATCGTGGGGATCGGCCAGGCGATGGAGTGGGTCGCGAGCGGGCGGGTGTTCACCGCCCACGAGGCGCTCGCCGGCGGCCTGGTGCGCAGCGTGCACCCGGAGGGCGAGCTGCTCGGCGTGGCGCGCGAGCTGGCGCGTGAGATCGTCGAGAACACCGCGCCGGTGTCGGTGGCGCTCGCGCGGCGGCTGCTGTGGAGCGGGCTGGGCGCCGCCCACCCGATGGAGGCCCACCGCGCCGACTCGCGCGCGATGTTCGCCCGCGGCCGCTCCGCCGACGCGCGCGAGGGGATCGCCTCGTTCCTGGAGAAGCGCCCGCCGCAGTTCCCCGATCGGGTGAGCGACGGTCTGCCCGAGCTGTTCCCCGGGCGCGCGCAGCCTCGGTTCGCATGAGCGGGACGGCGGCTGAGTCGAGCGCGGTGGCTCCCGTGCGGAGCCCGGTGAGCTCCGCGCGGAGCGCCGGCGGCACGGGGTCGCCGTCATGAGCGCGGCGGAGCTCACACCCACGACGCTGCGCGACGAGCAGGCGCAGCTGGAGGCGACGTTCCTGCCGGGCGCGGGGATGCTGTGTAGCTCGTTGCGCCACCGCGGCGAGGAGCTGCTGGCGCAGAACCGCGGCGTGGAGGCGTACGTCGAGCGCGGCAAGACGATGGGCATTCCGCTGCTCTACCCGTGGGCCAACCGGCTGGCGGCCTTCGACTACACGGTCGCCGGGCGCCTCGTTGCTGTCCCGCATGACACCACGCGCGTGGCGCTCGACGACCGCGGCCTGCCGATCCACGGGGTGATCGGGGGGCGGATGGCGTGGGAGTCGATCGACGCGCCCGGCAGCGCAGCGCAGGTGCCACCCAGTGCGCCCGACGGTCCTGAAGCGCAGGCGCCATCCAGTGCGCCTGGCGGCCCGGCGGCTCGGGTGCCGACCGGCGCGCCTGGCGGTCCTGAAGCGCAGGCGCCATCCAGCGCGCCCGGCGGCCCTGAGGCGCAGGCGCTCACGACGCTGCTGAGCTGGAGCGAGTCGTGCGGCGAGCTGTTTGAGGTGTTCCCGTTCCGTCACGCCCTTCGCTACGAAGCGCGCCTGCAGGGCGGCCGCCTGGAGATCGCGGTTACGGTGCACGCGTGTGGCGAGGACACGGTGCCGGTGGCGTTCGGCTTTCACCCCTACCTCTCCCTGCCGGGCACACCCCGCGAGCGCTGGCGCGTGGAGCTGCCGGCGATGCGCACCCTCGTGCTCGACGAGCGCCAAATCCCCGTCGGCCCCGGCGAGGAGCTGCCGAGCCAAGCCTTCGAGCTCGCCGAGCGCGAGTTCGACGACGGCTTCGACGCGGTGCCCGCGCACGCCCGCTTCGCCGTCGAGGCCGTAGGGCGGCGGCTCGAGCTCGAGCTGCTCGAGGGCTACCCCTGCGCGCAGGTCTACGCCCCGCGCCCCGGCGAGTTCATCTGCTTCGAGCCGATGGTCGCGCCCGCCAACGCCCTGCGCAGCGGTGCCGGCCTGCGCCTGCTCGCGCCTGGCGAGAGCTGCCGCGCCCGGTTTGCCGTGAGCTGCATCCCCGTCGGCTGAACGGATCCGATTGCTGCATGGCGATCTCGCCGGGCCCCGGGTCGCACCGGCGTCGACTGACGCATCGCCAGGCCATGCCTTCACCCGGGGATCGCCGACTGGGATCGGTGGGAGTCGGTCGGCCGAGGGCTGGTGGGGGGACCGTCATCCGCGCGGGGCGATAGCCTCCACAAGAGATGACCCGCGAGCAGGTATACGAGCTGATCCGCGACCACCTCGCCGACGAGCTGGAGATCGACCCCGATGAGATCGGCGAGGAGAGCCGCTTCAAGGAGGACCTGGAGGCCGATTCGCTCGACCTGTACACGCTCGTGCAGGAGCTCGAGGACACCTACGGTGTGCAGATCTCCGACGAGCAGGCCGTCGAGATCAAGACGGTAGGGCAGGCGGTGGACTTCGTGCTGGCGCAGGCCCGCGGCGCCGAGGTTTGATGCGCGCGGATGAAGCTGCTGAACGCGCTCTTGGAGGAGCTTCCCGAGGAGCTGTCCCGACAGGTTTTCACGCACGCCTCGTGGAGCGAGCGGCGCAGCGACTCCTACGTGCGCCTCGCCTTCCTCGGCGACTCCGTGCTGGGGCTGGCGGTCACCGCCCACCTTTTCCCGCGCCTGGAGGCCGAGCGCTTCGGCGCCGGGCGCCTCACGAAGATCCGCGCTCAGGCGGTCTCCGGCCCCTCCTGCCGGGCGGTCGCCGAGCGTCTTGCGGTGCCGGAGCGGCTGCGCGCCGCGGCGCCCGCGGGGGTGCAGGAGAACGCGGTGCTGCTCGGCGGCACCGAGCGGGTGTTGGCCTCAGTGATCGAGGCGGTGATCGGGGCGTGCTACCTGCAGTTTGGCTACGAGCGCACCGCGGAGGCGGTTGTCGAGGCGTTTCGGCCCGAGATCGAGCAGGCTCTGGAGCACCCCGTGGACTTCAAGTCCACGCTGCAGGAGCTGCTGGCGCAGCGCGGAGAGCTCGTCACCTACGAGGTGACGGCCGAGCACGGCCCCCCGCACGAGCGCACCTTCGAGGTGGCCGCCTCGGTGGACGGCCGCCCGCTCGGCAGCGGCTCCGGGCGCAGCAAGAAGCACGCCGAGCAGGAGGCTGCGCGCGAGGCCGTGGAGAGGTTGCAGGCATGAATGCTGGTGCGAGGCACAACGCGCGGCCGTGGGGTAGGACGCCCCACGCCCACCCGCATGGTGTGCCGCTGACCCGCGCGGACGATCCCAAAATCCAACCATTGAGGGCCACGGCGTGTATCTGAAGTCGCTCACGCTGAAGGGCTTCAAGTCCTTCCCCGACCGCACCCGCCTCGATTTCGGCCCCGGCGTCTCCGTCGTGGTGGGGCCCAACGGGTCGGGCAAGTCCAACATCACCGATGCCGTGCTGTGGGCGATGGGCGAGCAGTCACCGCTCGCGGTCCGCGGGCAGTCGATGCAGGACGTGATCTTCGGCGGCGGCCGTGGCGTGCAGGCCCGCTCCGCGGCCGAGGTCGAGCTGGTGCTCGACAACTCCGACGGCACTGTCGGGCTGCCGCTCGCCGAGATCTCGATTCTGCGCCGCCTGCACCGCTCCGGCGAGGGCGAGTACCGCCTCAACGGCGCCCGCTGCCGGCTCGTCGACGTGATCGAGGTGCTCTCCGACACGGGTCTCGGCAAGGAGACCCACTCGGTCATCTCGCAGGGCCGCGTCGAGGCGATCGTCACCTCCAAGCCCCGCGACCGCCGGCTCCTGATCGAGGAGGCCGCGGGCCTTGGCAAGCATCGTAAGCGCCGCCGGCGCGCCCAGCTGAAGCTCGAACGCACCCAAGACAACCTCGACCGCGCGCTGGACGTCGAGCGTGAGGCCCGTTCGCGCCTGCGCCCGCTCAAGCGCCAAGCCGAGGCCGCCGAGCTGCACGCGCGCCTGGAGCGCCAGGCGCTCGAAGCGCGTCTGCTGCTGGCACGCGAGACGCTGCGCGTCCGCCGCCTGGAGCTCGCCGGCGCCGAGGCTCTGGTGCAGGAGGCGCGCGCCGCGCGCGCGGAGGTCGAAGGCGGCCTGCGGGAGGTCGTCGCACGGCGCTCCCTCGCCGAGCGCGCGCTCGGCGAGCGCTCGGCGCGTCACGACGAGCTTTCGCGGCGCGCGCTGCACGCCGGCGCTGCCGCCGAGCGGCTGCAACTGCGCCACGAGCAGGCTGCTGTGACGGCCGCCGGTCTCGCCGAGCGGGTCCTGCGCTCCGCGCGTGAGATCGAGCTGTTGGAGGAGTCTTCCGCCGAGGGCGAGGGGGGTGCGCTTGACGCCGACGGGGCCTCTCGCATCGGCGCGATCGAGCGTGAGCTGGCCGGGCTTGATCTGGAGCGCGAGCAGCAGTTGGCTCGGGAGCTCGCCGAGCTGGAGCTTGCCCGCGAGACCGCCGCCGGCGAGGTCGCCGAGCTCGACGCCACGCTCGCCGATGCCCGCGAGGCGCGCGAGGCTGCCGACGAGCACGCCGATGGCGCCCGCGGCGCGCTGCGCGAGGCCGAGCGCGCGGTCGAGGCCGCCCGCCGCGACGCCGCTCGCGTGGGCTCCGAGCTGGCCGCCGTCAACCAGTTTCTGCGCACCTCCTCCGCGGTGGGCGGAACCGCCGAGGAGAGCCAGCCTGGGGGCGGCTCCGGCGATGGAGCCCCGCGTGCGCTGTCCGAGGCGCTGCGCGTCGCGCCGGGCTACGAGCTCGCGCTCGCCGCTGCGCTCGGTGGGCGCCTCGACGCGGCGCTGGTGCCCGACCTGGCTGGTGCTTCCGCGCTGCTCGACCGCGCCGGGCCCGACGGCGCCATTGCGCTGCTGGCCGAACGGGGGATGCTTGCTGAAGGCGAGTGTCTCCCCGCTTCGGTCGAAACGGGGATGCCGGCCGAAACGGGGACTCGCGCCGAAGGCGAGTGTCCCCCGGCTTCGGCGGAGGCGCGCGCGTCCGAGCCTCCGCCCGCCGATGTCTCCGCTCCCCCGGCCCCTGGCGCGCGCCCCCTGATCGAGCTGGTGGAGGGACCCGCGCCGGTGCTCGCGCTCGCGCGGCGGCTGCTCGCCGACGCGTGGGTGCTGGAGCGCCTGGAGGATCTCCCTCGCGACTTTGCCGGCGTCGCCGTCACGCCGCGCGGGCGCGTGTGGTTTGCCGCCCTGGGCGAGGTGCGCCAGGTCGCCGAGGGTGGCTCCGAGCGGGTGCTCGCCCGCCGCAACGAGCGCGAGCAGCTGATCCTCGCCTCCGAGGCCGCCGCCGCTACCGAGCACGCCGCGCGCGGCGCGGCCGAGCACGCGCAGGAGGCCGCCGCCGCCGCCGATCTCGCGCGCGAAGAGGCCGACGGCGCGCTGCGCGAGTCCGCGCGTGCTCACGCCCATGCGCTCGAGGGTGAGCGCCATGCCGCCTGGTTGATCGAGCAGCGCCGCGCTGCCCCCGAGCAGGGGCCGCTCGCGGTGCGCCGCGCGCAGTTGGAGGGCGAGCTCGCCGCCGAGCGCCGTACCGCGGAGCGCCTCGCGCGCGAACACGCCGAGCGCCTGGAGCGTCTGGCGCGCCTGCGTGCCGGGCACGCCGCCGACACCGCGCTCGCGCCGCGCGCTGAGCGGCTCGCCGTGGCGCTGCACGCCGCCGGGGAGGCGGTCGCCGCGTGCGCCGGCGAGCTGCAGCAGGAGCTCGACACCTACCGCGCCGCGGGCGAGGAGATGGCCGCCGAGCTGCGCGCCTGCGCGGCGGCCGAGGCCGAGATCCAGGCGCGCCTGCGCGCACAGGGCGAGGCCGTCACCGCCGCCGAGGTCTCCGCGCAGCGGCTGCGCGACCATACCGACGAGGCCCTCATAGAGCTGCGCACCGTGCGCGAGCAGCTGGAGCTGCCCGCGGCGGAGGGCGCGACGGGGGTCGCGACCGAGGGCGGGTCGGAGGGCGCGGCGGAGGGCACGGCGGGGGAGGACGGTTCGGATTCGGAGGGGGCGGCGCGTGCGGGCGACGCGCGCGACGAGAGCGTCGCGCAGGAAAGCCAGCCCCAGCCTGGTATGGCGGCGATGGGCGATGGGGCGGACGAGCATGAGGCAGGGGAGTGTGAGGTCGAGGTGGGGGAGCCCCGTGATGCCCAATCGGCAGAAGGTGAGTCGGGGGAGCCAGCCGGGGCGCACGGAAGAGATTTGGGGTGGGACGACGAGGACCCCGAGCCGCTCGACGCGGAGCAGGTGCAGGCGCTCACCGCCCGCCTGGAGCGTCTGCGCCGCCGACGCGAGCAGCTTGGGCCGGTCAACCCGCTCGCCAAAGAGGAGTACGCCGAGGCGCTCGCGCACGTCGAGGAGCTGGAGGCCCGCCGCAGCGACCTGGAGACAGCGCTGCGCGAGCTGCGCACCCTGATCCGCGACACCGACCGTCAGATCCACGAGACCTTTCGTGCCACTTTCGAGGCGGCCGCACGCAACTTCGAGGAGCTCGCGGGGGACCTCTTCCCCGGTGGCGGCGGTCAGCTGCGGCTCGTCAAGGACGCGCTCGCCCCCCGGCCGGTGCTCGGCGGCCAGCCGCTGCCGGGCGCCGCCGCGGGTGGAGGCAGCGGTGCGGGCGGGGGCGAGGAGCGCGACGGCGAGGCCGCCGCGGAGCGCGAGGAGCGGGCTGGGGTTGGGCGTGCCGCCGCCGGGAGCGGGGATGGGGAGGGCGGCGACGGAGAGGGTCGCAGGGCGCTCTACGGGGAGGGCGGCGACGGGGGCGACGGGGATAGTGGGGATGGCGGGGACGGCGCGGGCGGGGACGCGCTCGATCACGCCGGCTCGGCCTACGACCCCGGCGAGGAGCTGTTGGGCGTCGAGATTGAGATCACCCCCGCTGGCAAGTCCACCAAGCGCCTCTCGCTGCTCTCCGGCGGGGAGAAGTCGATGACCGCGCTCGCCTTCCTGTTCGCCGTGTTCCTCGCGCGGCCCTGCCCCTTCTACATCCTCGACGAGGTCGAGGCCGCGCTGGACGACCTCAACCTCGAGCGCTTCCTCTCGCTGCTGCGCCGCTACGCCAACCGCGCGCAGTTCATCGTGATCACCCACCAAAAGCGCACGATGGAGGCCGCCGACTGGCTGTATGGAGTCTCGATGGCCGGCAACGGCGTCTCGAAGGTGCTCTCGCGGCGGCTGCCGCCGGCCGCGCAGGCGCCCTTGGATGCGGCGCTGGCGCCCGTCTCCCAGCCCATCCCGGGGCGTGCGTCAGAGTCCACGCAGGAGCTGGCGCACCAGACGACCCCCGAGGTTGAAGACGCCGCAGACGGTCCCGGGCCTGTCGCGCAAGCTGTTTCAACGCCCGAGCCCATCCCCGAGCCGCAGTCCGGGATGGCCGAAGGTGCGGATACCGAGCATGCGGATGCGGACGCGCCATCCCATGTGGCTGAGCATGCTGACCTCGCTGAGGTCGCGTAGACCACTGCGATCGTCGCTCGCCCCGGCGCCGCCCCGCGAGACTACACGGTGAGGTAGGTCGACCTGATCAGGGTGATCCCCGCGTTGGTTGCGACTTTCCACTTCTTGCCGGCGGGCACGATGAACGTGATCGGCACCTTGGTCGTCCCGGTGGCTGCTTTGCTGACTACATCTTCCGCGATCACGGTGGCGCCGACGGCGACCTGGATGGTGGTTTCCGTCGTCGTCTGACACGACACGGTCAGTATGACCTGCACCGGTTCGATGGTGGACGGTTCGTATTCGGTATTCTGCGCGCGTTCGGTCAACGCCCCGTATTCCCCGGCGTTGAACCCCGCGCCTTTTTCGCCCTTTTCGCCCTTTTCCCCTTTTTCACCCTTGGCGCCGGTCGCTCCGGCGGCGCCCGCTTTGCCTTCTTTGCCTTCCGCGCCTGTAGCGCCTTTTTCGCCGGTGGCGCCTTTTTCGCCTTTCGCCCCGGTTTCGCCTTTGGCTCCTTCTTTTCCCTGTTTGCCTTCGGCGCCGGTAGCGCCGGTGGCGCCTTTTTCGCCTGTAGCGCCTTTTTCGCCGGTGGTGCCTTTGGCTCCTTCTTTTCCTTCTTTGCCCGTCGCCCCGGTTTCGCCTTTGGCGCCCGTCGCTCCAGTCGCTCCAGTTGCTCCCGTTTTGCCTTCTTTTCCTTCTTTGCCTTCCGCGCCTTTGGCTCCGGCTTCTCCTTTTTCGCCTTTGGCTCCTGCTGCTCCGGTGGCGCCGGTTTTGCCTTCTTTGCCTTCTTTGCCTTCGGGTCCCTGTGTGCCTGCGGGGCCCGTTTCGCCTTTGACGCCCTGTGGGCCTGTGGGGCCGGTTTCGCCGATGGGTCCTTCTTTGCCTGTGGGGCCTTGCGCGCCGGTTTCGCCTGCGACGCCCTGTAGTCCTTTGGGTCCTTCGTTGCCCTGTGGGCCTGCCGGCCCCTGTTCGCCTTCGGGTCCGCGTTCGCCGGTTGTGCCTTTCGGGCCTTCGGCGCCGGTTTCGCCTTTGACGCCCTGTGGGCCTTGGGGTCCTTCTCTGCCTTCGAGCCCTTTTTCGCCTTTTTCGCCAGTTTCTCCTGTAGGGCCTGGTTCGCCCGTGGTCCCTTTGGGTCCTTCTTTGCCCTGTGGGCCTACGGGTCCTTGTTTGCCTTCCGGGCCGGAGGGGCCGGTTTCGCCTTTGACGCCCTGGGGTCCTTCGGGCCCTGTTTTGCCTTCGTTGCCCTGTGGCCCCTGTTTGCCTTCTGGTCCTTGCGGGCCTTCGGCGCCGGTTTCGCCTTTGACGCCTTGTGGGCCTTGGGGTCCTTCTTTGCCCTGTGGGCCTTCTGGTCCTTGGTTGCCTTCGGGTCCGCGTTCGCCGGTTGTGCCTGTGGGTCCTTGTGTGCCGGTTTCCCCTTTGACGCCCTGTGGGCCGGCGGGCCCTTCTTTGCCCTGTGGGCCTACGGGTCCTTGTTTGCCTTCCGGGCCGGAGGGGCCGGTTTCGCCTTTGGCGCCCTGGGGTCCTTCGGGTCCTGTTTTGCCTTCGTTGCCCTGTGGCCCCTGTTTGCCTTCAGGTCCCCGCGGGCCTTCGGCTCCGGTTTCCCCTTTGACGCCCCGCGGGCCGGCGGGTCCTTCTTTGCCTTGTGGGCCTTCTGGTCCCTGTTTGCCTTCGGGCCCGTGTTCGCCGGTTGTGCCTGTGGGTCCTTGTGTGCCGGTTTCCCCTTTGACGCCCTGTGGGCCTTGGGGTCCTGCTTTGCCTTCGAGCCCTTTTTCGCCTTTTGCTCCGGGTTCACCTGCAGCGCCCGTCGTCCCTTTGGTTCCTTCTTTGCCCTGTGGGCCTTCGGGTCCCGTTTTGCCTGCGGGGCCTGCGGCGCCGGTTTCGCCTTTGACGCCCTGCGGGCCTTGGGATCCCGGTTTGCCTTCGGAGCCCGCGGCGCCCATTTCGCCCTCGAGTCCCTGCTGGCCGGCGGGTCCTGCTTCGCCTTGGACTCCCTGCGAGCCAGTCGTGCCCGGGGGTCCTTCTTTGCCTTCAGCTCCGTTTGTGCCCGCGGCGCCCGTTTCGCCTTTGACGCCCGCCGGCCCCAGTTCGCCTCTGAGCCCCGGCGTGCCTTCGGCGCCCTGTGGGCCCGCTTTGCCCTTGGGGCCTCGGGGGCCTGTCCTGCCTCTCGGCCCCATCTGGCCCGCAGGGTTCGTTGCGCATGTGCCCTGGGACCCTTCCTGGTCCGCTGCGGCTTTGCGCCTTTGCCGTACGCTCGGCCTCCGACGCTGGATGTGCTCTCCGTTCCCGGTCTGGGTGGGTGTTCTCTGGGGCTTGGATGTCTTTGGGACCCGCTTGGTCACCGATGTCCGATGCGTGGGTGTCCGCTTGGCCTTTGCTGTTCGGTGCGTCGGTGTCTGCTTGGTCGGTCTGGTCTTGGGCGTCCGGTGCGTGGGTGTCTGCTTGGTCGGGTTGGCCTTGGACGTTCGGCGCGTTGGTGGCTTGGCCTTTGGATGCTCGACGGCCTTTGGCGGCTCGGCGTGCCCGCTGTGCTTTTGGTGTCCGCTTCGCTCGGTTTGCCTCCGAGTCGTGTGAATTTCTCGATTTCGGGTTATTTTTCGATTTTCGGTAACTCCCTTGGGCTCGCAGGGTTCCCGGTGAGCCCGAGTGTGTGTTGCTCCCGAAGGCGCTTTGTCACCCGGTTGCATGCTGTCCGCCGGCGCTCTGCGCGTCTCCAGGGCGATCGATTTAATAGAAGTAACCGAATGGTTACTGACGGCCAGCGCTCCACCCTCCGTAAAAAGTACGGATACAAATACGACCGCGATCGAGCGGTATACGATTGCCCTCAAGGTGCCGTTCCCCCGTGCCTTCAATGTGTCCGCACCCCTGCGTACACTGCGATTGCGAGACCATAGCATGGTCGGTACAAGGGCTTTCATATTGGCGATCGAGGGGCGAATGTATGTGCCTTGCGCCTGGTTGGACAATGGCCCATGTTCTATTTGGAACACGTGCGCCGAAGTTGTCCATTTAGAACAAGAGGTCGCGGTAAGTGTTTTGTCGAATAGACCACCAAGTTATCGAGCGGACTATGGAAACCTTTAGAACGGGGACGGAACTGGTGCGATGAGTTTTGCCGTGGCGCCGCGACGGGCTCGCCGGGTTGTGGTGGCGGCTATTCTGGTGGGCCCGTTGCTCTCCGGGTGCGGGTCGAGCACGCCCACGCTGAACACAGTCACAGTGCAACGTTCTATCGCCGCGTCGATTCTGGCCCAGCGCCACCTGAATGCGACGGTGCGTTGTCCGTCCAACGTTCCGCGGAAGGCGGGGCTCACCTTCACGTGCATGGCGACGGTTGGCGGGCGGCAGTATCCATTCGCTGCGACCGAGGTCGATGGCAAGGGGCGTGTCCGATACGTCGGGCGCTGAGCGCGTGTCCAATACATCGGGTGCTGAGCACGTGTCCGTGTCCGATACGTCGGGCGCTGAGGCTGACCCAGGCTGAATGCGGCCGGCCGTCGTGAGGGTGCGGGCGGGTCGCGCGCTGGTATCGTCGCGCGGCCGTGCCACGCGACTGGAGCGACCTATTCATCACCGCCGGCGAGCAGACCCCTGGCGCCGCGGGCGGCGGTGAGAGTCCCGAGCGTCGCGGCTTCTTTCGGCGACTGCGCGAGAACCTCACGAAGACCCGCCAGGCGCTCGGCGGCGAGATCCACGCCACGCTCTTCCAAACGCTCGACGAGCACACCTGGGAGCGCCTAGAGGAGGCGCTGATCATGGCCGACGTCGGCGCCACCGCCACCGCCGCGGTGGTGCAGACACTCGAAGGCGAGGCGCTCGAGGGCGGGCTGAGCGGGGGCGAGGCGCTGTCGGAGCGGCTGATCGCGCTGCTCGCCGACACCGCGCGCGTGGGGGACGGGCGCATCGACATCCGCGCTCACCCCACGGTGATCCTCGCGGTGGGCGTCAACGGCACCGGCAAGACCACGACGATCGGCAAGCTCGCCTGGCACCTGCAACAAGAGCTCGGGCGCACCGTGCTGCTGGCCGCCGCCGACACCTTCCGCGCGGCCGCGACCGAGCAGCTGGAGGGATGGGCGCAGCGCGCCGGCTGCGAGATCGTCACCGGCCCCGAAGGCTCCGACCCCGGCGCCGTCGCGTTCGAGGCCGTGGCGCGCGCCCGCGGCGAGGGGCTCGACGTCGTGATCGTGGACACCGCCGGGCGCCTGCATACCCAGGACGATCTGATGGCCGAGCTCGCCAAGGTGCGCCGTGTGATTGCGCGTCAGCTTGAGGGCGCGCCGCACGAGACGCTGCTCACGGTCGACGCGACCACCGGTCAGAACGGGCTGCGCCAGGCGCGCGTCTTCGCCGAGTCGGCGCAGGTGGGTGGCATCGTGCTCACCAAGCTCGACGGCACCGCCCGCGGCGGCATCGCGCTGGCGATCGCCCGCGAGCTGGGCATCCCGGTCAAGCTGATCGGCGTCGGCGAGTCGCTGGAGGACCTGCGCCCGTTCGACCCCGATGAGTTCGCGCGGGCGTTGATCGCTGAGTAGTGACCTCTGACGCGGCAAACCGGCCGCGCGGTGCGATAATCGGACTATGGACGCATGGATCGTGTGGACTGTGGCGGCCTGCGTGCTGGGCGCGGGAGAGATGCATACGGGCGGGTTCTTCCTCGCGCCGTTCGCGATCGGCGCGCTGATCGCGGCGCTCGTGAGCCTCGCCGGTCTCGGTCTCCCACTGGCGCTGGTCGTCTTTCTGGTCGCCTCGCTGCTGGTGCTGCTCACCCTGCGCCCCGTCGCCCGGCGCCACCTGCAGCATCCACCGCGGATCCGCACGGGCGCGGCGGCGCTGATTGGGTGCGATGCGGTCGTGCTCGAGCGGATCGCCAATCAGGAGGGCGTGGGCTGCGTGCGGATCGGCGGCGAGGTGTGGACGGCGCGCAGCTACACCGAGGACGAGGTGATCCCCGCCGGAGAGCGCGTGCAGGTCGTCGAGATACGCGGGGCCACTGCGCTTGTGATGCACTGAGGCGGCCGCAGGCACTGCGCGCTGCTGCGTCCTTTGGACGTCGAGTATAGCGATAGTATGTATAGTAGGTGCTGGGGTTGTTATAAAAAATCCAGAACCCGATAGCAATTGCGCACGGCTTTTGAATTTTTTGTTCAACACCCCGCCCTATTGCAATGGTTATACGGTCCTCTCTCTACTCCAAGCCGACCCACCACCGCCTCGGTTACGCACGGCGAAGAAGGTAGGCTGATTGGATGGCGTCAAGAAAGGAAAATTGCTGATGGTCGCTCTCATCGTCGTCGCCGTGGTCGTGCTGTTCGCGCTGATCGTGGCCGCGCGCACGATTCGCGTCATCCCCCAGGCGCGCGCGGGGGTGGTGGAGCGACTCGGCCGCTACAGCCGCACGCTGGAGCCGGGCCTCGCGATCGTCACGCCGTTCATCGATCGCGTGAAGCCGCTGGTGGACCTGCGCGAGCAGGTGGTCAACTTCGCGCCGCAGTCGGTCATCTCCGAGGACAACGTCGTGGTGGGGATCGAGACGGTCCTGTACTTCACGATCACCGACCCCCGCTCGGCCACCTATGAAATCGCCAACCCGCTGCAGGCGATCGAGCAGCTCACGGTGACCACGCTGCGCAACGTGATCGGCGGGCTCACGCTCGAGGCGACGCTGACCGCCCGCGAGAACGTCAACACCGAGCTGCGCACCGTGCTGGACGAGGCCACCGGCAAGTGGGGCATTCGCATCAACCGCGTGGAGATCAAGTCCGTGGATCCGCCCGCCGACATCCGCTCGGCGATGGAGAAGCAGATGCGCGCCGAGCGCGACCGCCGCGCTGCGATCCTCACGGCCGAAGGCGAGAAGCAGGCGCAGATCCTCACCGCCGAGGGCGAGCAACAGGCGGCGGTGCTCACCGCCGAGGGTGCACGCCAGGCCGCGATCCTGCGCGCCGAGGGCGAAGCGAAGGCGATCGACACCGTCTTCAAAGCGATCCACGAGGGCCGCCCCACGCGCGATCTGCTCAGCTACGAATACCTGCAGATGCTCCCCCAACTCGCCGAAGGGGACGCCAACAAGGTGTTCGTGATCCCCTCCGAGTTCGCCCAGGCGTTCGGGGGCATCGGCGAGACGCTGGCGCGTCGGGTCCAAGAGGGGTCCTCCGGCGAGAAGGGTTGAGCTGGGGGACTGCACCCCCACAGCCGGGAGGATGCCGGGGCTGCGAGACTACTGAGCTGTGTTCGATTCCCTAGCCGAGAAGCTCCAGGCCACGCTCTCGGACGTCCGCCAGCGCGGGACGCTGACCGAGCAGGACATCGACCGCGCGCTGCGCGAGATCCGCCTCGCGCTGCTCGAGGCAGACGTCAACTTCAAGGTCGTCCGCCAGTTCACCGCCGATGTGAAGGAGCGTTGCCTGGGGGCGGAGATCGTCGGCCGGCTCAACCCCGGCCAGCAGGTGGTGAAGATCGTCGCCGAGCAGCTCACCGAGCTGATGGGGGGAGCGTCCGAGGAGCTCGGCTTCTCCTCCAGCCCCCCCACGGTGATCCTGCTCGCCGGCCTGCAGGGCTCGGGCAAGACGACCGCCGCAGCCAAGCTTGCGCGCCACCTGCACGAGCACCACGACTCCTCGGTGGCGCTCGCCGCCTGCGACACCTACCGCCCGGCGGCGGTTGAGCAGCTCGTGAAGATGGGGGCCCGCGCGGGCGCCGCCGTGTATGAGCGTGGCACCGAGCCCGATCCCGTCGAGATCGCCACGTGGGCGCTCGCGCGGGCGCGGGAGGAGGGCAAGGACGTGCTGATCGTCGACACCTCCGGCCGGCTGCACGTCGACGAGCAGCTGATGGCGGAGCTGGTGCGCATCCACGCCGCCGTTGCGCCCCGCGACACGCTGCTGGTCGTCGATGCGATGACCGGCCAGGACGCCGTCAACGTCGCCGAGCAGTTCGCCGCCGCCGTGCGGTTCGACGGGGTGGTGATGACCAAGCTCGACGGCGACGCCCGCGGCGGCGCGGCGCTGTCGGTGAAGGCGGTCACCGGGCAGCCGATCCTGTTCGCCTCGACCGGCGAGCACCTGGAGCAGTTCGAGCGCTTCCACCCCGACCGCATGGCGCAGCGGATCCTCGGCATGGGCGACGTGATGAGCCTGATCGAGCAGGCCGAGCGCCAGTTCGACGAGCGCGACGCGGTGGAGCTGCAGCGCAAGCTGCGCCGCAACGAGTTTGGTCTCGACGACTTCCTCGACCAGCTGAAGGCCGTGCGGAAAATGGGGCCGCTCAGCAACGTGCTGGGGATGATCCCCGGCCTCGGTGGCGCGCAGCTGCGCAACCTGAAGATGGACGAGCGCGAGCTCGACCGCCTGCAGGCGATCATCCTCGCGATGACCCCCGAAGAGCGCCGCCGCCCCGAGCTGATCAAGGGCTCCCGGCGGCTGCGGATCGCGCGCGGCTCGGGCACCAACGTGCAGCAGGTCAGCCAGCTCGTCAAGCAGTTCGCGCAGATGCGCAAGGTGATGCGCCAGGTCGGCCGCGGCAAGATGCCCGATATCGGCGCGCTGATGCGCCAGGCGCGCTGAGTGGCTGGGGGAGGGCAGGCCCGGGGAGGGCGGGCCGCCATACCCCCTCCCGCCAGGCGCGCTGGAACCGCCCGGCCTGAATCTGCCGATAACGAGCTGAGCATGCGGTGGCGGTGCGACTCCGGGAGCGGTGAATTCAGGCTAAGCTTCGCCAATCGTGTTTAACTCCCAGCGAGGTATTACGTGTCGGTAAGGCTCAGGCTCACGCGAGTGGGCGGCAAGAAGGACCCGATCTGGCGAGTGGTCGTCGCCGACCAGCGCTCTCCCCGCGACGGACGCGTGATCGAGACGATCGGCCAGTACAACGCGCAGACCAACCCCTCGACGATCAAGATCGACGAGGAGCGCGCCCGCAGCTGGCTGGCCCGCGGAGCGCAGCCGTCGGACACGGTCCGCAAGCTGCTGCGCACCCAGGGAATCGGCACGTAGCGGGGAGGCGCCCGAGCACAATGGCGGCGGAGAGGGTGCAGGAGCTGCTGAGATACCTCGCCCAGGGCTTGGTGGACGAGCCGGACGAGGTGTCGATCGAGCGCTTCGAGGAGGACGACGGCACCGTCGTGCTGGAGCTGGCGGTGGCGCGGGAGGACTACGGCAAGGTGATCGGCCGCAACGGCCGCACCGCGCAGGCGCTGCGCGCCGTGGTCAGGGCCGCCGCGGCGGAGGACAAGCGCCGTGTGGTCGTCGACATCGTCGATTGAGAGCACCGAGTCGCTCAGTGGTGGCTGACGCCGGGAACGGGGGGCCACAGGATCGAGCCGGGGACGATGCCTCCTCTGCGGCGCTGGAGGCAGGCCGCGTCGGTCGCGCGCACGGCCTCGACGGAAGCTTCTACGTGACCGGCGCCCGTCCGCGGCTGCTCTCCGAGGGCGGCGAGGTGACGGTGGCCGGCAGCGTCCGCCGGATCCTGCGCTGTGCCGGCGTCGAGCAGCGCCCGATCGTGCGTCTCGAGGGCGTTGAGGACCGCACCGCCGCGGAAGCGCTGCGTGGCCAGCCGCTGACGGTCACAAAGTCGCAGGCCCCCGTGCTCGGAGAAGGAGAGTGGTGGGCGCACGAACTGGAGGGCTGCATCGTGTGCGACGGCGAGCGGCTGCTTGGCACGGTTAGCGGCCTGCTGGAGCTGCCCTCGTGCGAGGTGCTGGAGGTGCGGCGCGAGGACGGTGGCCAGCTGCTGGTGCCGATGGTCAGAGACGCCGTGCGCGATGTGGACGTGGCCGCGGGCCGCATCGAGGTGAGCCTCGACTTCCTTGGAGAGCCGTAAGTGGACATAGACATCTTCACGCTGTTCCCCGAGTGGTTTCAGTGGTTCCACACCCAGCGCCACGTCCGCAACGCGCAGGCCGCCGGCAGTCGCGTGGAGTGTGTGAACATCCGCGAGCACACGCCGCTCACCGGCGGACAGGTCGACGACACCCCATTCGGGGGCGGGGCGGGGATGGTGCTGCGCGTCGATGTGATGGACGCGGCGCTGCGCGCTCGCTACGGGGTGGACCCGGTGCAGCTGCGCCGGCGGCGGCGCGTGATCGCGCTGACGCCCACAGGACGGCTGCTCGACGACGGCTACGTCACCGAGCTTGCGGCCGAGGGAGCTCTGACGCTGCTGTGTGGTCGCTACGAGGGCTTCGACGAGCGGATCGTCGAGCACTTCGCCGGCGAGACGCTGTCGATCGGACGCTACGTGCTCTCAGGAGGAGAGCCGGCGGCGATGGTGGTATGTGACGCGGTGCTGCGCAAGCTGCCGGGCTCATTGGGCGATGCCCACTCGGCCGTCGAGGAGTCCTTCAGCGAGGCGCTGGGAGGTGCCCCCGAGTACCCCCACTACACGCGCCCCGCCGAGTACCGCGGGTGGCGGGTCCCCGAGGTGCTGCTCTCCGGCCACCACGAGCGCATCGAAAGCTGGCGGCGGGAGCGCAGCCGCGAACGGGCGGGGGATCGCCGACCGGGTGACGGCTGACGCGGGCGGCGCCAGCCGTCCGCTACCATTGCTGACCGCGCCGGAGCGCCGACGATCGGCTGCTTGGGGCGCGCAACCCCTCCCTGAAACTTATGAGCAGCGTCATCGACACCCTCGAACGCGCGCAGCTGCGCCGCGTGCCCGACTTCGCGCCGGGCGATCGCGTCAAGGTGCACTTCCAGGTGATCGAGGGCACCCGCCGCCGCGTACAGGTGTTCGAGGGCGTCGTCATCAAGCGCCAGGGCCACGGCGTGCGGGAGACGTTCACAGTGCGCAAGCAGTCCTTCGGCGTCGGCGTCGAGCGCATGTTCCCGGTGCACTCCCCGAAGATCGAGCGCATCGAGCTGGCGGCGCGCGGCGACGTGCGCCGCGCGAAGCTCTACTACCTGCGCGACCGCGTGGGCAAGCGCGCGCGTGTGCGCGAGCGTCGTTACACCGGCCCGGAAGAGACGGTGCAGCCGGGGCTGTTGCACGAGCCTGAGGCGGAAAGCCCGGCGACGGAGCCGCAGGACGCGGTGAACGGGTCGGCGGACGTGTCCGCCGGGGGGGAGCCTGACGTGCAGCCCGCCAGCTTGGACGAGGCGGAGCGCGCCGACGCGCCGTCGGCGACGGCTGCGGATCAGGCCGATGCCCCCGATGCCGGCGAGCAGTCCGCCGGCGACGCTCCGGCGTAAGAAACCTCTCCGAGGGCTCGCGTGAGCGTACGTTCCACGAAGAAGGGCGCAAGCTTGGCTCGCCCGGGCACGCCTGGCGGCCCGGCGACGTCGACGGGCTCTGCAAACGGCGCCAAGAAGTCCAAATCGACCGCCAGCTCGCTGTTCGAGCTCGCGGCGATCATCGTGATCGCGGTGCTGCTGGCCCTGGGTATCCAGCGCTTCCTCGTCAAGCCCTACAAGATCCCCAGCGGCTCCATGGAACCGACGCTCACAGTCGGCCAGCGTGTGCTGGTGAACCGCCTCGGGATGACCCTGAACGGGCCGCACATCGGAGAGATCGTGGTGTTCCACCCGCCCGACGGCGCCAAGGAACAGCGGTGCGGTCCCACGCACTACGAAGTCAGCCCGGGCGGGGCGCCCTGCGACCAGACCAACCCCGAAGAGTCCAGCGAAAACTTCATCAAGCGCATCGTCGCGGGACCGGGAGACACGATCTACGTCAAGGAAGGCCACGCGATCGTCAATGGAAAGCGCGAGCCCGACTCCTACATCAAACCCTGTGGAGGGGTGCCGGAGTGCAACTTCCTCACCCCGATCAAGATTCCCGCCGGTCATTGGTTCATGATGGGAGACAACCGTGGCGGATCTGACGACAGCAGGTTCTGGGGGCCCGTCCCCCGCTCATGGATCATCGGGGGTGCGTTCTTCACCTACTGGCCCCCCGACCGCATCGGGACGCTCTAGCGTCTCCGGGGCCTCCCGGGGTGCATCGGAGCGCTCTGGCGCCTCGGAGACCTCCCGGACCCGTCGCCGGGCGCGCCGAGCGTCGAGCGGGCGGCGGCTGTTCGCATACGACCGCCGCCTCGGCGTGCGGCTGGTGGCCGGTGCGGACGAGGCCGGTCGAGGCTGCCTGGCAGGGCCGCTGGTGGCTGCCGGAGTGCTGTTCGACTACGACACCCTCTCCGCTCCCGAGCTCCGCGCGCTGGGGGCGCTGAACGACTCCAAGCAGCACACCGCCGAGGCGCGTGAGGAGCTCTACCCGCTCGTATTACGCAGCGCGACGCGGGTCACGGTCGTCTCGCGCTGCGTGCGCGGAATCGACTCCCGTGGTCTGCACAACACCAACCTCGCTGCCCTGCGCGACGCGCTGCATGGCGTCACCGAGGGCGTACGGGGCGAGGTGGCGTGTCTCGTGGATGGCTTCTCGGTGCCGGACTTCGGGCGTCCCCAGCGTGCGATCGTCGACGGCGATGCGACCAGCGCGGCGATCGCCGCCGCCTCGATCGTCGCCAAGGTGTCCCGCGACCGCTACATGTCCCACGCCGACACGCTCCACCCCGGCTGGAGCTTCGCCGAGCACGTCGGCTACTCCACGCCCGCCCACCGTGAGGCGATCATGCGCCTGGGTGTCTCCCCGCTGCACCGGCTCTCATTCCAGTCGCTGGCTTATCAGCAGCTGGCGTTGTAGGCGGGAGCGTCAGGGTGGCGAGTCGCTCCACCGCCGACCCAATAGCTCCTGGATCAGGCTTGCCACCTGTCGTACCTCTTCCAGGTAGGAGGAGTTCTCCATCAGTCGTTGCGCCTCTGCCAACAAGCCAATGCGGCCGCGATCACGCCGGGAGGTCTCCGCGATGGCCTGACGCACCGCCTCGGCCCTGCTGACGCCACGATGACGCGCAATCTCATCGAGCGCGATCAGCTCCTCTTTGCCAAGCCGGACGGAGAGCGGTGGGGGAGCCGACGCCACGTAGAGGAGCGTAGCCCGAGCCACGGTACGAACTATTGCGCGGACAAGGGAGGACAGCTAGAGGTGGCAATCTGCCGCATGCCGACGACGATCTGAGCTTCTCCTCCTCACCACGCGCCTTCGATGTGATCGAGGCTGACGAGCCGGTTGGCTTCGTCGACGATCACGCCGATGCCGTCGAAACGGATCGTGTGCGCGGTGGGGCGGTTGCGGGACTCGCGGTGCAGCCACGCTGCGGCAAGGCGTCGCAAATGCGCGCGCTGGCTGGTGCGCAGCCACGCCAGCGGCTGCTCCTCGGCGCTCAGCTGCCAGCGCCTGCGCGCACGGCGCGTCTTAATCTCGGCGAAGACGAGTGTGTGTCCGTCGAACGCGATCAGGTCGATCTCGCCGTAGCGGGTGCGCGCGTTGCGCGCGAGGATCGCAAAGCCAAGGCGCTCCAGGTGCGCAGCGGCCAACTGCTCGCCAAGGCGGCCGAGCGCGTGGCGGGGGTCCTTGGGAGGTGCGCCTGCACTGGGGTCGTCCCCAATACGAGGGTCCTTGCCGGCGGCGCCCGCGGAGGGCTGCTCGGGTGGAGGGCTGGAGGCAGGGCACATAACGGCAAGGCTAAGCCGGCGAATGTGCCCCGAAGGCGTTCTTTGTGTCAGGAGTGTGGCAGGGTCGTCACAAGGCTGACACACGCTCGTTGGGCTGCTCCCAAAGGAGTATTACCTCGCAGATGGGATGTGCTTGCAAAAGAGGTGATAAGCGTCGAAGACCTCCCGAGCTCGATGAGGGTGATCTGATTTATCTGATACACTGGAGCGGTGACGAGCATGAGCGCCACCGAGGTGTCCAGGAACTTCTCTGCCGTAATCAATCGCGTCGCGGCAGGGGAGGAGATCGAGATCGTTCGCAACGGCGCGACGGTTGCCGAGCTGCGACAGCCTCCGCGGCCGCAAAGGATCTCAGGCGACGCGTGGCACAAATTCGTCGCGAGCCTGCCGGCCGTCGACGAGGAGTTTGCTCGTGACGTGGAGGAGGCGCGAAGGAGCATCGAGCCTCCCGCGAGCCCGTGGCCGGCTGGCTGATCGATACTTCCGTGCTCGTCAACGCCGAGCGTGGCGCGGGCGGGCTCGACAATGTGCCCGCGGAGGGGGGTCACGCGATCAGCTCGATCACTGCGAGCGAGTTGCTGCACGGCGTCCACCGCGCCGAGGACGGCGCCCGCAGGATGCGGCGCCAGGCGTTTGTCGAGAACGTACTCGCGGCACTCGAGACGCTCCCCGCCACGCTTGAGGTGGCACGTGTCCACGCTGGAATCTGGGCGCAGATGGAGGCTGCCGGCCGGGTGATCGGTGCCCGCGACCTGTGGATTGCCGCCACCGCGATCGCACATGATCTGCAAGTGGCCACGTGCAATCTGCGGGAGTTCGAGTGCGTCCCGGGACTGTCTGTGCTTGGCCTGTGAGTGGGATGGCTTGGCCTGTGAGCGGGATGGCGATACGATCGCCACATGTGCAGGAACATCCGAACGCTGTACAACTTCGAGCCGCGCGCCAGTGACGAAGAGGTGCGTGCGGCGGCGCTCCAGTACGTCCGCAAGATCAGCGGCTTCACGCAACCCTCGCAGGCCAACTCGGAGGCGTTCGAGCACGCCGTCGACGCGGTCGCGGCGGTTTCGACTGAGCTGCTCGATGCGCTCGTGACATCGGCCCCACCAAAGGATCGCGAGATCGAGGCGGCGAAGGCACGGGCTCGCGCGGCGCAGCGGTTTGCGGCCTGAGAGCGCGTTGCAAAGCCCGGCCGTGAGGGGAGGGCCAACGGTCGTCGTCGCGGGAGGGACTGTTGGTGCAAGACAGTTGAGCGGAGGCACTGGATTGTGAGCGTGAGCATCCCGACCCGCACCCCCCGGGCGCTGTCGGTCGCCGGCTCGGACTCCGGCGGCGGCGCCGGCATCCAGGCCGACCTGAAGGCGTTCGCCCGCTGCGGGGTGCACGGGATGACGGCGATCACCGCGATCACCGCGCAGAGCACGGTGGGAGTGCAGGCGGTGGAGATGGTGTCGCCCGAGATCGTGCTCGCGCAGATCCGAACGGTGGTGGCCGACATCGGCGTGGACGCCGTCAAGGTGGGGATGTTGGGAACAGTTGAGGTGACGTTGGCGGTCGCGCGGGCGCTCGACGAGTTGCCGCCCGGCACCCCCGTGGTCGTGGACCCGGTGATGGTGGCGGAGTCGGGTGCGCGGCTGCTGCAGCCCGACGCGCAGCGGGTGCTCGTGGAGGAGATCCTGCCGCGCGCGACGGTGCTCACGCCCAACCTGCCCGAGGCGCGCGTGCTCGCGGGGAATCGAAGCCCGCCCACCCGCGATGGCGAGACGGACACCGAGGCCGAGGCGCTCGCCCGCGCGGTGCTGGCGCGCGGGCCGCGGATCGTGGTGCTGACCGGCGGCCACCGCACGCGCGCCGTCGATCTGTTCGTGGACAGCGCAGGCGGGGCCGCGGTGGAGATCCCCGGGGGGCGCCACCCCGACGGCGCGGCACATGGCTCGGGCTGTACCCACTCCGCGGTGCTGGCGGCGGCGCTCGCTCTGGGCCAGGCTCCGCTGGAGGCCGCGCGCACCGCCCGCCGGCTGGCGGGGGAGGCGGTGGGGCAGGGCCTGCGCGACGTCGGCGCGGGCGCGGGCCCGGTCGATATTGTCGGGTTGGAGGCCCGTCGGGGTGCCATAATCGATGGACGATGAAGCTCCTGCGTCTGAAGCCGGGTCACGGCGAGGTGGTGCTCGCGGAGGGGGACCTCGAAGTGCCCGAGCAGGAGCGAGAGCTGATCGAGGCATTCCGCCGCGAGCTGGACGCGGGGATGTGGGCGGCGGTGCCGACGGAGCGCCGCGACGGCCGCCGCGAGGCCGAGATGGTGAGGAGCTTCGACGAGGTGCCGCGGGATGCCGAGCGGGTGATCTTCTTCCCGCGGGCCGCCGGCGGGGCTGGCCGGTAGGCGCAGGATGCTGCTCCCGCTGAGCGCCGCCGCGATCATGGCAATGGCGCTGCTGTGGGAGCTGGCGTTGCCACGCCTGCGCGGATCGCTGCCGCAGCTCGCCCACGAGCTCGCCGCGCGCCACCGGGCGCGCCATGCGACCGACCGAAGCCGGAGGACACTCGCCTCCGGCGAGCATCCCCGTTTCGGCCAGCAGGGCTACGACCCCGGCCGCGAGCTGCGCGCCGAGCAGCGCGCCCGCGAGCTGTTGCGCTCGTGTGTCAACGAGGAAGAGTGGGCGATGTACCGGGACCTGGGCTTCCTGCGGATGTGGGCGCCGACCCGCGCGCCGACTCACACCGGCGGGGCGCCGTACGCGTACCTGGTGTACCCGCACAAGCCGATCGTGGCGTACGTCCCGCAGACAGGGGCGCTGCTCAACGAGTACTGCGTGGCGTTCCCCGACGAGACCCGCCCCTACGGGAGCGCGCGGTTGCCCGACGCCGACGACGTGCTGGCGAAGTGGATGGCGCTGAACGCCGACGAGCGGCGGTTGATCGCCGACGCGAACATGCACCTCCCAGGCCGCCAGGTCGATCCGCAGCAGGTGCATGAGGACCTCGCCCGTCTGTCGCGGTGGGAGCGGGAGCGGATGGACCGGCTCCAGCGCGCCGTGCGGACCGCGCCGAGCTCGGCCGCGGGTGTTGTGATCGAAAATTTGATGAAGGGCGATAGCAATAGCGCACGGCCTTTGAAAATTGCAACTGCATACACCCCCCCTCGCCCTGCGTCTGCGCCCGCCGATCGGCCACCCCCCGCCGGGCCCGTGCGGAGTAGTGTGCGCCCCGCGTGAGCACCACATTTGACCTCAAGCACCGCAGTCGCGCGCTGACGGAGGGCCCCGAGCGGGCTGCGGCGCGCGCTTACCTGCACGGGATCGGCTACTCGGCGGAGGACCTGGCGAAGCCGATCGTGGGAGTGGCCCACTCGTGGATCGAGACGATGCCGTGCAACTTCAACAACCGCGTGCTGGCGGCCAAGGTGAAGGAGGGCATCCGCGCGGCGGGCGGCACGCCGATGGAGCTGAACACGATCGCGATCTCCGACGGGATTACGATGGGCACCGCGGGGATGCGCGCCTCGCTGGTGTCGCGCGAGCTGATCGCCGACTCGATCGAGCTCGTGGCAAGCGCGCACTGCTTCGACGCGCTGGTGTGCATCTCCGGCTGCGACAAGACGATCCCCGGCACGGTGATGGCGCTCGCGCGGCTCGACATCCCCGGCCTGATGCTCTACGGCGGCTCGATTCGCCCCGGCCACTTCCACGGCGTGGACGTGACGATCCAGCAGGTGTTCGAGGCGGTGGGGCTCCTCGCCGCCGGGAAGATCACCGAGGAGGAACTGCACGAGCTGGAGGAGGCCGCCTCGCCCGGGGCGGGGGCGTGCGGGGGGCAGTTCACGGCTAACACGATGGCGATGGCGTTCGAGGTGCTGGGCATCTCGCCGGCGGGCTCGGCGATGGTGCCGGCGGAGGACGGGCGCAAGCTGGAGGTGGCAACGCAGTGCGGCGAGCTGGCGATGGACGTGCTGCGCCGCGGGCTGCGCCCCAGCGAAGTGATCACGCGCGCGGCCCTGGAGAACGCGATCGCGGCCGTCGCCACCAGCGGGGGCTCGACCAACGGCGTGCTGCACCTGCTGGCGGTCGCCAGCGAAATGGGGGTGCCGCTGAAGATCGACGAGTTCGACGGGATCTCCGAGCGCACGCCGCTGCTGTGCGACCTGCAGCCCGGGGGGCGCTACGTGGCGACCGACCTGTACGAGGCGGGGGGCATCCCGTTGGTACTGAAGCGCATGGCGGAAGCGGGGGTGCTCAACGAGGAGGCAATCACCGTGACCGGCCGCACGATCGGGCAGGAGGCCGCCGCTGCACAGGAGACTCCCGGCCAGCAGGTGGTGCGACCCCTCTCCAACCCGCTGAAGGCGACCGGCGGGTTCGCGATCCTGCGCGGCAACGTGGCGCCGGATGGCTGCGTGGTGAAGCTGGCCGGCCACGAGCGCCGCCGCCACACGGGCCCCGCGCGCGTGTTCGACGGCGAGGAGGCGGCGATGGCGGCGGTGCTGGGGAAAGCGATCGGCGAGGGAGACGTGGTGGTGATCCGCGGCGAGGGCCCCGCCGGTGGCCCGGGGATGCGCGAGATGCTGGCGGTCACCGCGGCGATCGTCGGCGAGGGGCTCGGCGAGACGGTCGCGTTGATCACCGACGGGCGCTTCTCGGGCGCCACGCACGGGTTCATGGCGGCGCACATCGCGCCGGAGGCGGTGCGGGGCGGCCCGATCGGGGCGCTGCGCGACGGCGACGAGCTGACGATCGACGTGGACGCGCGGCGCATCGACGTGGCACTGAGCGACGAGCAGATCGCCGAGCGCCTGCGTGCCTACACTCCGCCCCCGCGCGTGCAGCACGAAGAGGTCGCGATCGCCAAGTACGCCAAGCTCGTCGGCAGCGCCGCCGAGGGCGCGGTCGCCCGCTGAGATCCGCTTCCGCTCCGGTGCCGTGTTGTTGGGGGCGCCGGTGGCGGGCACGGAAGACCGAAGCCGGGGGACACTCGCCTCCGACCGATTCGGGAGACACTCGCTTCGCTCGCATCCCCGAATCGACCAGCATCCCCGTTTCGGCCAGCGCCCAGTCCCGCCGGCAGGCACACTGACCCGCGCGGATGCGCCCCCTATTCCGCGAGGAACTCCGCCAGCAGCGCGTTGAACTCAGCGGGCCGCTCGAGCATCGCCACGTGGCCAGTGTCCTCGTACATCACCTTGCGGGCCCCGGGGATCAGTTCGGCGAACAGCGCGAGGTCGCGGCGGGTGATCACGCGGTCGCGGTCGCCCCACACGACCAGCGTGGGGCAGGCGATTCGCTCCAGGTGCGGGCGCAGGTCGTAGTCGGAGATCGCCTGCGCGGCGGCGATCAGGCCGGGCTTGCCCGCGCCGCGCAGCTGCTCGGCGACCAGCGCGGCGGGCAGCTGCCGCGGGTGGGGGACGATCATGCCGAAGAAGGCATTGCGCAGCGCCGGCCGGCGGGTGACGGCGTCGGCGTGGGAGGCGATCCAGCCGCCGTAGGCGGCCGCCAGGCGCTCCATGCGACGCACCCACGGCAGATAGCGCATGAGGCGCGGGTCCTGGTGGGTGGAGATGCCGGCGGGCGACACCAGCACGAGGCGCTCGACTCGCCGCGGGTGCCGGATTGCCAGCTCGGCCGCGATGAAGCCGCCCATCGAGTTGCCCACGACGGCGGCGCTCTCGATCCCCAACTGCTCGAGCAGCGCGTCGAGCAGGTCGGCGTAGCCGGCGATCGACACCTCGCCGCCGGGGGGCATCGGCGAGCGCCCGAAGCCGGGGAGGTCGAGCGCGAGCACGCGGTGGTTGCCGAAGCCGGGAGACACTCGCCGTTGACCGATTAGGGGGACACTCGCTGCGCTCGCATCCCCGAATCGGCCAGCATCCCCGTTGCGGCCAGCGAACACCGGCAGCTGCTCCAACCAGTTGGGCCAGGAGCCGGAGAGCCCGTGGACGAACACCAGCGGCGGGTGGGTGGACGCCGAATCATTCAGCTCGATCACGTTGATCGGGGTATCGTTTACAATTGTCCAGTGCTGGTGGGAGCGCCAGTCGACGTCCATCCAAGGGGAGCGCCCCTGGGGCCCGTAGGCACGGCGCACTTTTGATTGAGGGGGTGAGGCCACGGAAGCCATGTACGCAAGTGTAGGGCCCCTCGAGCATATGAGGAGGCACCGACTCCTTTTCGACGAGTTCGACGCGGCGAGCAAACCGAGAAAGCACGAATCGGATCGTCCGTGCGTTGTGTTAGAAGGGAAGAGGGTTGGCAACGGGGGATGACGCTCGAAACGGGGCATGACAAAAGGGCAGGCAACGGAAGCGGGGTAGGGCATGAGGATCGCGGTGGACATCGACTCGACTTTGCACCACCACTGGGACGTCATCTCCGACGTCTCGATACGGCGCTTCGGCGTGAAGCTGCCGTATGAGGAGCAATTGACGTGGGGGCTCACGCGCCTGCGCCCGGAGCAGTTGGAGGTGTGCGTACGCGAGAGCCACTCCGACCAGCGCATCCTCGCGGGCGTCCCCTACGAGGGCGCGGTGGAGACCGTCCGTGGGTGGCACGCTCAGGGTCACTTCATACAGCTCTTGAGCTACCCCGCCACGTGCTGTCGCCGCTCGACGGCCGCCTGGCTGGACGCGATCGGGCTGCCGTTCGACGATCTGCAGTGTCCCACTGAGCGCGTGGAGATGTGTGTGCGGGAGGGGATCCAACTGCTGATCGACGACAGCCCGCTCAGCATCGCTGGGGCGCTGGAGCACGGCATCGTCGCGGCGACGATCGTGCACCCCTGGAACGAGGAGGTGTGCGAGGAAGAGGATGTGATCTGCGCACGCGACTGGCACGAGCTCGCGCGGCTGCTGGCACCGGTGGTCGGCGCACCCGTCGGCTCCGAGGAGAAGGTGGGCGCGAGCAGGTTATAGGCGGCTGCATGGCGAAATAGCCGGCATGGCCGCGGAGGGAAACGTCGGCGAGGGGAAGCGGGACCTGCCAGCGGAGTGGAGCGCAGCGGTGGAGCTGCTGCAGGAGGACCTGCGCCGTCGCGACGCGGCCGCGCGCACGCGCAGAGCCTACGCCGTGGATCTCGAGCAGTTCGCGCGCTGGGCGCACGCGCACGGCAGGACGCCGGCGGAGATCGACGTGCGCGACGTGCGCCGCTACGTCGCACGGCTCTCGGAGGGGGGCGCGGCGCCGGCGAGCACGGCCCGCAAGCTGGCGGCGATCAGGGGCCTGTTCTCCAGCCAGCGCGAGCACGGGCTGATCGCGGGCAGCCCGGCCGACCTGGTCGCCACTCCCCGCCAGCCCGCCCGTCTGCCGCGCGTGCTGAAGGCGAGCGAGGCGGCGCGGTTGCTGGAGAGCGTCCCCGGAAGCACGCCGCTGGAGCTGCGCGACCGCGCGCTGTTCGAGCTGGCCTACGCCTGCGGGCTGCGCGCGGAGGAGCTCGTGTCGCTGGGGCTCGACGACGTGGATTGGGACGGCGAGCAGGTACGCGTCGAAGGCAAGGGCCGCAAGACGCGCTACGTCCCGGTCGGCGAGCTGGCGATGGCGGCGCTGCGGGAGTATCGCGGCGAGCGGGGGCGGGAGGCGCTGGTGGCGGTCTCCAGCCATCCATCCCCCTCGACAGGCAATCGGGAAATCAAGAACCCATGTAGCAATGGTCAGACACCGCTCGAAAAGCACCTGTGTACCCCCGCCCCCCCGAATGGCGGGCCGCAGAAGCCGTTGTTCCTGAGCAGGTCGGGCAGGCGCCTGAACACCAGCGACGTGCGCCGACGCCTGCGCAAGTGGACGACGCACGCGGGAGTGGCCGGCGGGGCTTCGCCGCACACCCTGCGCCACAGCTTCGCGACGCACCTGCTGGACGGCGGCGCGGACCTGCGCAGCATCCAGGAGCTGCTTGGCCACGCCAGCGTCTCGACGACGCAGGTATACACTCGGGTAGAGTCCGCCAGGCTGAAAAGCGCCTATGCACGCAGCCACCCTCGAGCCTGACCACCCGGAGTAAAGCCCTGGAGACCAACGTCAAGACGGTGGAGCTGCGCGATTTGTGGCGGCGCTACAAGTCCGATGGTGATCGGCGGGCGCGTGAGCGCTTGGTGGTCGCGTACTCGCCCCTGGTCAAGTACGTCGCCGGCCGCACCGCCGCCGGGCTGCCCCCGCACGTGGAGGAGGCCGACCTGATCTCTTACGGCTTGGTCGGCTTGATCTCGGCGATCGAGCGCTTCGACCCCGCGCGCGAGATCAAGTTCGAAACGTACGCGATCACCCGCATCAAGGGCGCGATCATCGACGAGCTGCGCTCGATGGACTGGGTTCCGCGCAGCGTCAGGGCGCGCGCGCGCGAAATCGAGCGCGCCAACTCGAAGCTCGAGCACCGCCTGCAGCGGGCCGCGACCGACACGGAGCTGGCCCAGGAGCTGGGGATCTCCGAGGACGAACTGCAAACGTCGCTGCTGGCGATCTCGCACTCATCGATCGCGGCGCTCGACGAGCTGTGGAGCGTGTCGGACTCGAGCGGCGACCAGGTGTCGCTGATGGACACGCTGGAGGACCCGGGGGCGCCCGACCCGGCGCGGGCGCTGGACGTGGGCGACATGAAGGACCGCATCGCCGACGCGATCGCGCGGCTGCCGGAGCGCGAGAAGCTCGTCATCGCCCTGTACTACTACGAGAACCTCACACTGCGCGAGATCGGCGAGGTGTTGGGCGTGACCGAGTCGCGCATCTCCCAGCTGCACACCAAGGCTGTGCTCAGGCTGCGCTCGCGCATGCAGGGCGACTCCTTCGACTGAGCCGAGCGCCCGGCCGACGTGGGCAGGGAGAGGGGGGAGACACGAGGGCGACCGCCCGGGGCCGAGGTGGGTGTCACCGGCCACCGCGCGCACACGCCGGGCCCGCGCCTTCGCGCAAAGGGCCCGGGAACACCACTGGCGAAGGGACGCCTGGCGCTGTATGTTGGAAGGACCCCCGGGTAAGGAGAGAGCACATGCACACAGCGGCGGATCGGATTCGCAACGTCGCCCTCGTCGGCCACCGCGGGGCGGGGAAGACCTCGCTGCACGAGGCGCTGCTGTTCGAGGCGGGGGTGACGACGCGGCTGGGCAGTGTGACGGACGGCAATACGGTCTCCGACGCCGACCCCGACGAGCAGGCGCGGCAGATGTCGATCGCCACCGCGCTGAGCTCGTTCGAGTGGGGCGAGCGCAAGATCAACCTGCTCGACACACCGGGCGAGCCGAGCTTCGTGGCGGACGCGCTGGGCGCGCTGCGCGTGTGCGAGTCGGCGGTGTTCGTGGTCAACGGGGTGATGGGCGTCGAGGTCTCGACCGCCCGCCTGTGGGCGCGCGCCGCCGAGCTCGACATCGCACGGATGGTGTTCGTCAACATGCTCGACCGCGAGCGCGCCGACTTCTTCCGCACGCTGGAGCAGCTGAAGGCGGCGTTCGGCCCCCACGTGGTCGCCACGGAGATCCCGATGGGCGCCGAGCAGGACCTGGAGGGGGTGATCGACCTCGTGGACATGCGCGCCTTCCGCCAGGACTCCGACCGATCGGAGATCGGCCAGCGCCGGGGGTGGACGGAGACCTCGATCCCCGACGAGCACGCCGCGCAGGCGCAGGAGTACCGCGAGAAGCTGATGGACGAGGTCGCGGAGGTGTCGGATGCGTTGATGGAGCGCTACCTGGAGGGCGAGGAGATCTCCCACGAGGAGATCGTGGGGGCGCTGAAGGAGGGCACCAACCACGGGCGCATCTTCCCCGTGGTGTGCGGCGTGGCCACCGCCAACCTCGGCACCACGCGCCTGCTCGACGCGATCGTCGAGGACCTCCCCTCCCCGGTGAAGCACGGGGCGCTCGAGGTCGGGGAGATCACGCTCGAGCCGGCCGAGGAGAAGGAGCTGTTCGCGTACGTCTTCAAGACCCGCGCCGACCCGTTCGCGGGGCGGATCAACCTGCTGCGCGTGTACCAGGGCACGATGCACCACGACACCCAGGTGCTGAACACGCGCGCGCACGCGCGGGAGCGGATCGGGCAGCTGCTGACGTTCGCGGGCAAGGAGGTGGTGCACGTCGAGGAGTTCGGCCCGGGAGACATCGGCGCCGTGGCGAAGCTCAAGGAGACCCGCTCGGGCGATTGGTTGGCCGCCCGCGACGAACCAATCGAGCTGCCGGCGCTGAAGCTGCCGGCGCCGGTGATGGCGTTCGCGATCGAGGCCGAGAGCAGGGGGGACGAGGACAAGGTCTTCTCCTCGCTGCGGCGCCTGCAGGAGGAGGACCCGACGATCGACCTGCACCGCGACCCGCAGACGGGCGATCAGATCGTGGCGGGCCTCTCACAGGTGCACGTGGAGGTGATCGTCGACCGCCTGCGCCAGCGCTTCGGCGTGGAGGTCGCGCTGAAGCCCCCGCGGGTGCCCTACCAGGAGACGATTCGCGGCTCCGCCAAGGCGCACGGGCGCCACAAGAAGCAGTCGGGCGGCCGCGGCCAGTTCGGAGATTGCCACATCGAGATCGAGCCGCTGGAGGGATCCGATCCCACCCACGATCCAGCGCACTCCGATCCTGCCAACGCCGTCCCCGCCGCCGCCGACTTCGAGTTCGTCAACCAGATCAAGGGCGGAGTCATCCCCTCCTCGTTCATCCCCGCCGTCGAGAAAGGCGTGCGCGAGGCGATGGACTCCGGGGTGCTCGCCGGCTACCCCGTGAAGGGAGTGCGTGTGCGCCTCTTCGACGGCTCCTACCACGCGGTGGACTCCTCGGAGATCGCCTTCAAGCTGGCGGGAGCGGCGGCGATGAGGCAGGCGCTCGAGCAGGCCGACCCGGTGCTGCTGGAGCCGATTATGCTCGTCACCGTATCCGTCCCCGAGGCGAGCGTGGGCGACGTGATCGGCGACCTCAACTCCCGTCGCGGGCGCCCCCAGGGGATGGAGCCGGTGGGTGCGACAACCGAGATCAAAGCCGAGGTGCCGATGGCGGAGATGCTCAGCTACGCCCCCGACCTGCGCTCCATAACCGGCGGCCAGGGCGACTACACGCTGGAGTTTCTGCGCTACGAGGAGATCCCCGCCCACCTCGCGCAGAGGGTGGTCGACGAGGCCACGGGCACCGCTGCGCCGGCGTAGCGAGCCGCTTACGTGGTGACTGGGCTGGCGATGCGGCGGGGAGGCGACGCTGACGTGTCCCCGCTGGCCAGCTCCTCCAGGTAGATACCAATCGCCTCCTGAATCTCCCGTTCGACCTCCTCTCGCGTCTCGGCCGCCGAGAAAACGGGCAGACCGTCCACGCTGGCGCTCCAGCTACCGTCGGACGCCATCTCATAGGTCACGCTACAGGTGGTCATCGTGGGAGTCATCGTAGCTCCTTCAGGCCAGTTTCCTTGCGGATTTTAGCCAAAGTCCCAACCGGCACCTCGAGGTTGTCCTTGCCTCCGCCGGCGATGATGACTCTTCTGCCATCGGGATGCACCCAGACCTCATGCGAGCCTGTTGTGCGCACCCGCTCCCAGCCGGCGGCGCGAAGCGCTCGCCTGACGTCTCTGTACTTCTTCGCCATCGGGCGAGCGTAATCCGCGACGGGGATGGTTGAGGGCCTATCCCTCTAGGCTCGCACGTCTGGATACGACCATTGCCTTCGTGAGGCTTGTCCTCGGGCTCGACGTGGGCCCACCACGCCTTCGCCCTTGCGTCCTCGCCTCACTCGACACTCGGCCGCCCCAGCCGCACGCCCCTATCGGGATAGGCCCTTAGTTTTTCCAGCCGACCGGCCACGCATAATCGTCTGATGCTCTACCTGCTCGCACTGCTCCTGGTCGTCCTGATCGCGCTGGTGGTGGTTCTGCTCCAGCGCCAGGGGCGTGCCGCCGCCGCGCAGCTCGACCCGGGCGAGACCGAGCGGATCGTCGCAGCGCTGCACTCCAACCTCGTGCGCGTGCAGGGCGAGATCCAGAAGGCGGGCGTGGAGCAGCTGGTCGCTCACAACAAGGCCGAGCTCGAGCGGGAGACCGGCCGCGGGGAGGAGCAGCTCAAGGCTCGTCAGGGCGAGATCGACAAGGGCCTCGCCGAGGTGCGCAAGGAGCTCGGCACGCTGCACGAGCTGGTGCGCGACGTCGACAAGCGGCGCGGTGAGAGCATCGTCAAGCTGGAGGCGGTCACGCGCGAGAGCAAGCAGCAGACCGAGCTGCTGCGCTCTGAGACGGGCCGTCTCAACGAGGTGCTCTCGGGCTCACAGACGCGTGGCCAGTGGGGCGAGCGGATGGCCGAGGACGTCCTGCGGATGGCCGGGTTCATCGAGGGCGTCCAGTACCGCAAGCAGCAGCAGATCCCAGGCGGCGCCTCCCGGCCGGACTTCACGTTCTTCGTGCAGGACCAGCGGCTGAACATGGACGTCAAGACGCCGATGGTCGAGTATCAACGCTACCTGGAGGGCGCCACCGAGCGGGAGCGCGAAGACGCCGCGAAGGCGTTCAAGCGGGACGTGCGCGCGCGCATCAAGGAGGTCGGGACGCGCGAATACATCGACCCCTTGGGCGGCACGCTCGACTACATGCTCGTGTTCATCCCCAACGAGCAGGTGTACGGGTTCATCCACGAAAACGACCCCCACCTGCTCGACGAAGCGCTCCGGCGCAAGGTGGTGCTCTGCTCCCCGCTGACGCTGTTCGCGATCCTCGCGGTGATCCGCCAGGCGAGCGAGAACTTCAAGCTGGCGCAGCAGACCAACGAGATCCTCGGGGCGCTGGGAGACTTCAACAAGCAGTGGGGCATGTTCAAGGACCAGATGGTCAAGGTGGATCGCGCCCTGGAAAGCTCGCGCAAGGCGTACTCCGAGCTGACGGGCACGCGCACGCGCCAGCTCGACCGGCAGGTGGAGCGCGTCGATGATCTGCGCGTGAGCGCCGGGCTGGAGGATGGGCGCGTTGATGCCGGATTGGAGGAGGGCCGCCGCACGAGCGGAGGCGTGGGTGGCGGCGACGCGCCTCCGGATCCTCGCGTGGTGACGGCGTCAAGAGGGCTGCGAGCCGTCGGCGCCGGCAGCGACAGGCCGTAGGCAGCGACAGGCCGTAGATACCGCAGGCCTGCGCACCGGCTCAACGACTTAAGAGCCTGCGGCCGGCTACGCCACCCTCTCCCTACCCCGGCCGGCGCGCCTTGTCGGAGATCACCAGCAGCAAGGCCAGCAGCACGAAGTTCATCACGACCGAGGAGCCGCCGTAGGCGACGAACGGGAGGGTGACGCCGGTGAGCGGGATCACGCGGGTGACGCCGCCGACGATCACGAACACCTGCAGCGCCACGATGAAGGCGAGGCCGGTTGCCAGCAGCTTGGAGAAGGAGTCGCGCGCGAGCATCGCGATCTTCAGACCGCGCACGACGAACAGCAGGTAGGTGAGCAGCAGCGCCGCCGCACCGACGAGGCCGAGCTCGTTGACGATCACCGCATAGATCATGTCGCTTTCGGGAACCGGCAACAGGCCGACGAGCGAGCGGTCGAAGCCCGTGCCCAGCAGGCCGCCGTCGGCTTGCGCGAACAGCGCCTGCGCCAGCTGGTAGCTGCCGCCATTCTGTTTGTAGAGGGCCGCCTCGAATGGGTGTTCCCAGTCGAGCACGCGCGCGTGCACGTGGCTGACGTGGGTCGCCAGCAGCCACGCCCCGAGCGCGAACAGCACGAAGCCGATCAGCGGGAACGAGAGACGGCCCGTGGCGACGTACAGCAGCGCGAGGAACGCGCCGAAGAACATCAGCGAGGTGCCGAGCTCGCGCGTCAGCAGCAGGGTCGCCATCGCCACGCCCCACACCACCAGCATCGGCCCGAACTGCTTCATCGGCGGCAGCGTCACCCCGAGCACACGCCGCCCGGCGGTGACGAGGATCTGGCGGTTGTCGCGCAGGTAGCTGGCGAGAAAGATCACGAGCGCGATCTTCGCCAGCTCCGCCGGCTGGAAGGAGACGCTGCCCACGTGCACGTTGAGGTAGGCCCCGTTGACTTCCTCGCCGATCCCGGGCACCCGCGGGAGCACCGTCATGCCGATGCCCACGGCGACGATCGTGTAGCGGTAGCGCTCCAGCACCCCGACGCCGGTGCGGCGCAGCGCCAGGATCGTCGCCGCGAACAGCACCAGCCCCAACACCATCCACTGTGCCTGCTGGCGCGCCAGCGTGGGATTGATGCGGTACACCATCACGATCCCCACGCTCGCCAGCACCGCCCCGAGCGGGAACAGGTAGGGGTCGGCATTGGGCAGCGCGAAGCGGATCACGAGGTGCCCCGCCAGGCACAGCCCGAGGAAGATCGCCCCGTACGTCAGCGACACGGTGGAGGCGTGGTTGAGCGTCACGTCCGCCGCCGCTCCAGCGCTTGAGCCCTGCTCCTGAATGAAGATCGCCGTGAACCCCGCCGTCACCAGCAGGGCGGCGGGCAGCAGGCCGAGCAGCTCGCGGTTGCGGGGGCTGAGCACCTGCTGAGGGTACCCGTGTGGCCGGCGTGGGCACACCGGGTCGGTCTATACCCTTGGATGAGGCACGTCGCCCGGGCCCGGCGTGACACGCCGATTGCGCCGGTACCCTGCGGCCATGGACGACGAGCGCCCGCCGCGGCTGGGGCTGGGCATGTGGAAGCGCTTCGCGATCGCGGGGGCGCTGATCGTGCTGCTGTGCGGCGGGGCCACGGCCACTGTGACCGTGAGCACCGCCAACCGCATCGCCAACGAGGTCTTCCCCCGGCTCAACCAGATCCACACCCCGAAGGGCCTGATCTCCTCGATCTACACCGGTGGGCCGAAGACCTTCCTGATCCTCGGCTCCGACAAACGCTACGGCTCCAAGAACATCGACGAACGCGAAGCGGGGCCTCATAGCGACACGATCCTGTTGGTGCGCTTCGACCCCGAACAGGAACAGACGTCGGTGCTCTCGGTTCCGCGTGACCTGCTCGTGACGATCAAAATGCCCGACGGCGCGGAGCTGTACCCGGAGAAGATCAACGCCGCTTACACGCTCGGCAGTGCTCTGCCGGGCCACGACGAGGGTGCCAACCTCGCGGCGGAGACCGTCAAAGAAGTGCTGCCCGGCCTGCAGCTCAACGGGATCATCGACGTCACCTTCGCCGGCTTCATCCGCGTGGTGGACTCGCTGGGGTGCGTGTACGTCAACGTCGACCACCGCTACTTCAACGAAAACATCGGCACCCCCGAAACCGACTACACCAGCATCGACCTGCAGCCCGGCTACCAGAAGCTGTGCTACGAAAACGCGCTCGACTACGTGCGCTACCGCCACACCGACTCCGACTTCGTGCGCGTCGCCCGCCAGCAGGACTTCCTACGCGACCTGCGCGAGCAGGTGTCGCCCGAACTTGGTGAAGTCGACAAGGTCGCCAAGGCGGTGGGGCGCGCGATCAGCACCAACTTCTCCCCCTCGGCGAGCATCCTGCTGGAGCTGGCGAAGCTGATCGGCTTCTCTCAGGGCAAGCCGCTGCGCCAGGTGAAGTTCCAGACAGAAAACGTCGACTACGTGCTGAACGGGGGCGACTACGTCACCTCCTCGTCCGCCCTGGAGCACGCGACGCTCGAGGACTTCCTGCACGGGCACGAGCACCTGCGGCCACTGAACGTGGGCTCGGCCGCGAGCGAAGGCGCGAATGCCGCGCACGGCGGGCGCGGGCATGGTCGAGTGCGCGGTCGCGGCCACGGTAGCGATCACGGCTCCAACAGCAACGCGGCCCCCAACCCCGCGAGCGAGGATCTCTACCCGACGCCCTCAAGCGATCAGCAGCAGGCGGTGAGCGCCGCGGCTCAGGTGCCCTTCCCGCTGCTCTACCCGCGTCTGCAAACCGGCCCGGCGACGCAGGAAGAGGTGCGCCCCTACGCGCTGCGCGACCCCCAGGGACACCTCCACCACGCGTATACCGTCGTCTTTCAGCAGAACACGATCGGCGGCTACTACGACGTCGAGGGCACCGACTGGCTCGACCCCCCGATCGTCGAGCACCCCCAGGAAACGCGCTACGTCGGCCGGCGCGCCTACATGATCTTCGCCGACGGCGAACACATTCACATGATCGCCTGGCGCGAACACCACGCCCTCTACTGGGTCATCAACACGCTGCTGGAGGAACTCACCAACCAGCAGATGCTCACGGTCGCCGACTCCACGCAGCTGCTGCGGTAGGGAGCGGCGCCGCAGCCTACGAGGTGATCGCCCCAGGCCGTCCCAGTCGTGTGTCTGAGGGCTCGATGGTGCTGGGTCGAGGCGATTCCGCTCAGCCGCTCGCGGCCGCCCGTGCCTGATCCAGCGCGGCGTTGACCAGCGCGTCGGCGTGGGCGTTCTTGGCGCGGGGCACCGAGCGGATCGACCACCGCTCGAATTGCCGCAACGCGGCGATCGCATCGAGGTGCAGGGGGCGCATCGCGGCGTGCTTGACCTTGTAGATGCCCTGCACCTGCTTGGCGATCAGCTCGGAGTCGTTGACGACCTCGACCTCGGTGGCCCCCAGCGCGCGAGCGCGCTCCAGGCCGAGCAGCAGCGCGCGGTACTCGGCCACGTTGTTGGTTACCTCGCCCAACAGGCGCGCGCTCTCGTCCAGCACCTCCCCGCCGGGATCGCTCACCACGGATGCGGCCGCCGCCGGGCCGGGGTTGCCGCGCGCGCCGCCGTCGACGTGAACGATCACCTTCATCGTGGCGAGCCTATCCCGCGGCGGGGACGGCATGCGCCGACGCAGCGACGCGGGCCGTTCGGCCGGGCGTGTGCGGGGACGGCGGTCCTGCGGGCCGGGACGAGGTGGGCGAGAGAGGGTCGACGCGACGGCTCAGGGCTGCGCCAGCTGCGGCAGGTCGCCGGGCACCCGGGCGCGGCGACGATCGCGCACGATGCGCTGCCGGCGGGCGGAATCCCCATCAATGCTGCCTGCGCTGCCACGGCCGCGCCTGTCGGCCTCGCGGCGATCGACGATCACGGTCACGTTCTCGGTGTTCTTGTAGTGCTCGACCAGCTTCGGGTAGAGCTCGTCGGCAAGGGGTCTTGGGACTACGCTGTAGATCATCGTATGAGCGATTCTACTCGACTATTGGCCTGCGTCGGGAAAAGTTCAGGACGTAGTCGGAAGCGCTCGAGACAGAGTCGGAAGCGCTCAGGACAGCCGGGGAATGTTCAGGCCAGCAGCGAGAGCTCGCCGCGCTCGTCCGCCACCGCGTTGGCGATGCGGTCGTCTTCAGCGAGTTCCTCGAGCTCCATCCCCTCCGCCGCCAACCACGCTCCCCGCGTCTCGTCTTGCGAGTCGATCTCGTAGCGATACCAGCACAGCTCCCAGGCGACCACGATCGCCACCTTCGCGCCATCGAGCTCGGTGGCCCGCACGGTGGGGGTGCCGAGCGAACGCGCGACTCCCGCCACCCGGCGTGGATACTCGCCGGTGTTGAACACCGCCAGCGCCCGCTCCACGTTCGCGCCCGTGTGGCCGGCGCCGGGCGGATCCAGCGCGTGCTCGACTGCGCCGCCGATCTCCTCGGGCGTGCCACCCACCTCTTCGGGCGCGCCCCATTCCTCGTCCACCGCGGCCCACTCGGCGTCGATTCCCGTCCACTCGGTCTCCCCGGCGGCGGCGCTCCCGCTCTCGGCCGGGTCGCCCGCCTCGACACCGCCGGCGCGTACCGGCTGCACGGGCTCCCGCAGCTGGCGCAGCTTGCGCAGCAGCGAGCGCCCCCGCTGGGAGCGATCGGCGCGCGGCCTGCCAGGGTGGGCCTCGGTCTCGCGCCGCCAGCCCTCGTGGGTGGCGCGCGTGGTGCACAGCTCGCACACCATCCGTCGCTGCCCCCCGCCGAGAAAGACGTCGGGCTGCTCCCCCCGCAATAGGCGCCTCCCACACACGTCGCACGCCACGTCGGGGTGGGAGGTCACGATTGGTATGGCTGCCATCGAAGTGCTCCAGGGTAAACCACGCGGCCGGCGGGTGTGCTCTTCCACCGCCGGCGGCTCGAATGCTGCACGCTGCACGTCACGCGATCCTCTAGGCTGCGTGCCCGATGCGCGCGGTCACTTTCCAGGCACCCGGCAGGGTGGCGGTCGAGGAGGTCGCCGAGCCCGAGCTGACGGGCCCGGAGGATGCGATCGTGCGGATCGAGGCGACCGGGGTGTGCGGGTCGGACCTGCACATCTACCACGGGCGCGTGCAGATCGAACCGGGCTTCACGATCGGCCACGAGTACGTCGGCACGGTGCTCGCGGTGGGCGAGGGGGTGCGCGAGGTCGCCGTCGGCGACCGCGTGTTGGGCTGCTTTCAGAGCGCCTGCGGGCGCTGCTGGTTCTGCCGCGCGGGCGCCTTTCACAAGTGCGAGCACTCGCGCACCTTCGGCCACGGGGCGGCGCTCGGCTCGCTGCAGGGCACGCAGGCCGAGCGCGCGCTGGTGCCGAGCGCCGACCTCGTGCTGCGCAAGGTGCCCGAGGGGATGAGCGACGACGTGGCGCTGTTCGCGGGCGACGTGATGGGCACCGGCTTCCACGCGGTGGTCGACAGCGGCATGCGCCCCGGAGACGTGGTGGCGGTGCTTGGCTTGGGGCCGGTGGGGTTGTGCGCTGTGCAGGCCGCGCGGGCGGCGGGCGCGGCGCACGTGATCGCCGTGGACTCGGTGCCCGAGCGCCTCGCGATGGCGGAGTCCTTCGGCGCGCAGGCGGTGCACCTGCAGGAGGGCGACCCCCGCGCGGCCGCGCGCGCGGCGACGGCGGGACGGGGGGTGGACGTGTGCATCGACGCGGTTGGGCACCCCTCCGCCCTGGATCTCGCGCTGCGGATCACGCGCAAGTGCGGCACCGTGCAGGCGATCGGCGTGTACGCGGAGCGCGCCGAGCTGCACATGGGGCTGTTGTGGATCAAGTCGCTGCGGATGTGCGCCGGCCACGCCAACGTGATCGGGCACATCGACCGGGTGCTCGCGCTGATGTCCGCTGGGGTGCTCGACCCCACGCCGCTGGTCACCCACCACATGAGCCTCGACGAGGCGCCGGAGGCGTACGCTTTGTATGACCGCCGCGAGGCGCTGAAGATCGTCCTCAAACCTTAGGAGCCCAACATGAGCACAACGACAATCGAGCTACCAGAGGCTCTCGGCTCCGACGCGCGCGCGTTCATCGGCCGTGAGCACCGCCTGCTGATTGGCGACGAGCGCCCGCAGGCCGCCGACGGGCGCACCTTTGCGACGCTCGACCCCTCCACGGGGCGCGAGCTGGCGCACGTGCCGCAGGCCGGTGCCGAGGATGTGGAGCGCGCGGTGGCGGCGGCGCGTGCGGCGTTCGCCGAGGGGCCGTGGGCGACGATGCCGGCGTCGGGGCGCGAGCGGTTGATGCTGGCGCTGGCGGGCGCGGTCGAGGAGCGCGCGCAGGAGTTCGCGCAGATCGAGTCGGCCGACAACGGCAAGCCGGTGGGGCTCGCCCAGTACGTGGACGTTGCCGGGACGGTCGCCCACCTGCGCTACTTCGCCGGCTGGCCGACGAAGATCGAGGGCGCGGTGCTGCCGGTGACCGCTCCCAACATGCTCTGCTACACCCGCCGCGAGCCGGTCGGGGTGTGCGGGCAGATCGTGCCGTGGAACTTCCCGCTGCTGATGGCCGCCTGGAAGCTCGGGCCGGCGCTCGCCGCGGGCTGCACGGTCGTGCTGAAGCCCGCCGAGCAGACTCCGCTGAGCGCGCTGCGCCTCGGCGAATTGGCGCTGGAGGTCGGCTTCCCGCCGGGCGTGCTGAACGTGCTCACCGGCGACGGCTCCACCGGCGCGGCGCTGGTGGACCATCCCGGCGTCGACAAGCTCGCGTTCACGGGCTCCACCGCGGTGGGGCGCGAGATCGGCGCGAAGGCCGGCCAGGCGCTCAAGCGCGTGACACTGGAGTTGGGCGGCAAGTCGCCCAACATCATCCTCCCCGACGCCGACATCGAGGCCGCCGTCAAGGGCTCTTACCAGGCGATCTACTTCAACTCCGGCCAGGCCTGCAACGCGGGCTCGCGGCTGTTCGTGCCGGCGGCGCGCTTCGATGAGGTGATGAGCGCCCTGGCCGAGCAGGCCGCCAAGGCGCAACTGGGGCCGGGGCTCGACCCGGGGACCCAGCTCGGCCCGCTGGTCTCCGCCGAGCAGCACGAGCGCGTGCTCGGCTACATCGAGTCCGGCCGCGCCGAAGGGGCCGAGGTGCTGGCCGGCGGCGAGGCGGCGCTCGCCGACAGCGGCGGCTACTTCGTCGCGCCCACCCTCTTCAGCGCCACCGGCGCCGGCGCGGACGAGCTGCGGATCGCGCGCGAGGAGATCTTCGGCCCGGTGCTGGTCGCCTCCCCCTATGACACGCTCGAGGAGGTCGCCGCGCGCGCCAACGACAGCGACTACGGGCTGGCCGCGGGCGTGTGGACGCGCGATGTCTCGAGCGCCCACCGTCTCGCCGCGCTGCTGCGCGCGGGCTCGGTGTACGTCAACACGTGGGGCGCGGTCGATCCCTCGGCGCCGTTCGGCGGCTTCAAGGCGTCGGGCCTCGGTCGCGAGCACGGTCACGACGGCTTGAGCGCATACCTGGAGACCAAGAGCGTGTGGACGGCTCTGTGAGCGGCCGCGGTCCGGTTGGAGGTGGAGGGGCGTGGGTGTGCATATGAACTTTTTCGGAGGTGTGCGCAATAGCACACGCCTTTTAAAAAATTGCGCTCATATACACGCGCTCGCCCCTCGCGCCCCGGGTGGCGGCTTGACGGAGGCGCTTGCGATCCTCCTGCGCCGCGAGGCCGCCTAGACTGGCCCGCCTTGTCCAGTTCCTCACTGCTGCCACGCTCGCTGCTCGCACCGGGCGGGGTGGCTGCGACCGGTGGCGCGGGCGCCGAGCGGGTCGCCCCCGGCCGCGCGACGTTGGCGCTCGCCGGCGCGTGCGCGCTGGTGCTGCTGATGGCGACGCTCGAGGTGGTGCTCGCCGGCGCTGTCGGGCACTCGCCGCTGATCCCCGGCTCGCCCAGGCTCAGCGGCTGGCTGCAGGCGATCGGCCGCTTCATCGGCTTCCACGAGCGCCTGGGCTTCCGTATGTTCCTGATCGCGCTGCTGTGCTTCACCGGCGCCTACTCGGGACTGCTGGTGCTGGCGCGTCGTATCTCAGCGGACCGCCGCGCCGCCCGCTGGTCGATCGCCCTGGTGGGGACGCTGGCGGTGGTCGTGTGCGCCGGCCCGGTCCTCTTCTCGACCGATGTGTTCAGCTACATCGCCTACGCGCGCATGGGGATGCTGCACGGGCTCGACCCCTACCTGCACGGCCCGATCCGGATCGAAGGCGACCCGATCTTCAAGTACGTGGGCGAGGACTGGCTCAAAGTGGCGACCGCGTACGGGCCCATGTACACGCTGATCTCCTACCCGCTCGCGGCGCTCGGCCTGAAGGGGGCGGTGTGGGGCGCGAAGGTCGAGGCGCTGGCGGCGAGCGCGGGCACGCTGGCGCTGACGTGGCGCTGTGCGCGGGCGCGGGGGTACGACCCGGCGGTTGCGCTGGTGGCGGTCGGAGCCAACCCGTTGTACGTGTTGTACGGGCTGGGGGGAGCTCACAACGACGTGATCATGACCTTCTTCATGATGGCGGCGGTTGCGCTTGTTGTGAGCGAAGAAAACCCCTCCGGCTCCGCCGGCCCCACGAGTTCCGCCAGTCCCGGCCCTTCGTCTCGGGGCCGACTCGCAGGCAACCGGGACGCGCTGGCGGGGGCGTCGGTGGTGGCCGCCGGCCTGGTGAAGGCGACAGGGGCGGTGCTGCTGCCGTTCATGCTGCTCTCGCGCCGCAAGGTCTCGACGATGTGGGGCGCGGCGGCGGGACTGGTCCTGGTGGCGGCGGTGTCCTTCCCCGTGTTCGGCCTGCACGGTCTCGACGTGATCTCGGCGCTCAACCGCGACGCGGCGCTGGTGTCGACCGACAGCTTCCCCACCGAGATCGCGCACCTGCTCGGCAAGCCGGGGGTGTTCCCGGCCGATCACACGCTGCTGAAGGTGGCGCTGGTCGCGATCGTGGCGCACCTGGCGTGGCGCACCTGGCGGGGGTATGACTGGGTGTCGGCCTCGGGGTGGACGCTGCTGGCGATCGCCGTCACCAGCACGTGGCTGCTGGCGTGGTACACGCTGTGGGCGCTGCCGCTGGCGGTGGTCGCCCGCGACCGGCGCCTGCTGATCGCGACGTTCGCGGTGCAGGGCCTGTTCATCGTCCACCAAACCGCCCCGCTGTTCTCGCCGGTGTCGACATGAGCAGGGCGAGCACGCACATCGAGCCGGGCGAGCGCGGGGAGTGCACGAGGTGAGTGCGGCGACGAGCACCGCCGAGCCGGGCGGCCGCTGGGAGCGTCTGCCGGAGCGCCTGCGCCCGCGCACGCACGAGCGGCGCGGCCGCGGTGACCTGCGCCGCGTGGAGAGCACGCTGCTGGTGCTGGCGTTCCTCATCCTGACGGTCGCGGTCGTCAACGACGTGGTGCGCCAGGTGCACGTCAACGAACGCATCACGGCGGACCTGCACACGTGGCGGACGATCACCGGCAACGATCTCATCAACATCTCAGTCGAACAGGATCTGACGCACCACACGACGCGCGACGTGCTGTGCGGCAACACCGGGGCGGGACCCCCGGGGACGCAGCCGCAGGCGTGCCTGATCATGACCGGCCCAACCGTGCACGGAATGCGCGCGGCGAACGGCGGCTTCTACCTGCCGCCCTACTTCCAGGACAAGCGCGTCAACCGCTACGCCTGCTTCGGCACGGCGGTGCGGGAAAACCTGTGTGGCCTGCCGACCCCGCCGGGCGCGCCGGACGAACCGCTGACGGGGGGCTAGATGGCGGAGCCCACGGCCGCGTTACATGCGGGAGGGGTGAGCAGGTTTAAGGATGAGGACCCCCACAAGGGGGGTCGGGGATGGGTCGCGCAGCGCGGAGAGAGGGCGTGGGGCGAAGCCCTCGCGAAGTGGTGGCCACTGGCTGCATTGCTGGTGCTCGCAGCGTTGCTGCGGCTCAGCACGCTCGACCTGCAGAGCTTCTGGTACGACGAGGCGTACGTGCCGGTGCACACGCTGCACGCGTCCCTGGTGGCGACGCTGCGTGCGGTCGAGCACCGCGAAAACACCCCGCCGCTGTGGTACGTGCTGATGTGGGGATGGTCGCGGATCTTCGGCACGGGGATGATCGCGCTGCGGCTGCCCTCGGCGCTCGCGGGGATCGCCACGGTGGCGGTGGCGTGGGAGATCGGGCAGCAGCTGGCTGGTCGCAGGGCGGCGATCGCCACCGCAGCACTGGTGGCGACGAGCCCGCTGTTCGTGTGGTACTCGCAGGAGGCTCGCGCGTACGGACTGTTCGTGTTCATGGCGGCGCTCGCCATGTGGTGCTGGCTGCGCGCCGATGCCGACCCCACGCCAGGCAGGCTGACGGCGTTCGCGGCGAGCGGCGCGGCGGCGCTGGCGACGCACTACTTCGCGGTATTCCTGCTGGCGCCGATGTGTCTGTGGCTGCTGCGCCCGCGGCGCATGGCGGGAGCGGGCGTCCGCCCTGTGGCCCCGCGGTCGATGCCGCCGAAGGGCACACCCTCCGCGGACAGCCGGTCGGCGCCGCTAAAAGATGCCGTTGCAGCGGTGGCGGCGATCGTGGCGGTCGGCGCGGCGCTGGTGCCGCTGGCGCTCACCCAGGGCGGGCATGGCACGCAGTGGATCGGCGAATGGGCGCTGGCCAGCCGCCTGGAAACTATTCCCCAGTACTACCTGACGGGCTACTCGGGGGCGCCGTTGGGCCACGGCCTCGAGCTGCTGGTGGCGCTGGAGATCCTCGCCGCCGTGGGCTACGGCCTGTGGCGGATGCTCACGCCGCGCGAGAGCGAAGGCGCGCTGCTGGCCCTGGGGGTGGCGGCGTGCGGGGTGTTGATCCCGGTGGCGATGGCGGTGGCCGGTGTCGATTACCTCGCGCCGCGCAACGTGGTGGCGGCGATGGTCCCCCTCACGGCGGGGATCGCGGTGATCGCAGCGGCGCAACGCACCGGCCGCACGGGGCTCGCGCTGGTGGGGCTGATCGCGGTGACGTTCGCGGCGCTGACCATCGACGTGGACCTCAGCCCGCGCCTGCAGCGCGGCGACTGGCGGGGGCTTGCGCGGGTGATCAGGCGGGCGTCCCCCGGCAGCCGGCGGCAGGGCGCCGTGGCGATCACCACGGTGGAGCTGGGTGCGGCGCCGCTGGAGTACTACCTGCCGCCGTTGAGCAATCTGCGGCGCGGAGCGGCGGTGAGGGTGAGCGAAATCGACGAGACCGGCTACGCCCCGCTGCGCACCGGGGCCGGCGAACCGCCGGCCGCCGGGTTCCACTTGGTGCAGCACAGGAATGTGAACGGGATGATCCTTTACAGGTTCCGCTCGGCGACTCCCCGCCTCGTCTCGGAGGCCACGTTGCGCGAACACGTGATCGCCGAAGGCCACCCGGAGGTGCTGTCGTCGGAAAACCCGCCACCCGCGATCTCGCCGCTCGGAGCCGGTCGGTGAGGCGAGCGAGGTGGACGAGCAGGGCTCCGATGACGCGCCGAGTGCGCCAGCGGATCCCATAACGTGATATCACCGCCCGCGCAGTCGTTGGATACGAAAGGATTAGCTCGCTGGACCATGCCGACCTCGACCGCCACGACCCGCAGCGAGGCACGCATCGCGCTGGAGCGCGCCTGTGAGCACCTGCTCGCCCTCCAGGACGAGGCCGGCTGGTGGCGGGGCGAGCTGCAGACGAACGTGACGATGGACGCCGAGGACATGCTGCTGCGCGAGTTCCTCGGGATCCGCACGGCGGCCGAGACCGAGCGCTCGGCGGCCTGGATCCGCTCACAGCAGCGCGAGGACGGGACGTGGGCGAACTTCTACGGCGGACCCGGCGACCTCTCGACGACGGTCGAGGCTTACTGGGCGCTGCGCCTGGCGGGTGACTCGGCCGAGGAGGCGCACATGCGCACGGCGGCGGAGTGGGTGCGCGATCAGGGCGGCGTGGAGGGCGCGCGCGTGTTCACGCACGTGTGGATGGCGCTGTTCGGGCTGTGGCCGTGGGAGCGGATCCCCGCGTTGCCGCCGGAGATCGTGATGCTGCCGCGGTGGGCGCCCCTGAACATCTACGACTTCGGCTGCTGGGCGCGTCAGACGATCGTGGCGCTGTCGCTGGTGATGGCGCGGCGCCCAAAAAAGGCGTTGGAGTTCGACCTGCGCGACCTGCACGGCGCGCAGCCGTGGATCCCGAATGGATCGCCGCCCGCGCCCCCCGCCGGCACCCGCCCGCCCCGTCCTGCGCGTCCATCCTCTTACACGCACGGCCTCTCCTCGCTGCTCTCCGTCGCCTCACCTGCCGCCGTCGCTCGTGCGGGTACGTGGCTGGGGCGTCTGGACAGCGCACTGCGCGTGTATGAGCGCCACCCGCTGCCCCCGCTGCGCCGTCAGGCGATCGCGCACGCCGAGGCATGGATCGTGCGCCGCCAGGAGGCCGACGGCTCGTGGGGTGGCATCCAGCCACCGTGGGTGTACTCGCTGATGGCGCTCCACCTCGGGGGATACTCGCTGGATCATCCGGTGATGCGCCGCGGCCTGGAGGGGTTGGAGCGCTTCATGGTCGAGGACCGCGGCGAGGAGATTGGTTCCCACCCGCCCGACTTGGCCGACCCCCGATCGCCAGAGACGCCTCGCTTCGAGTCGTCCCACTCCGAGTCGTCCCGCTCCGAGGCGTCCCACTTCGAGTCGTCCCGCTTCGAGGCGTCCCGCTTCGAGTCGTCCCGCTCCGAGTCGTCCCGCTCCGAGCTGTCTCACTCCGAGGCGTCTCGCCCTCAATCGTCGCGCCCACCCGGCACGCCCGCTGGAGCGAGCCGACGCCTGGAGGCCTGCCAATCGCCGGTGTGGGACACGGCGCTGGCGATCGTGGCGCTCAGCGATGCCGGCATTGCGCGCGAGCACCCGGCGCTGGTGCGCGGCGCGCAGTGGCTGTTGGACGAGGAGGTGTGCGTGCGCGGCGATTGGGCGGCGGCGCGGCCCGAGTTGCAGCCGGGGGGGTGGGCGTTCGAGTTCGAGAACGACAACTACCCCGACGTCGACGACACCGCGGAGGTGGCGCTGGCGCTGCTGCGCACGATCGAGCTGGAACCCGAGCAGACGCGCCGCGCCAACCGCCATCGCCGTCGCAGCGGCGAGCAGCCGCCCGCGGAGGGCGCCCAGGGGATGCGCGAGCGCGCGCAGGACGCGATCGACCGCGCGGTGGAGTGGGTGGAGGGGATGCAGAGCGAGGGCGGGGGATGGGGGGCGTTCGACGCCGACAATACGCGGGCGCTGGTGCGGGCGCTGCCGTTCCTGGACTTCGGCGAGGTGATCGACGAGCCGAGCGCCGACGTGACCGCGCACGCGCTGGAAATGCTCGCCGTGCTCGGCCGCGCCGACAGCGAAAAGGCCCGTGCGGGGCTGAGCTGGCTGCTGGGGCAGCAGGAGGCGGACGGCTCGTGGTTTGGGCGCTGGGGGATCAACCACGTGTATGGCACCGGCGCGGCGCTGCCGGCGCTCGCCGCGATGGGGGTCGGTCCCGAGGAGGCGCCGATCCGCCGGGCGGTGGCGTGGCTGCAAGCCCACCAGAACGAGGATGGTGGCTGGGGCGAGGACCCGCGCTCCTACGACGACCCCGCGTGGATCGGCCGCGGCGACTCGACCGCCTCGCAGACGGCGTGGGCGCTGCTCGCGCTGCACGCGGCCGGCGAGGCCATCGAAAGCTCCCCGGCGATGGACCGCGGGGTGGCGTGGCTGATCTCAACGCAGCGCCCCGACGGGACGTGGGATGAGCCGCAGTACACGGGCACCGGGTTTCCGTCGGACTACTACATCAACTACCACCTCTACCGCCTCACCTTCCCGATCATGGCGCTGGGCCGTTGCGCGGGGGCTGAGCTTGGGCCGGCGTGAGCGCCGTGGCGATGGGCGGGAGGATGCTGCCCTTCCGAGCGATTGTGCTCCTCGGCGAGATGTCGGGGGAGGACGCGCCAGCTCGCGCCCACTCCTCGACGCCTACCCCCGAGTCTCCGTCCGCGGCGCCCCACCGGCTCCCTCCCGACCTCCCCACCCCCGCCGCGGTGATGGCGAGGGCCGGCGGCGAGAACTTCCCCGTCGCCAGCCGCGTGCTGCCGCGCCGCGTCCGGGAGCACCTGCTCGCGCTGTACGGCTTCGCGCGGCTGGTGGACGAGCTGGGTGACGCCGATGTCCGCCCGGCCGCCGAGCGGCTGGCGGCGCTCGACTGGCTGGAGGGGGAGCTGGAGCGCGCGTACGCCGGCGCGGCGCGCAACCCGCTGCTGGTGCGCCTGCAGAGCACGGTACGCGAATGCGCGCTGCCACGCGAGCCCTTTCTGCGGCTGATCGAGGCCAACCGGCGCGACCAGCGCGTGGCGCGCTACGACACCTGGGAGCAGCTGCTGGGCTACTGCCATCTCTCGGCCGACCCCGTGGGAGAGCTAGTGTTGGGCGTGTTCGGCGCCGCCGCCCCCGAGCGGGTGGCGCTGTCGGATCGGATCTGCACGGCGCTGCAGCTGGCCGAGCATTGGCAGGACGTGGCGGAGGATCTGCGCGCCGGCCGGATCTACCTGCCGGCGGAGGACCTGGAGCGCTTCGGCTGCACCGAGCGCGACCTCGCCCAGCCCGCCGCGCAGTGGCGCGTGAAGGGGCTGATCGCTTTCGAGGTGGCACGCACGCGCGAGCTCGTGCGGGAAGGGGCGCCGCTGATCGGCATGCTGCACGGGCGCGAGCGGTTGGCGGTGGCGGCGTTCGTGAGCGGCGCCGACGCGGCGCTCGGGGCGATCGAGCGCGCCGGCTATGACGTGCTCGAAGGTCCACCGCGGGCGGGCCGCGCGCGGCGTGCGGCGGCCCTGGCGAGGACGCTGGCGGGGAGGCGCCGATGATCGTGAGGGGTACTCGGACGAGAACCGTGGTGGACGCCGAACGGGCGCCGATGAACGCCATGCGAGCACGGTCGGCGCAGGTCGCGGTCGCGCCGAGGGGGCGCCGGTGAGCGCGGCGTCGGCCCACACCCAGCAGGCATACCGGCAGTGCGAGTCGCTCACGCGCGCGGCGGCGGGCAACTTCTACTACGGCATCCGCCTGCTCCCCGCGCCCAAGCGCAGGGCGATGTGCGCGGTGTACGCGTTTGCGCGGCGCGTGGACGACATCGCCGACGGGACGCTCGCGCCGGAGGAGAAGCTGCGCCGGCTGGCGGCGGCGGCGCAGGCGCTGGAGCGCCTGGACCCGCAGGACCCCGACCCGGTGATGGCGGCGCTGGCGGATGCAAGCGCGCGCTTCGATCTGCCCGCGGACGCCCTCGACGATCTGATCGAGGGGGTGCGGATGGACGTGCGGGGCACCTCCTACGCGAACTTCGAGGAGCTCGAGCTCTACTGCCGGCGCGTCGCCGGCTCGATCGGGCGGCTGTGCCTGGCGATCTTCGGCACGCGCGCGGGCGGGTGGGCTTCTGCTCGAGGCGAGCGTCCGCCGAGCGAGATGGCGGACGATCTCGGCGTGGCGCTGCAGCTCGCCAACATCGCGCGCGACCTGCGCGAGGACGCCGAACGGGGCCGCGTGTACCTGGCGGCGCGCGACATGGTGCGCTACCACCTGCACGACGACGGCCCGCTCGACGCGCCCGCGCTGCAGGCGCTCACGCGCGAGGCGAGCATGGCCGAACCGGCGATGGTCGCGGGCTTCGAAGGGGGCGACGTCGGCCAGTTGTACGCGCTGATGCGCTTCTACTGCCTGCGCTCGCGCGACTGGTTTCACCGGGGCATGGAGCTGGTGGCGCTGCTCGACCGGCGCAGCGCCGCGTGCGTGCTGGCGATGGCGGGCATCTACTGGCGCCTGCTGGGCCACATCGAGGAGCGCCCCGACCGCGCGCTCGCGCGGCGCACGCGGCTGAAGAAACGCGAGAAGGCGTGGGTGGCGGCGCGCGCGCTGCTGGGCAAGGGGATCCCGGAGCGTCATCCGGCCGAACGCATCCAGGAGGAAGACCTGTGATCGCCACCAATCGGGTGCTTGCCATGTGGCCTGGGGACTGGGGACTGGGGACTGGGGACTGGGGACTGGCTTTGAGTATAACTATAGTATGCATGAAGAGTTGGAGGTTGTTATAAAAAATTCAGAACCCGATAGCAATTGCACACGGCTTTTGAATTTTTTGTTCAACACCCCACCCGATTGCAATAGCAATACCATCACAGGGGGCTTGTGAGTGCTCCGCGCGTAGTGGTGATCGGCGGCGGGCTGGCGGGGATCGCGGCGGCGCTCGACTGCTCCGATGCCGGCGCGCGGGTGACGCTGCTGGAGGTGCGCCCGCGGCTGGGCGGGGCGGTGTACTCCTTCGAGCGCGACGGCCTGCGGATCGACAACGGCCAGCACGTGTTCCTGCGCTGCTTCACCGCCTACCGCGCGCTGCTCGCACGGCTGGGCAGCGAGCGCGGGGTGGCTTTGCAGCGGCGCCTGGAGATCCCGCTGGTGCGCCCCGGTGGGGAGGTGGGCGTGCTGCGCCGCTCCGGTCTGCCGGCGCCGCTGCACCTGGCGGGCACGCTGCTGCGCTACCGCCACCTCTCCCTGCGCGAGCGCCTCGGCGCGGCGCGGGCGGCGCTCGCGCTGGGCCGCCTCGACCCGCGCGCGCCGGAGCTCGACCGGCAGACCCTCGGCGCGTGGCTTGCCGCCCACGGCCAGGGCCCACACGCGACGGCGGCGCTGTGGGACCCGATCGCGCTGCCCGCGCTCAACCTCCCCGCCGACCGAGCGTCGCTGGCGCAGGCGGCGTTCGTCTTCAAGCGCGGCCTGCTCGAACGCGCCGACGCGGGGGACATAGGCTTTCATCGCCGCCCGCAGAGCGAGATCGTGGGGGAGCCGGCGGAGCGGGCGCTGCGCGCGGCCGGCGTAGATGTGAGGCTGGGGTGGCGGGCGGAGCGGTTGGTGGCGACCGAAGCCGGGAGACACGCGCCATCGGTCCCCGTTTCGGCCAGCGCGGGGTTTGAGGTCTGGCGCCGCGGGAGGGAGGCCGACGACGAGGGAGGGCGTGCGGGTGGGGGCGCCGCCGGCGGAGAGGGTGCGAGCGTGGGAGGGGACGGCCTCGATGATGGCCGGGACGAACGGTTGGGCGCGGATGCGGTGATCGTCGCGCTGCCGCGCACGCGCGCCGCGGCATTGATCGAGCCGCTCGACCCTGCGACGGCGGCCCGCGCGCTGAAGCTGCACGATACCCCGATCGTCAACCTGCACGTGGTATACGACCGCAATGTGTGCGAGTTCCCGTTCGTGGGTGGGGTGGAGTCTCCGGTGCAGTACGTCTTCGACCGCAGCGACGCCGGCGGGGTGGGCGAGGGGATGCAGTATCTGGCCGTCTCGCTGTCGGGAGCCGACGAGGAGATGGGCATGAGCGTGCAGGAGCTGCGCGAGCGCTACCTGCCCGCGCTGGCAGAGCTCTTCCCGCGCGCGCGCACGGCGCGGGTCGAGCGATTCCTGGCCACGCGCGAGCACGCCGCCACGCTGCGGGCCGAGCCGGGCGCCGGCGCGCTGCGTCCTGGGCCGAAGACCGCGGTCGCCGGGTTGGCGCTGGCGGGCGCATGGACGGACACCGGCTGGCCGGCGACGCTCGAGAGCGCGGTGCTGAGCGGCCACGCGGCAGCGCGCTGCGCGCGGGAGGCGATCGGCCTCGTGCCGGCGTCGGCGCCCGACGGGGCGGGGTGAGGCCGTGAGCGACCTGCTGATCGCCGCGCCGCTGCGCCTGGAGGCGTGGGCGATCTCCGCGGGGATCCGCTCCCGTCCGACCCGTTCCCGCCCGCCCCGGGTGCACCGCACCGGCATGGGTCCGCGGCGCGCACAGGCGATGGCCCCGGTGCTGCGCGACCGCCCGGGGGCGGCGCTGCTGGTGATGGGCTTCGGCGGCGCGCTCGACGAGCACAGCGATGTGGGCGACGTGGTGGTGGCCGACGCCGTGCAGGGACCCGACGGGATGGGCGCGGTCGCGTGCGCAGGCGCGCAGGAGCTGGCGGGGGCGCTGGAGCGCCGCGGCCTGCGCGTGCGCCGCGGCACGGTCGCCTCGGTCGCGCGTTTGGCGATGGGCGACACGCGCGTACAGCTGCGCGAGGCGGGGGCGATCGCCGTGGACATGGAGTCGGCGTGGCTGGCCCCCGGCGCCGGCGGGCGCCCGTTCGCCGTGGTGCGGGTGATCACCGACACGCCCGCGCGGGAGCTGACCAACCCGCTGCTGACGGTGGCGGGGGTGGCGCGCGCGATGGCGGCGCTGCGCCGTGCGGCGGGCGCGTTGCACGAGTGGACGCTGGAGGGTTGACTCGCATGGGGTCCCGCCGGGCCGTCTGTCGTGTGCTTGCGGCCTGTCGTATGCCCGCCGCTGCGGGCAGACCTTCACGCCCGGGGCAGGGCGGCTATGGTGGTTGGCACTAATGGCGGCGCGCATGAGACAGAGCACGCGCATGGGGTGGTACCTGATGCGCCAGCGCCTTGCCAAACGCGAGAAGTTCCCGTTGATCGTCGAGCTGGAGCCGCTGTTCCAGTGCAACCTGGAGTGCGCGGGGTGCGGCAAGATCCAGCACCCCGACCACGTGCTGCGGCGACGGATGTCCGTGGAGCAGGCGGTAGGGGCGATCGAGGAGAGCGGCACGCCGATGGTGTCGATAGCAGGCGGCGAGCCGCTGATCCACCCCGAGATCCACCTGATCGCGGCGGAGCTCGTCAAGCGCAAGAAGTTCGTCTACCTCTGCACCAACGCGCTGCTGTTGGAGCGCAAGCTCGATGACTTCAAGCCCAGCCCCTACTTCGCGTGGGCGATCCACATGGACGGCCTGCGCGAGCGCCACGACGCCTCGGTCGAACGCGAGGGCGTCTTCGACAAGGCGGTCTCGGCGATCCGCGCGGCGCAGGCGCGTGGGTTCAGGGTGACGACCAACACCACGTTCTTCACGCACGATTCGCCGAAGACGGTGCGCGAGGTGCTGGACTTCCTCAACGACGAGCTCGGGGTCGACGAGATGATGATTTCTCCGGCGTACGCCTACGAGAAAGCGCCCGACCAGGAGCACTTCCTCGGCGTGCGCCAGACGCGCGAGCTGTTCCGCGAGGCGTTCGCGGGCGGCCGGCGCAAGCGCTGGCGCCTGAACCACAGCCCGCTGTTCCTCGACTTCCTCGAAGGCAACGCCGAATTCGACTGCACCGCCTGGGGGATCCCCAGCTACTCGCTGTTTGGCTGGCAGCGCCCGTGCTACCTGATGTCCGACGGCTACGCGAAGACGTACAAAGAGCTGATCGAAACGACCGACTGGAGCAAGTACGGCCGCGGCCGCGACCCGCGCTGCGAGAACTGCATGGCCCACTGCGGCTACGAGCCCACCGCGGTCCTGCGCACCACGCACTCGCTGCGCCAGTCGCTGCGGGCGCTGGTCAGCTGACGCGGTTCGATCCGCTCAGACGGGGGCGAGCTCGTCGGGTAGGGCTGTGGCTACGGCCTGGCGTTGAGACTTGCCGAGGTGGCGTGCGAGCCGGCGGATCTCCAGGGCGTCGTTGAATGCCTGCAGGAAGGCACTGTCGGCGGTGCCGGGGAGGGGCTCGCTGAGAGCCCGCTCGAACCACTGCGCGACGTCTGCCCAGCGCCAGACCTTGGTACGAGCGTCCAGGCGTCCGGCCGCCGGCGGAAAGGCTCCCGGGCCACGTTTGCCGTTGACAAGCAGCCGGATGCTCTCGGGCGTTCGGCCCGCGCGCTTGGCGATGTCGGCCATCGTGGCGAGGTCGTCCTCCTCGACGCGCAGAATGGTCGCGTCGGGAAGCGTCTGGAGTAGTTCTGCCACGGTGGTGCCAAGCGCGCGAGGAAGGCTGCTGGAGCGTCGATCGCACTCCAGCAGGAATGACCCGTCCTCGTCGGGTCCCATCAGCGAGGCGTCGTCGATCCGCTCGTAGATCGAGGTTGAGAGCTCCTCGACGCTTTTGCCGGGGGCGAGGAATCGAAGGGTGAAGATGTAGTCGTTCATGGCTTGGAGTGGGGACAGCGGGCGAGGAAGCGACCGATTCGCCGCGCCTCGTTCTCGGCGCTCCGCGGAGAGCCGTTGATCGAGAATGGAGGACATCTGCCCGCCTCATTGCCCGGGCAGTAGATGATTCCCCAATGGACCCGGTTCGTCTCGACCCGGAATCCCTGACTCCCCGCCCATTTGAGCGCCGCCTCGACCGGCTTCTTTGGATGCTTGGGTTTCAAGGATACACCATTCTGTTGGGAACTCCCAACGCCAACGCCAACGCGGACCTCGGCTGATGAACGACCGGTGAGCGCGGTCGCTCTGCCGAGACCCGCCTCGTGGATCGACGCGGTCGCGGAAGCTACGCGCCGCTTGGGACGGGACGCTCGGTTGGGTCCTCAGCCGAGCGGTGCCCGCTCGGGGAACTGCTCGGCGACGGCCTCCTCCTCCAGTGCTGAGGCGCCGCGGATGTCGCGCCAGGTCATGCCCTCGCCGAGCAGGGCGGGGACGCCGAGGGCGAGCGCGGTGAGGACCTCGACGGCCTGGAGGATGATCCCGTAGGCGAGGGCGGGGCCGGCGCCGACGCCGTAGGCGGCGAGCACGACCAGGCAGGCGGCCTGGAAGACGCCGACGTTCGAGGGGGTGGCGGGCAGCACGGCGGAGACGTTGACGGCGAGCAGCACCGCGGCGGCGGCGGTGAGGCCATCGTCGGATTGCAGGCCGAGCGCGCACAGCACCGCGTAGCAGGCCAGCCACTGCAGCGTCCACGCGAGCAGCTGCAACAGCACGGCGGGGATCCCGTGGCGGGGGTTGGCGAACACGGCGAGCCCCTGCCTGCCGAGGCGCAGCAGGCGGGCGAGCGTGGCGGCGGCGAGCGCGATGCGCAGCGAGCGCGAGCGTTGTGCGCGCGCCAGCATCCACGGGCCAAGCAGTACCAGCAGGCAGATCGCCAGCGGTACCGCGAGCGCGATCACCAGGCCGGAGACGTGCTGGCGCAGGAGTTCGAGACTGGTGAAGGTGACGGTCGCGAGGATCGTCAGCGCCAGCAGGTTGATCAGCGTCTGCGAGAAGACGGTGCCGGCGACGACCGGCAGCTGGCGCCGCGAGGAGCCGGGCAGGCGGCGAGTCAGCACGAGCATCTTGGCGGGCTCGCCGATGCGCCCGGGGAACACCGCCGAGCCCATCACGCCGATCATCGTCGCGCGGATCACCGGCACCCACGCGACCGCGGTGTCGGGCAGCGCCGCACGCAGCACCTCGTGCCAGGAGCCCGCGCGCAGCAGCAGCGAGAGCCCCATCAGCGCGAGCGCGAGCACAATCCAGCCGGGCTGCGCGGAGGTCAGCGCGTTGCCGACACGGTGCAGCCCCAGCTGCGAGAGCGCGAACGCGAGGATCGCCGCGAGCGCCAGCAGCAGGATGGCCACGACCACACGCCTGCGCAGGCGCGGGTGGTGGCCACGCTGTCGGGACGAGACGGTATCGCCCATCACCCTGGGTGTATCAGAGCGGGGGGTGGCGGGGCGTGATGTGCGCCAGGGCTATCCCGTCCCAAGCTGCGCGTGCGGGGGCTTGCCGGGCGTGCGTTCGGTGGTATCGCCCATCCCCTTGGGTGTATCAGAGCGCGAGGCGCACGGGCTCGAAGGCGAGCACTTCGGCGAGCACGTCGTAATGACGATCGACGTGGAGCACGGCGGCCTGGTGCTGCTCGGCGCAGGCCGCGATCAGCAGATCGGGGATCGGCAGGCGATGGCGGCCTTTCTGCCCTAGCTCGCGGTGAGCGGCCACGGCGGCCGCGATCGTCTCGGCACTCATGCGCAGTTCGTGGAAGGCTGCCAGTCGTTCCTCGACCTGCTGCTGGTAGCCTGCCCCCGAGCGTGCGCTGTGCAGCATCTCCAGGCGCGTGATCGCGCATATGCAGGGCCGGCCCAGGGATTCCTTCGGGATACCGCCGCCTCTGACGAGCGCTGACTTGTCAAGTAACAGCCAGCGGCGGCCGGCTGTGAGCGTCACTGCCACGCGCTGTCGGAGAGCAGCACATCCATGTCCACCAGCTTGGGCAGCTCCTCGAGGGCCTTACGTTGCAACTCCCGTCGGCGGCTCGCCTCGGCCTCGGCCCGATCGAGACCCAGCGCGTCGTGTCCCGCCTGCGCCAAGCGCAGCAGCAACTCCTTGCGATTGCCCACCTCCGGCCACTGACGCTCCGCGTCGTCGAGCAGCTCGCGCACGGGGCCGGTGTCGGTGATCGAGTAGCGGGGGTGGGTCGTGGGCACGTGGGGAGTGTAGCACCGATCAGCCCAGGTGCCGCACCGCTACGGGTACGGGCTGCGCCTTTGGCTGCGGCGTGCTGCTGCGGATGTACGTGTGGCATCTTCGGAGCGGTGTGGACGTCACCAGCTGTCCCATGTATCGAGACATGATACAGTAGGCGTTGATGCTCAGGGAAGTGGACATAGTGGTTCTGCTTGGGCTGTTGCGGCACTCGGCAGGCGCTTGGACGGTGCGCTCGCTGGCGCAGGAGCTGGGTCTGCCCTCTGCCAGCGTGCAGCGCTCACTCGATCGGCTTGCCGCCACGCCTGCGTACGACGGTCGCCGCAGGCGGGTGAGCCTGGGGGCGTGCGACGAGTTCTTCAATCATGCGCTGCGCTACCTCGCGCCGGCCAGGCCGGGGGGCGAAACTCGCGGGCTTGGGACGTCGTGGGCCGCGCTGCCACTGTCCGCACACCTCGCCCCCGCGGACGAGCCGCCGCCGGTCTGGCCCGACCCTGATGGCGAGCTGCGCGGCCTGGAGGTCATGCCACTGCACCCCGCCGTGGTCGCGCTCGCTCGCGCCGACTCGCAGATGTACGAGTTGCTGGCGCTCGTCGACGCGCTGCGCATGGGCGACACGCGCACACGAGGATTGGCTGTTGAGCTGCTGCGCGCACGTATCCACACCTCGCCGGCGGCGCGAGCTGCAGCAGATCCCGGACTTCCTGACAATGGTGGCCTCGATGCTGCGCCCCGATCGAGCAAGCCAGGCCCGCTTGGAGACGGTTGTGCTTCCACGTCTCCACGAGATCGCAAGTTCGTAAACGCACTCGGCGTAGGTCAACCAGAACGCTCGGTCGCCGGGCATGGAGGACCGAAGCCGGGAGACACTCGCCTTCGGCGAGAATCCCCGTTTCGGCCAGCGCCCACGCGCGACGGATGACACTCGCCCGCGCGGACGATCTCGCGACAAAACCGAGGTCACCCCGCCCGCCTCAGTTCATGTTCACATAACCGGTGGCTTCCGTCGGCGTGCGCACGTTGGCCGCGACCTTGTTTTCGTAGTTGCCCTCGATCGTCTGGATGTCGCCGTTGGGGAGCACGTCCCTGACGATCCCCACGTGTTCGTCGCCGAACACGATCAGGTCGCCCGGCTGGGGGGTGACGCCGGGGCCGTTGGGGATCGCGCGGCCGGTGCTCTGCGCCCACGACCACACCTGCGCCACGGAGCCGAGCCCTTCGCCGTTCGCGCCCAGCGGCTCGCCCGCCTGGCGCGCGGCCCACGAGGCGAAGTAGGCGCACCATGGGGCGCCGGGGGTCGCTCCCGCGGTGGCGGTGCGGTACATCGCGATCGCCGGTGATTCGTTGGAGTTGGAGCCTGGCGGCTGCTCGGTCTGGCCCAGCTGGGTTTCGGCGATGCTCACGATCTGCTGGCCCGGGGTGGTCGTGGTGCCCGCGAGCCCGGGCGTGCTTGTGAGGGTGCCCGTGCTCGTGGCTGCGAGCAGTGGCGTCGCCGTTTCCAGGCCCGCCGCGCTGGTGGGGGCGATGCCGGGCGCCGTGCCGGTGGGCGTCGCCGTGCCCGCCTGACTGGCGCTCGCGCTCTGCAGTGCCTGCGCGAAGGTGGTGCTGCCGGTCGCCTGCGTCGCTTCGGGCGCCGTGGGCGCCGCCGTGCCGCCGTTGCCCGCCGCGTTGGTGGCGAGCAGGGTGGCGGGGTTGGCGATCGCCTGTTCGAGTGTGGCCACGCGCGCGAGGACGGATTCGACCGACATCCGCCCGGTGATCGGCAGCGCCCGTCAGTGGTTGAGCGGCGGGCTCGGGGGCACGAGGCCGGGGCGGGCGTGGCGTGGAAGGCGCGGCGGCGGGCGGTGTGTCGCGAGCGGTTTGGGGCCGCTCGCATAAATGCTTGCATCCCAAAACCCGGTCTAAAGCGCTTCCAATAGTTCGTCGATAGCGCCGGCAAAGGACACGCAAGTGTCCACATCACTGTTCAATCCCAAGGGGGCTAGACGTGTCTATGCGTATTGGCAAGCGAAGCTTCGCTAGCCGCAAGCGAAAGATAGCGGGCCTGTGCGCATTCGTGCTCGCAGGCGTGATCGGCGTGGGCGCGTATGCGTTCACGGATGGCAACACACAGGCGAATGCGTCGGGCGCTGGTGCCAACTCGGAAACGGTGTCCGGCTACGAAACCTCGAACCTGCACTTCCTGCTCAAAGAAGGAACTGCTGAAACAGCGGAATTCACAGCGGAAAAATCGGAAGCGAAAGAGGCCGCAGCGACGGAGGCTCAAATTGCGGTCTACAAATCCGGGGGAACGGCGGTTTGGACCCCGTGCGTAGCTGCTGCGGGCACCCCGGTCAAATTCACGTGCACCTTTGCAAAAGCGCTGTCAAAGACAGAAATCGAAGAAGACACCCTACAGGAAACCATCGTCACCTCGTAGGTGTAGCGACAAGTGGCAAGGCGGAGCGGCCGGCGCACCGGCCGCTCCGCGCCCACTGCAACCGTGCGCGCTTCCCGACCCACCATGCGCATCCCTCGAATCAAGCGGCAATTCCTCTCCCTCGCTCTTGGACTGATCGTCCTGGGGTGTGCTTGGTACTGGTTCGCCCCGGTCCAGCTTGGCGGCTCGACGACGTACGTCGTCACCCACGGCATCAGCATGAAGCCCCGCTTCCACACCGGCGACCTGGCGCTCGTGCGCAGCCAGAGCAGCTACCACGTTGGCGAAATCGTCGCCTACCACAACAACATGCTGCACACGATTGTGCTGCACCGGATCATTGGGCGCGAAGGCGCGCGGTACGTCTTCAAGGGCGACAACAACAACTTCGTCGACCCCGAACGCCCGGCCGCGAGCCAGCTGATCGGAGCCCTGTGGCTGCACATCCCTGGTGCGGGCGCCACGCTGCAGTCGATTCGCTCGCCGGCGCTGGTCGGGGTGTTGCTCGCCGTCGGCGTGCTGTTCCTCACCGGAGCCGCCTTCACGCGCCGCCGGCGGCTGCGGGGCAGGCAGAGACGCGGCGGCGAGGCCGGCCGGTCGCCGTCGCCACGCCTGCCGCGAGGCTTCGCGGCGCCCGCTCTCGGCGTCGTGGCGGTCGGCGGCCTCGCTCTGTTGCCGCTGCTCATGCTCACGCTGCTCGCGTTCACCCGTTCGCCGACCACGCTTTACCCCTACGCGGTCTCCTACAAACAGAGCGGCAGGCTCTCCTACGTGGCCGAAGCGCCGCCGGGACCCACCTACCCGAGCGGCCGGGCCGTGACCGGCGACCCCCTCTTCACGCACGTCCTCAAAACGGTTGCGTTCAGCTTTGGGTACCGCTTTCACACCGCCGGCAGGCGCTCGCTCACGGGGAGCGCCTCGCTCGACGCGACGGTGGTCTCCTCCGATGGCTGGCACACGACGCTCGAACTCGCGCCCCCGACGCGCTTTCGCGGCAGCCGCGCGCTCGTCACGGGGACGCTCGATCTGACCTCGCTGGTCGCGCTGGTGCAGCGTGTCGAAACTGCGACGAAGGCGACCGGCTCCTACACGCTCACGCTCCTCCCGCACGTGAGCGCGACCGGGAGGGTGAACGGTCTGCCGGTGCACACCGCATTCGCGCCGAAGATCCAGTTCGCGCTGAATCCGAACGAGGCCCAGCCGGTCCTCGCCAGCGCCGCCGCCGCCACCACCGTCGCCGGCGCCCCGGCCGGCGAACACTCGGCGGAAAGCCCGTTCGCCCCCTCGGTCTCCGGTTCGGCCACGGGCACGCGCTCGGAGCCGGCTTCTCTCTCCTTCGGGGTGGCGCGGATGTCGGTGGCGAGCGCGCGGCGGGTCGCGCTCTACGGCGTCGCCCTGATGGTGCTCGCCGTGCTGGCGGCGCTCGCGTGCCTGCGGCTGGTGCGCGCGCTTGCCGTACCGCGACCGCGCGATGAGTCGGCGTCCATCCGCGCGCGCTACGGCCGCATGATCGTGCCGGTTGCGCGCGTGTGGCAGCTGCCCGGGGTCCCGGTGATCGACGTCGAGGACATGGAGTCGCTGGCGCAGATCGCGGAGCACTACGACCGCTCGATCCTGCACGAGATCGCCGAGGATGGCGAAGCCTTTTGGGTGACCGACGAGAGCGGCCAGTTCCGCTACGCGGTCGGCGCGTGGTCTGGTGCCTCCGAGGGCGAGCCCGCCGCGGGGCTGACTGACGAGGCGCTAGCTTACGAGGCGCTTGCTGACGAGGCGCTGGCTGGCGAGACGCTCGTGTATGAGGCTTACGACCGCGAGTCCTACGCCCACGAGCCCAAGCTCGCGGGGCCGATTTCGGCTCGCGGTGTGCCCGGTGCGCCCGGTGTGCCGCCGGCGGACGACACCTTCGCTCCCGACGGAGTCACGCAGGGCGAGTGGACACCGCGGCGCGACGGCCGCGGTCGTACGCACAAGCCGGGGCTTGTGTGAGACTGGGCGCCCGGCCGTGAGTAGGGCTGGCCGGGATGCCGCGGGCAGGCCCGCAAGCGCTGACGGTGTGAGGGCACCGTGCGTTTTCGCCCGGCCGCGGCACAGTATGTGAACGCTCGCTTGCAGCCGTCCAGCGATTCGGCCTGCACTCAAGTATCGCCCGCCGGTGACGATAAACCGGCGTGTAGAGGGTGGCGCAGCCGGCCTTCAGGCCGGTGAGCCGAGCCCCTCTTCAATCAAAACAAAGGGCTGACAGGGAGTCTGCCCGGGACTGACCAAACAATCGTCATCAAGGAGATGAACGCATGTCCCTCAGCATCAACACCAACATCGACTCGCTGATCGTTCAGCGCAACATGAACACCAGCGAAAGCATGCTGACCAAGTCGACGGAACGTCTGTCCTCGGGTCTGCGCATCAACTCGGCGGCCGACGACGTCGCCGGCTACGCCGCCAACCAGCGCCTGCAGGGCCAGGTCAACGGCGTCAACCAGGCGGCTCAGAACACCCAGGAAGCGGTCGCGCTGGTGCAGACGGCGCAGGGCGCGCTCAACGACGTCGAGCAGATGCTGCAGCGCATCCGCGAGCTCGCGGTGCAGCTGGCCAACGGCACCAACTCGGAATCTGACAAGAAAGCGATCGAAGGCGAGAGCGAACAGCTCACGAAAGAGATCGAACGAGTCGGCGAAACGACCAAGTTCAACGGTGTGGAACTCCTTGCCAAAGCGGAAGGAATCAAGTTCCAGGTCGGCCCGAACGAAGCAGAAACGATCGAAGTGAAAACCGCCGTTCTCAAAGAAGACTCTAAAGGCATCAAAATCAAAGAAATCAAGACGGTTGAAGAAGCGATCGAAAAAGTCGCTACGCTGGCTGGCGAATTCGGTTCCGTTCAGGACCGCCTGCAGTACACCCAGAGCAACCAGGCGATCTACGGGGAGAACCTCTCCGCCGCCCAGAGCTCGCTCGTTGACGCCAACATGGCGGCCGAAATGAGCAACTTCACCAAGGCCCAGGTGCTGCAGCAGGCCGACGTGGCGATTCTCGCCCAGGCCAACTCGCTGCCCCAGGCAGTGCTGAAGCTGGTCGGCGGCTGATCCCGCTAACCCGATCTTCCTCAGTGGTGGCGCCTAGCGCGCCACCACTGCAGCGAAGCCATCTCGGGGCGGGCCCGCCCGCCCGGGGATGGTCATAACGCTTCCGACGGTCTGGGAAGGCCGGCACGAAGCTATATACCGCCGATTCATCGAGGGAACGGTGGTGGGATGGGCGGTCTTCGGGCTGCCCATCCCGTCGTTAAAGGCCCGCCATCCCCAGCCTCGGCTCAGGCGCGCACATCGACGTGCCTGCCGTCCCCGTCCTCGTCGGGATCGTCAGGCGCGCGCGGCGGCGGCCGGCGGGGTCCCAGCTTCGCGTCCGCGCCAGACCGCTCGCGGCGTTTTTTGGAGAGGCTCTGCGTCTGCTCGGCCGCCAGCTCGGCGATCCACGGTGGGCGGGGTCCGATCGGTTGGATGGGATCCATCGTGCTCCCCTTGGATCGTCAACGCTACGAGGTGCGCCCGCCGACGGGCCCGCCCGCCCCGGGCGCGCGGGTACGATCGAGCTTGGCGAGCTCCGCGGCGAGCAGGTCATGCTTAGCCTGGTGCAGCTCGGCGACCAGCATGCGCCGCCACAGGAACACCGCGGCGGCCCACACCGCCACATAACACACGACCCCTGCCACGAGTGCCCGCAGGCCGGCGCCTGCGAACGTTTGTGTGGGCAACGAGAGGTATCCGCCGATCAGGAAGCCGCCGAGTCCGCCCCACGCCTTCGCCCGCGCGACGCTGCGTGCCGCGCGGGGGTGCTCGGCGAGGATCAGCTTGGAGCCCCCCGCGCCGGCCCCGCCGTCACCGGCGCCCTTCGTGCCGGCGCCCTTCTTGCCCTTGGCCTTCCCGGCCTTGGCGGTCTTGTCCTTACCGGCCACGACCGCGCTCCTTGTCTTGAGGGAGTCGATCCCCGCCCCGGCTCGGCCTTTGGATGTCCTTACCGGCCATGACCGCGATCCTTATTCTGAGAAAGAGGGGCCCGGCTCGGCGGCCGTTGGCCCCCTGCGCCACCCTCTAGGCCGCGCCGCCGTTCGGCGCGCTGGCAGTCGAAGATGAAGCGCACGAGGCGCCGGTGTTCGCCCTCGGCAATCTCGTCGAAGCAGATCGCGCGGCGGCCCTGGAGGTCGGTGCGCACGACCGTGCCCACGCCCGTGATCGGCGGGCTCCCCTTGACGGTCGTCAACCGGAACTCGACCTGCTCGCCGACCTTCAGCGTGCTCGGCCCCGCCAGCAGCATCCCGCCGCCGCTGAGGTCCACGGAGTAGGTCTGCACCGTGCCCTCGTGGCCCCCGGTGAGCACCAGCACCGGCCGGGTCGATTGGATGCGCACGTACTCGCGCTGCTGGACCAGCTCGACCGAGTGCAGGTCGCGGAAGCGAAGCAGCTCGCGGTCCTCGAGCGTGACCGTGCCCCGCAGCCGGATTCGCCCACGGTCGTTGGTGAACTCGAGTACCAGCTCGTCGAGCGATCCGGGGCTGAAGGGCACCTCGGCGCGGAACATCAGCGCCACCAGCAGCCCGCTGCCGTCGCGCCCGGCAACCCGTGCCTGCACACGCTCGCCGCTCGGACGCACGATCGCGACCGGATCGGAGCGCTCGGGGAGCTCGATCTCACCGCGCTCGCGCGACGCCTTTGCGGAGCGCCTGAGGTTCATCGCGGCGCGAACAGCCTGTCGGAGAGCACGAAGGGGTCGATCCAGGTGAGCGCCCACGCACGGGGGGTACCCGAGACGTGGGGCTCAGGCCCCTCGCCGGCACCGCCCTGCTCGGCGTCACGGCCGTGCTCGACGCTGCGGCCGTGCTCGGCGCGTGCCAGCAGGTGGGCGGGGGCCAGCCCGAACGTGCACGCCGTCTGCACCGCCACCCCGAGCTGGTCGGTCTCGTCGGCGTGGGTGATCGCCAGTGCGTCCGCGCGCAGCGGGCCCAGCGCCTCCAGCAGCTGGGCCGCGGGCGTGGCGCCGAGCGTGGCGGGGAGCGCGAGCACCACGCGGTCGGGCGCCAGCTGCGCCAGCAGCTCCGCGAGCGAGGAGATCGAGCCGGGGTCGGCACAGGAGACGGGGGGCGTGTCGAGTAGCAATAGGCCCCCGGCGCGCGCCTCGTGCAGCTCCTGTTCCCCGGGCGTGGCGTCGGGCGAGAGCGTGACGCAGGTGGCGGGCAGCGTGGAGTGCTCGCGGTAGGCCTCCATCAGCGCGGCGCAGCAGGCGCTCTTGCCGCTGCCGCCGGCACCGACCACGGCGATCGCGGCGCCCTCGGCGGGCAGCGGCGCGGGGGACGGAATCCGCTGTGTCAGTGCGGTGTGCACGGCCTGCGCGAGGGTGGTGGAGGGGGGCATCAGCGGCAGCACGTGGGCGATGGCCGCCTCGATCAGCTCCTGCACGAACTCCTCGCCGATTCCGACCGCGCACAGCGCGCGCTCGATCTCATGGCGAGCGCCCGCGTGGGAAGGTGGCGCTTCGTCTGCTTGCTCGATGAGCGTCTCACGCGGGGCCGGGTGGAGAGGCGTGGAAGGGACATGGGGCGGCTCCGCCGAGAGCACCGCCGCGGCGGGGGGCGCCGTGGCCACGGGCTCGGCGTAAAGATCCGGCGGGGGAGCCGCGACGATCTCTTCGGGCGCTTCCGCGTCTTCGGCTTCGGCGAGCGCTTCGGCGAGCGCGGCATCGAGATCGGGCGGGACCGCGGGCTCGGCGGCGCGCACCGCGGCCTCGGCCTCGGCGAGCGCGGCGGCGAACGGGTTGGTGGCCCACACTTCCGTCGGCCCGTCCCAGTTGGGAGGTTTTGGCGGTGCGGGCGCCGGAGCCTCATCGAATGCGTTGGGCAGCGCGCGGGTGGTGTCGTTGGGCAGCGCGCGGGTGGTGTCGTTTGCTAGCGCGGGAGCTTCGTACTCGGGCAGCGCCGGAGCCTCGCACTCGGGCGGCGCCGGGGCCTCATACTCGGGCAGCGCCGGCGCAGCGTCACCGTCGTCGTAGCGGTCGACCAGCGAGCCACCCGGGTCCCCGCGGCGGGCCTCGATTTCCACGAAGGCCTTCTGGAAGAAGCCGGCGAAGCCGCCGGACAGCCCACGGTGGTGGCGGATCACAACGGCGTCCTCGCCGAGCTCGGCGACGATCGTGGGGATCAGCTCGTCGACGGTGCGCCCACGGTAGATGCGGGGCGCGAAGAACCCGGGGACGGTGCCGTGCGCGGGGTGGAGGCTGCCGTGCGGGCCGGGGTCGTGGCCGGACTCCCAGGAGTCAAGCCAAGAGTCGTCGCCCGCGGCGGCCGGCCGGGGAAGGGTCTGCCGGGGAGAGGCCTGCCGGCGAGCGGCGCGATCAGAGGCGGTGTCGTAGGCGGCGGTGCTCATGCGTGGATTACTCCAATCGTCTCGACGTTGACGCCCGGCGCGATCTCGTTGTAGGAGCAGACCGGCAGGTGGGGCTGGGCCACGGCGATCAGCCGGCGCAGGTGGCGGCGCACGCGCGCCGAGCAGAGCAGCACCGGGTTGCGCGCGCCGCGCGCGGTGGCGTGCTCGACTTGGGCGCGCAGCGCGCTCACGATCGCCTGCGCGCGGGGCGGGTCGATCGCCAGGTACTCGCCGTCGGTGGTTTGGGTGATGGAGGTTGCGACCTCCTGCTCGATCGCAGGGTCGAGGGTGATCGCCTGCAGGCAGAGCCGCTCGTCCAGATGGGGGGCTGTGATCGCCCGGCCCAGGGCCTGGCGGGCGTACTCGGTGAGCAGGCCGGTGTCTCGTGTTATTCGCGCCCGGTCGCCGATCGCCTCCATGATCGTGCCGAGATCGCGCACGGGGACGCCTTCGGCGAGCAGCGCGCGCAGCACGCGCTGGATCTCGCCGAGCGAGAGCGCCTCGGGCACGATCTCCTCGACGACGGCGGCGTTGGTCTCCTTGAGCCGGTCGAGCAGCGTCCGCACATCCTGGCGCGTGAGCAGCTCGGAGGCATGCGCACGGATCGTCTCGGTCAGGTGGGTGACGATCATCGACTCGGCGTCGACGACCGTATAGCCGAGCGCTTCGGCCTCGGCGCGGTCGGAGGAGTGCACCCACACGGCGGGCAGGCCGTAGGTGGGCTCGGTGGTGGGGATCCCCTGCAGGCCGCCGGCGGCGTCGCCGGGGTCCATCGCCAGCAGGTGCCCGGGCATGATGCGGGCGCGGGCGACCTCCGAGCCGCGCACCTTGAAGACGTACTCGTGGGACTCCATGCCGAGCTCGTCGTGGATGCGCACGGCGGGGATCACGATGCCCAGCTCGCCGGCGATTTGGCGGCGGATCGCGGACACGCGCCGCAGCAGGTTGCCGCCGGAGGAGCCGTCGACGAGCGGCACGAGGCCGAAGCCGACGGCGAGCTCCAGGGCGTCGACGGAGAGCCGCTCCATCGCCTCCTCGGAGCCCTGCCCGTCCCCGATCTGGCCGGCCTGCCCCGCAGGCGTGGCGGTGGCGAGCGCGAGCGCGCCCTCGGCCTCGTCGCCCGGGAGCCCGTGGCGCACGGACCAGCCGACGGCGCCGAAGATCGCGGCGATCGCCAGGAACGGCAGCTTGGGCAGGCCGGGGACGAGCGCGAACAGCCCGATCGCGGTGGCGGCGACGAGCGGCGCTTTGCGCTGGCGCAGGATCTGCGAGGCGATGTCGGAGCCGAGGTCTTTGTCGGAGGTGGCGCGGGTGACGATGATGCCGGTGGCGACGGAGATCAGCAGCGCGGGGATCTGCGCGGCGAGGCCGTCGCCGACCGTCAGCAGCGAGAAGACGTGCGTGGCTTCGGTGAAGGAGAGGCCGCGCTGCGCCACGCCGACGACGATGCCCCCGATCAGGTTGATGGCGGTGATGATCACCGCCGCCATCGCGTCGCCTTTGACGAACTTCGAGGCGCCGTCCATCGCGCCGTAGAAGTCCGCTTCGCGGGCGATCTCCGAGCGGCGCGAGCGGGCCTGTTCGTCGGTGATCAGCCCCGCGTTGAGGTCGGCGTCAATCGCCATCTGCTTGCCGGGCATCGCGTCGAGCGTGAAGCGCGCGCCGACCTCGGCGACGCGCCCGGCGCCGTTGGTCACGACCACGAACTGGATCACCACGAGAATCAGGAAGATCACGAGGCCGACGACGACGTTGCCGCCGACCACGAACTCCCCGAACGCCTTGACCACGGAGCCGGCGTCGCCGGTCGTCAGGATCAGCCGCGTGACCGACACGTTGATCGCCAGGCGAAACATCGTCGTCAGCAGCAGCAGCGACGGGAACGAGGCGAAGTCCAGCGCCTTGCCAAGGTACATCGTGGCGACCACGATCGTGAGCGCGGCGGAGATGTTGAGCGTGATCAGCAGGTCCAGCAGCGCGGAGGGCAGCGGGACGACGAGCATCGTTATGACCATCACCACCGCGACGGCGGCGAGCAGGTCGGTGTGACGCAAAAGGCGGCGCACGGAGTCGAGGTTCATCGGGTCACCGCCGAGTGGTCGTCGAGGGGTGGGCAGGGGGGATCGTCCGCGCGGGCGAGCTCGGCCCCGAGCGGGTGGGCGTGGGGCCTCCTACCCCACGTCCCCGCGTGTGGGGCTGTGCCGAGCGCCTCTAAGCCGAGCGTCCGGCATCGCATCGCGACTGGGTGAGCGGGTGCGAAGAGGGGCCTCACAGCGCGTACCTCCGCTGCCGCGCGAGGCGGTAGACGAACGCGAGCACGCGCGCGACGGCGGCGTACAGCTCCTCGGGGATCACGTGGCCGATCTCGCACGATGCGTACAGCGCGCGCGCCAGCGGCGGCTCGGAGACGATCGGCACGTCGTGCTCCTCGGCGATGCGGCGGATCTGCAGGGCGATCAGGTCCTGGCCCTTGGCCACGACCTCGGGCGCGGTGCGCGAGCCGTCGTAGCGCAGCGCGACGGCGAAGTGGGTGGGGTTGGCGATCACCACGTCGGCCTCGGGGACGGCGGCCATCATCCGCTTGCGCGCCGCCTGCGCTTGGCGGCGGCGCAGGGCGGCTTTGACCTCGGCGGGGAGCCCGTACTGACGCTGCTCGTCCTTGAGCTCCTGCTTGGTCATGCGCAGCTTGCCCTCGTTGCGCCGGCGCTGCCAGGCGTAGTCAACGACGGCGATCGCGAGGTAGGCGAAGGTGGCGCGCTGGGCGATTTCCATGCCGCGATGCCCGAGCACGAGCCCAAGGTCGCCGGGGGGGATGCCGACTTCGGCGGCGAGCGCGGTGAGGCCGGGGAGGATCGCGAGCGCGGCGACGCCGGCGACGACCGCGACCTTGGTGACGGCCTTGAGCGCCTCGAAGGCGAAGTTGGGCCCGAACAGGTTGCGCGCCCCTGAGACGGGGTTGATCCGCTTGAAGTCGAGCGCGAGCGCTTTGGGGGCCGGGCGAAAGCCGACCTGGGCAGCCCCGGCGAAGAGGCCGGCGCCGAGGCAGATCGCGGCGATCGGCCCGACGGTGAGCCCGAGCGTGGTGAGCCCGACCTCCATCAGCGAGTGCAGCCCGGCGGCGGAGGTCGCCTTGGTGGGCGTGGCGATCTCCGCAAGAATCTCGCGGAAGGCGGCCTGCGCGGCGCCGACCACGGAGGGGCCGAGCAGCGTGATCGCGAACAGCCCCCCGGCGAGCACGAGCGAGCCGCCGACGTCGGCGGAGCGCGCGATCTGTCCCTTCTTACGCGCGCGCTCGCGATGCTTGGGGGTGGCCTTCTCGGTGCGGTCCTGTTGTGCCACGACCTACTCTCCCGGCCTCTCGATTGCCCGATTGGTCCACGGCGTATGGGGCACCCTCCGGATCTTGGCCACGCTCTTCATCTCGGCCACCATCACCCGACGTGCAGCGCGCCGAGCGCGGCGCCGACGGAGGTGGACATCTGGTTGGCGATCCAGCCGGCGACGAACGGCAGCGAGGCGCCAACGAGCAGCAGCGCGACGGCGACCTTGGCGGGAAAGCCGACGGCGAACACGTTGAGCTGGGGCACGACGCGGGAGACCACGCCGAAGGCGACGTCTGTGATCATCAGCGCGATCAGCACCGGCGCGGCGATCTCCACGGCGGAGGTGAACACGGTCGAGAAGACGTGCTCTGCGCCCCCCCACAGCGTTGAGATGCGCGGGGCGGAGGTAAGCGGGACGAGGGTGAAGGTGCGGGCGAGCCCGCGCAACACCCACGCTTCGCCGCCGATCACGAGGAACACGGCGATCCCCAGGAGCGAGTACATGTGGGTGAGCGGCCCGCTTTCATCGCCGGAGACGGGGTTGATCAGGTTGCCGTAGGAGAAGCCGGCGCCGAGGTCGGCGAGCGAGCCGGCCGATTCGACGGCGGCGAACAGCACGGCGAAGGAGAAGGCGAAGCCGAGCCCCACCAGCATCCCCTCGACGATCAGCGCGGCGAGCGTGAACGGGTCGGTGGGGATGTGCTGCCCGTGCAGGGCGATCGGGGCGAGGCCGATCGAGATCCCCACGGCGATGATCCCGCGCACGCGCGGGGGCACCATCGGCGAGGAGAAGGGGGGGGCCAGCAGGAACAGCGGCCCCACCCGCGCGAGCACGAGGATGAAGCCGGCGAGCTCGTTACCCGCGAGGAGACTGAGGATCTGAGTCATGCCGGGCCGCCAAGTCGCATGTATTCAGCGTGTGGTTGTGCCGGGGCTTGCCGGCCCGGCGTAGGGTGCCCCTGAGTCATTGTGCGTCCCCTCCCAATCAGTTCGTCAGGGTGGGGATCGAGGAGTAGAGGTTGGTCGTGTAGGCGACCAGCTGGTCCAGCATCCACGGCCCGAGCACCACCATGATCACCGCGATCACGGCGATCTTGGGGATCAGCGTGAGGCTCTGCTCCTGGATTTGGGTGACGGCCTGGAAGATCGAGACGACCAGGCCGACGACCATCGCCCCGAGCAGCAGCGGCCCGGCGACCTTGAAGGCGAGGCTCATCGCCTGCGAGGCGAGGTTGATGACGGTGTCCTGGTCCATGGGGCGGTCTCCTAGTGAAAGCTCTGCACGAGCGCCTTGATCACGAGGTCCCAGCCGTCGACGAGCACGAACAGCAGGATCTTGAAAGGCAGCGAGATGAAGGTCGGGGGGAGCATGATCATCCCCATGCTCATCAGCGTGGAGGAGACGATCAGGTCGATGATCAGGAACGGCAGGAAGATCAGGAAGCCGATCTGAAAGGCGCTCTTGAGCTCGGAGACGATAAACGCCGGGATCAGCACCTCGGTGGGCACTTCGGCGCGGGTGCGGGGGTCCTTGGCGTGGGCGAGGCGGACGAACAGGGCGATGTCCTGCACGGAGGTCTGGTGGAACATGAATTCGCGCAACGGCTGCTCCGCCCGCTTGATCGCGGTCGTGGTGGAGATGTGGTGGGCGGAGAGCGGTTCGATCGCGTCCCGGCGGATCGCGCTGATCGTCGGGGCCATCACGAAGATCGTCAGGAACAGGGCGATCCCCACCAGCACCTGGTTGGGGGGCGCGTTGTTGGTGCCGACGGCGGTGCGGATGAAGCCGAGCACGATCAGGATGCGGGAGAAGCCGGTGACGGTGAACAGCACCGCGGGGATCAGCGAGAGCCCGCCGACGAGCAGCAGGATCTGCACGGCGTTGGAGGAGCTGACGTTCACCGGTTCACCTCCCAACCGTTGCCGGTTCGCGGGGTGACGGTGCGAGCCCGGGCATCACTCGCGCGATGCGGGCGTGAGCTCTATTTGCTGCGGGCCCGGGCCTCACTTGCGCACCGTCCATTCGCGGACCTTCTCGATCGCGTCTGCCACGGCGCTCGGGAGGGCGGGGCTCGCCTGGCCGGGGATCTGCATCGGACGTATGCGGCTGCGGCCCGTCCCGTCGCCAGCGTCGGCGGTGGGCTCGGGCAGATCGAGCAGTCCGGCGGCACGCGCCTGCTCCTCGGTGTAGCGGTGGATCGGCGCGACGCCGTGCTCGGCTGACCCCACCAGCAGGTAGTCGCGCCCGGCGCGCACGAGGTGCAGGGTGCGACCCGACCCGAGCGCCAGCGTGGCAAGGCTAGTCAGGCCGGAGCCGGCGCTGCGAGTCTCGCGCCCGGTCTTGACCTGCTTGAGGATCCACGTCAGCCCCCAGATCACGGCAATCACGATCAACAGTCCGACGATCGTGCGCACGATGCTCGCGCCCCCGGAGCTCGTGTGCGAGCCGGTTGAAGTGGTGGAGATGTTGAGCGGGAGCGCTTCTCCGCCATGCTTGGAGGCGGGCGTGAAGGCCTGCGCCGGGCAGGGGCCAGCAAGCAGGGCAAGGCCGATCGTGGCCATGCCCAGCGCGGGAAGGGCGGCCCGTCGGGCCGCGCGCGAAGGCGTTATGAACTTAGTCATCGAGGGACGACTCCGAGGAAGAGTCGCCCCGGTTATCGGCGCTGGCTCATACGCCTTGAATCGCGCATGGAGTCTCGGTGGCTGCAGCCACCGCCGAGATCGTGGCTATCGCGCGTCGCTGCGTGGACGCCAGCCGACCTGGCCCAGACCTCGATCCCCTCCGCTCGGGGGGCAAGTCCCATGTCGGGCTGATGATCTGCGCGAATCGTGCCGATGCTGAATCGTGCGGAACCAGACGGCAGGACGACCTGATTCAAAATCACCGAGTGTCAAGGTAACTATGCGGGCCAAGCTCGTTCGAGCTATCGCCATCTGCGACGGACGAGAGCGGTTGCGGCAAACTGCGGCGCTCCCCCAGCTGGGTCGCGGGTCATTGCGGGTCAAACCCACGTCTGGCACCGCATCGAGATCCGCCGCCGGCAGCAGTGACGGCCGGGCGTCAGCCCGTAGACGCGAGCCCTAGGCGGTCGGCCAGCTCCCGCGGCGTGAGCACCTGCAGATCACTCGATGCCACGTCCAGCAGGTGCCGGTCGCCGGACACGACCGCCTCGACCCCATGCGCCTGCGCGAGCGCGATCAGGTAGAAGTGCCGGCGCGGCTTTCTTCGGGGAGATGAACGCGGAAACCAGGACGCCCGGGTCGATGACGACTCGGGTCACGCGGCGCTACGACGCTCGCGGCGCATCGCGTGCAGCTCCTCATTGGCGATCCGCATGGCGTCCTCTTCGGAGAGCCCGCTCATCGCCTGGGAGGCGTCGAGCGCTCGGCGTCCCAGGTAGGAGCGCAGTGCGCGCTCTACGACCTCGGCGTCGGCCGCCTCAGCGGAGGGCTTCATCGCGCTGCGGGCATCCTCCAGCAGGGCAGCATCGACATCGACAGTCCTGATCGCTCGGGTTGCCATACCCGCAGGCTACCAGCGGGCCCCGCCTCGGGCGACAGCCGCAGGGGCGCAGCTCGGCTCTTGTGATCAGGTTGCCGGTCGTCTTCAGCGGCTCGGCGACGAACGCGCGCGCAGTGGGTCTGATCACGCCCCAACAGCCCCACCGTGCGAAGGTGTCGCACGTGCCGCTGCTGGGAAAGGTCAAGTGGGTCAACGGCCGGATCGTCGTCGCCGAAGCCTGGTACGGACCAAACGACCCGACCTGCTGCGCCTCCGGGCGCGCGACCACCACCTGGGCCTACCGCACCGGCAAACTCAC
>DASZIQ010000026.1:0-76809 GCA_035948945.1 Solirubrobacteraceae bacterium
CGCGTGAGCTTGCGCACTCTGGCTATCTGTGAACGAGAGCAAGCCCCCCGAGTAACAATGCTAGCCAGGGATTGTGACAGTTGCACCATCGGGCTCGCCAGTACGCCGAACACGATGATGAGCCGGGCGCCACAGCTTGACGTATCACGACCTGACCCGGTTTCCTTCGCGGGCGGCCCAGGCCCCGGCCCCTCCGGGGGGCTTGGGCCGCTCTGTCCCTCGGATTGGAGGCTCTGGTATGGCGATCGTGTTGGATCGGGCGCAGCGTGATGCGGTGTACGGGTTCGTGGTCAGCGATCTGGCCGAGGCCGGGGATCTGGCGTTGGTGCTGGCAGCCGATGAAATCAAACGCGCCCAATGGCTGCGCCGCAACTTCGAGCAAGCGACCCAACTCCTCGACCAGATCGGGTGGGAGAAGATGGGCTCCCGCGAGCGCTACGAGGTGCAGCTGAGCGACGCCGACGTGCTGGCGCTGTTCGGCCGGCTGCATGAACGGGCGAGCCGGGTCATCGACGACGCGATCAGCGAGTTCGCCCGCGCCATGCTGGCCGACGCCTTCTGTGTCGCTGAGGTCGCCAGCCGGACACTTGGCGGCGTGGGCGAGCCACCGCTGCGGCTCCCCCGCCTGTGGCTGATCGAGGGCGGGCAGGCGGAGCAGTAGCCGCTCGGCGCCGGTGGCAACGGTCGGGTGAGCCGGGCGGGCATCGGCTGGACACGTATGCAGACAATCCGCTACAGTCAGCGTCGGCAGTAGGGCTGGCGGCTCATGCGAGCGGGCCGGCCTGATTCCCGCTACCGCAAAGGGGGCTTTCTTGAAGACGATCATTGGGCTGGGCGTATGCGTTACGTCCACCATCGCGCTTGCTCTGCCAACGCTCCCCGCCCTGGCGCGCTCGACTACCCCCGCCTCCACCTCAGCTCATGTAGCCACCGCCACCAACGCCGAAACCACCTGTCCGTTCTGGAGCGAACTGAACACCGAAGGCAGACTGGCGGGGAAATCGCCACGGAGTATCGCTATCTCACAGAAGATGGTGGGCTCAGTCGGAAGTAGTACCGAATGGGAAGCCGTGGGGCGTTCCACGCAGGGAACCTGGATAACGCTCTACTCCGGGGTGGTTGAGGTGATGGCTAACAATCCCCGGTTCGGTTTGGGAATTGTGAGATACGTCTGGATGCACCGCCACGGCCGCGAACTGACCGCCCGCTTCACCTTGGAAGCCGGCCAGCTTACGCGGACGGTGGTCTGTGGCCACCATCTGCCCGTCCAGCCTCCGGCCGATGCGCAACACCCGAAGAAGTTCACCGGCAAGGGCTCAAGCTGCAAGAAGCCGCTTCTGAGCAGCGCCGCCCAGGACTTTGAACATGGCGGCAAACGCATCGCCCGACGGCATATTCATGTCTCATTGGAACAGGGCGGGCCACCGGCCGATGTGATCTTCGGTAAACCGACCCAACCGCTCATCCCTACGTTGCGTCCAGAACCGCCGCTGTACTACGAAGTGAGCATTGAATCCGATTCCAAGGTGGTTCTCTGCAAAGCCTACATCGAGTGGCAAAACGCCGAAACCGGGGAACACGGTCGCTATCGGATGAAGGTTGGGCGGCGCAACATGGAACCACTCATCGTGGCAGCGTATCCGCCCACGACCTTTCTCGTCATTGCGGAAGGGCGGTATGCGAAGGGGGAGGCCCTAGAAGAAATGAGTACAAAAGGATAGGCCCCGGTCGGCGTGATGCCGAACCGGGGCACGTACATGCAATGCACCCCGGGAAACGCTTTTCGGGGGGGCAGAAAGCGCCCATCTTCCACTTCCAGTCCGAGCGATTTACGACAGCTCAAATCAATGGAGGGGGCGCCGGATGGGCATACGGATCTCTGTGGGCGTGTCAGGATAGTCCGTAGGCTACGTCGTGGGGGGCGGAAAGGTGAATTAGAACGTTAGAAAGAAAAGCCCCCGGCGCTCAAGGTGAGCGCCGGGGGCGTGGAGTGATGGGACAGATGGGGACTATTCGCGGACGGTATACAGCTTTGGGTCACAGACGATATGCACCGTCGCGCGTTCGAGCGAGCCCTCGGGAGCGGACAGGAAGACGTGCATCGGTACGCTGCGGGGTATGCCCTCACGATCGGTGAAGGACGCCATACCACGCAGATACCACTCGGGTGTTTCCTTGGCGGCAGCGGTCGGTTCGTCGTCCTCGTTGATGCCGTACATAGCATGGGCGAGTTCGACCGTCATGGCGATGTCGGAGGAGAGAGTATCCCCGATGACGCGCTCTCTCCCAAAGAGCAGCGGGATCGGGCTGCGGTAGGTGCTGGAAAACAGGGCGAGCGCGATCCGGTTGAGATCGAAGCCGACAGCGTCGAAATCGATACGGAACCCTTCATCGAGGAACGCCTCAACCTCCGCGCCCACGTTGTAAACCCTAAACGGCGTTTGGTCCTGACTTGTCATGGCGACCTCGCTTTCTGTGAATCAAGGAGGCCGCCATTCGGCCTCGGGAGCGAGCCAGTCAGCAGGGCTGAGGCGGATCACTTCCGAGGCCGAACGTGCAACACGAATCTAGCGTGTTAGAGGAAAGTGTAACACAAAAGCGCCATTTTGTCAATACGCTGAGCTGTACTCGACTGGTGTCCTTATTCGACCTTGATTCCAAAGTTCACAAAGTAGTTTGTGCGCCCTGGTGGAATCTGATACGGGACCGCTGTGCCCGCGCCCATTATGCCGTCAGGTAGGTGCGCAATCTGCTGACCACTTCCCGTAAGCAGAGAGGTGGAACCTGGAATGTATCTAAGTCGAGGAGGGGAATCGGATATGGACTTGAGTGTCAGCGGTCCCAATTCGGCTCGGTCGCGTGGGGCACTGGTTGAGCGCGCCACTGCGATCAATCTCGCGCATCGCGGTTGTTCGTGCCTCACGCCGACCGCCACAACCACGTCCGAAACCGGGGAGAACTCAACGTCATGGAGTTTGATGCTGAGATCGACGACGTCTCCTTTCTTCACTTCCAGCAAATGACCATATCTGCCTTGAGGGGTGATTCTTCCCACAAGGCCGTTCTCGCCTCCCCCTAGCTGGCCTGGGCTATCCACGAACTCGGTCGTGCCCGTGTGCTCCTGGACGGCCGCCCCCAGGGAGGAGCAGGACGCATCGCTATTCAGGAGCGGTTCAGGTGCCGTCTGCCGGCTGTGCACCTGGCCAGACTGCCTGGTGGCGTGCGGCCCGTGAGTGCCACCCGCGAAGGCACCAAGCGCAGCCGCAGCCACGGCCACGCAAGCAAGAAGTCCTCCGAGAGCAAGGGCGACAGGCCGTCCTGAGTGTATGCGCGTCGGATGCCGGCGTGCGGGCTGGGGAGACCGGGTGATCGGCGGCTCGTGACGCTTGGGCGGCGACGGGACCATGCCGCTGACATGGGCGGTCGGGTTCGAGATGCCGCAGAGCACACACGCGACGAGGGCAGCTACGTATTCGCGTGGTGCAAGCCCGGCATGTTCTTTGTTCGGCTCTTTGTACCAGCGATGGGTCGTGCGGCCGAGCTTGCGAGCCGCGTGCTCTTCCCGGTCGTTCTGGTCTGGGATGGCGCCGTCAAGCTCGCGCTCGCCGAAGCCGAACTGCTCGCGGGCCGCCTCTTGGTAGGGGCTGGGCAGCAGGTCAATGGCGCCCCGGATTGCTGCTTCGACCGCGTCGGCGGCAGCATTCGCATCAGCCGCCAGGTCGCCCTCGAAGGCAGCAAGCTGTTCTTGGATCAACGGCAGCGAGAGCAGCAGCTCGACGTCGCCAGCCGGCTTGCCGCCCACCTTGCGCCACTCCAGCGGACCGGCCTTGGCGAACGTGACCATGGCCGCCCGAACCTGTACGAAATCTGGCCCTGTTGCTGGGTTTCCAAGGTTTTCCATCGGTTTCTCGCGGTTTCGTTGACAGGCCGTTGCGGCTCGACTTGGATGCCTCCAACGTCAACCAGGCCGCCCGTGCAACGCCGGACGGCCCAGCCGAAAGGAGGCTATCGAATGCACGCAGCACCCATCAGGAGGCCAGAAGCCGAGGAGGTCGTTTGCTGCGGGGTCAGCAAGCTACTCGCCCAAGGAGTCGGCCGGCGAACCGCTGTTCGCCGCATCGCCCGTAAGCATGGTGCCAGTCCCAGGTTCGTCAGGGCGCTGGTCGCTCGTAACGAAGGTATCGGAGGTGGTGCCTGATGGCCAACCTCCCCGTGCCGTCCTCAAGCGGGCTCGGCCTGACCAGGGTCGAGCGTCGGATCGCCAAGGAGATCGCCCTCACCCGCGCCGTCACCTCAGTGGTGGCGGCGCGGGAAGCCGCCAAGATCGACGCGATCACCGAGGTCGCCGAGACCGGGCTGTTGAGCGCCGCAGAGCTATCCAGTCTGGAGGGTCTGTTGGTCGCGCGAACCCCGCACGCCGCCGGCAGACTCGCCTACATTAACGACCGAGCCTGCATGGCGACCGGGGCGGTCTTGACGCGCATGAGTCGGAGCCTGTGATGGTCGCCCTGGCGAGCTATCAGGTGGCGGGTCTCGTCGGTGCGGTCGGCGGGGTACTCATCGTGTGCTGCGTCTTTGCCGTCTGCGCGATCCTTGACGCATTGCAGCAGTGGCGCCTTGAGCGTTCGTACCGCAGGGACACCCGCCTGAAGGTGCATGAGGCGCGGTTCGCCATTCGCGACATCAGAAAGAGCGCCATCCGCGAGATGCTTAAAGCTGAGCGTGAGTACCGCGACACAGTCGGCTACGGCGACGTCATCGATGGCACCTGCCACGAGGTTGAGGTCAGACGATGAACAAGCTCACCCAAACGGCGGGGCTGGTAGTGGTGGGGCTGGTGACGATCACGGTTGCCAGTCCCGCGCTCACCAAAGTCATTCATGCGCTGGTGCCACTTGTGGTCGTGCTGGGCATCGTCGTCGCGCTGCTGCGTGCAGTGTTCTGGTACACCCGTTGAAGTGACATTTTTGCAAAAAAGTTCTTGACAATCCAATGCCCATCGATTTACGCTCGTGAGCATTAACTAACCGAACAAATGGCGAACATAAGAATCGCCGGAGGAGGGGAAGCATCATGTAAGCGACGAAAGGAGGTACTTACCTATGGCCACACGCCGTATCAGAGTAAAGGGAATTAAGCGGGACGAGATCGACACCGAGCAGCTCGCCCTTGTGTACTGGCTCCAAGCTAAGCGAGTCTTGCGTGAAAAGCGCGAGCGCGAAGCCCAGGAGAAGGCCAAGCGCCGGGAGATCCAGCAGTGAATAGCGAGCTACCCACTCTCATAGCCGCCGGGGGCATCGGCACCGCCATGTTCGGCGGCATCGTCATCAGGGAGCGCCGGCTGGATTCGCAGATGCGCCGGAGCATGGTGCGCTACTCGCTGCGGTTCCCGATGGCGCTCGACAGTGCCGCCAGCAAGTTAGCGTTGAGCACGATCTCAGGTCTGCCGCCGCGCGCCGAGGTCGTGTTCGAGACCAGCGTCACCCCCGAGGGCATCAAGCACGCCGTGTTCATCCCGCAGACCGTCACTTCCTCGGTGGTAGCGGGCCTCACCGCCGCCATCCCCGCCCTACGGGTAACAGAGGAACCGCTCCAGAGCAGCGGTAACAGCCGTATCGCCCTGAGCGTATTCCTGCCGACTCCCTGCGTGCTTGCGGGCGAGAACCCGGAGGCCCCGTTGCGGATGCTGGCCGGGTTGCATCTCTATGAGAGGGAAGCTGTGACGCTGCGCTGGGTCATGCGCCCAGGCTCTCCCCCTCGCTTGCCCACACCTGAGCCGACGGAGCGCGGCGCCAAAGAGGCCGAGCGGGCCTGGCGGCAGAAGACCACGGTTTCGGCCGGGTTTCAGCTTGCGGGGCTCGCGCTGGTGAAAACCGAGGGCAGCTCCCGCGCCCGTGCGCTGGTCGGGCAGGTTTCTACCATTCTGCGCACTCAGCGTGGCCCGGTGGGCGCGCTGCGCTTGACCACCGATCGCGGGGGCCGGAGCATGGGCTCCCTGCCGCGCACCACTCGGGCGAGCGGATGGGCCAACGCCGTTGAAGCGCTCCCTCTGCTCCTGTGGCCCATAGGTGAGGGTATCCCCGGCGTCGAGGTGGGCGCCGCCCGCGAGCTGCTGGTGCCCCGCCATGTGCCACGCGCGGGCCGTCGTCTCTTCATCGGGCGGGACGCTGGCGGCGACCGGCCGGTGGCCTTGAGCGCCGACGGCGCGAGGCATCACATGGCGGTGGTGGGTCCTGCGGGCGTCGGCAAGTCGGTCCTGCTCGCCAACTGCGTGCTCTCAGATATTGAGCGCGGTTACGCGGGGGCTGTGATTGATCCGAAGTCAGACCTTCTTGACGAAATTCTCAATAGGGTCAAGCCAGAACACGCCGACCGGATCGTTGTCCTCGATGGGGGCGACGACTCGCGGCCGGTGCCCGGTATCGACGTGCTGCACGGGGGCGACCCGGACGCCCGCGCGGATGTCTTGACGCGGACGTTCAAGGCGATGTTCACCGATTGGGGAATCCGTTCGGAGACCTACGGCCGTTTATCTATCAGAACTTTAAGCGAGGTACCCGGTGCCACGTTGATGGACATGGGGCGCCTGTTCGCCGACGAGCCCTACCGTCGCGCCGCCATCGCCCGGCTGCGTGACCCCTTCCTCATCAGCTCATGGCAGAACTACGAAGCGCTCTCACCCGCCGCCAAGGTGGACGTGGTACAGGCGCCGATGGCCCGCGTGATGGCGCTCCTCAGCCGCCCGCGTGTCCGTGCGGTACTCGCCAACCCCGAACCCAAGTTGGACGTGGCGAGGCTGTTTGCCGAACGGAAGTTCTTGCTTGTCTCGCTAGCGCCGGGGGTTCTTGGCGAGGCGTCCGTCCTGATCGGCTCGGCGGTCATGTACGCGGTCTGGAGCGCGATCGAGGCGCGGGTGGCGCTGCCGCCTGAGCGCCGCCACCTCATCAACCTCTACGTGGACGAGCTGGCGACGCTGACCAACGGGCTCCCCAACAGTTTTGAGCTCATCGCAGAGCGGGCGCGTGGGCTCGGGGCCAGCCTATCGGTCGCATTACAGACTTTGTCCCGAATTCCTGAACCGACGAGGTCGGCCGTGCTGGGGAACGCGGCGACGTTCATCACCTTCCGCGCTCCGGCTGAGGAGGCCGCCGGTTTGGCACGCCAGCTCCCCGGCCTCACGCCCCAGGACGTGCAGTCGCTCGGCCGCTTCGAGGTCGCCGCACGAGTCGGGACCGGGACCGGCAGCGCCGTCTCGGTCATGACCGGCCGCACCGAGCCACTCCCGCCCGCAACCGGCCAGGCGGGAGCGATACGGGACCGCTCAGCGCGGCTGTACGGCCCGTCTCCCCAGCAACGTGACGAAGATCCGAGTGCCGCCCACGAGCAGCCCGGCGGTGGCGATGCGGCCTCGCTGGGACGCGGTCGGAGGCAAGGATGACCAGTCCGCTGGCTTGTCCGGTCGCGTTGAGTAGCCCACCCTGGAATCTCGCTTCCCGTGGGGGTTATCGGGAAATAAGGACGCCGAATCACCTGCCCTTGCAGTCCTCCGTATCCCGCATCTCCTCCGCCCGTCTGGACTTCATCTCCTCCCAACTGTCTCCCACGGACCATGCCGTCCTTGGATTCGTCGCCAGAACGCGGTTGTGCTCGGGAGCACAGTTGGAACGGCTGTTCTGGAGCAAGGGTGAACTGGAGAGCCGCGCCCGCCAGGCCCGCCGCGCACTCAGGCGGTTGGCCGAGTGGCGCATCCTTGACCGCCAGCCGCGCTCGGTCGGTGGCCGGCGGGCCGGCTCACGGGGGTACATCTACAGCTTGGGGCCGGCCGGCGTCCGGTTGCTCGATCGGGAGAGCGGCGTGCGGGTTCGCTGCCTCGGCGTGCCGGGTGATCGCTTCGTCGCCCATGTGCTCAGTTGCACGGAGCTGGTGGTGCGGATGGAAGAGGCCGCGCGTCGGGGCGATCTCGAGCTGATCGAGGCGCCGCAGACTGAGCCGGAGTGCTGGCGGAGCTTCCTCGCCGGTTTCGGCGGGCGGGTCGTCTTGAGACCCGATCTGTTCGTGCGGATCGGTGCGGGCACGCTCGAAGACCGCTGGTTCGTGGAGGTCGACATGGCGACCGAGGCCAGCGGCACGCTCACCGCCAAGTTCAAGCGCTACCTGGCGCACTACCGCTCCGGCCGCGAACAGCACGAGCACGGCATCTACCCCCGAGTGTTGTGGGCGGTTCCGCATGGGCGCCGCGCCGCGCAGGTCGGCGAGGTCTTGCGCCGGCAGCCGGTTGAGGCGCAGCGGCTGCTCTCGGTCTGCCTGTTGGACGAGGTCGTGCAGCGGTTGAGCGAGGAGGCGCGCTCGTGAGCAAGCTCACCGTCTACTACGACGACACCGAACAGTGGCGGCTCATCGAGGCCGACGCGCTGCTTGCGCTGGCCAAACTGCCGGATGCCTGCGTGGACGCGGTCGTGTGCGACCCGCCGTATTCGCTCGCGCTCGGCGGGGAGGCGTGGGACCGCTTCGGCGGCGGCGGGCTCGCGGCCCCGGAAGCCTTCGAGCGGTGGACGGCCAAGTGGGCGGCCGAGTGCCTGCGGCTGCTCAAACCGGGCGGCCACCTGCTGGCGTTCGGTGCGCCGCGCACCTTCCACCGGCTGGTCGCCGGAATTGAGGACGCCGGGCTCCAGGTGCGCGATCAAGTGCTGTGGGTCTACGCCCAGGGGTTGCCGAAATCCGCGCGGCTGCCGGGCGGGCGCGGCAGTTTGCTCAAGCCCGCATACGAGCCGGTCCTGCTCGCCCGCAAACCCTTGCAGGGAAGGACGATCGACAACGCCCGGCGGTACGGCACCGGAGCGCTGAACATCGACGCCACGCGGATCGGCGAGGCCCGGTACTGGCCCGCTCACCTCGCGCTCTCCCACGCCCAGGACTGCCAGGATGGCGCTTGCGTCCGTGACTGCCCGGTGCGGTCGCTCGACCGGCAGCGTGAGAACCTGAGCCGACTGTTCTTCTGCGCCAAGGCTACGCGGGCAGAGCGCGAGGCGGGGTGCGGGCAGCTACCGCTCCGGTCGGTACCGCTTTACACCGGCAAGCGCCACTCACCTCGCCTGGTGCGCAACCTGCATCCGACGGTGAAGCCCGTCTCGCTGATGCGTTGGTTGGTGAAGCTCGTCACCCCGCCCGGCGGACTGGTACTCGACCCGTTCACCGGCAGTGGCTCCACAGGGATCGCGGCGGTGATAGAGGATCGGATTTTCTTGGGGCTTGAGCGCGAGCCCAGATACGTGGACATCGCCTGCGCTCGCCTCACACACTGGGCCGCTATCGCGGCACAGGAGGAGGTACTGCCATGACGGACCCGGCAGTCCCCTCGGGGAAACAACATCAACGAAAGGAGGTCCGAAGGAAGGAGAAAGTAACCATGTCAAAACCAAACCAACACGAGGTGGACGATCAGGACAAGCCGAAGCGGGCTGCCATCTACCTGAGCGAAACCGGAGCCGACAAGGAGAGCCAGCGACCCAACGCGCCGTCGATCGATCAACAGCGCTCGCTCTGTCGTTGTGCAGCGACAGCGCTAAACGCCGAGGTTGTCGCCGAGTACGTTGAAGAGCCGGTGGCCTCGACGGTCGGGCCGGGGATGCTCCTGGTGCTCAAGCTGGCTGGCCAGAAACAGCGGGTTGACTACCTGATCGTATCCTCGTGGGACCGGCTGGCACGTGACTATGACGACGCCTTTGAGATCGCGTTGCATCTCGGTTTCGAAGAGACGACTGTGGTTCCTGTTGACGAGGACGACAAGTTCCCGTGGATAGGTACAACACGACCCAGCTGAGCCCAACCTCCCGGGGACGCCACAGTGGGCATAGCTCGCTGCGGCGTCACCCGGAGGGTGAATGGCTTCACGGCCGGTGGAAGGGCGGTTGCGTCTTTCTGCTGGCCGTCAAGGTCATGTACCCAATCAAAAGGAGGACCGAAGTGCCGAGAGCAAAAGGTGAGCCAACCCCGGCCAAAGAGGAGCAAGCGGCTGGAACTCCAGGTCAGAAAGTCACGAAGGCTCAGGAAATCTACGATCGCGTCGAGGTGATGATCGCCTCGGGTGTCGAGAAGAGTGACGCCTTCAAGCAAATCGCTGAGGAGGCGGAGCGCCCCTACGACTCGATTCGTGGGAGTTACTATTCTCACAAGAAAAAGCTCGACGGGGGTGAGAGCAAACCAAGGACACGCCGGCGTGTGACCTCGCCGGATGACGCGCTGGCGGACGCCCGAGCGGCGCTCGAACGAGCCGTCCAATCCATCGATAAGGAGGTGGAGGCAGCCAAGGCGCGCGCCCAGGAGGCTGCGGCCGAGTATGAGTCGATCCGCGGCTCCGCCGAGGAGCGCAAGCAGACCATTTCAGCCCGCCTGGAGGCGCTGACCTGAGACAACGCGGGCCGATCTGGACACTCGTTCGGATCGGCCCGCACCGACCAAATAACAACTTGCTTAAATCACGACTTAACGGGAAAATCGTTAAGCCAAATTAACCGAGAAAGGAGGGTATATGCCCAAACTCGATCACATTACGCTAACCACGAAAGGAGATAACACGCTATGAAGAGAACAATAACCAAACCAACACTATCCGAGCCCGGGGCAAAGCTCATGCACGCCATTCTCCTGGCGATGGCTGAATATGATCACGAGGAGCGGCTCGAAAGGACGAGGGCAGGCAGAAAGCGGAAGGCACGCACATGAGAGATACCACCGCCCTAGCCTGCGATAACGGTGATCCCCTTACCTTGAAAGGAGGTAGTTCTATGCCACAAACCTTGCTACATCAACCTAACCCCGGAACCGAGATTCCGTATCTGGCCGCGATATATGCCCGCGTCTCCAGCACTGGCCAGCTCGGTCGCGATGGCGATGAGGATGGCTACTCCATCCCGGCACAGATCGAGGCATGTAAGCGCGACCTTGAAGGCCGAGGTGCTCGGGTCGTCAAAACCTACATCGAGCGGGCCGAGTCGGCGAAGGGCGATGACCGTCCGGAGTTGCAGAAGATGATGCGCGAGCTACCGAGCTTGGGCCTGCACTTCCTCGGCGTTCACAAGGTGGACCGCTTGGCGCGTAACCGCCTCCTTGACGCTCAGCTTTACGAGCGGCTGGTCGGTATGGGTATCAGGCTGGCGAGCGCCACCGAGAACATTGACGAGACGCCGGCCGGACGCCTCATGCACGGGATGCTTGCCACCTTCGCAGAGTATTACTCGAACAATCTCGCAACAGAAGTCAGGAAGGGATTGCGTCGCAAGCACGAGAACGGCGGCACCCCGTTCAGGCCACCGCTCGGGTACAAGTCTAAGCGCACCCTCATCGGCAACCAGGACATCCGTACCGTCATCGTTGATAGGGAGCGCGCGCCGTTCGTTCAGGAGGCCTTCGACCTGTACGCCACCGGCAACTGGACGACCAAGACGCTCGCCGCACACCTTGAGCGGCGCGGGTTGCGGAGCCGCGAGACACCAAAGGTAGCCTCGAGGCCGGTGAAGGCAAAAACGATCCAAGAAGTGCTGCGCAACCCCTACTACATGGGAGTGGTTGTCTACTGCGGACGACGCTCAACCGGCCGTCACAAGCCGCTCGTTGACCCGGACACCTTCGACCGCGTACAGGCGCTCCTATCGGCCCGCTCAGTCGCCGGAGATCGTCCGCACAAACATCAGCACTACTTGCGGGGTTCGCTCTACTGCGCCGCGTGCGGCGGACGGCTGCTCTACAGCAAGCACCGTGGCAATGGCGGCGAGTACGAGTATTTCTGCTGCATCGGGCGCACCAGCCGCCGACAAGGAGGTCGCTGCCAGAGCCGGCACTACTCCGCCCACGAGATCGAGGCGGCTATCGCAGAGCACTACCGCACCGTCCATGTTCCGGAGCCGGTGCGCGAGGCCATTTGGTCAGATGTGCGCCGTGACGCCGACGAGCGCACCGCTATCGTCGCCAAGGACATCGAACGCCACCAGCGCAAGATCAAGACGCTGGAAGCCAATCAGACTCGACTGGTGCAGATGGCTTACGACGGGCTCGTCTCCAACGAGGTGCTCGCCACCGAGCAGCAGCGACTGGAAGCCGAGAAGCACCAAGCCCAACGGCTACTTGAGGCCGCAGAACTGCACGCAAGCGACATTGAGACGGCCTTGGATGGGGCGCTCGCCAAGACCAAGACGCCACACGCGACCTACATTGCCAGCACGTCGCTGGAGCGCCGCCTGCTCAACCAGACGTTCTTCAAGCGCATCCTCGTCAGTGAGGAAGGCACGATCGAGAGCGCCGAGCTAACGACCGTCTACGCCGCTCTGGCTACCTGGGAGCCCAGCCTGGGCAAGCCACGGCACCTGAAAGCCGTCCCGTCGCCCGCCAAAGGGTCCAGCAAAAAGAACCCCGACCCCGTTTTCCAGGGCCAGGGTTCACACAACGACGTTTTGGTGGACCTAATCGGAGTTCTATCGAACCACGATCTACAGGGTTCATTGGCCCGGTTGACCAAGAAACTCGCTGCCGTGCGGGCCAGCGACGCCCCTCGGAGGCGCCCTGTAGCTTGTCGGCGAGGGCCAAATCGTCATGGTTGGGTGCTGAAGGCCGTCGTCCAGGTGCTGACCGACCGAGAGGAGCCGATGCGAGCCAAGGACATCCACGCAGCGGTCGAGATGTTGCTGGGGGAGTCGGTGGCGTGGTCGTCGGTAAAGATGGCCCTGGCGTCCAATGTCTCGGGTTCCTCGCCTCGGTTTGCGCGCATCGCTCGGGGGCGCTACGTGCTGACGTGCTCAGGCTCGGTCTAGCGTGTCGATCGGTCACAGGCTGGGCGTGTCGAGCAGCTTCTGAAACTCGGGGCTGACCACCGGCTCCTCCCAATACGACGGGATGCTCATCAGCCAGAACTCCGCAGCGGAGCGATCCCGCTCTTCGTCCTTGGATCTGCCCCGGCTCAGCCGGTTCATCGTCTTGTATGCGGTCAGCGCCGCTTTGGTTGCTGCCTCGCGCAATTGCCGGGCGATGTCTGGCTCGATTGCCTCAGCGGCAGCAAAGTCATCGACGGCTCGGGCGACGGCGCCCTGAAGCGCAGCGGTGGCATGGCTCCCCGTGTAGCCGTGGGCGAGGTCGTCCAGGTACGCGGTGAATGGATCGCGGCGATGGCTTGAATCGCGGTGGCGTGTGGCGATCAGGAGTTCGTAGACTCGACCACGCAAGCGGCGGTTCAGCGATGGTGCCTGTTGGTTGGAGAACGCACCAGCGGCGTGCAGATCCTCAACGCCGTTACGAGCGGCTAGTGCAATCACCTTGGCGAGCACGGCATCGTAGTCGGTGTCGGTTGAGGCTTGCTCGGGCATATATGCCCACTATGAACCAATGTGTCTCGGACGTCAATTGGTGGCCGTGTCGCACAGCGGCATCGGGCGTCTTTCAGGCGCTCGGCGTTCCTGCGAGGTGGATCACAAAGGCATCGCCTGATTGGCCATCAATGCCGAGCTTCTCGGGCTGCGTGGTCTCAACAGCATAGGACGCAGCCGCATAGCGCTTGGGATCGAGTCGGTTGGACCTGAAAAACTGGTCGGCAACGACATACGCAGCACTGCTGTACGGAAAATGAACGAGGGGAAACGAGCCAGCGCGGTCTTTCTCGGTAAACACAAAGATTATTTCCTTTGCTTCACCGTCCCAATATAGGTCGGCCGCCATGCGATCGGGTTTGATGCCATGCTTCTTGACAAAGCTCGCATTGAAATTGATCCGGCCCCTCCTACCAATTGACAGGTTTGGTTTGCCTTTTATTTTTTGTGGGTCTATGTAATACACCTGCTTGAACATAAAATACGACCACTATATGTTAGTTTGCTGATAGGGCGCAAGTGTTCGCCACGTCGCACAAGCGGCATTCAGCGACCGAGCAGTCTTACCATATTCTGCTCCAGTACGCTCACTCTGTCTTCAAGCTCCGCTAGTAAAGCTGTCGGCAGCGCGCTGTGCCTATCTTCATCATATCGCCGCAGTTTATTCGCGTATCTTTTGTAATACAGTTTTGGTGATATCTCTTTCAGCGAGACCGACTCTACCTCCAATCGTGAGATGATCCATATTTCACCGTCGATGACGCTTGGGACTTTCTTCGCACCCTTGAAAATCTCCCTCATGTATCCTTCGTCGTATGGTAGGGATGCTCACGTTATGTAGCGTGCAACTTCTGCTGCTGCAATATAGTCGTTATCGCCGTTTTGATCGCTGGCGTACCATCGGCCTAGTTCCCTCTTGATTTTGCCATCGTTTCTTAGTTGTCTGAGAAGCCGTTGGATAGTGTAAAATTTTAGTCCGGTACGTGCGATCAGTTCAGTAGTAGTGAGGGGGCTTTCATCAATGATCGTCTGTAGCTGTTCAAAGCGCTGGCGAGTGCGAATGGAATAACGCAGATATGGTGTCTTGACAAAGTGATATTTTGCTCCATCTACGTCTCTACTTTTCATACAACTAGTATACGATTGTATGGAGTCGTAATCAATGGGTGGGCACGTCGCACAAGCGGCAATGTCTGCCCCAGTTCGGAACATGCCGTCGGCTAGACACAAGTTACATGGCTATCCGTCATATATTTAATCTCGTCTAATTTTGAGCCCAAATACCACCCCTGCCCAGCAGGCCGAAGCAACAAACAATGTCAAGAAGATCTCGGGAAGGAACCGCCAATAAGACGTAGAGTCATACGTGGCAATGTCTACAAACCACCATATAATCGTGCCGATGCACCAGATAGCTATGGCAGTCATGGCGGCACGCCGCCATCGTACACGTAAGTACCACCTAACTATAGCTATTAGCATCGACGCCAGCAAGATAAACAGGATCGCATTCGGGATGGCAAGCACATGGGTGGGGCTGGAAGGCCGCAGCTGGCCTGCGGACAGTGACCAGCCTCGAAGCCCCATCCAGTCTCGTAAACCGGGATTACTATCGGAGTAAAAAACTGAGACGCAGGTAGCATCTATCGCGCAAAACGGATCGTGAGACTGATACTCCGCAGGTGAAGAGCAGCCGAGGCAGTGACTCGCCAGGGACCATGTGATGTGGTGGTAAGTGGTAAGGATAAGGAATGAGCTCAGGACCAAGAGTATCCATTTTATGATCCACCGGGCGGTGTCTGGCGCCATGTAATCAGTGTAATACGAGGCGCAAATCAGAGCAAGCTATAAATGTTATGGATTCCATGCCATTACGCTGTGGCCCGGCCAGCTAGGACAGGTAGACAGCATAATCGGCGGCTTCAATATCCATGAGCTGTATTTCATCCAGACTTCTTCATGACTCATCGTGTCGTAATTACAAACGATGATCTGTGTGCGCGGTGGATGTCCCGGCTTGTCTCCGAGTACCTTCAAGGGGGTAAAAAATGTATCCTGTATGCCGGCGTGGCCAAGACCGATTTCAGTTACGTGCCCGCGATCGGCAGTCACTTGGCCCGAAAGTATAACTAGTCGATTTGTGCTGGAGGTGGTGAGCCATTCCTGGAGTATGAGCCCCATGTTGTACTTACGGTCACATGGGGAGTTATCAAGCTCAGCCTGCGTGCCTGGGTCAAACAGCAAGATATAATGTATCCGCGAGAGCCACGACTTTGACTCCTTGAGCAATAGAAAAGGGGCGGAGCGTGCCTTGCTCCAAGCGGCTAGCGTTGAAATGGAAGCAGACTGGTTGGCTGGCACGAAGGACTTGAGGGCTGGGCAATGCTTCGTGTCGGCCTTATCCCATTCATTTGCGCTCATGGTAATCGTGCCTTTAGGGGCGGGCGCAGGTACCCATGTTCTATTACTGAGTTCTATCTCTCCCGTAGAGTTCCGTCCGTGAGGGTTAGCCGGATAAGGCGAGTAATACAGTGCGGTGCCAGTTGTGGGGCTAGGTGTTGAAGGAGTCGATCCGCCACTGCTTGATCCACTTGATCCTGGGCCACCAGCAGACGACCCGCCGCTCGACATGCCCGGTATTTCCTGCCCACACATCGGCTCGCCGGTCACGAATGAATTGTCGGCAGCTCCGTCATCGATGAAGTGCTCGTCGACCCACCCGTCACCAACCGACCGGCTGAGGTTATTAACATAGCTCCAGGCGGTGTCATTGAACGGCCCTACTGCGTCGCCAAAGGCGCCACAGATCAGTTGTACCTGGTCGCCGTTGTAGACGCCAACGCCTGGAGTTGCTGAGGTGTCGGCCCAATGCGGTGAGCTGCGGTAGTAAATGCCGCCTTCGGCGTTGAAGATTGGAAAGACGAGACCGCTCCCGCCATTGCTCGGCTGTTCTTCCGGTGGTGGCGGCGAATGTTCTTCCGGTGGTGGCGGTGGGTTGCAAGGTGGCACACCCGGCGAGGGCGCGTCGATCGGCTGCCCGTCATTGATAAAGTGCTCGTCGACCCACCCGCTGCCGTAGCCTGAACCACCGACATCGGTTGCCTGCTCCCACATTGTGTCAGCTGAACCTTCGACTGCCGTCCCGCTCTGGTAGCAGTGGACTTCGATGATCGTGCCGTTGTAGACGCCGAAGCCCGATATCCGCTCGGCGGCCGCCCAGTTGGGTTCTGAGCGCCAGTAGACCCCTTCCGGGGCATTCATCACTTCGTAGCGAGGATCGGCTGACGCCGTGGCGGCTGCCAACCCGAACAGCGTGGCAATCATTCCTACTGCGATGGCCTGCGTGCAACGAGCGTTTCGCATGGGTCGAGCGTCCCTTCCCGGCGTGGGTCAAGTGGTTGGGACCGTACCAGATAGGGCTCAGCGGTGTCGGCACGTTTCGCAAGCGCCATTGAGCGCCATCGTGCGAGCGGCTTGTTCGGCTGCCGGCGCCTCAGATCAGCCTATATCCCACGCCGCGCCGGTTGATAATCCAGCGTTCGCCTCCCGCAGCGAGCTTGCCGCGCAGACGGCTGGCATGGCTGTCGAGCGTGCGTGTGGAGCAGACCACCGGGTATCCCCAAACGGCTCGCAGGAGCTCCTGCTTGGGGAAGACACGCCGGGGATCGCGGGCGAGGTGGACGAGCAGGTTGTACTCCATCGTGCGCAGGTAGAGGAGCCGATCATGGAGGATCGCGGTGTGGGCGGCGGTATCGATCGTCAGCGGGCCGACCGTGAGCACCCGATCACTCCCCGAGCCGTAGGTGCGGCGCAGGAGGGCTCGCAGGCGGGCACATAGCTCCAGGTAGCTCGGCGGGTGGGCCAGGAAGTCGTCGGCGCCGGCCTCGAAGGCGCGCAGCAGGGCCGACTCCTCCGTGCGGGGACTGAGCAGGATCACGGGCACGTCCTGCCGCCACGGAGTGTCCATGCCACCGCTGCGGATTGTTCTCAGCAGATCGAGGGCACCGTGTCGGTCGTCGAGTTCTCCGAGCACCACAAGCGCCGGCGGCTCGATGGCTGCCAGGGCGGTGGCGTGGTTGGCGCTGCGGGCGATCTTTGCCGGGTGGTCATCGGCGACCAGTTGGTCAATGATTGCCTGACCGAGGTCATTGTCGGCCTCAATGACGAGAATCTGCTCACGCTCGCCGTGATGGCTCATCGCATGTTGCCTGGGTCCAGCTTGGCGCGATAGGTCGAGGGTGAAACCCCGTACCGGCGCCGGAACGCCCGAGCGAAGTGAGGCGACTGGTGAAAGCCGACTCGTTGTGCCACATCACGCACCGTGATCGAGGGCGTGGACAGAAGCCGGGCAGCGGCTTCCAGGCGCCTATGAACGAGGTCGTCGTGGAAGGTGGTGTCGCCGAACTGCGCGTAGATGCGCTGTAGCTGGCGAGGGGAAATGGCGAGAGCCTTGGCAACGCGCTCCACAGTCAGCTCGCTGCGGTAGCAACGCTGAACCATCGCACGGGCGAGCAGGTATAGTCGGCGACGCTCACCGAAAGTAGACGGCCGCTGAGGCATGTCAGCTACACCCAAAGCCGATGGAAGTGGATGGCTGCCCGTGTCGGGAAAATAAAGAAGCCTCTGGCGCTGACCAGCCCGACGCGGCGCAGAGCAGTCAGGGACTCGGTTGTGAGGTTCCAGTTCCCGATATCCCGGATCAGTGCCTCGACTGTCCACGGCCGCACTGTGGGCGTCAGCAGTTTTATGAGTATGTCCTCCTGGATGTGGCGTTCGGCTATCTCAAGTGCCTCGTTGATTTCGTCGTCTGATAGTGGGCGGGGCTCGTCGCTCATTTGGCCTCCCTGCTTCGGCGCTGGCGCTGGCGGGCTTTGACGGTCGGCGGTTCACCCCGCAGGCCGAAGCAGATGGAGAGGATCTGGCGGACGCGCTGGACGCCGATGCCGTTCCGTGCGGCGACCTCTAGGAGTTTGCGGCCCTCGACGACGCGCAGGCGGAAGACCTCGAGATTGCGCTCGCTCACTGGTCGCTCGATTCCCTTGGTGTTCGGTTTCAGCGTCATGCTGTGCCGGCGGAGCGCACGGAGGATGTCGTAGAGCACGTCGGGGGTGATCTCGGAGTGCCAGATCAACTCGCGGCAGGTGTGTTCAAGTAGCCGGTAGGTGGTGTTGATGCCGCCGCGGTGCAGGCACGCCAGCGTGGCGGGCTCAAGGCCCATTTCGCAGAGACGCATGGCAGCCTTTCAGATGCCGATGAGTTCGAGGGAGTCCAGGTACTCCGCGCAGCGTGAGGCACCGATGAACTCATCCAGGCAGCAGACCACGCCACCCGCCTCCAGGCGGACGATGGCGTTGCGGATGGCTTCGGCCTTGAGGTCGGGGAGGGCGCGCTCGATCTGCTTGTCCGACCAGCGCTCGCGGTGATCGGTGCGCAAGACCTGGAGGACGATGGCGCGCTCTACGAGCTTGGTGGCAGCAGTGGGCAGTGGACTATGATGGGCGGGCATGGGAGCGATACCTCCTGTGTACGGCCCCGGTCGTCGCAAGCGGCCGGGGTCACTTTTTCACCTTTTCACCAGCATGGTTTACCAGCCCGCCAGGACGGCAAAAATCCCCCCGGGTTTGGCCGGATTTTCCGGTGAATAGGCGGGTCGTGGTCGAAGGATTTCGGTCCCTCGGCGTAGCGTGAACTCGCGCACTTGTGGATATCCGCGAATGAGAGCGAGCCATCCGAGTCATAGTGGCTAACAAGGGATTTTGTGATAGTGCCACCACCCTCGGCCTGCCAGTACACGACCAAGATGATTAGCCTGTCCCACACCTTGCCATATCACGGCCTGACCCGGTTTGCTTTGGGGGCAGCCCAGGCCCCGGCCCCTCCGGGGGGTCTGGGCTGCTCTGTCCCTTGGATTGGAGGCTCTGGTATGGCAATCGTGTTGGATCGGGCGCAGCGCGACGCGGTGTATGGCTTCGTCGTCAGCGACTTGGCCGAGGCCGGGGACCTCGCGTTGGTGCTGGCAGCCGAAGAAATCAATCGCGCCCAGTGGTTGCGCCGCAACTTTGAGCAGGCGACGCAACTGCTCGATCAGATCGGGTGGGAAAAGGTGGGCTCCCGCCAGCACTACGAGGTGCAGCTGGGCGACGCCGACGTGCTGGCGCTGTTCGGCCGGTTGCACGAACGGGCGAGCCGGCTCATCGATGACGCGATCAGCGAGTTCGCCCGTGCCATGCTGAGCGATGCCTTCTGTGTGGCCGAGGTCGCCAGCCGGACGCTCGGCGGCGTAGGCGAGCCGCCGCTGCGGCTCCCCCGGCTGTGGGTGATCGAGGGCGGGCAGCCAGAGCAGTAACCGCGTCGGCTACTCGGGCGCGGTGGGGCGGGAGCGCTCAGGGAGCAAATGCGCCTCAGATGGAGATGAGGTTGAGGAGGTCCAGGTAGCGCGCGCAGCGCGAGGCCCCGACGAACTCGTCCAGGCTGTAGACGACGCCGTTGGCGTCCAAGCGGACGACTGCGTCGCTGATCGCCTCTGGCTCTATGTTGCCGAGAGCGCGTTCGAGCTGCTTGAGTGACCAGCGTTCGTGGTGGTCGTCGCGTAGGACCTGGTTGACGATGGCTCGTTGGGCCATCTTGGTATCGGCGGCGCGTCTACGATTGGCCGGCATGGGAGCTGATACCTCATGTGTGTGGTCCCCGGCTGCCCCAAAGCGGTCGGGGCCACTTTTGGGTGGGTGGGCTGTGCTCGCTGTTGCGTAAGCCGGGCTATCACCCGGCAGTGCGGGCGCAGCCTATCAGGGTCTACGGACCAGGGCGGTCTTTGATCTCGCGCACGTCCCGGCCGATCGCCTCCAGCCGGGCCAGGACGGTCTCCTCGAAGCTCTTGCCGGTGGCATAGCGCCCGGCGGCGCGTAGCAACTCGCGCGGGTCGGCCTCCAGGGCCAGGCCGATGCGCTCGATCGTCTCGTCGGCCGGCGGACCCTGGGCGCCCAGCTCGATCCGCGACAGGTTCGACGCCGACATCGGCACCCGCTTGGCGAGCTCGTTGAGGGTCAGGCGACGGTCCCGGCGCAGCTTGCGCACCAAGGCACCGAGCGCCAAGGCGCGGTCGGACTCGGTGGTGCCTCGGGGGCTGGTCATGCCCGGAGGCTACGAGCCGCAAGGCCGGGCTCCTTGCCGGTTCCCGTGATATAGGCTATAGCCCGCCACTACGGGACAGCGGGGCTGTCTCTGACAAGCCCTCGACCAAGGAGATCTGCGCACATGCCGATGTTCCAGTTCCAACTACAACGCCGATCTGTGCTCGTCTGCCTCACCTTGTCGGTCGTCGTGTGCGCGGCTATCGGATCACGGTCGGCTCAGGCGGCGCCCACCCGTCTTGTTGGCGTGGCCTGTCCGTCCGCCAGTCAATGCACGGCGGTCAATGCCGCTGGACAAGAGGTGACGTTCAATCCAGCCTCACCGGGCACTCCCACCCCGATCACGATTGACAGCCTCTTGACAACCACCTACGACAGCCTGACCAGCATCGCGTGTCCGTCCGTCGGCCAGTGCGCGGCGATTGATGCCGCCGGGCAAGAGGTTACGTTCAATCCGGCTTCACCGGGCACGCTGACCCCAACCACGATTGACCACCACGGCGCTATCGAACCCGGCGTCAGCCCCGTCAACTTTCTTGTCAGCGTCGCCTGTCCATCGAGCACGCAGTGTACGGCCGTCGGTTACAACGGGCATGAGGTGACGTTCAATCCCGCCTCGCCGAGTACGGCGAGCACCATGACAGTCGGAAGCTATCAGTACAGCTACAAAAGCGTGGCGTGCCCGTCCATCACTCAATGCACGGCGATCGATAGCTATACCCGAAGGGCAGTGACGTTCAATCCGACTTCACCGGGCACCGTGACCACAATCTTTATCGACCGCCTCAGTTACCTTGGGAGTATCGCCTGTGTTTCAATTACCCAATGCACGGCGACCGATCTCTCGGGCTACGAGGTGACATTCAACCCAACCTCACATGGGAAACCACACCCCATCAAGATCGATCATGGCTGCCGACTCTCTGTCTCTTGTGAACTTTGGAGTGTGGCCTGTCCGTCCGTCGGTCAATGCACTGCGGTTGATAATGGTGGGCGGGAGATAACCTTCAACCCGACCTCACCGGGCAATCGAACGACGGCCAGGATCGAACGACACAGCCTTGCCAGTGTAGCCTGCCCGTTGACTACCCGGTGCGTAGCGGTCGGCGCATCGGATCGGCCTGTGACGTTCGATCCAGCTAACCCGCAGCGATCGCCCGCCAGATCAAAGACGCTGACGCCAATGGTGACGATTAGCCAAGGTTGCGTGTTGCGCCATTCGACTAGTCGTCGGTGATTGGTGAGGAGATATCAGTGACGGGATGAACCTGCTGATTTGGATTGAAGGTATTTATTGACGAACAGCGAGAAGGTCTATGTACTGGAAAGTTTCGTCTCCGGTATAGCGAAGTTCCAAGTAGCCTTTCAAGACGGTAGCATATCCATATTCGCCATGACCAACTGACTCTAACGAACCTAGCTCTGCCACTGTCACCCCGTTTGGTTGCGGGGGGTATTGTGCGCTGAACGCGAGCAGCTCAGACAACGTAGCGGGTCGATATCCGAGCCGATGTAGGCTTGCAAGCGCTTCGTTGTATGAAAGTTTTTCCTCGCCTGCGCTGCCATCCGATGTTGCGGGAACCTTCGCCTTGACTTCGAGTAAACTTACGAGCGTCACAGTTACTTTTTCAGGACCAGTCACCACCGGGAACTCATTTTCTGTGACGTGAGTATCCTGTTCTCCTTGCGGCAAGTGGGAAGCGCTAATCATGCTGGCCAATGACTGTTTGTAGTCAACATTAATGCTGTAGGGCGGCGAGATTTCTACTGACTTTTGAGGAAGTTTCGATCCTAAATTGCTTATGAGCATTACGGCCCCGATTAGTAGAGCGATTGCCCCGGCGGTGAGCGAAATGCGCCGCCAGTCTTCCTGCGTGATCCCTGGCTGGTGAGTTGGTATCGATGACCATATCGGCGTTGGCGTTGGTGCCAGCGCTGAGCGTTCTTGTTCTGTCTCCACCTGCCTTAGCGGTGAATGCCCAACAGCACAGGATGGACAGTCTGGCCGCGGGGTTAGCGTCGCAAAGCTCGGTGTTCCCACTCTATCGATCATGATGAGCTGATATGGAGCGTCACCTGGGCGGTCGCCTCGCAGCAAGTCCCGGCGTCCCGAGTCCGGATCGAGGAGACCCAGGCATAGAGCCTCTGCCATATAGATAACTGGCTGCGCATCAAGGTCGAGTGCGCGTACCCCACGAAGCTGCTCTGCGTCGTCTCGGAAATAGTCCCAACAGCCAAAGCAAGGCCATTCGTAGCCGAGTTGGACGATTACCTCACCACCGCCCCTGCGTGGGTAGATGGCGGGAAGGATCGCCGGAATCCCGCTCACCAATGCCTGCTGTGCTATTCGGCGCTGTGCGTTACGATCGTCAGTAGCAGCAACGACGAGATCGGCGTCATCCAGCCAAGTAGCAAGCAAGCCGTCTGAAATTGACTTATCATCAACTCTTCTCGAGATAGCGTCAACGCTCAGTCCCTCGATCTCCTTTGTAAGATAATCCTTCATACCTTCAGCCTTATTCCATTCACCCTTTGAGTACTCCACGGGGAGGGCATGGCGCAGCGTATTCTCCATTTCATACATATCGTGATCAATCAAGCGTAAACGCCCGACAGTAAATCTCGCCAAGCCCTCCGCTATCTGCGAACCAACCATACCTACTCCGATCACTACTACCAGTGTATTTTGGAGCAGCGAGACGTTGACGTTATCGGGAACGCGGCTGAATTGTCTATGCGGCACCGACATGGCTATTGACCGCAAGGTGTATCTGGTGGCATACTAGTTGGTGAAACGGAGAACGCTGATGACAGAGCAACCAAGAAATAAGGTATCGGAGCTCACGTACGATCTGGTCCATGGCTCGTTATCACAAAGTGAACGAGCGAGACGTGGCCTATTGTTACCAGAGCTACGACTCCGATCCGATACTCCTGCTATCGAGATTGATGGGACGACACAGGTGGTTGGGGCGCTAACATCTTTAGGGGCAGAACCTAGCGGTACGCTAGCACTCCGGGAGTCGAGCGGTGAACCAAGGGCACTGGTTATCTCGGTTGAGCGCTATCTACAGCTCGCTGGCCAGGAGGTAAGGAACGCCCAGCGGGTATCAACCACTGATGGTCGCCTCGTGCCCGAGGAAGCCGCATTCACTAGGACTCATGTGGAGCAGGTTGACTCGCGCGACAGTTGGGGAAGTCAGGCGTCAGATGTGACGGCCTGAGCTGTGCGTCAGTCGATCGTCGTCTCGTCAGCCCACGCGGCCACATGTGGAGCCTTAGTGGGGACGGGAGCAGGCGCTAGCAAGCGACCATAGAGGTCACCAACTAGCCCAGTACGAGGACCTGTTGCCTCCCGCCGCCGCGAAGTCTCCTCCTCAGAGGGTGCCCGCGTAGCGAGATCATAACCGAGTGCGCGTACCTTGCTCATGACTCCATACCTCCTTGGATCGAATGCCCATCCCTCAATGATAGCTCCGCCTCCCCCCGGGCTAGTTGTAAAGATTTGGACAACTCAACAGAGTTTTAGTTTTCCTTTATGTCCGGCCGCTGCCCCTCTACCCGCACCAGCACGTCCAACCCGAGCTGGTAGCTGTCGGGGAAGCACAGCGCCCCCTCGACATCGACCATCTTGAAGTACGCGATGCTCGAACAGTCGTAGGTCGGGGCCTTGAGCGGGGCCGTGATCGCGGCCACCGTGCCGGGCTGCGTGGGCGGTATGTCTACGAACCGAGGGGACGTGATGAGGCCCGGCCCGGTCAGCGGCCCTTGCCGTTCCAGCCGTCGTCCTTCCCACGCCACGGTGCCGCTGTTGCGCACCCGCCAGGTCTGCTCGAACATCTGACCCGGCTCCATGAGCGTGCCGTGCGGGATGCTGTCGCCTACGAAGGTTGAGGCATCATCGGGGATGGCGCGTTTGAGCTTTGGTCGGCGTCCGCCAGCTCGCCGGCGCTCCTGCTCCCCGGCGTGGTTGGCGACCTCGAACAGGCTCAGCAGCAGTCCGTCAGCCTGGAAGGTGTCCTCGTAGAACTGCACCAGCTCCCGGCTGGGCTTGCTGCCCTGCTCGACTCGGGAGATATGGCTGGGGCTACAGCCAAAGGCTTCAGCTACCTGCCTGCCGGTCCAGCCGTTGACGATGCGGAGCTTCTGCATCGACCAGCCCAGGACGGTCGTGGGTTGCCGGGGCACCAGATGGGGCGGGTGGAAGGGACGGGGCATGGACCCCAAAAGATTGCAGGTTGCTCAATAACTTGGTGGTCGCCGATCCTGGTTGTGGTCCGCCCCGTGAGGCGGAGGATCACGATCAGAAAGAACTCTATGCACGAAAAGCAGAAGCTCATCGAGCGCGTCGTCGTCGGCCTGGTGGCGTGTGCCATCAGCGTCAACGTGCTGGCGACCGAGTTGCCGCGCGTCATGCCCTATCTCATCATGTTGGCCGTCATCTTTGTGGTGGTGCGGCTGGTCCTTTTCTACACCCGGGGGTGGTAAGAGTCCTGTAAGGCGATACGTCTACGCATAAACAAAAATGTTGTTGACATATTTCACATTCTGTTGCAGGATGGTTTGTGACGTTGCGTCACACAAACTTGTAATAGGTGAAGGGAGGTGGTGAGCTATGGGAAGGCGTAAGCCACGGAATATCAGGATCAGGGAGGATCGGTTGAGCAAACTGGATGGGACCAAGATGGAGGTCGCTATCTGGTTGCTCGCCAGGGGCAAAGTCGAGGATCGCACCCAGCGCTCCCAGCCTGCCCCACCGAGAGACAAGGTGGATATCTCTTCGGTTGATGCTGTGAACAAGGACGAGCGTCCTGACGCGCAGGAGGCGGTGTAAATGGTCGTGGCAGCCATCGTGAGCGGCGTCGCGCTGGCACTCAGTGGGATATTGGCGGCGTTGCTCGATGATCGCCAGCGGCAGGGCCGGGTCACGGAGTTGGTGGAATTGCGGTTCGCGGCGGATGTCACTGAGGACGCGGTGTGGGGGGTGCTGGGTGGTATCTCGGGGTTGCCGACTCGTACGCGGGTGGCGTTGGAGTTGGTCGGCGACGCCAGTGGTATTCGTCACTACCTGCGCGCTGAGCCGGGGGTGGTTGGGATGCTGCGCGCTCATTTGCGTGGTCTGCTGCCGGGTGTACGGCTGGAGCCGGTAGAGGTGGAAGAGCCGAGTGCCTGGCGGGTGGCGGCGCGGGTGCGCTGGGGTGGCCGTCACCCGCTGCTGCGCTCTGATCGGAATGGTGAGACGGCCGCGGCCCTACTCGGGGCGCTGTCTGGTCTGCGTGGGAGTGAGCGGGTGATGGTGCGCTGGACGCTGCGTCCGGCGCGCGGCCCGTATCTACCGGAGCGTCAGTCCCGGTCGCAGACGCATAACCAGGCGCCGCTGGGGTGGTTGTGGGGTGAGCAGTCGATCGACCCGTCGCACCTGCCCGCGCTGCGTTCCAAGTACAGCGGGCCGGTGCTGGTGGCGCGGGCGGTGGTCGCCGTCGCTGCCGGCAGCGAGGGACGGAGCGTGAATCTTTTGACGCGGGTGGCGGCGGTGTTGCGTGCCCGGACTGGGCTGCGCGGTTTGCCGGTGGTCCGGTTCTGCCGCCGACCCCGTGTGCAGCGGTTCGTGGAGGCTGTGCCGCTTCGGAGCGGTAATCGGTTCTCGCCGGCGGAGCTTGTGGGAATGGTGGGGTGGCCGATCGATGCGCCGCGGGTGCCGGGCTTGGTGCTCGGTGTCGCGCCGCAGTTGATGCCTCCGCCGGGGCTGCCGCGTCAGGGCGCGCGAGTGCTCGGATACTCAACCTGGCCGGGGATGGAGCGGCGGGCACTGGCTCAGCCGCTGCTCGGCACGCTCAGCCACATGGTCGCTGCCGGCCCGTCGGGTGTCGGGAAGTCCGCGCTCCTGGCTGGCGCGGTCGCTCAGGACTTGGCAGCCGGTCGTGGCTGCCTGGTGCTCGACGGGAAGGGCGATCTCGCCGAGGAGGTCTTGCGGCTGGTGCCGGAGCGGCGTCGGGATCAGGTGATCGTGCTCGACCCCGGCCGTGGTGGTCCGGTGCCGGGGCTGCGGGTGTTCGGCGGTGGCGACCCGGAGCTCTCCGGTGATCTGGTGCTCGGCATGTTCCGTTCGATTTTCATCGACTCGTGGGGGGTGCGCTCGGATAAGTGGCTGCGGGCGGCACTGGTGACGCTGGCCTATGACCGTACGGCAACCCTCGCTGACCTGCTGTTCCTGTTCGCTTCGGAGGGCTATCGCCACCGGCTGGCCGGGCGCTTGACCGATCCGCTGCTGCGGGCGGTGTGGGCGGAGTTCGAGGCGCTCAGCCCGGAGGGCCGTGCTCAGCAACTCGGGTCGCCGCTGACGAAAGTCAACGAGCTGATCGGCCGGCGGGTGGTCCGTTCGGTGTTGGCTCAGCCTGAGCCGAAGTGGGACATGCGCGAAGTCCTGCGGCGCGGCCAGGTGGTGATCGTGTCGCTGTCGCCGGGGGTGATTGGCTCGCCGGCCTCGAGATTGCTGGCGGCGCTGGTGGTCCACGAACTCTTCCAGGCTGTGCAGGGTCGCGCCCAGGTGCCGGCGGAGAGGCGTCGGCCGTTCAACGTCTATGTCGATGAGCCGAAGGTGTTCACGGACATCCCGATGCCGCTCGATTCGCTGTTCGAGTTGGCCCGGGGTTTGGGCGTCGGGCTGACGCTCTCCGCGCAGTCGATTACCCAGCTCCCCACCGACCTGGCCCGCTCGGCGCTGACCAACGCGGCGACGCTCGTCGCCTTCCGCCAGAACGCCGATGACGCCAAGCTGCTGGCCCGCGAGTTGCCGGGCGTGACCGCCGAGGAGTTGCAGGCGCTCGGGCGGTTTGAGATCGCGGCCCGTATCGGGCTCGGCCCGGGTGATGTCAGCCCGCCGGTGACTGGCCGCACGTTGCCGCCACCGGAGCCGATCAGCGACCCCGAAGCGGTGCGCCGGGAGTCGGCCGCCCGCTATGGCAGCGACCCCGAAGATATCGACCGGGGGCTGCTGGAGCGCCACGGTCTGAGCGACCAGACCACGGCCGGTATTGGGGGGGATCAGACGCCGTTGCGGCGGCGCCGGAGGCAGGAGCCATGAGGCGCGGGCGACTCCTTCGGGATGTGCCGTTCGGTGCGCCGCTCGCCTGTCCGTTCGCCTTGAGTCACGACTGTCATTCGCCCTTGTGGGGTGGGGCTTTTCGGCGAATAACGCCAGGGGCTCTTGCCCTTGGTGGTGTGGTTTTGTCCTTGTGGTTTGGGAGTTGGTCGTGAGCCGTGTCAGCGTTCCCCGGCTGGTGGCGTTGGCCGATGGGATGCCGCTCCATGAGCGGCGGGTCGTGGAGACGGTCGCTCGTCTCACCTTGGTCAGTGGCCGGCAACTCTCTGATCTTTTTTTTGATTCTTTTTCTCGTTCTTCTACCGATGCCCGTCGTGCCCGCCGGGTGCTGGCGCGGCTGGTGGAGCAGCGGGCGCTCGATCGCTTGGAGCGCCGCCGGGGTGGGGTTGGTGGCGGCTCCTCGGCGTGGGTCTATGCGCTTGGCCCGGCCGGGGTGCGGCTGGTGGCGTATTGGGCGGGTGAGGGTCTGCCGCGCTCGCGCGCTGCGCATGAACCCGGTGTGGCGTGGACGGCGCACACGCTGGCGGTCAGCGAGTTGTATGTGCGGCTGCGCGAAGCGGAGCGGGCTGGGCGGGTGGAGCTACTGGCCTTCGACGCGGAGCCGGACTGCTGGCGGCGGTATACCGGCCTGGGCGGTGCGGCGGGGTGCTTGAAGCCCGACGCCTTCGTGCGGCTCGGCGCGGGCGAGTTCGAGGATTCCTTCCTGGTCGAGGTGGACCTGGGCTCGGAGCACCGAGGTCAGCTGACCCGTCAGCACCACGCCTACCACGAGTATTTCCGCTCCGGGGTGGAGCAGGCCAAGACCGGAGTGTTCCCCGGCGTACTGTGGCTGGTGCCCGACGAGCGGCGGGTGGCGCTGCTCAACGATATCCAGCGCGGGCTGCCTGCGCAGGCGCGGCGGCTGTTCACGGTGACCACCAGCGAGCGGGCGCTCCTAGTGCTCTGCGGTCAGGGGGCGGAGGCCACGGCGGCGGGAGGCGCGGCATGAGCGGCACGACCGCCGGGCGGCCGGTGATGTATGGCGACCCGGCGCGCTGGGCGGTGCTGCACGCCGATTGCCTGGCGCTACTGCCCGACCTGCCCACCGGCTCGGTCGACGCCATCATCACCGACCCGCCGTATGGGATCGGGTTCGGCGGCGAGGCATGGGACGGCGGCGAGCTGACCGACGCGGCGAAGTTTCAGCGGTGGACGAGCGCGTGGGCGGTGGAGGTGCTGCGGGTGCTCAAGCCGGGCGGGTGGCTGGCGGCGTTCGGTGCGCCGCGCACCGTTCACCGGCTGGTTGCCGGTGTGGAGGATGCCGGGTTCGAGGTGCGCGATCAACTGCTATGGCTCTACGCCCAGGGCGTCCCGAAATCCCACCGTCGCCCCGGTGGCCTGGGGGTCTGTCTGAAACCGGCCTATGAGCCGGTGCTGCTGGCCCGCAAACCGCTGGAGGGAACGCTCGACGCGAACCTGGCGGCGCACGGCACGGGGGCGCTTCAGATCGATGCGGCGCGGGTGCCGCGCTCTGAGGGTGGCCGGGGGTTCTGGCCGGCGAACGTCGCGCTCACCCACGGCCCGGGGTGCCGGCGCGGGCGCTGCCAGCCGGATTGCCCGGTGGCGCTGATCGACACCGAGCCGCGGCCCGGCCGGGAGGTCAGTCGCCTGTTCTACACCAGCAAGGCCAACCGGCGGGAGCGTGAGGCGGGCTGCGAGGCGTTGGCGTTACGGCAGGTGCCGATCCACCTGCGCGGGGGCGGTGCGGTGCGGCTGGTACGCAACATCCACCCAACGGTCAAGCCGCTGGAGTTGATGCGCTGGTTGACGCGGCTGGTCTGCCCGCCGGGCGGCACGGTGCTCGACCCATTCACCGGCAGCGGCTCCACCGGCGCGGCCGTGCTGCTGGAGGACCGGCGGTTCGTCGGCATCGAACGGGATGGCCGGTATGTGCCGGTGGCGTGCGCCCGGATCGCGCATTGGGCCACGGTAGCCGACCAGGAGGTGCCACCGTGACAACCACTGGGCCGGGTTCACACCTACACAAAAAGGTGAGAAGAAAAGGATAACGTGAATGTTAAGCGATCGAAAAGAATGGCCGATTGACTTGATTCCGGTAATCGACCGAGCTATCTTCCTTTTATTGCACCTACCAAAAAAGGTGAAGCCGGGCGGCAAGGCAAACCGCGCCGCTGGTGACACCGACTGGTGAATGTGCAAGGCGCGCAATGACGACCAAAAGTATTTGGTGCGGCGTGCGCGACCCATCCACCCCAAGCAATAGGAGGTACTTGGCGATGACCAAGGCACAGGAGATCCACGAGAAGATCGAGGCGATGGTGGCCTCGGGCGAGGTGAAAAAGGCTGCGGCCTTCAAGACGCTCGCTGAGGAGTACGGCCAGCCGGTCGACAGTCTGCGCGGTGCCTACTACCAGCACAAGCGCGTGCTGGACAATGGCGGCACTCCGCCCGCCGGTAACGGTGGGGCTCGCCGCACCAGGCGGCGCGAGACTACCAGCGAGACGGCGGTCGAGTCCGCGATTGCCACCCTACGGCGGGCGATCGACAGCATCGACGCCGAGATCGAGGTCGCCAAGGAAAGAGCCACAGAGGCTCAGGCCGAGTACGAGGCGATGCAGGCCAGCGCCGACGAGCGCAAGGCCAGCATCACCGAGAAGATCACGCTGCTGGAGCAGCCCGCCTAGCCGCGAGGGGTAAGGGTGGCTCAAATCCCACTGATTTGGGCCACCCACACCTACCACCACACCAAGAAAGCAAATAAAATACCCGGAAAGAAAATGGTAATGGTTAGTTGACGTCACGGCTGTTTTAAGATAAACAGTTAACAATCGTCACATAATGTAATACAATGGAGGTGATAAACAGGAATGACACATGACAGAAGTACAGGCACGGGAACTCGGACGGCTGGTCAAGCAGGCTCGCCGCGTTCGGCAGTTGTCACTGCGCGCCCTAGACGAGTTGACCGGCGTGTCCTACGGCTGGCTCAGCCGGTTGGAACGCGGACAGATGATCGCCCCAGCACCGAGCAAACTGACCAAGGTAGCCGAGGCGCTGGGCATCGCGCCGGAACGGATCGACCGCATCACCCGCGGAGGGATATCGCGCGACCTGCCACCGATCCGCACCTACTTTCGCGCGAAGTACCAACTCACCCCACGGGAAATCACCCAGATCGAGGAAGTCTTCGACCAGATCCGCCGCAGCCGCCACGATCACCCCGACGGAGAAATCCACACCTGATGCCAGCCGCACGGGTGGGCACGACCGGGCCGAGAGAGACCCGGCTGGTGAAGCGCTTGCGCGCCCTGACCCCAGCATGGAACATATCCCGCCGCGAGGCACGGTGGATCGCCGAACGGCAGGCAAAGCTCCTACTCGCTGAGGCGAGTGTCACCGATCCGCCGGTGCCCGAGGCAGTCGTGACCAACCTTGATGGCGTGAACGTCTACGCACTCGCGCACATGCCCGTAAAAGGACTCATGGGCGTCAGCAAGCCGAGTAGCCGTGGGGGTGACATCCTCATCGACAGCACCTTGTCGCTGGCTGAGCGACGGGTGACGCTCTTGCACGAACTGAAACACGTCATCGATGGCGGGCACGCCACCAAGCCGCGCCAGATCGGCGGCAGCCAAGACAGCCACGAAGGACTCTGCACCGACTTCGCTTTGAGCGTGCTGATCCCTGCACCGTGGCTCCGCGCCGACTGGCAAGCGGGACACCGTAGCCTCAGCGCTCTGGCCGAGCGCTACCAAGTCCCCGCCGAGGCGGTCGCACATCGCCTCCACACACTCGGGTTGCTGAAACGCAGACGGCGGCGAAGCCTGCGCCATACCTACTGCCAGTGGCAGCCACACACCAATAACACCAAAGAAGGGAGAAACCCACGATGACACTCACCATCACCAACAACAAACCCGACACCGCTCCGACGGACGCCGTCAAACGGGCCGTACTGTACCTGCGCGTTAGCTCACGCGACCAGTTGGAGACCGACTACGACGACGATGGCCTGTCGATCGCTGCACAGCGGGAGCGCGTCGCGCAGAAGGCAGCCGAGTACAGCGCCGCCGTAGTCGATGAGTACATCGAGCGGGCCGAGTCGGCCAAGACCAACGATCGCCCGGCCCTCAACGCCATGCTCAAACGGATCAAAGAGCAGCGCGACGTTGATTACGTGATCGTCTGGAAGGTCGATCGCTTCGCCCGCAACCGCCGCGACGACGCCAACATGCTGTTCGAGATCGAGCTGGCCGGCGCCCGGCTGATCAGCGCCACCGAGAACATCGACCAGACCCCCGCCGGCCGGCTGATGCACGGCATGTTGGCCAGCTTCGCCGAGTATTACAGCCGCAACCTCGCCAACGAGGTCCTCAAGGGCCTCACCGAGAAGGCCAAGCGCGGCGGCACACCAGGACGCGCTCCACTCGGCTACCTGAACACACGAGAGCAGTTGCCGCAGGGCGGCGAGGTGCGCACCGTCGTCATCGATCCCGAGCGTGCCCCGATCATCCGCTGGGCGTTCGAGACCTACGCCACCGGCCTCTACAGCCTCAACGACATGGTGATGCTGCTTGAGGCCCGCGGCCTGCTCTCCCGCGGGAATCGCAAACAAGGCCCGCAGCCGCTGGGTCTCTCCAGGGTTCATGAGTTGCTCTCATACCCCTACTACGCCGGCATCGTCAGCTACCGAGGCAAGCAGTATCCTGGCCGGCACGAGCCGCTCATCAGCCAAGAACTGTTCGATCAGGTCCAGGCCGTCCTCCAAGCACACGGTCTCGCCGGAGAGCGAGACCGCAAGCACCAGCACTATCTCAAGGGCACGATCCGCTGTGGCACCTGCGGCTACCGCCTGGTCTACTCCCGCCACAACGGCAACGGCGGCACATACGAATACTTCGTCTGTCCACGCAACCAGCGCGGCAAGTGCCCACAGAGCTACCAGCCCGTCGACCTCGTGGAAACCGCCATCGAAGACCACTACCGTGGCGTCTCCCTCACCGACACCGAACGCGAGGAAATCCGCCAAGCGCTCAGCGAAGACCTCGGCGAACGAGTCGCTACCGCCAAGCAAGAGGTCGATCGCTCCCAAGGCGTCCTACAAGAAATCCGTGAGCAGGAGCGAAAGCTCCTGAACATGCACTACGAAGACCGCATCACCGGCGAGCTCTTCGACGACGAGCAGACCCGTTTGCGGCTGCGACGCCAAGACGCCGAGGCGCTCATCGCCCGCCTGAACCTCAGCTACCAGGACATCGCCGACACCCTCGACCTCGCGCTGGAGATCGTCGGCGAAGACCTCCACGACCTCTACCTACGAGCCGACGACACCGTTCGGCGCCTGCTCAACCAAGCCCTCTTCAAGTCCCTCTACGTCTGCGACGAAACGATCACCGAAGCCGAGCTGGCCGAGCCATTCGCCGAGCTACGCGACCTCCGCAACACCATCCACGGCATCGTCAGCACCACGCCCTACCCAGCGCCAGCCACCGCAGTCGCCAGCACACTGCCCCAAGACGCCAAGACCCCCGCGCCCTGGCGGGAACGGGGGTCTTTGGACGTTGGTTCGATTAGCAACGTTTTGGTGGAGCCAGCCGGGATCGAACCGGCGACCTCCTGCTTGCAAAAGCGGCCTGGGGCTCGGTGGGTGGTGTCGGCAGGGCGCGAATAGCCGATTAACAAAGGGCGCGCGCGCGTTCGTTGGTGGCGGTTGTTTTCCGCGTCTACTTCGTCCCTACAGACCCGAGCGAGGGTCACGCTCTGTCCCGATGCCGCCCCGCCGCATTCACTCGCCGGTGTCGAGGCTTGCGAGGAAGTCGGCGGGCTTGATGACCGGCGGTCGGGAGTCGCTCAGGCTCGTGAGGTCTGCGTCACCCGAGACAAGGCAGTCGGCTTTCGCGCTGCGCGCGAGCGTCAGGAGGTATGCGTCATCGGGGTCGCGCAGGCCGTGGTGCTCTCGTGGCGGATCGTCGATCAGCGTCGCGCTGGTGCGCAGCGTCCGCACGAACGCCTGGGCCTCCTCGATCGTGAGCCAGCGGCGGAACTTGGGGCGCTCAAGCACCCCGGCCAACTCGGCGAGCAGCGCCGGGCTTACGATCAGCTCGAAGCGCCCGGCAAGCCTCGCCGCGAGCAGCCGGCCCGGCGTGCCGCTCGGCGAGAGCCGTGCGGAGATCAGTACGTTGGAGTCGATCACGACCCGGCGCACGGACGCGCCTACCGCTGCTTGTCGCGCTGCTCGCGGCGGTAGGCGTGCACTTCCCGCGTGGCGAGCTCGATCGCCTCATCTTCGTCAAGGCCGGGGTCGTCCTCTGTCCAGCGGTCGAGCATCGCGCGCAGCTCCCGCCGGCCGGCGGCGGCCTCGTCGCTGCGCATGTAGGCGCGCAGGGCGTCCTCGATCACCTCGTACTCGCGCCGGCCAGAGCTGGCCGCGAGCGTCTTGGTGGCCGTCAGCAGGTCAGGCTCCAGGTAGATCGTCGTCTTCTTGCGCGCCATGCTCCCCATTATGCCTTCTTGAAGGCGTACCCTCAAGGGCTTTCCTGTCCACGCCAAAGCCCAAGGCGAGCGGGGCTCCTAACGGAACAGAAAGAGCCCGCCGAAGCGGGCTCTTTAGCGACGCGGCCTTGGCCGCTGGTTTCTCACGCCAAGTAGGACCCTATCGGAAGCCCAGGCGTGCGGCTTGAAGTTTGGTAGCCCCACCGGGATTGGCTGCCCGGATTTCTGGCGTGAGAAACCAGTGTCCTATGGTTAGACGATGGAGCCACCAGCGAGTGTAGCGCGATCCTGCGGCAATCTGAAGTCCTGTAGATCATTCTTTACTTCCGCGTGACGGGGCAGCTTACTCGGCGGCAGTAGTTCGAGCTGTTTGAGGAACCCTTCGAGCGGTTCGAGCAGATCCGACTTCTTGTTGACGCGGTAGCCGTCGGTGTCTTCGATCAGCACTTCGGCCTCCACGAGCACGGCCAGATGGCGAAAGACCGTGTGCTTCTCGTGAACACCGGCGGCTTCCGCCAGCGTCTTCTTGTCCCAGGGTGGGGGTTTCCCGTTCGCTTCGCCGCGAGTTAGGGCACCGAGCAGCTTGCGCTTCCCGGCTCCGCCAACGAACCAGTCGGGCAATAGGTCCGGCTTCCTGGGCATGTAGCGGTTGTCTTCTGCCTGGGAGGATAGTATCCTCCCAACATGGCTTTCACGATCACGCCTGAAGGCGCTACCCTCGATGTGGTGCACTTCCCACTCTCCGATTGGACAGGCAAGGATGGCCTGCTCGCTACACGGGAGCAGGGGGAGGAAGCGCGCTCTGCGCTACAGCGCACGCTGCTCGCTCAGGTTCCCGATGCGCCTATCGGGGTCGAAGTCGGCGACATCGAGGCGATGTCGTTCCCGTTCGCAGACAGTTTCTTTGGTCCGCTCCTGAGCGGATGGGTCGCCGGCTACTACGACGAACACCCGATCGTCGTGCTGGGGGCGAACCGAGCGATAGCCGAGACGATCGACGCGGCACTGACGCTACGAAACATGGGCGTGATGTCTAGGGACGGTGAGCGCGACACCGAGCTACTTGGAGGCGAACCAGCGCTCCGAGAGACGATCACGGCCGCCGCCAAGCTCGGCGAGCGATTCTCGGCCACGCAGCTCGGGCTAGAGCTTGGCGTCTCGCCCCAGGCGATGAATAATCGCCTGAAGACACTAGTCCGTATGGGCGCACTCCGCAGGGTTCCCGTCGTGGTGCCCGGCGGTGGGCGAGAGTACATGTACCGTCTCTCTGCCGTTCACAGCGCCAAGGCCCACTAGTGCCCCGGCGCGGCGTCGGCAGGGCGGGCTTCGGCCGCCCTGCACGTCAAGTCGCTCTCTTCAATCGGCGGCAGTGAGCGCAGCGTAGGCGACGCCAGAAAGCGAACTCCCATCGGCCCATCGAGTTCATGCGTCTGCTTCCCCCAGCATCCCGCCGTACTCTGCCTCAAGCTGCTCCCGCGCGTCGTGGGCGTGCCGCTGCGCGTCGAACAGATGCACGTAGGTATCCCACGTCGTTGAGGTCTTCGTGTGCCCGAGCTGCCGGGAGACGAACTGCACGTCACGACCCTGCGCAATCAGGATCGAGGCGAAGGTGTGTCGTAGGGCGTGGAACGTCACGTCGTTCAGGTTCGCGCGGTCGCGGGCATCATGGAAAAGGCTGAGCAATGCCCCCTTGTAGGTCATCGGCCGGCGGGGCGCCGAACTCTGGAAGACGAAATCGGTATCCGTTGAAAACTCCTCAGCGAGGCGGTGTCGCCGTAGGAGCTTTCCAAGCGCCTCCATCAGCACGATGTCGCGTTTCGCCGCCTTCGTCTTCAGGGGAACTCGGCTGCCTTGGCGGCTGAGCTGGAACCGCACATGGATCACTCCCTCGGTGAAGTCGATGTCGCCTCAGACGAGGGCGAGGACTTCCATCACCCGCATCCCTGTAAAGAGCGCGGTTGCGATGATCGCAAGGGCCGGGCCGGCATGTTCGAGCAGAGCGTCCATCTCGTCGCGGGAAAGGAACCGCTGGCGGGGTTCGCCGGCTCCTGGGCGCTCGCGCGGCAGCAGCTTGTCGGCTGGGCTTGCGGCGATGATGTTGTGCCGAGCTGCGTAGCCAAAGACGCCTCGTACTGCCATCCAGCGTGCGCGGATTGTCCACACCGAATCCTTTGTGGCTCGCTGCTTGCGATGCCACTCCACGAGATCGTCGGCGGTCATCGAGCGGATGCGCCGGTGGCCGTAGGCGGGGATCAGATGCAGCATCACCCCGGTTTTGTAGGACTCAAGCGTGCGCTCGCGTAGCTCGCCGATCTCCACCAGACGTTCGACGTAGCCGAGCCATGCGAGGGCCACCTCCCTCACCGTCTCCCTGCCGCCGGTCGCCGGGACGCCGCCAGAGCGAACCTTCACGGCCCAGGCATCGCGCTCCCGGCGGGCCTCCATGAGGCCGACCTCGCCTATCGTCTTCCACTTCGCCTTTTCCGAGCCCGGCGGTGATGCGCACGCGAGATACGACCTCCCCGCCCGGTACAGGCCCCGCTCGACTCGTATCGGCTTCTCCTTACGAGCCACGCAGGCTTGCCTTTCTCAGCGTCGCTGGCACCTTCCCGCATAGTCCGCCAACGCCGAGTCGAGCTCTTGACGGTGGTAGACCCTCCGCTTGCCGCCGTGCGCGGGGAATATCCCGTCGGCGCTCAGCTTGCGGAAGGTGCCCGTGGGAACCCTCGTGTACTCGACGGCTTCCTCGAACGTCATCCACGGCGAACCCTCGGACAGGGCGGGCAGGCCAAGCTGGCCGGCCATACGGTCGGCCAGCCGCGGAGCGAGCCTATCCGCCAGGGCATCAAGAAAGACGCCGGGAACCCAGCCCGGCGAAACAGCCGCGCAGATGCTCTCCAAGCGGACACCCGAGGGCCACTTCCTCCACTACAAGGGCTGAGAACGCACGCCGCTTGGGTTTGTCACGTCACACATCGCCGAAAAATCCCGCGAGAAGCGGCATCCCGGCCCGAGTCTTTGGCCGGGACGCGCTCCCGACGCCTGGCTCATCTTGCGCCCGCCGTGGCGTAAGGCCGTCCGGTGTGCTGGGAAGGGCCGTAGAGTGCTCGACTGCCCATGCACGAGCTTGTGATCTTCGATTGCGACGGGGTGCTCGTTGACTCCGAGGCGATCTCCAACGACGTGCTCGCCCGGATGCTCACGCGCGAAGGGTTGCCAACGACGCTCCGTGAGGCCCGGCGCGCCTACCAAGGACTCCTGCTCACCGACATTCGCAGCCGCGCCGAGGTGAAGCTCGGCCGGTCGTTGCCGCCGGGTTGGCTCGCTGAATACGAGCACGAGCGCGCCGAGGCGTTCCGGCACGGTTTGGAGCCGGTCGCGGGTGCCGCCGAGGCGGTGCGGCGAGTCAAGGCCGCCGGGCTGAAGGTCTGCGTCGCTTCGCAGGGCGCGTTGGAGAAGACGCGGATGACGCTCGGGCTGACGGGGCTGCGCGACCTGTTCGCGCCCCACGCGCTGTTCTCCGCCCATGATGTGCCGCGTCCCAAGCCCGACCCTGCACTCTTTCAACACGCTGCCGCCACAATGGGCGCCAAGCCATCGGCTTGCGTCGTGATCGAGGACACCCCCTCGGGGGTCATGGCTGCCGTCGCCGCGGGTATGAGGGCTGTTGGCTACGCCGCCGACAGCGACGAGCGCGCCCTGCGCGACGCTGGTGGCGAGATCATCCGCTCCCTGGACGGCATCCCGAAGCTCTTGGGCCTGCTCCCAGCGTAAACCCCTCGTTTCAAGTTCCACCCTGGCTTGCGTGAAAATCCGGCTGGAGCACGTCGTAGCCGATGAACTCAAACAGGCGGACACCGCTCGTAAAGGGCAGCGGTGGGGCGAGCAGTCGGTTGGCTCCGACGCCGAACGGCGGCGAATCCTCGAAAGCAAGCTCGCCGAAGCCGGCGCGCTCAAACGTCTCACGGATGTACGGCGTCAGGTCGGGTGGATGGCGATGGCGAGTCCAGATTACTGTGGCCCCGGGCGCACAAAGCCGCGGAAGATGACCGACTGTGTTGGCGATGTCCTGCGCCGATATGTTGCCGAACACGCCGCAGAGGAGAACCAGGTCCGCCGGGACGGCACCCTCATATGAATCCGTCATCGAGGCATCGGCAGCGACGACTTCTACCTCTCCAAGTCCCGCCTCCGTGGCGGCGCGGCGTGCGAGAAGCGCGTTGTGCTCGTCAAGCTCGACCAAGCGAACTGTCGCATCCGCGCGCCGCGGATGCCCGGCAAGGACGCCGATCAGGTCGTGTCCCTGTCCGGCGCACGCGCTGATCGCCCGCACGGAGCCGGGGGCGCTCCTGTCGAGCGCGGCGCGCACTTGCGCCTGCACGACCGCCAAGCGCCGGCCCAGCGCTGAGTCCGGGTCGGTGTAATCCTCGTGCCAAGTGCGCCAGTCCACGGCAGTCCGTGAGCCTATCGTGGCCCGAAAGGCTGAGGGTGAGACGCCGTAGTGTCGGCGGAACGCCCGTGCGAAGTGGGGCGACTGGCTGTAGCCGACCATGCGCGCCACGTCGCGCATCGGGATCGAGGGTTTGGACAGCAGCTCGGCGGCGGCGATCATCCGTCTGGCGAGAAGGTCCTCGCGGAAAGTGCCGCGGCCGAACTGCTCGTAGGCGCGCTGTAGCTGGCGGGGAGAACTTGCGAGCGTCTTGGCGACGACATCGACTGTCAAATGCTCGCAGTAGCGACGCCTGACCAGCAGACGCGCGAGCAGGTACAGCCGCCGACGCTCTGCGACCGTGCCGGGGCGCATCCGTCTCGGCCCGGCCGGCGTCAGAGCGTCATTATGCGGTCGAAGTAGGCGGCGACCTCGGAGGCGATGGCTCTGCCGCCGCGGCGTTCGATGAGGCCGGCTGCGTCGAGGCGGTTGAGCGCGTCGGTGATGGCGAGCTTCTGCTGTGTCTCCTCGGCGCCGAAGGCCTCGCATAGCTCGTCTTCGGATAGCGGGCGCTGGCCGTCGCTGGCCCGTACCAGCAGGGATTCGAGGACAGCTTTGTCGTGGTGGCGCTCCTCGGCTGAGGTTGGGTCGCCGCTCTGGGTGATCTCGTGGGAGCGCACGGCTGAGCGTGTGGCGGTCACGAGATCGTTCCAGCGGTGGACGAGCCCGCCGGTGCGAAGGCGTTTGAGGCTGGCGGGGACGTGGCCGGGGGCGGTGATCTCGCGGGCGATCTCGGCTTCGGACCACGGCCGCTGTTTGTCGTCATCGAGGAGAAGTCCGAGGATGGCGCGGTCGAGGAAGGCGTGCGCTTCGGATTCGGTTGAGCTACGTTGGTCGAGCATGGGAGCTGTTACCTCCTGTGTCACGGTCTCGGGCGGGTTGCCGCCCCGCGCCGAGGCCACAATGGTCAGAGCTGAATCTCACCTATACAGCGCATTTATGGCGTTGTGGGGCCGGTACACGAAGCTGACACGAAGACGCCGCGATCACGCGACGTTGGTCGCGGGATGCAAAGGAAGGGAGTACGGGGCGAGGCGGTAGCCGACGCCGCGCGTGACGAGCACCCAACCCTCGGCGCCAGCGTGAGCGAGCTTGCATCGCAGCCGCGAGGCGTGGGAGTCAAGGGTCCTCGTCATCACCGCCGTATGGATGCCCCACACATCCCGCAGCAGTTCGTCCTTGGTGTAGACACGGGCGGGGTCGCGCGCAAGATGCACGAGCAGCGCGTACTCCAGCCGACGCAGACCGACAACACGGGTTTCGCCGACTGTGACCTCGTGTGCCGCTGTGTCGATCCGAAGCTCCCCATACTCGATCACGCCGGGAGTATCTGTAAGTTCGCGGCGGGCGAGCGCCTGCACGCGGGCGCGAAGCTCGGGATAGGCGAAGGGAGCGCGCAGCACGTCGTCGGCGCCGGCCTCGAAGCCACGCAGCACGTCGGTCAGTTCGCCGTTCGAGGTCATCCAGAGAGTGCGCAGCCCAGGTTTGACCTCGGGGGCGAACGCGCCCGCGCGCAGCCGACGCAGCACGTCAAGGCCGGCGCCGCGGCGTGTTGCTTGTCCGAAGATGACGACTTCAATCTGGCCGGTGTCGCACGCGGCGCGCAGCTTTGCGGGGTCGCTGGCGCGGTGTACCTCGTAGCCGTCGAGCGCCAGCTCGTCGGCCAGTCCCAGGTTTGCGTACTCCTCGCCGTAGAGGAGCAGAACAGGGGCGTTCACAGTTCGGCGGTCGCCGGATTCTCGGACAGGTTCTGTGCTCATTCGGCCTCCTTTTGGCACCGAAGAACCGCCAGCGAGCAAACCAGCTATCCGCAGAGAGCTACGGTGGGCGTGGCATCGAAGGTAGTGTCTTCGGTGCTACTGGCCGGGCGGGGTGTCGCAAGCATCCCGCTCGGCCGCATCGGTTTTGGCTTGTTGGCGCGATCAGAGCAGAGCCCGCGGCGGAAAAAATCCCCGCGAGAAGCGGCATCCCGGCCGAGCCTTCCGTCCGGGGCTTGGGCGTAGAGTGCGGGTCAGTGCGTGATGCGAGCATTGACTACGATCGGCACGCCTCGGACTACCCGCGCCACCGCCAGGCCGACCCGCGGATTGCCGCTCGCGTCCATGCGGCGCTCGGCGATGCGCGCACGGTCCTCAACGTCGGCGCCGGCAGCGGCTCATACGAGCCCGGGGACCGCTACGTGCTCGCCGTCGAGCCTTCGGCCGGGATCCGCGCTCAGCGCCCAGCGCATCTCGCGCCGGCTATCAGCGCCAGCGCCGAGGCGCTGCCATTGGACGATGACGCCTTCGACGCGGCAATGGCGATCATCACACTGCACCACTGGCACGATCCCGCCGCAGGCCTGCGCGAGCTGCGCAGAGTCGCGCACGGCCCGGTCGTCGTGCTCACCTTCGACATCGACGTGCTCGCCGGCTTCTGGATGATCCGCGACTACCTCCCCGAGGCGCTAACAGACGACCGCGAGCGGTTCCCCACGATCGACGCCGTAGCCGACATCCTCGGTGACGCTCGTGTCGAGCCCGTCCCGATCCCGGCTGACTGCGAGGATGGTTTCTTCGAGGCGCACTACGCGCGGCCGGAGGCGTACCTGAATCCGGCGCTGCGGGCCGCTCAGTCGGTGTGGCCGCGTCTACCCGAGGGCGTCGAGCAGCGTGTCCTTACGGCGCTCTCGGCTGACCTTACTTCGGGAGTGTGGGATGCACGCCACGGCCGTCTGCGCACGCAGCCCGCCTATGACGGCGGTCTGCGCTTGGTTATCTCCGGCTGACTACCCTGTCGTCTTCACGACCGGCCCTCCGCAGTGGCGCCGGGTTTTTCCAGGCCGGCGGCTGTAAGGAACGTCTCGATCTGTTTGATGTGGCGTCGGGAGATACGAGCCTGCCTGGGCCCCTCCGGGTAAAAGTCGCGGTCCACGTCCATCAAATACCGCTCGAAGTCCACCCGTCGGTGTAGTGCGGCCGTCAGCGCCGCGCGGTGCGCGCGACGGCGCAGCCGCAGCTCGACCGCGATCGTCGGCGTAGTGCGTATCGCCCCGACCTGCTCAAGCAGCACCCGGTAGACCTCGAAGTCCTCAAGCTCCTGCGGGTCGATCCCGAAGTCCGGGTGGCTGTGCCCGGAGTCCTTGATCTCTTCAGCGCAATTGGCGACCTCTTCAACCAAGACCTCGCGCAGCAGGTTCACCAGCCGCGCCGGGACCGTGACCACCCTCATGCCGGGCCGCTCCACGAGCACTCCGAGATATGACGCCGACAAGTCATCCGTTTTGCTCGCTCGCTCGAGGACGCTCCACGTGCCATCCGCCGCTCGCGGGCGACGATCCGCGCAGCGCGGCCGCACAGGCGTCGGCGACGCGCAACGCCTCGTTCAGGTCCTTGCCGTCGAACTCGGCCACGGTACGCACGATCGACCCGATCGCGCGCCCGTGCAGCCGTCCCAGGGTGCGGGTCGTCTCCTCCGAGAGCGCCAGCTCATAGGCATCCCGATCCTCGGTGGCCTGCCATCCCAACAGGTCGAGCAGCCTCATGTCCTCTTCGAACTGGCTGCGCATCCGCAACGCCTCGGCGATGTTCCCGTCCTCCAGGACGATCGCCACATCGCCGACACCCGCCAGGTCCGCCACGAGGAACTGGCGCAGCGCGTCCCTTTGAGCCCGATCCAAGATCATCACCACCGCCTCCTTCGAGCACGTCGCCGGCCAGGGTAGGGCCGTCCGGCTTCGATCGCTTCAAGCTCGGCTCGTCTGATGCCCGAGGCGCAGGCAAGCTCGGCCGGGGTCATACCTCGCTCCTCGCGTAGCTGACGGACCGCGCGGCCGAGCGCGAGCAACAGCTTCCGGTCCTCCTCGGACGGCACGCGCCTGTTCATCGCCGCGACCAGCCTCTGGAGCTGCGGGTTCGCTTCGGCTGCTCGCACGTCCTCCTCCGAGAGTGTCCTCGGCGTGCTCATACGCTGCTCCCTTCGGCTTGGGCGATGAGGTCAGCGAGCTGGCTGATACGGGCCTTCGCGGTCGCGGTCCTCGTCGCTGACTTCCGGGTCTTCCTCGACGCTGTGCTCGGTGGCGATGCGCGTCAGCAGCGCACGCAGCAGCGCGTCGTGGTGCCGGCGCACGTCAACCTCGACATCCGTGGCCGCCTCGATGGGGTCGATCCAGCCGACGACATCGAGCAGCGCCCGCGCGCCCTCCGCGCGCGCTAAACAGCCGGCGACCCCGGTGGCGCTGATGTCCGCGCGGTTGCGGGGCTCGATCAGACCGCTGGCCTCTTCGAGTTGGCCGTGCAGGTCGAAGTAGAGCCCGTCGCGCAGCAGTGGTACAAGCTCCTCGGGGATGACGATGGTCATGGCCTGCCTCCGTTCCGGTCGGCCGAAGAAGCCGCCCGGCGCAGCCATCACCGGACCCCGCAGCCAGCAGAGCTACGGTGTCGAGCGTGGCATCCGAAGCGGTATCTTCGGTTGTCCACAGGCCGGGCGGGCGCCTTCAACGCTCGTCCGGCCACAACGATGTCTTTGGGGCGGGAGAGCAGAGCAGAGCTCGCGCCGACCCGCAAGAGACAATTGGGTGCGCGGGGGCAGACGAGCCCGCGCCGCACCGTCGGGGTCCGAACTCGAAGGTCGTGGCGCGGCGGCGGTGCGCTGCAAGGCCGGAACGAGCTCGCGGAGACTCGACCCGACCAGCGCCCCGTTCGCCGACCGTGCGAGCGTGCGGTTCGTCGCCGCCCTCGTGTAGAACTACGACCGCTGCTAAACGCAGCGCGTTCCCGATGGTCGTTCGTTTACGAGCCCGCCGGGGGGAGCCTTACCACCTCCTCCCGGCGGTGCATTTTTGGCGTCCACCCAGCCTGATACAAGTCTTGTGCTGGCGAAGCTACGGGGTGGTACCCGCGCAGACGTGGACCCGGCGAGACCGTAAACGAAACGAAGGGAACACAAAATGAACTTTCTGCACAGTGACTTGGGTCAGGTGGGTGCGGGAGCGGTCGTGGAGTTCGGGCTGAACCATCGAGCCTGCGTGCGGCTGCTGGACAGCGCCAACTTCTCGGCGTACAGGAGCGAACGGCGCTACACGTTCTACGGCGGCGAAGCTGTCAGGAACCCGGCGCGGATCAGCGTGCCTCACGCGGGCCACTGGCACGCCGTCGTGGACCTCAACGGCCACGCTGGCAGTATCCGCGCCTCCATCAACGTCCTCGCCGTCGCGTAGACGAGTCGCCTGTTCGCGCCGCAAGCACCACCGGGGCGCAGGGAACGCGGGGGCAGCCGCGAACCGCCGAGAGGAACAGCGTCGTGAGTGCGGTGTCACGAACGAGCGCAGCGATACTTCGTCCCCGCCGGCATCGCACCGCCCCGGCGAGCCTTAAAACCGGCCGATTTCCAGGCATTTCCTCCAGTGGAGCCAGCCGGGATCGAACCGGCGACCTCCTGCTTGCAAAGCAGGCGCTCTCCCAGCTGAGCTATGGCCCCTGGGCCTCTCAATATACGGCGGAGTGAGCTAATCCCCCGCCGCGAGATGAACCTCCCCGGCGTCGAGCGTGGCGTGCCCGCCGCCGGCGAGCGCGACGATCAGCCGCCCGTCGCCATCGATCCCATCGGCGCGCCCGCAACCTCGGGCCCACGAGATCTCGCGGCCGCGCAGCGCGTCGCGCGTGCGCCAGGCCTCGAGGACCTCGGCCGACGGCTCCCCGAGGCGCTGCTGGAGCGCCGCGAGCAGCCGCGCCAACAGCGGCTCGATCTCCTCCGACGAGAGCCCCAGGCTGGCGGCGCTGTCACGCAGCTCGACTGGCAGCTCCTCCACCCGCACCGCCACGTTGACGCCGATGCCGAGCACGGCCCAGCCCTCCTGTGGGCGACCCTCGATCAGGATGCCCGCGAGCTTGGCGAGTCTCCCGCCACGCGCGAACACGATGTCGTTGGGCCACTTGACACGGGCCTCGTCGCCGACCACATCGCACACCGCCACGGCGCCGACCAGCGGCAACAGTGGGGGGGGCTCCCGCAGGAGCAGCGACATCAACAGCGCGCTGCCGGCCGGCGCGCTCCAGCGACGGCCCTGTCGCCCACGCCCCGCGGTCTGCTCGGCGGCGGTTACGAGCGTGCCGTGCGGCGCTCCCGCCAGCGCGAGCGCGCCGGCTCGCTCGTTGGTCGAATCGGTGCGGCGCAGGTGCAGACGGGGGCGGCCGAGCGGCGCGCTTTCACTCATCGCGTGAGGCGGCATCCGCGAGCAGCGTCGCCACCAGGCCGTCGATGTCGTGACGCGCGGCCTCCACGTGGGGCTCCAAGCCATGCTCGCGTAGGGTCGCGCTGGTGACGGGGCCGATCGAGACGATGCGGGTGGTCGGCGGAAGGCCCGCGCTGCCGCCGGCGGCCTCAAGGAAGAAGCGCACGGTCGAGGACGAGGTGAAGGTGATGTAGTCGGCTGCCCGAGCCGCGGCGAGCGCCGGCGGGGAGAGCGGTTCGGCGACCGTCTCGTACAGCTCCAGCACGTCCACCTCCGCCCCGCGCGCGCGCAGGGCGTCGGGGAGCACGTCGCGCGCCTCGCGCGCGCGGGCGACCAGCGCGCGGCGGACGGGCAACTCGGCGAGCGCTTCCACCAGCGACTCGGCTACGTAGCGCTCGGGGACGATGTCCGCGACGATTCCGCGCTCGGCCAGCGCCCGTGCGGTGCCGGGGCCGATCGCCGCCACCTGCGCACCGGCCAGCGCACGCGCGTCGGTGGGGTGGCGGCCCGACACGGCGAGGCGCTCGAACAGGTGGGCGACGCCGTTGGGGCTGGTCAGGCAGATCAGGTCGTAGGGGGAGAGGTCGAGCGGCGGGGATTGGAGGCCCGCCCCCCCATCCGCGAGCGGCTGGACGCGGATCACCGGGGCCTGCACCACCTCGGCGCCCAGCTCCCGTAGCCGCCGGGCGAGCCCGCTGGTTTGGGTGCGCGCGCGCGTGACCGCCACGGTGCGCCCGCTCAGCGGCGGCGGCGCGCGCCAGGCGAGCTGGGTGGCGAGCCCGGCGACGGCGCCGACCACGGTGATCGATGGCGCCCGGATGTCCTCCACTTGCGCCCGCTCGGCGATCGTAGCGAGCGTGCCGGTGACGGTGCGCTGGTTGGGCAGCGTGCCCCGTTCGACGATCGCCGCCGGCTCCGACGCGGGCCGTCCCGCGTCGATCAGGGAGGCGGCGATGTGCGGGAGCTGGCGCACACCCATGTAGAAGACGAGCGTCCCCGGGAAGGCCGCCAGCGCTTGCCAGTCGAGGGCGGTCTCCTGCTCGCCATCGAGACCTTCTCGCTGACCCTCCTCACCCCCTGCCTCTCGACCCGCGTCACCCGCCTCCGCGCCGGCGCCGTCCGCCCGCGTGTGCCCGGTGATCAGCGCCACCGCACTGGCGAGCCCGCGGTGCGTGACGGGGATGCCCGCGTAGGCGGTGGCGGCCACGCCCGCGGTGATCCCGGGCACGACCTCGAATGGGATGCCCGCGGCCCGCAGCTCGAGCGCCTCCTCGCCGCCGCGTCCGAACACGAACGGGTCGCCGCCCTTCAGCCGCACGACGACGTTGCCCGCCCGCGCGCGCTTCACCATCAACGCCTCCGTCTGCTGTTGGGGCACCGACTCGCCCCCGCCCTGCTTGCCGACGAACAGCAGCTCGGCGTCCCCACGGGCGCCCTCCAGCGCCTCGTCGGGGATCAGGCGGTCGTAGAGGATCGTGTCGGCCTGTGCGATCAGCTCCAGGGCTCGCGCGGTGAGTAGCCCCGGGTCGCCCGGGCCGGCGCCGACGAGAAAGACGCGGCCGCTGTTACCTTCGCGCGACGGACCGCTCTCGGGCGTGTGTGGCTCAGGCATGGTCGAATGCTCCCGGCCTACTTGACCAACCGTGCTCAGGTGTGCTCAACCGCGAGCTCCTCCGCCTGGTGCAACAGCTCTCCGGCGCCGGCGCTTACGAGCCGCTCCGCCACGCGGCGTCCGAGCGCGTCGGGATCGTAAAAGCCCCCCAGCAGCTCGTCGCCGACCCAGGCGGAGCCGTCGGGGAGGCCGACCCAGGCGCGCAGGTGCAGGCAACCGCAGCCGTAGTCGACGGCGTGCGCGCCGAGCGGTGTGTTGCAGCTGGCCCCGAGCGCGTGCGCCACGGCGCGCTCGGCCTGCAGGCAGGCGAACGTCTTGGCGTCGGCGATCGCCTGCACGGCCGCCCGCGTGGCGTCGTCATCGGCGCGGCCCTCCAGCGCGAGCGTGCCCTGGCCGGGGGAGGGGACGAAGCGCGCGGGGTCGAGCACGGCGGCGACTTCGGCCTCGCGGCCGAGGCGCTGCAGGCCTGCGCGGGCCAGTACGAGCGCCTCGAATCCGCCTTCGTGCAGCTTGCGCAGACGGGTGTCGACGTTGCCCCGTACCGCCACCACCTCCAGGTCCTCGCGCGAGGCGCGCAGCTGGGCGGCACGGCGCACGCTGCTCGTGCCCACGCGCGCGCCCGCCGGCAGCCGCTCCAGGCCGCTCGGTGGGGCGCCCGGCTCGTCGGGTACAGCTGGGGAGCGCCCGACCGTGCAGAGCGCGTCCTCGGCCGCCGCGCGTGCGGGCGCGCCGAGCAGCTCGAGGCCATCGGCCAGTTCGCCGGGTACGTCCTTGGCGGAGTGCACCGCGAGGTCGATCTCTCCAACGCTCAGCGCGCGCTCCAACTCGTTCACCCAGCGGGACTTGTCACCGCCTGACGCGGCCCCCTCGTTCTCCGGGTGGCCCAAGGAGCCGGCGTCCTCGGCGGAGGAGTCCCGGTCTCCGGCGGTCGCGATCGTGACCAGCTCGACACGGGGACCCGAGGCAGCGGGGGGTGCAGCCAGGTGGGCCTCCAACAGCCCGACCACCAGCCGCGCCTGCGCGAGCGCGAGGGCGCTGCCACGCGTCCCGATCCGCACGAACCCCCCTCCCAGCTCCTCGTCTGCCTACTTGCCCTTGCGCCGGCGCCCGCGCAGGTCGTGCACCTCGGCGAGCTCCCCGTCCCGGCCGCCGGGGCCGCGCGCGGCGGCGTCCTCCCCGGAGGCCTGCTCGCCCTCGCCGTCCTCGCGCAACGCGAACAGCTCGCGCACGAGCTGCAGCGAGGCGTGCGAGCGGGTCTCCGAGAGGCTGCGCAGACGGATCGTGGGCTCGTGCAGGATGCGGTTGGCGATCGAGCGGGCGAGCGCCTCGACGCGCACGAGGTCGCGCGGTGAGGCGGACTCCCAGCGGCCGTCGTTCTCCGCCAGCACCTGCGCGACGATCGCGTCGCCGTGCTCGCGCAGCGCGCTGACGGTCGGCAGGGCATCCAGCTGGCCGAGCCAGCCGGCGAAGCGGCGGATCTCCTCCTCGACGATCTGCTCGGCCCGCGGAACCTCACTCGCGCGCGTGTCGAGGTTGCGCGCAACCACCCGCTGGAGGTCGTCGATGTCGTACAGCGTCACTCCCTCGAGCTCGCCGCAGCGGGGGTCGATGTCGCGCGGCACCGCGATGTCGATCAACAGCAGCGGCCGGGCGGGTGGGTTCCTATTATTCCGTCGGTCGAGCACCTGCGCGAGCTCGTCGCGGCCGACGATCGGGTGCGGGGAGGAGGTAGAGGAGACGACGATGTCGGCCGTGGCCAGCTGCTCGGGCAGTCCGTCGAGGCCGACCACGGAGCCGCCGAAGCGCTGCGCGAGGCTCCGCGCGCGGTCGGCGTGGCGGTTGGCGACGAAGATCGTGCCGGCGCCCCGGTCGGCGAGCGCCTGCGCGGTCAGCTCGCTGGTGTCGCCGGCGCCGAGGATCACCACGTGGCGCGCCCGCAGGTCGCCGAGTAGCTCGACCGCTAGCCCAACCGCTGCCGAAGGGACGCTCACGTGGCTCGAGCCGATGCCGGTCTCCGAGCGCACACGCTTGCCCGCCGTCAGCGCGGCGCTCCACAGGCGGTTGGAGAGCGGCCCGGTGCAGCCGGCCTGCAGCGCCGCCTCGAAGGCGCGCTTGACCTGCCCCTGGATCTCGGCCTCGCCGACGATCATCGATTCCAGGCCCGCCGTCACCCGGTAGAGGTGGCGGGCGGCGTCGCAGTTGCGCGGCGCGTAGATCTCCTCAGCGAGCTCGTCGGCGGGGATCTCGGCGTGGCCGGCGAGCATCCCCAGTGCGTCGGCCCGCGCCTGGACTAGATCCCCGCTCGCCCCGCCAACGACGAGGTAGAGCTCGGTGCGGTTGCAGGTGCACAGCACCACGGCCTCGCGCACCTCGGCGGTGGCGAGCAGCCGCTCGGCGAGCCGCACCGCTCCCGGCTCGGTGAACGCCAGGCGCTCGCGCAAGGCGACCGGCGCGGTCTTGTGCGAGATGCCGAGCGCCAGCAGTTCGCTCATGCGGGCGTGGTCTCCGCGTGGACGGGATCGAGGGTCTCGGCTCCGGGCTCGCCGGCGCGTGCGGAGAGCTGGTTCTCGGCAGCCGCTGGGCGCTCGGTGAGGTCCAGCAGCTCCCCGAGCTGGCGCTCGATGCGGCCGAGGCGGATCGCCATGATCGCGACGTAGACAAGCACCAGCAAGAACAGCACGATGTAGGCGGCGGCCACGTACTTGCCGGCCGTGTGCAGCGGCAGCGCCGGGGTCTCGGCGAGCAGCCTTCCGGTCACGCGCTCGATCCTCCGATCGACCGCGCAGTGGCCGCGGTGGAGGGGTGGAAGTCTGAAGTGGCCCGGCGCAACGGCTCCGGCGAGGGAGCGGCGCTGCGCGGCCGGCGCGCGTGAGCCTCCGCATCATCGGAGAGCCGGCGGCGCAGCGCGCGCAGCTGCCCGCGGGCGTGCTTGGCTGCAAGCTCGTACTTGCAGAGCGTGGCGAACAGCAGCGCCATCGCCACCAGCGACACCAGCAGCGTGAACGCCATCGAGCCGGGCAGGTTGGAGGTGGAGGAGAAGACGCGCGGGTGCACGTAGGCGGTCGAGAGGTTGACGGCCATGTAGTTGAGCGGCACGAAGGCGCCGGCGGTGACGGCGAACACCGAGGCGTAGCGCGCCTGGCGCTCGGGATCTTCGATCGCGAAGCGCAGCGGCTGGTAGGTCGCATACAGCAGGAAGATGATCAGGAACGACACCAGCGTCGGCTCGCTCCACACCCACCAGTGCCCCCACGAGCCCTTCGCCCAGATCGAGCCGGTGATCAGCGTGCCGACGGCGAAGATCAGGCTCATGTGGATCACCACATAGGAGCGCATGTCCCAGCGCGAGTCGCGCGTGCGCAGGTGCTGGATCGCGAGCAGCCCGCCGAGCACGAAGCCGCACAGCGCGACGATCGCGAAGGGGACGTGCACGTAGAAGATCTTCTGCAGGAAGCCCTGTTCGGCTTCGAGGGGCGCGTAGAAGAAGACCAGCCCGAGCGCGAGCGCCATCGCGGCCACCGTGGCGATGCTGAGCGTGCGCAGGCCCCGTCCGTAGAGGGGGGGACGCGCGTGCGCGCGGACGATGGAGGGGCTGGCGGTGATGGTTCTAGTCCTTAAACGAAGGTCGAAGCACAGAGGCGGGCGGAGGGGTCGTGGCGATGGGGCTAGTCCTCCAAAAGAAAATCGAAGACGGCGTAGGCGATCAGCCCGAACACCAGATCATAGAGCGCGAGCGTCAGCGGCCAGCGCAGCGACGGTCCGGTTTGGTGGCTGAGCGTCAAGAGCGGCGCGGTGGCGCGCGCCCCGCCGATCACGACCGGCACGAGCAGCGGCAGCGCCAGTAGCGGCCCGAGCAGGTCGCGCGCGCGGGTGCGCACGGCGAGCGCGGCCACCAACGTGCCGATCGCCGCGATACCGACATCCCCCAACAGCAGCACGCCGGGCAGGTCGGGCAGCGCCGGGCCGAGCGAGGGTTCGAGCAGCAGCAGCGAGAACGCCGGCACCGCCACCAGCTCGAGCACCACCAGGTAGGTCAGGAGCCCGAGCGCCTTCGCGACCAGCAGCGCTGAGCGGTCGACCGGCGCCAGCAGGAAGCCGTCGAAGCCGCCCTCCTCGGCGTCGGCGACGAACAGCCGGTTGATCCCCAGCATCGCCGCCAGCAGCAGCGTCACCCACAGGATTCCCGCGGCCTCGTCGCCGTTGACGCCGGTGCGGTTGAGCGCGAAGTGGAAGATCACGAACACCGTCACCGCGAACAGCGACATCCCCGGGACGGACTCCAGCGTGCGCAGCTCGACCAGCAGCTCCTTGCGCAGCAGCGCCGTCACGGTGCGCGCGAAACCGGGCGGCGGCGGCCGCTGCGAGCGTGGGGCGGGATCGCCGGCCGTGCCCGCCTGCACCGGCGCCTCGTCGGTGACGGCGCTCACCCTCACCCGTACAGCTCCTCGATCGCCGCGGCGTCCACCGCCGACGGGGGGGCGAGCAGCGCGGGGCGCCCCGCGCGCAGCCCGAGCACGAGGTCGGCCCCCGCCACGTCGGCCTGCGGGTCGTGGCTGCACACCACGCGTGTGCGCGCACCCGAGGGGCCGATCAACGGCTCGACCAGCGCCGCGCCGGCCGGGTCGAGGTTGGCGCGCGGCTCGTCGAGCAGCAGCAGCTCGGGGTCGTGCAGCACCGCGCGCGCGATCGCCACCCGTTGGGCCATCCCGCGCGAGAGCGTGCGCACCGGCTCCGCCGCGCGCGTGGCCATGCCGATGGCCTCCAGCAGCTCCTCCACGCGCGCGAAGCCGACGCCGTGCAGGCGCGCGTGAAAGCGGAGGTTCTCGCGCGCGGAGAGCTCGCGGTAGAGCAGCGGCTCGTGGCTCAACAGCCCGATCCGCCCGCGCACCGCCCACGACGCGCTCGGCAGCGGGCTCTCCAGCACGCGCACGGCCCCCGCGTGGGGGCGCAGCAGCGTCGCGAGCACCCGCAGCAGCGTGGTCTTGCCGGCGCCGTTGGGGCCGAGCACCACCAGCGTCGCGCCGGCCGGCAGCGACAGCGAGACCCCGGCGAGCGCCGCACGTTCGCCGTAGCGTCGCGTCAGGTCCTCCAGCTCGAGTGCCGCCACCGTTCAGTGGCCCATGCCCGTGCTCATCGGGCGCCCGCGGGCGAATGAAATCGGTGATCGACCCCGGGTTCGTTCATGGACTTTTTCGACCCAGACACTTCATTTTGTAAAGGGTTCTAGGGCATTTTTGTGGATCACATCGCACCAGGCCCTGGCTCCCAATCAAGCCCCCGCTGCCTGAAGCGAATGCGCACGCTGGGCGCGCTCGATCAGCTCGCGCACGGCCGCCTCCTCGCCCGCACGCAGCAGCGCTACGGGGTCGGGGTCGCCGCCGACGATTCCCTCGAAGAAGTCGCGCCGCTCAGCGTAGGTGGGCAGCGTGTCCTTGGCCCAGCCGCGCACCTCGTTGAGCAGCACCGCCAGGCGCGCGTACTCCTCGCCGAACAGCGCCGCCACTTCGCGCTTCATGCGCTTGGCGAGCGCGGGCGAGGCGCCGGCGGTGGAGATCGCGATGGCGAGCGGCCCGGTGCGCACGATGGCCGGCAGGATGAAGTTGCACAGCGGCGGCACGTCGACGACGTTGACGAGCATCGCGCGCCGCTCGGCGTCCTCCCACACGCGGATGTTCACGTCCGTCGAGTCGGTCGCCGCGATCGCCATGAACACGCCCTCCAAATCGGCGGCGCCCGCGTACTCGCGCTGCTCCCAACGGATCGAGCCCTCGCAGGCGTACTCCCGCAGGGCAGGCAGGGCGCGCGGCGCGATCAGCGTCACCTCCCCCGCGCACGCGAGCAGCCCCTCGACCTTCTCCAGGCCCACCTTCCCGCCGCCGACGACCACGCAGCGGCGGCCGGCCAGTTTCAGGCAGGCGATGTAGAAGGGGGTGTCGAGCATCCCCCGTACGCACGACTGATCACAGATCCCCCTGCGCAGCTGGCAGACACACTCCTTGCCTGCATAGGCCTGGGCGGGCATGAGAGAAGGGTAGCTGGGGGAGAGCTGTGCCCGCCGGCGCATGCGCCGGCGGGGCAGGGCCACATGTGGCCCTGCCATGACAGGCCGCATGCGGCCTGTCACCGGCCGGTACATGTACCGGCCGGCCGAACAGTGCATGCACTGTTCGGTGAAGGCCGCACATGTGCGGCCTTGCCGGCCGAAACGGGGACCGATCAGGGAGACACTCGCTGCGCTCGCATCCCGAATCGACCAGCGCCGGAGGCGCGTGTCACCAGGCTTCGGTCGGCGCATGCGCCGACCTGAACAGCCACCTAACTACGCACGCCCCGCCCCAACGCGCGGGCACCCACCCGCACGAGCGGCCCCAGCCCCTGGCGCCAGGCGCGCTCGCGGTCGGCGTCGCGGGCCGAGCGCAGCTGTGCGACGGCGTGGGCGGCGCGCTCGTGCAGCGCGTCGTGGGGGGGCCACCACAGCCCGCGCGCGCCGGAGGGGCTGTACGCGATCAGCTTCTCCTGAGCGCAGCCGCGCAGGCCGGTCTCGCCGAGCGTGCGGCCGAGTCCGCCGCCGGCCGCCGCGCCCCACGGCCCCCGCGCGATCGTCGGCGCGGGGAGGTGGTCGTTGAGCCACACCATCCCCGTGTGCAGCTCGCGCGCGATGCGCAGCCCGCGGGGGCGGTCGGCCGTCCAGATCGAGGCGCCCAGCGCGTACTCGCAGTCGTTGGCCAGCTCCACCGCGCGGTCGGTCGAGTCCACGGCGATCACCGCCAGCACCGGTCCGTCGAGCGGCTCGCGCATCAGCCGCATGTCGTGCGTCACCCCGCTCAGCACCGCCGGCGCGTAGAAGGCGGCCTCCGTGGCGCACCCCTCCGGGGCGTTGGGCAGGGGGCCGCCGCAGTGCAGCCGCGCGCCCTGCGCGACGGCCTCATCCACGAGCTCGCGCACGTGCTCCAGGCGCCGCGCGGAGGCGAGCGGGCCCATCTGCACGCCCGCGCGCTCGGGGTCGCCGACGCGCATCGCTCGCGCGCCGTTGACCAGGTGGGTGAGCAGTCGCTCGGCGACCTCGCGCTCGACGTAGATGCGCTCGACCGAGCCGCGCGCCTGGCCCGCGCCGGCGCAGCCGGCCCACAGCGCCCCGCTTGCGGCCCGCGCGACGTGGGCATCGGCGAGCACCACCATCGCGTCCTTGCCGCCTATCTCGACCGTCACCTCCTTCTCCTGCGACACGCACGCCCGCGCCACCGCTCGCCCGACCGCGGGGGAGCCGGTGAACAGCACCTTGTCGACGGGCGCGCGCGCGAGCGCCACGCCCACCTGCGTACCGCCGTGCACCACCTGCACAAGGCCCTCCGGCAGCGTGGCTCGCGCCAGCACCCCCATGATCCGCTCGCCGGTCAGACAGGCGCGCCGCGCCGGCTTGAACACGACGCCGTTGCCCGCCAGCAGCGCCCCGGCGATCTGCGCGAGCGGTTGCGCGAAGGGCGCGCTGCCGGCGCCGATCACCCCCACTACGCCAAACGGCTCGTACGCCACCCGCGCGCGCATCGAGAGCGCCATCGAGCGGTGGATCCCCACGCGCCGCGAGCCGAGCACGCGCGCGCCGTCCTCGGCGATCCAGATCAGCGCGTCGATCGCCGCCAGCAGCTCGGTGCTCGCCACCTCGGCGCGGGGGCGGCCCTGCTCGCGGCCGATCAGCCGCGCCAGCTCGTCGAACTCGTCGACGATCGCCTGCGCCACGCGGCGCATATAGCGGGCGCGGTCCTCCACGCGCAGTAGCGCCCACAGCGGCTGCACCTTGCGCGCGGCGCCCACCACCTGCTCCACCCGCTCCGGCGCGGTCGCCTGCACGCTGCCGAGGATCGCCCCCGTCGCCGGGTTGCGCGCGCGCAGCGTCTGCGGTGGGGCGGTCTCCTCGGCTGAGGTCGAGACGGTGCTCATTCCTATGTGATTATCGCCCCCTCGCGCGGCGCACCTGAGCCAACCGCTCCGCCAGCGCCGCCTCGGCCTCGTCGGGCTCGTAGAAGCGGGCGCCGGCCACCTCCTCGGGGAGCAGCTCCTGCGGGGAGATGTGCCCCGGGTGGGCGTGTGGGTAGTCGTAGCCGCCGACCTCCTGGCCGGGCCTTGGTCCCGAACGCAGCCACCCCGGCACGGGTGCGGCGCCCTGCTCGCGGACGTGGCGCTGCGCCGCCCCCAGCGCGCGGCCGGCCATGTTCGACTTCGGCGCCAGAGACAGGTATATGGCGGCCTGCGCGAGCGCGAATTTGGCCTCTGGCATCCCCACGTGCTCGACTGCCTGCGCCGCCGCCACCGCGACGCCGAGCGCCGCCGGGTCGGCGTTGCCGATGTCCTCGGAGGCGAGGATCACCATGCGCCGCACGATGAAGCGGGGGTCCTCGCCCCCCTCCAGCATCACCGCGAGGTAGTACAGCGAGGCGTCCGGGTCGCTGCCGCGCGTGGCCTTGATCCAGGCCGAGATGTAGTCGTAGTGGCGGTCGCCCTTGCGGTCGTACAACACCGCCCGCTGCTGCAGCGCGTCCTCGGCGCGCGCGATCTCCACGGAAGTCTCCCCCAGCTCGGCCGCCGTCGTGACGGCGAGCTCCAGCGCGTTCAGCGCGGTGCGGGCGTCTCCTTCGGCGCGCGCGGCGAGGAAGTCGAGCGTCTCGGGCGCCACGGCGATCGCCGCTCCCTCTCGCTCCACGGCGGTGCCCGCCTCTCCGTCCCCGTCTGTCGCAGCTCCGCCATCCCCGTCCGCGCCCGTCGCGGCTCCGCCATCCCCGTCCGCGCCTGCCACGGCTCCGCCATCTCCCTCCGCGAGCACCGCCATCAGCTCCCCCGAGGCGAGCGCGCGGCGCAACACTGCGCCCACCTCCTCCGCGGAGAGCGCCCGCAGCGCGTACACTCGCATCCGCGAGAGCAGCGCGCCGTTGACCTCGAACGCCGGGTTCTCGGTCGTCGCGCCGATCAGCGTCACCACGCCCTCCTCCACCGCCGGCAGCAGCGTGTCCTGCTGGGCCTTGTTGAAGCGGTGGATCTCATCGAGGAAGAACACCGTGCCGGTGTCGCGCGTGGCACGGCGGTGGGCGGCGCGCTCCAGCACCGCGCGCACCTCCGCGCGGCCCGCCTGCACCGCGCTCAGCTCTTCGAACACGGCGCGCGAGCGCTCGGCGACCATTCGCGCGAGCGTCGTCTTGCCCGAGCCCGGGGGGCCGTAGAGCACCATCGAGTGGGGGTGGCCCTGCTCGATCGCGGTGCGCAGCCCCGAGCCCTCGCCGAGCAGGTGCGCCTGCCCGACGAACTCCTCCAGGTGCAGCGGACGCACGCGCGCAGCCAGCGGACGGGCCTCTTGCGTATGCGCCGCGCCGCCGTTTGGGTCGTCCTTCGCATCCGCGCTCGCGCGAGGGCTGTTTCCCGCCGCGGTAGGGCGGTTGCGGGTGCGCCGGGGCTCGCTCGGCTCCAGTGGCTCGAAAAGGGTGTCCATATTTGGAAGCTTCCCGGGAGGTCGCCCGGTGGGGGGTGTCGAACTCCTATGGCTGGTGATCTACATTAGAAACACACTCGCCCCGGTCGGGGGCGCCGTGGTATGACCACCGGGGCCGCCGACATCCTCGTGGCCGATCCCGCGCTGGGCGGACGCTACGACTGGTCCGCGGGCGGGTTCGACGCCGGTGGGCCGGGATCCGCCGGCGGTGCGCTCGCTGCGCGCTCGCCGTGGCGGCTGTTCTGGTTGCGTTTGCGACGCGACCGCGTAGCGCTCGTCTCGCTCGGCTTCATCGTGCTGCTGGTGGTGGTTGCGCTCGCCGCGCCGCTGGTCGTGCAGCTCGCCGGCGTGCCCGGCCCGTACGTGCAGAATCCGAACGCGCTCGACGCCTTCGGCAGCCCCACCGGCCCCAGCCTTGCGCACCCCTTCGGGGTCGACCAACTCGGCCGCGACGTGTTCGCGCGCGTCGTCTACGGCGCGCGCACGTCGCTGGAGGTGGGCGTGATCGGCACCGCGATCGCCACCGTCATCGGCACCGTCATCGGCCTGCTCGCCGGCTTCTACCGCGGGCTGACCGACACGCTGCTCTCGCGCCTGACCGACGTGGTGCTGTGCTTCCCGGTGCTGCTCGTCGGCCTCGGGTTGGGGGCGGCGTGCAGCGTTCGCGGCTGCTTCAAAGGCGCGATCCAGCCCGGCGTCTCGACGATCGTCGCGATCGTCGCGCTGTTCAACTGGACCTACATCATGCGGATCGTGCGCGGCCAGGTGCTCTCGCTGCGCGAGCGCGAGTTCGTCGAGGCAGCCCGTTCGCTGGGGGCATCCAACGCGCGCATCGTCTTCCGCGAAATCCTCCCCAACCTGACTGCGCCCCTGATCGTCTACGCCAGCCTGCTGATCCCGGCCAACATCCTGCTCGAGGCTGCGCTCTCGTTCCTCGGCGTCGGCGTGCGCGCGCCTGCGGCCAGCTGGGGGCAGATGCTCGCCGATGCCACCCCGATCTTCAACACCGCATGGTGGTACATGCTGTTCCCCGGGCTTGCGCTGCTGCTCACCGTGCTCGCTTTCAATCTGCTTGGCGACGGCCTGCAGGACGCTCTCAACCCGCGAATGGGCCGTTCCATTGAGTAATCACCAGAGGAGGAGACCTAGAGCCATGTTTAGTGACCGTCACAGATGGAGGGAGGCATCGGTGCAGGCGGCTCCAAGCCGCGTGCGCTTTGCGTTGGCGTCGGCGCTGTTAGCCGGCGTGCTCGCCGTTGCGCTCGCCGCCTGCGGTTCGAGCAACACGAGTTCGTCTGCCACGAGCAGCATCCCGCTGAAGGCGGGCGAGTCGCCCGCCGGCCAGCAGCTCTACGGCAAGCAGCGCGGGGGGACGCTCACCGTGTACGACCACGAGGACTTCGAACACTTCGACCCCGGCGAGGCGTATGACGCCGAGGATTACACGATCACCTCGGCCACGCAGCGCTCGCTTTACTCCTACCTCCCCAACAACGCGTCCAAGCTCGAACCGGACGTGGCCGCGGGCCAACCGGCGATCGCCGACGGCGGCAAGACCGTCGCCATTCAGATCAAGCCGCACATCTACTTCAGCCCGCCGGTCAACCGCGAAGTGGACTCCGGCGACGTCGCCTACGCGATCGAGCGCGGCGCCAACCCGAACGTCGCCAACCCTTACTTCGAATCGTATTTCGGGGACATCGTCGGCGCCGACAAGGCGACGGGTGGGCCGATCTCTGGGATCGAAACGCCGAGCCGATACACGATCGTCTTTCACCTGACCAAGCCCACCGCCGCGCTGCTCGTGGGGGCGCTCAGCCTGCCGCTGTCGGCTCCCGTGCCACCGGAATTCGCCAAGCCGCTCGACGCCCACAAACCGACGACGTACGGCAGCGAATACCTCGTCGCGACCGGGCCCTACATGCTGAAGTCCGACAGCACGGGCAAATTCCTCGGCATCGGCTACCAGCCGGGCAAGTCGGCGACGCTCGTGCGCAACCCGCGGTGGAACCCCCACACCGACTTCCGCCCGGCGTATCTCAATCAGATCGACATCAACATCGGCGCCGAATCGACGGTGATCGGCCAGAAAGTGCTGCAGGGCGAAGACATCGTTCAAAACGACACCCCCGCGCAGTCGGCGGTCAAGGAAGCCTACGAACACTACCCCCAACAGATCACCTTCACCCCCGGCTCGGGCACCTACTACGCCTCGCTGAACACAGCGCACGGGCCATTCGCCAACATCGACCTGCGCAAGGCCGTGTGGGCCGCGCTCGATCGCGACGCGATCGTCAAGGTGCGCGGCGGCCCACTCACGGGGCAGCCGATGACCCACTTCCTCTACCCCACCGTGGCCGGCTACGAACAGGCGGGCGGCGCGGCGGGGCCGAAGGTGGACTACAACGAACATCCCGAAGGCGACCCGGCGGTCGCGGCCAAGTACATGAAGCTCGCCGGCTACCCCGGCGGCAAGTACACCGGGGGCAGCACCCTGCAGCTCGTCGGCGCGACCGGCGAACCGGAAGACGCGATGGCGCAGATCGTCAACCAGACGCTGCAGAGCCTGGGCTTCAAGACCCACCTCACGCTCGTCGACAAATCGGTGATGTACGGCAAGTACTGCACGGTGCCGGCACAGGCGATCGACGTCTGCCCCAACGTCGGTTGGGTACGCGACTTCGCCGATCCGCAAACGGTGCTCTATTCGACGTTCTACGGGCCCGCGATCAGACCCGAAGGCAACTCCAACTGGAGTCAGCTCAACGATCCGCAGATCAACGCCGCGATGGAAAAGGCGACGCTGGTGGTGGGCGAACCGACGCGCGCCGAAGCGTGGGGGAAGATCGACGAAACGCTGGTGGCGCAGGCGGCCGCCCTGCCCGAGGTGTACGCGAACGCGGCACAGATCGAGGGCAAGGGCATCGCCGGCGTCAACCAGTTGTGGAACACCGGCACGTGGGACTACGACTTCACCTCGCTGAAGTGAGCTGCCACGGGGGTCCTCCCGCCAGGGAACCGCATCCTGGTCGGAGGACCCTCGGGCAACGCAAACGCGTTGGGCGCAGGAGGGTGAGGGTGGGGCGCAGAAAGCAGGGGGGATGACCCGCTACATCATCCGCCGCGTTCTATGGGGCGTCGCACTGCTGTTCATCGTCGCGGCGCTCACGTTCGTCTTCTTCTACCTCTTCCCCACCGCCAACCCGGCTGAGCTGCGGGCCGGGCGCTCGCCGAGCCCGAAGGTGATCGCCGAGATCACCCGCGATCTGGGGTTGAACAGGCCGCTGCCCACCCAGTTCTACGACTACATGAAGGGCGTGGTGCTGCACTTCAACCTCGGCTACAGCTACTTCAGCGAGGCCTCCGTCAAGAGCCTGATCGCAGAACGGCTGCCCGCCACGGTCTCGCTCGCCGCGGGCGCGGTGGCGATCTGGCTGACGAGCGGCCTCGTGGTTGGGATCGTCTCCGCCGTGCGCCGGCGCACGTGGCTCGACCGCGCCGCGATGGGCACCGCGCTCGTGTTCATCTCCGCGCCGGAATACTGGCTCGGGCTGATCGCGCTGTTCCTGTTCGCCTCCGACGTCGGCAAGCTCAGGGTCTTCCCCGGCGCCGGCAGCTACGTCGGCTTCAGCAGCGACCCGGGGAAGTGGTTCGCCTCGCTGATCCTCCCCTGGCTGGTGCTGGCGGCCACCTTCGCCGCGGTGTACGCCCGCCTATTGCGCGCCAACCTGCTGGAGGTGCTCGACCAGGATTACATCCGCACCGCGCGCGCCAAGGGCCTCTCCGAGCGGCGCGTGATCCTGCGCCACGGGGTGCGCGCCGCGATCACCCCGATCGTCACCGTGCTCGGCCTCGACCTCGGCACGCTGCTCGGCGGCGCGCTGCTGATCGAAGTCGTCTTCGACATCCCCGGCGTGGGGCGGCTGAACTACGACGCGCTCACGCACGCCGACTTCCCGATCATCCAGGGCACCGTGCTGCTGGCGGCGCTGTTCATCGTCGTGGCCAACATCTTCGTGGATATCTCCTACGCGTATCTCGACCCGCGGGTGCGATTTAAGTGAGTGAGCGGCTGCTGTGTGTGGAGGACCTGCGCGTGGAGTTCCCCACCGAGGGCGGTGTGGTGCACGCCGTGAACGGCGTCTCCTTCGCGCTTGACCAGGGGCGCACGCTGGGGATTGTGGGCGAGTCGGGCTCGGGCAAGAGCGTCTGCGCGCTGAGCGCGATGGGGCTCACGCGTGCCCAGGGGGCGCGCATCTCCGGACGGATCGTGTTCGAGGGCGTCGATCTGCTGACGCTGCCCGAGCGGGGGATGCGCGCGCTGCGCGGCAACGAGTTGGCGATGATCTTCCAAGATCCGCTCTCCTCGCTGCACCCGCTGTACCGCGTGGGGGCACAGATCGTCGAGGGGATCCGCGCCCACCGCGGGGTCTCAAGGCGCGCCGCGCGCGAACGGACAATCGAGCTGCTGGATCTGGTTGGGATCCCCGAGCCGGGGCGACGCGTGGATGCCTACCCGCACGAGCTCTCCGGGGGGATGCGCCAGCGCGCGATGATCGCGATGGCGCTCGCCAACGAGCCGAAGCTGCTGATCGCCGACGAGCCCACCACCGCGCTCGACGTGACCGTGCAGGCGCAGATCCTCGCGCTGCTGCGCCGCCTGGGCGCGGAGCTGGGGATGGCGCTCGTGCTCGTCACGCACGACCTCGGGGTGGTCGCCGAGATGGCTGAGGAGATCGCGGTGATGCAGGCCGGGCGGATCGTCGAGCGGGGCTCGGCCGAGCGGGTGCTCGCTGCGCCGGAGCATCCCTACACGCAGGGGCTCCTGCGTTCGATGCCGACGCTCGCCCGCGCGCCCACGCACGAGCCGGCCGCCGCCGAGCCGCTGCTCGAGGTGCGCGACCTCGTCAAGCGCTTCCCGATCACGCGCGGGGTGGTGTTGCAGCGCGAGGTCGACGCCGTCGAGGCGGTCGCGGGGATCAGCTTCGAGCTGCGGCGCGGCGAGACGCTCGGGCTGGTGGGGGAGAGCGGCTGCGGCAAGAGCACCACCGCGCGCCTGCTCCTGCGCCTGCTCGAGCCCACCGGCGGGGAAGTCCGCTTCGAAGGCCACGACATCGCCCACCTGCGGGGCGCCGGGTTGAAGGCCGCGCGCCGCGAAATGCAGATCGTCTTCCAGGATCCCTACGCCTCGCTGAATCCCCGCAAGACGGCCGGCTCGATCGTCGGCGAGCCGTTTGCGATCCACGGCCTGCACCCCAACCGGGCGGAGCGCAGGCGCGCCGTGGGCGAGCTGTTGGGCAGGGTGGGTCTGCAACCCGAGCACCACAACCGCTACCCCCACGAATTCTCTGGCGGCCAGCGCCAGCGAATCGGCATCGCACGGGCGCTCGCGCTGGGACCGAAGCTGCTGATCGCGGACGAGCCGGTGTCGGCGCTCGACGTCACGATCCAGGCGCAGATCCTCGACCTGCTGCGCGACCTGCAGCGCGAGCTGGGACTGACGCTGCTGCTGATCTCGCACGACCTCGCGGTCGTGCGCCAAATGGCCGATCGCGTGGCGGTGATGCGCGCGGGGAAGATCGTCGAGCTGGCGCCCAACGAGACGCTCTACAGCGCGCCGGGGCACCCTTACACCCGCGAACTGCTCGCCTCCGTGCCCGGCGCGCGGCGGGAGGGGGATCGCGCATCGCGGTGAGCGGTGCGACGCAGGGGCGTACGATCCCAGGGTGAGCGCGGAGTCCGATACGCCCGAGGTCGCCGAGCCGTCCGCGCCCGAGCTCGCCGCGCTCTCAGCGCTCGGCCCCGAGGCGGTTGAGTTGCTGGCACAACTGATCGCCTTCGACACCGTCAACCCGCCCGGCAACGAGCTGCCGGCGCAGCAGCATCTGCACACGCTGCTCGCCGACGCCGGCTTCGAGTGCGAGTTGCTGGGCGCAGTCCCGGAGCGCCCCAACCTCGTGGCGCGCTTGCGTGGCACGGCCGAAGGCCCCACGCTCTGCTACCTCGGCCACGTCGACACGGTGCTCGCCGACCCCACCGAGTGGAGCCGGGGTCCGTGGTCGGGGGAGCTCGCCGACGGCTGCGTGTGGGGCAGGGGGGCGCTCGACATGAAGTCGCAGGTCGCCGCCGAGGTCGCCGCCGCGGTCTCGCTGGCGCGCTCCGGCTGGCGGCCCGCGCGCGGGGATCTGCTGGTCGTCGCGGTGGTTGACGAGGAGACCGGCGGCGCGCTGGGGGCCGAATGGCTGACCAAGACCCACCCCGAGAAGGTGCGCTGCGATCTGCTCGTCAACGAGGGCGGCGGCGCCGTGTTCGAATACCGCGGCCGCCGCCGCTACGGGGTGTGCTGCGCGGAGAAGGGGATCTTCCGCTTCACCGTTACCACCGACGGGGTCGCGGGCCACGCCTCGATGCCGAAGATCGCTGACAATGCGCTGCTAAAGATGGGCCCGGTGCTGGAGCGCCTCGCCGCGCGCCAGCCCGCCTACACGCTCACCGCCGAGCCGGCCGCCTTCCTGCGTGGGATCGGCGAGGATCCGGAGGATCCCGCGGGGGCCGTCGCGCATCTGCTCGCCGCCGACCCCCGTCTGGCGAGCATGTTCGAGCCGATGCTCGGCGTCACCTTCGCCCCCACGCGCATCCGCGCCTCGGAGAAGATCAACGTGATCCCCTCCCGCGCCGAGGTCAAAGTGGACTGCCGCGTGCCCCCCGGCCTCGGCGAAGCGGAGGTGCTGCGCGGCATCGAGGAAGTTTTGGGTCCCACCCACCCCACCCACCCAGACCCCACCCACCCGGCGGGTGCGGGTAGGTTCGTCGGAGATCGAGGCCCTGGCGCGGAGGAGGCAGGGGACGCTCCGGACTTCAGGATCGAGTTCACCGAGCGGGTCGTCGGCAACCGCTCCCCCATGGACTCCCCGCTGATGGAGGAGATCCGCGGCTGGGTTGCCAAGCGCGACCCCGAGGCCGAGATCGTGCCGGTGATCCTCCCCGGCTTCACCGACTCCCGCCATTTCCGTACCGCCTTCCCGGAGTGCGTGGCGTACGGATTCTTCCCTCAGCGCCACCAGTCGCTGTTGGAGAGCATGCCCCTGATCCACGCTGCCGACGAGCGCATCGACGTGCGCGACGTCGCGTTCGCCGCGGAATTCTTCGCCGACCTCGCGCGTTCTGTATTGAGCTGAGGCCGGCGGCCGTTCGCTGAGCCGAGGCAGGTGGCGGGGCGCCGTGCTCGCGCTTCCCTCGCCGGCCGGGGTCGCGTTTGGGCAATAATGCAGGCAGTTGAGCCAAGGATGGTGACAGGAGCGACATGGGCACGGAAGTGAACGCGGAACTGGCGGCGGCGTGGCAGGCGGTGGCCGGCTCGGTCTCCGAGCTGCGCCATGTGACGGCCGCGGCGGTGGCGGCGCATACCGTCCTCACCCCCGCCGCGATCCTCCCGGTCGCCGCGTCCGCACCGCACACCTCGTTCGTGCACGACATCCAGGAATGGGCCTACCAGTGGTCGCCGGTCATGATGATCCTGTTCTTTGCGGCCCTCATTTACATGATGTGGCGGATGCTGAAGGTGATGCCGCGGGTCAAGCCGCAGCAGATCAAGCCCTCCTCCGACCAGTCGGTGGGCTGGGACGACATCGCCGGCGTCAAAGAGGCCAAGGCCGAGTTGCAGGAGATCGTCGAGTTCCTGCGCGACCCCGAGCAGTTCCGCAAGCTGGGCGCCACCGTCCCCAAGGGGATCCTGCTGCACGGGCCTCCGGGGACGGGCAAGACGCTGCTCGCCAAGGCCGTCGCGCACGAGTCCGGCGCGCAGTTCTTCGCGCAGTCGGCCGCCGCCTTCGTGGAGATGTTCGCCGGCCTCGGCGCCGCGCGCATCCGCCGGTTGTTCGCGATCGCGCGCAAGCACGAGCCTGCGATCATCTTCATTGACGAGCTCGACGCCGTCGGCGGGCGCCGCGGCATGGACATCTCCGGCGAGAAGGACCAGACGCTCAACCAGCTGCTGGTCGAGATGGACGGCTTCGCGACCTCCGGGCGCCTGGTCGTGATCGCGGCGTCGAACCTGCTGGAGAAGCTCGACCCCGCGCTGCTGCGCCCCGGGCGCTTCGACCGCCAGGTGTTCGTCGCTCCCCCCGATGTCAAGGGCCGCGAAGGGATCCTCGCGGTGCACACGCGCAACAAGCCACTGCACGACGTGGACCTTTCGATGGTCGCCCAGCAGACCAGCGGTCTCACCGGCGCCGATCTCGCGAACATCTGCAACGAGGCCGCGATCTTCGCCGCGCGTCGCGGCGCCAAGGGCATCACCGACGCCGACTTCGACGGCGCCCTGGAGCGGGTGATCGCCGGCGTGCAATCCAACCGCCTGTTGAACGCGCATGAGAAGCGCGTCGTCGCCTACCACGAGGCCGGCCACGCGCTGTGCGGCGAGCTGCTGCCCTCGGTCGACCGCGTGCACCGCATCTCGATCGTGCCGCGCGGGCGCGCGCTCGGCTACACGCTCAACCTGCCCGCCGAGGACCGCTACCTGAAGACCCGCGAGGAGCTGCTCGACTACGTGACCGTGCTGCTCGGCGGGCGCGTCGCCGAGCAGATCGTGTTCGGCCAGGTCACCACGGGCGCCTCCGACGACCTCAAGCGCGTCGCCGACATCGCCCACTCGATGGTGCACGACTTCGCGATGGGCAACGCCGCCGTCGGGCGCTCCCCCGAAGGCGACGTGCGCCTCTCCGAGACGACGCTGCGGATCCGCGACGAGGAGCGCCAGGACCTGATCGAGGAGGGCCGCCGCGCGGCGCTGAAGCTGATTATCGGCCACCGCCGCCAGCTCGACGCGCTCGCGCGCGAGCTGCTCGAACACGAGGTGCTCGACCGCGAGGCGATCGACCGCATCATGGCCGGCACCCCCCGTATGGAGCGCGCCCCCGGGATCGGGCTGCGGGTCGTCGCCGCCATCCCGCTGGAGGGACCCTTGGGCGGCGGGCAGCCGCAGGTGTGATGCGCCCCACGGCCCGGCGCGCCGAGATCGCGCCGCTCCTACCCAGCTTCGCCGTGCGGCGCCGTTAGACTCCCCCGAGTGCTTGAGCGCATCGACCACATCGGGATCGCCGTCGCCGAGCTGGAGCCCGCCCTGGAGCTGTGGGGCGGCGGCTTTCAGCTGGCGGTCTCCCACCGGGAGGTCGTGCCCGAGCAGGGCGTCGAGGCGGTGCTGCTCGACCTCGGCGAGAACCACGTCGAGCTGCTCGCGCCGCTCGGCCCCGACACCCCCGTGGGAAAGTTCATCGCCAAGCGCGGCCCCGGTTTGCACCACGTCGCCTACCAGGTCTCCGACATCGACGCCGCGTTGCGGGAGCTGGCGCAGGAGGGCCTCGAGCTGATCGACAAGACCCCCCGTGTGGGGATCGGCGGCGCCCGCGTCGCCTTCCTGGAGCCCAAGTCCACCGGGCGGGTGCTCGTCGAGATCGTCGAGCCGGTCCACGGCGCCGCGCACGTAGTCGATTCCACCGCCGAGGAGGTGGCGCACTGATGGCCGCCTCGCCACGCCGCGTCAGCGTCGGCTTCCAGGGCGGCCAGGTGCTTGCGCTGCGCGTCGGCGACGAACAGCTGAAGGCGCTGCAGAAGGCGCTCGGCTCGAGCGGCTGGCACGAGCTCGAGACGGAGGACGGGCCCGTGCGCCTCGACCTTGCGCAGGTGGTCTACGTGCGCGTCGAGGGGGACGATTCGCGCGTGGGCTTCGGCGCCTAGCCGAATCGGTTGTCGTGCGCGACATCGATGAGCGCATCCTGCGGTGGGCGCGCACCGGGGGACACAGCCCTCGGGCCGATCATGCGGTGGCGCGCTTCTCGCGGATCGGCGAGCGCGGCGCGGTGTGGCTGGCGCTCGGTGCCGCCGGTTGGGCGCTCGACCCGCCGCGACGCACGCGTTGGGCGCGCGCTACCGGCGTGGTGGCGGGCACCTTTGCGCTGAACACCGCCGTCAAGCTTGCCGTCCGCCGGCCCCGCCCGGAGCTGCCCGGGCTCCCGGCGTTGACCACCACGCCCACGCAGCTCAGCTTCCCCAGCGCCCACACCTCCACCTCGTTCGCCGGGGCCCGCGTTTACACGCGTCTCGGGTTGCCTGCTCCGCCGCTCTATGCGCTGGCGGCTCTGCTTGCGGCGTCCCGCCTGTATCTGGGAGTCCACTACCCCTCCGACATCCTCGCCGGCGTCCTGCTCGGCACCGCCGTGGCTGGGAGGATGCGATGAGCGCGCCGACGGCGGACAGGAGGTCCGCCGCCCACACGCTTGTTGTGCCGTCGACTCACGCGGACGATCCCCAATGATCACTCTTATATGAGCACGCGCATCGGCATCGTCGGGCTGCCCAACGCGGGCAAGTCCTCGCTCTTCAACGCGCTGACCAAAGCCGGGGTGGAGGCCGCCAACTATCCCTTCACCACGATCGAGCCCAACGTCGCCGTCGTGCCGGTCGTCGATCGCCGGCTGGACGAAGTGGCCGCGCTCGTGGGCGCTTCGGAGGTCGTCTACGACACGGTCGACTTCCACGACATCGCCGGGCTCGTCGCCGGCGCCCACCAGGGCGAGGGACTCGGCAACCGCTTCCTCGCCAACATCCGCGAGACCGACGCGATCGTGCACGTCGTGCGCGCCCACCGCGACGAGGGCGTCGTGCATCCCGAGGGCGAGGTGCACCCGCTGCGCGACATCGAGACCGTTGAGACCGAGCTCGCGCTCGCCGACCTCGAGCAGGCCGAGCGGCGCGTGGATCGGGTCGCCAAAAACGCTCGCGGCGGCGACCGCGTCGCGGTGGCCGAGGAGGCGTGGCTGGGCGAGGCGATCGCCGCGCTGCAGGCCGGTCGTCCCGTGCGCACCGTGCCGCTGCCCGAGGAAGTCCCGGGCGCTGCGCGCGACCTCGGCTCGCTCACCGCCAAGCCGGTGCTGTTCGTCGCCAACGTCGACGAGGGCTCCGACGAGGTTCCGGCCGAGATCGCCGCCCACGCGGCTGCCCAGGGCGCGGTCGCCGTCGCCGTCTCCGCGCGGATCGAGTCCGAGCTCGCCGAGCTCGACGAGGAGGACGCCGCCCTCATGCGCGCGGAAATGTATGCCCACCCACCCGGCGAGTCGGGGTTGGAGCGGGTGGTGCGAGGGGCCTTTGAGCTGCTGCGCCTGATCGCCTTCTTCACCGCCGGCGAGGCCAAGCCCGCGCAGTCCTGGCACCTGCGCGAGGGCCTCACCGCCTGGCATGCCGCCGGTGAGATCCACTCCGACATCCAGCGCGGCTTCGTGCGCGCCGAAGTGATCGGCTGCCGGGAGCTGATCGACGCCGGGGGCTACGCCGCCGCGCGCGAACGGGGCACGCTGCGTCTCGAGGGCCGCGACTACCTCATGCGCGATGGGGACGTCATCACCGTCAAGTTCACTCCCTGAGCTTGATGTCCTCTCCAGGGGGAGGTCGGGAGGGGGACCTGTCCCCCTCCCGTTTTCGCCATGCGCGATGGATGTGATCACGTCAAGTTCACGCCGTAGGCGGGCTCGGCGTCAGGTGGCGGGCGTACGACCGGCCGGATCGCGCGAGGAGGTATTGCTCAGGCTCACGAGCACCTCGACGACGCGGGGGTCGAACTGGGTGCCGGCGCCGCGGACGAGCTCGGTGAGCGCATCCGGGAGGCTCATCGCCGCGCGGTAGGAGCGGGTGGTGGTCATCGCGTTGAGGGCGTCGCAGGCGGAGACGATGCGAGCCTCCAATGGGATCGCGGCGCCGCGCAGGCCATCTGGGTAGCCGCTGCCATCCCAGCGCTCGTGGGATGAGCGCACGATTTCGCCGACCTCGCGCATGAAGCCCCCGACCCGCTCGAGCATCCGCTGGCCCTCGATCGTGTGTGTCTTGATGATCTCCCACTCGCGCTCGTCGAGCTTGCCCGGCTTGTTGATGATCTCCTTGGGCACCGCGATCTTGCCGACATCGTGCAGCAGCGCGCCGAACTCGACGTTGCGGCGCCGTTGTGCGTCGAGCCCGAGCTCCTCGGCCACGTCGAGCGCGAGGCGGACCACGCCCCTGCAGTGCTCGCCGGTGTAGGCGTCGTCGGCCTCGACCACGTCGCCGAGCACGAGAGCCGTGCCGCGATAGGCGTCGCCCAGCTCGATCAGCTGCTCCAGGCGGGCGCGCCGTTCCCTGGAGAAGAGCCTCAGGATCGCGAACAGGGGCGCGATCAGCAGCACCGCCCAGCGATGCTGCACGGCGGCGAGGGCGACGGCCAGTCCGAGCGGGGCGAGCGCCGCGTCGATCAGGTACACCTCGCTCACCTCCCTCATGAGCTCCCGGGTGCTGATGCCGCCGCACAGCCGCTCCCGCGCCGCATTGGCGGCGAAGTCGCAGGCGAACTGCGCCGCGAGGGCGGCCATCAGGATGGCGGGCTCCGCCGCCGGGCTCCGGTCGTGGGCGAGCAGCAGTACCAGGGCCGGCCCGAAGGAGAACCAGCTGTTGGCGGGCACCGTCAGCAGCCGGCTCGGCGGGACGCGCCCGCCGAGGACGGCGGGCGTCATTCCGAGGGCCAACGCCAGCGCCACCAGCAGCGGCACGAGCGGGAGCGGCACGGCGAACAGCATCGGCACGAAAACAGCCTGCGTGGGCACCGTGAAACCGGAGCCCACGTCGATTCTGATGCGGCTCGCGACCGCCAACCCCGCCACGTAGAACGCTGCAACCGGGACCGAGAGGCTGCGTTCGTGGGGAGCGAGGAGGATGAGTGCCACCGCCGCGCAGGCGAAGCCTCCTCCGGCGACCAGTTCCCCGCGCCGCTCGGCGATTCCCATCCCCTGTCCCTGGCGCTGGAATGAGGTCCGTGCGCGCTCGGACTCGATGATGGCGTACGCCGACACGGATCTACCCCGAATGAGTATCGCCAATCGACTGGGGACTCTTGAGCAAGCCTCGGGCGCGTTTCACAAGATCCTATGGCTGATTCCAGTGAACAGAATCAGATGGGCCGTCAGGTTTAGATCTCAATTATTGGAGCCTAGATCGGTGAAGTTTCATACATGCGTCCATCGCTCACCAACCGGGGCAGGCAGTGCGTCATGCTGCAACGGCTTCAGCTTCAAGCACTCACGCTCACAACTGAAAAAGGCAAACCCGCCGCGAGACGGGGACGCAAAGCTAGAGGTCTCTCATGGAGATGGCTCGGTTGCCGGTCAACCCAGGAGGCTCTTGTGTTCTCGCTCCCATCTCCACTCAAGCCCCGACCGCTCCCGGCTCTGCGAGACACGGGTCTCGGACTGCTGATCGCCACACTCGCGCTCGCGCTGCCGTCGGTCGCCCCGGCGCAGGCCGCGCTGGTGAGCACCGGCGCGTGCAACAACGCAGCGCTCAGCGAGCCGTTCGCCCAGTGGGGAGACTCGAACACCTACGAGCTCGTCGAACAAGGCGACTTCGAGGGCTCGCTATCGCGGTGGACCCTGAGCGGCGGCGCCTACCGGGCTCCCGAAAGCGAGCCCTACGCGGTCACGGGCACACTCGGCAAGTGGTCGCTCGAGCTGCCTGCGGGCGCCTCGGCACAGTCGCCGTACACCTGCGTGAACGCGAGCTACCCCTCCTTCCGGTTCTTCGCGCGCAACGAAGGGCTGCTCTCGACCGTCGTGGTGCAGGTCGTCTACAAAACCGTCCTGGGGCCGGTGGCGCTCCCGCTCGGGGCGGTGGCGCTGAGCGGCAGCTGGCAGCCGACCCTGCCGATGCTCACCGGCTCGGTCGTCGGCGGTCTGCTCTCGGGCGGGACCGCCCAGGTGGCGCTGCGTTTCACGGCGCTCACCGGGAGCTCGCGGATCGACGACGTCTACATCGACCCCCGCATGCGTTGAGCTTGGGGATGGGCCGCGGGGGTGCGGGTCGGTCCGGGGGGCCGACCCGCTACATAGTCTCCAGCCGGCGCGCCAGGCGGTTCATACCGAGCTCCCGTGCCCCCGTCGCGCCCGCCGCGAAATCGGTGGAACGATCCACCGGACGCCGCACGTCGATCGCCACGAGCGTCGCGATCCGCTTGAACGCCAGCAACTGCTCGGCGTGCTCGCGCAGCGCGGCGGCCACGCGGGGGCGCTCCGGCGTCACCCCAAGCGGCGCGACCCCACTCTCGGACCAGCCCACCGCGCGCAGCGCGCCCTCCAGCGAGCCATGGCGCCGCAGCAGTTCGGCTGCCGTCTTGGCGCCGATTCCCGGGGCGCCCGGCAGGCCGTCGGAGGGGTCGCCACGCAGCGCGATGAAGTCGGGCACCTGCTCCGGGTCGATGCCGTAGCGCTCGCGCACCTGCTGTGGCCCGATCTCTTGAGGCCTGCCATTCTTGTGCAGCTCGAGGATCGCCGTGTGCTCATCCACCGCCTGGAAGAGGTCGCGGTCGCCAGTGAGTAACAGCGCGCATCCCCCCGCCTGGGTCTCCTGGCGCGCGAAGGAGAACATCACGTCATCAGCCTCCAGCTCCTCGCTTCCGGCCACCGTCCAGCCGAGGCTCGCCAGCAGCTTGGGGGCGAGCTCCCACTGCCACGCGAGCTCCGGTGGCATCGGGTCGCGGTGGGCGTGGTAGGGGGGGTACAGCTCCACGCGGTACGCGGCCTGCTCGGCTCCCAGGCATGCCGCCACCGCTCGCGGCGGGCGCGCTTCGATTCCGGACAGCAATGCGTTCACCGTCCCCAGCAGGGCATTCACCGGCCTGCCCTCCCCGTCCACGATCGCTTTCGGCAGCGCGAAGTATGCGCGGTACAGCAGCCACGGCACGTCGGCGATCAGCAGCGGGGCGGTCACTCACAGAGCGTATGGCCCTGTCTACGGAGGCGTCGTGCCGCCGCCTTCGCCGGCGCTCGGAGCGCTGCCCGCAGTCGTGCCGCCTTCGGGTCCCGCCGGTTCAGTCGGCGGCGAGGTTCCGGTCGGGGAGCTGCTGCCTGGCGAAGTTGGTTCGGCCGGTGGGGTGCTCCCGGACGGGGCGGTGGCTTCCGGGGCCACGCCCGCGGGCGTGGTGTAGTGGCTGAGGTCGGGCTCGGGTTGGGTGCCGTGCGCCGTGCGCACGCTGAAGTACGCCCAGGTGTCGTCCAACCCGAGGCGTTCCTCCAGCTCGGGGCCGCTCACCGACGTGTGGCCGGCCGAGCCCAACACGTATGCAGAGAGGATCCGGGGCGAGTATCCGCGCCGTAACACCTCGATGCCGCGGAACGTGCCCTTCACAAGGCCGCGCAGGCGCGCCGCCGCGGTGGCGAAGCTCATGCTCTCGGTCCAGCTGTGCTGCGGGCCCTGGTCGTAGGGGTCAGGCACGCCGCGCAGCCACGGCTCCGGGGCAGCTCCGAGGAAGGCGTTCTGGATGCTCTCGGTCATCCCCCCCGAGCTGGCGAAGAAGTAGGTGATCGCGGGCTGCCCGTCGTACGTCACCACCTCCCCGGCGGTCGCCGCCACGGCCGCGTTCGTCTGAGCCGTGTGGGCCTTCGCGCCGAGGTACACCTGCGAGCGCGTGTCGGCATACACGTCGAAGCGCGATCCGCCCGCGTGGTCGGTGAGCGCATACGTGCGGCTTGCCACCGCCTGCGCCTCGAGCGCCGCCAGCGGCCAGCTGGCAGGCATCTCCGCTCCCACCACCCCGCGTACGTACGTTTCCAGCGGGATCGCGTGCACCTTCCCGCCGATCATCACCGTCACCTTCGTCTGCTGGGAGACGCTGCCCAGCGCGGTGCCGGTGTAGTAGTGGGCGAGGATCGCCTGGTAGCTGTACCCGTGCTGCGCATACCCCAGCGCTCCCTCCTGGCTCATCCCCACTCCGTGGCCGTAGCCCGCGCCCTTGATCACGAGCGTCGGAGATGCCTCGGCTGTTGTCGTGACGCCGACGAGGGCTGTGGCGAGCAGCGTCGCCGCGAGGGATCGCATGTACCCTGGATCGACCCTCACCACGGCGGACATGAGCGGCGCAAGCGACGATGACCAATCACGATGATGAGCGCATAGTTCTCGAGCGGGTTCCCACCGAGCTCTACATCGACGGGCGCTGGCGGCCCGCCACAGGCGCGGGAACGCTCGCCGTTGAGGATCCCTCCACCGGTGACACGCTGGTCGAGGTCGCCGACGCGCAGCCCGCCGACGCGCTCGCCGCGCTCGCCGCGGCTGTCGAGCACCAGGCCGAGTGGGCCGACTGGGCGCCGCGCGAGCGGGGCGAGATCCTGCGCCGCGCCTACGAGGCGCTCACCGCGCGCGCCGAGGAGCTCGCGCTGCTGATGACGCTCGAGATGGGCAAGGCGCTGCCCGAATCCCGTGCGGAGATCGCCTACGCCGCCGACTTCCTGCGCTGGTTCTCCGAGGAGGCCGTCCGCATCCACGGGCGCTACATGGTCAACACCACGGGCTCCGGGCGGATTCTCACGATGCGCCAGCCGGTCGGCCCCTGCGTGTTCGTCACGCCGTGGAACTTCCCAATGGCGATGGGCGCGCGCAAGCTCGCCCCCGCGATCGCCGCCGGCTGCACGATCGTCGTCAAGCCCGCGCAACAAACCCCGCTGTCGATGCTCGCCCTGACGCAGATCCTGGAGGAGGCGGGGCTGCCCGGCGGTGTCCTCAACACGATCACCGCCCACCGCTCCGGCGCCGTGATCGAGCCGCTGCTGCGCGACCCGCGCACGCGCAAGCTCTCGTTCACCGGCTCCACCGAGGTCGGGCGCACGCTGATCGAGCAGTCCGCCGAGCAGATCCTGCGCGTCTCGATGGAGCTCGGCGGCAACGCCCCCTTCGTGGTCTTCGAGGACGCCGATCTCGACGCCGCCGTCGAGGGCGCGCTCACCGCGAAGATGCGCAACGTCGGCGAGGCCTGCACGGCGGCCAACCGCTTCCACGTGCACGAGTCGCTGGCGGGTGAGTTTTCGCGGCGACTGGCTGAGCGCATGGGCGCGCTGAAGGTCGGCCGCGGCACCGAGCCCGACACCGACGTCGGGCCGCTGATCGACGACCGCCAGCGCGCCGTCGTCGGCGAGCTGGTCGGCGATGCCGCCGAGCGCGGCGCCCGCGTGCTCACCGGTGGGCACGCCCTCGATGGCCCCGGCTACTTCTACGCTCCCACGGTGCTCGCGGGGGTGCCCGCCGACGCCCGCGTGCTCGCCGAGGAGATCTTCGGCCCGGTCGCGCCCGTCGCCACGTTCGCCACCGAGGATGAGGCGGTGAGCGCCGCCAACCGCACCTCCTACGGCCTCGTCGCCTACCTCTACACCCGCGACCTCGCGCGGGCGCTGCGCGTCGCCGAGCGCCTCGAGACCGGCATGGTCGGCCTCAACCAGGGCATCGTCTCCAACCCCGCCGCCCCGTTCGGCGGCGTCAAGCAGTCGGGCTTCGGCCGCGAGGGTGGCTTCGAGGGGATCGACGAGTACCTGGAGACGAAGTACGTCGCGGTGGCGTTGTAGCTCGATCGCTCAGTAGCCACGAGACACCCGTAGAGGGCCGTTTAGCCTCACTGGCTGTGCTGCAGCTGTTCGATGTCCACCGCGTTGGCAGGTGCCGTCAACGTGACCGGCTTGTTCCATTCGGCGAAGGCGATCGTGCCGCCGCCCGCGCCGCTCTTGGTGGCCGCCACCGGGTAGGGCCTGCCGGTCGTGGCGACGTAGATGGTTTCGCCCTGGGCCGTGTCCTTCACCCCCACCACCGCCTGTCCTTTCAGGGTGCTCGCGCCGGTCTTCACCAACGCTTTGTCGCTGCTCGCCAGCGCGGCGTCGAGCAGCTTATGCAGTTCGACCAGCGAGGAGAGGCCCGCGAAGCTCGCGCTCGTGGCCGGCGCCTTCAGCCATTTCCCCTGCAACAGCTGGGCGGCCGCCGCACCCGCGAAATGCTTGTAGAAGGCTGTGCTGCCTTTGATGTAGATCGTCCCTTCGAGCTCGATCAGTTCGAAGCTCAGCCCGTTCTCTGCGATCCGGCCCCTGCCGCCCCTGTTCGCCACCAGGCTGAGGTCGAGCGTGAGCGGGGTGCCGGCCGTCACCGTCGAGCCCGAGACGTGCACCGAGCTCGCGCCGTCCGCCGCCGCCTTCGCCGCCGAGAGGATCTCCGTCGGGGATTTGGAGGCCACGCCGTTGCCCGAAGAGGAGCCACCGCAGCCGGCGAGTGCCGTCGTGGCCGCCACGAGCGACAGACCTGCCACGTACGTGAGCCGGCGACGCACGGTCGCCACTCTAGCCGAGCCGCCCGATGTCGGTCAGGGCATGGGGCGGCCGCGATCAAGAGCTTGCGCTCGGGCACTCCACCGCTTGCCGTCCGTATCGCCTACGCGATGCAATCGAAAATTTGTCGATCCTTCCCCCGCCGCGCTTCAGAACACACGCCGCGCGTCGATCCACGCGTGCGAGAGAGCCAAAACCTATGGGAACGCCCGCGACGTGGAGTAACCTCGGACGCGTGGGGAAGCGACCGGCTGCCGAAGATTCGACCCGTGCCCGCCTCCGCGCGTTGCTGCTATGGGCGCCGCCGGCGGCGCTGCTGATCCTTGCCTCGCTCGCAGCGATCCTCGCCGACGAAGCTGGCCTCACGGCCGTCTATCTCGCGGTGGCGCTTGCCAGCGCCGGTCTGCTTGGCTGGCGTGCCGGAGCGAGCGGCCGCGCCGCGCTGAAACGGGAGATCGACGACCGCTCCGGCGAGCTGCACCGGGCGCTCACCGAGCTCGAGATCGCCCAGTCGGAGACCGTGCGGCGCCTGTCGATGGCGGTCGAGTTCCGCGACGAGGACACCGGCGCGCACATCGAGCGGATCGGGCGCTTCGCGACGCTGCTCGCCGAGCAGGCCGGGCTCGACGGCGAGCTCTGCGAGCGGCTCGGCTACGCGGCCCCGCTGCACGACGTCGGCAAGGTCGCGATCCCCGACGCGATCCTGCTGAAGCCGGGCCCGCTCACCGCCGAGGAGCGCGCGATCGTGGAGACCCACGCCGAGGAGGGCCACCGGCTGCTGCGCGGCTCCTCCTCCTCGATCCTCGACATGGCGGCGACGATCGCGCTCAGTCACCACGAGAAGTGGGACGGCAGCGGCTACCCGCGGGGCCTGGCCGGCGAGGCGATCCCGATTGAGGGACGGATCGTGGCGGTCGCGGACGTGTTCGACGCGCTCACCTCCGACCGCGTCTACCGCTCCGCCTACACGCTCGAACAGGCGGTCGAGCTGATGCGCGAACAGCGCGGGCGCCACTTCGACCCGGTGTTGCTGGACACCTTCCTGGAGGTTCTCGCCAACTCCGGCCCGGACGCGCGCGAGCAGTTGCGCTCCGACCCGCAGGCGCTGCTGGAGGTCGTGCTGGAGACCTATTTCGCCGCGCTGGAGCGCGGGGACGCCGAGACCGCCGAGGGCGCGATCGCCCAGGCGATCGAGGACGGCGTGGCGGCGACCGCGCTGCCGGAGGAGGTGATCCTGCCGGCGTTGCGCCGCATCGCAAAGCTCAAGGAGCAGGGCGAGATCGGCGCCGAGCGCGAGCGCGCGGCAATCGTGATCGCGCGCCGGGTGCTGGCGACGCTGCGCCGCTACATCCTCGGCCGCCACGAGGAGCCGCAGGCGCTCGAGCGGATCGACGAGGCGATCGAAGTCGTCGAGCGCCTGCTGGAGCGGGCCGCCGCGCCGCAAGAGCCCGCGCCGGCAACCTAGAGGGTGGCGCAGCCGGCCGCAGGCTGGCTGGCCGAAACGGGGACTCGCCGGAGGCGTGTCTCCCGGCTTCGGTCGGGCCCCTCTTCTTTCAAATAGAGGGTGGCGAGCCGGGCCCCTCTTCTTTCAAATAGATTTCCACCCGTGTCCAACCGCGCGCTCGTCACCGGCGGAGCCGGCTTCATCGGCTCCCACCTCGTGGACGCCCTGCTGGCCGACGGCTATCGGGTGAGCGTCGTCGACGACCTCTCCTCGGGGAACGCGCAGAACGTCGCAGAGGGGGCGCAGCTGCACACGCTCGACATCACCGACCGCGCGGCGCTGCACGCCACCGTCGAGCGGGAGGCCCCGCGCGCGATCTTCCACCTCGCTGCGCAGGCCTCGGTGGTCGCCTCCGTCGCCGACCCGGGCCGCGACTGCGAAGTCAACGTGCAGGGCACGCTGAACGTGGTCGACGTCGCCGGGCGCCTGGGGGTGCCGGTCGTGTTCACCTCGACCGGCGGAGCGCTGTACGGGGACGAGGCGCCGATGCCCACGCCCGAGGATCGCATCCCCGCCCCGCTCTCTCCCTACGGCGCCTCGAAGTGGGCGGCGGAGGCGTACGTCAACACCTGGTCGCTCTCCTCCGGCGTGCCCCACGCGGTGTGCCGCCTCGGCAACGTCTACGGTCCCCGCCAATCCCCCCACGGCGAGGCCGGCGTGGTCGCGATCTTCAGCCACCGCCTGCACGTCGGCCAGGCGCCGACCCTGTACGGCCACGGCGCGCCCACCAGGGACTACGTGTACGTCGAGGACGTCGTGCGTGCCCTGCTCGCCGCCTCCGGCCGCCGCGGCACGTTCAACGTCGCCACCGGCGTGGAGACGGACGTGACGAGCGTCTGGAAGGAGCTTCGCGAGGCGGCGGGGAGCGAGTTGGAGCCAGAGCTCGCGGACCTGCGCCCGGGCGAGCTGCAGCACAGCTGCCTCGATGTATCCCGCGCCGAGCGGGAGCTCGGCTGGCGCGCCGAAGTCCCGATCGCCGAGGGGCTGCGCCGGACGTACGCCGCGCTGGTGGCGGAGTTCGGCGTCAGCTAGCATCAGCCTCCCGGCGAGATAGCTCAGTTGGTAGAGCACACGACTGAAAATCGTGGTGTCCCCGGTTCGAGTCCGGGTCTCGCCATCAGGAAAAGCGCTGCAAATGAGCGGGTTTTGGTACGCGTTCAGTCGTAGGTCGCCATAACAAGGATCGCTGGTAGGAGCGCCGAATCTTGGGTGCGTGGACGGTTGGGAGGCGGAGGGGATCTACGACGCGGGGCGGGATGGTGCGTGGAGTTCCTGCTTGGAGCTGAACTC
>DASZIQ010000027.1:0-21333 GCA_035948945.1 Solirubrobacteraceae bacterium
ACGCACGCATCCCGCCCCGCGTCGTAGATCCCCTCCGCCTCCCAACGGTCCACGCACCCAAGATTCGGCGCTCCTACCAGCGATCCTTGTTATGGCGACCTACGACTGAACGCGTACAGGTTTCGGTGGGGATGGAAGCCACCTGGACGCCACTATGCGGCCTTTCCCGCACTCCCGAAGGCTTGGCCGGCGAGATTCGACCGCCACGCAATAGCCCCGCCCAAGTGCCGCCATGCGTCGAGGTCCGAGGGGCGGAAGTACATGCGGCATCCCGGCCCGTCCTGCTCAAAGGGGACAAGGCCCGCCTTCGCTCGCTTGCGCAACGTATCGGGGTGAAGGCCAAGGCGCTCGGCCGCACTAGCGAGGTCAAGCCAAGCGTCCTGTTCACGCTGGGGACCGAGGCCGGCGATGATGCGGTCGGCTACACGGTCGGCAAGCCGGTCGAGCAGATCATCGACCAGCGCCAACGGATCGGCGCCGTAGGCGTCCGATTTCCGAGGGCAGGAGGGGCTATTCCTGTGGGATCGCATCGGCTCTCAGTAGGTAAGCCGGGCAGCGCCCCTGCCGAGCAAGCGAATCCTCCACGCGCCACACTGTCACGGCCCCCAGGCGGCTCGATCCCGACCGCGGGGAGCAAAGGCGCCCAGGGCCACCCGCACCGCCGGGAGCCGTGTTGATCTACCCCTGGGAGCAGAAGCGGGCGGCCCCCCGCCAGGGAGTACCCGCGGGAGCGTGAAGCCGAAGGCGGAACCACCATCAGGCCGCCCGCGGGAAGGCGAGTTCAGCTCGCCGGTCACTGCACGCCGGACCGCCCGGCGTGCCTCCCGTCCGTTCCTCCCAAAGTGCCACCAGCAGCCCACGCCCGCCACAAGATCACCGAGCACGACTGTCCCGCATCATGCCCCGAGGCACACCGTCCCCAGCATCAACCCAGCTTCATCGCCCCCCTGTTGCCCTCCTTCGTTTTCCATCAGCTATCCCACACCCTGGCCGCCCGCTCGCTCCCAACGCTCACTCTGCACCTGGCCCCACCCTGCACATTTGTGTTGTGGTGGGTCGAGGAAGGGGGTCCCCGGGTTGGAGCGAAGCGGAGAGGCGGGGACCCCCTTCCTCAAGGCCAGGCGCAGAGCCACAAACCACCATCGAGCGGGTGGCCAGGGTGTTCGTTTGGGGGTTCGGCTTATAGACGAACACCCTGACGAACACGCAAGACAAGCGGATGGCTTCGCGTGCGCTCTCGGTCCTAACGTGGCCGGTCGGGCTCCTCGATGGCATCGCTCTCGCCGAGGTCCGTCGGGGGTGTCGTGTTGCCCGGACCATCGCTGCGGCGGCGCATAGACCAAATCGCGGAGGCGCCGCCGGTAACGATGGCGGCGACACCGACCGCTTCGTGGTCCAGGGCAATCGCCAGAACGGCCACGGCGACCACCGCGAGAAAGACCACGAGGGCCAGCCATTGGCCGCGGCGCTCGCTCCCGTAGTAGGCACGCATCGACTCCTGGTCGATCTCCCGCAGTCCGTCGATCATCCGGTGGCGATGCTCCGTCTCGGCCTTCCACTGGTCCACGATCTCGCGTGCGAGGCCCGGGACTGTCTGGTCGTACTCCGCGAGGGCTGCGGGAGGCGGCAGCGGTCCGCTGAAGCTCGCTGACCATGCCAGGCGCCGGTCGGGATGCGAGTGGTCATCGCCGACCGGCTCGCCATCGATGACATCCTCGGCCCTGTCGAGTTCTTGAGCGCCGCTCTCCGGCCCGCGGGAGCTTCCCAGCGATCCGCCCGGCGAGGCGCCGCTAGGCTGCGTCGTCACGGAAGAGTCGTTCGCCGTCGCGCCGGAGCGCGTGGGCATCCTCACGCAGGGACCCCAACCCCCGGCGGACAAGCGGGGGGGCAGGCCGGCCACGGCCAAGTACCCGGAACACGGAGGCCACGCCGCTTGAGAAGCCCGCGCGGCGAGCTGCACCGACGCGAGCGCGCCGCGAGACGTTGAGAGTGCTCATGGCCCTAAGTCTAGGGAACCCGCCCGGCGGTGTCGATCGCTGCACGAACATCCCCAACGCGCGGCCGTTGCGCTCAGAACCTCCTGCGGGCTGCGAGCGACGCCAGCGCTCCTACGAGGCGGACTGTTCTGGTATGTTGCGGGATCGTGCCAGCGGAGGATGTTGCGGAGCAATCCGTCGAAGTCCCCAAAGAGGCGAACAGGCCAGGAGTGGCTCTGGCACTGGCTGGAGCGCTCGTCATGGCCGTAGCTGTGTTCTTGCCGCGCGTCAACGGGCCAATTCACGCGCGGGAAAAGAACATGCTGATCGAGTCTGGCAACGACTGGCTCTTCATCGTCTTCGCCGTGCTCATCGCCACAAGCGTCTATCGAATCCATAGGAACGCGGAGCGAACCCGCTCTGCTGCGGCCGTTCTCCTCGTGGCGGTCATCGCTACAGGCGTCGCCCTCTATGACGGCACCGGCCAGCGTTTTGCGACCAAGAACGTGCTCGTGGTCTTGACTGGACCGAGCGCCAAGTCGCCGAAAAGGGCGACCCCGGGCATAGGAATCTACGGAGCGGGCGTCGGTAGCCTCTTGGCGCTCGTCGGTGGCGTTTGGATCATGGGTTGGGGCTACGGCGGCAAAGAAGAGGAGCGCAGATTCAAGGTCTGCCCAGACTGCGCAGAGAAGGTGCTAGCCGACACGCAGGTTTGCAAGCACTGTCAGTATCGCTTCGCATGATCTAATCCACGCGTAGGCAAGCCGTACAATCCACGTCGTCCGGTGAGGGCCAACGCCAGCCATGACACCAAAGGCTTCCTAACGCTTCCATAGAGCCCCCATCAAGCCGCCGGGACCCTCGCCCCACCGCCACAACTTCGCTCCAACAAAGCGGATTCAACGATGGGCGATCCTGGATTCGAACCAGGGACCTCTTCCTTATCAGAGAGTGCCACACATCGCCTAGATGGCGGCGATCTTCCTGCAAATATGGCTGATATGCGCCGGTAGTCCCGTTTTCGGAAACAGGCGTATTTGCGTGTGTTTCGGCGGGGTTTGGGTCCACGGACAACTCTATGGACCCAAACTCGACCGGGCCGGGTAGCACCCACCGCACGTCGGTTGTACCTCAGGTCTGGGGTGTACGCTAAAGCTCGTGTGGGGTGGGTTCCGACAGCTGAACCGTTGGCTTGAACGACCCCCGCTGCTGACGCAGCTTGCCCTCGCCTTCGTCACCGCGGTCGTGATAACGATGCCGCTGTTCGCGTTGAGCGCGGCGTCGTTTGGCGACGCTATAGCGCACGCCACCTATTGGGCAGCCTTGGGCGTCATTTCGACGGTTGTAGGCCACCGAATCAATCAGCGCCGACGCCGCGAACGCTAGGCTGCGGGCGGTTAGCCGGCAGCGGTCGCTAGCTCTTCCGGTCGCGCTGGACCGGGTCGGGGAGCACGATCTGCAGCTTCCGACTCATCGTGAAAGCCCCCGTGACTGGTCGCGCTCCGGCTTGGGGGTTAGGGGCCGAGTCACGTCCGGCAGGATGCGGCGGTCACGGTAAAGGGTGTCGTCGTAGCCGAGCCCCCAGTCGCGCTGTCGGATCTCGCGGTAGTCGAGTGTCGGGGTGTGTCTGCGGCTGGCGCGCATCTTTTCTGAGAGCTGTCTGACGCGTCGCTCGTCTTGGCCTTCGCTGCCGAGCTCCTCGCGGGCGAGGAACCAGTCGGTGCCATTGCGGGCACGGCTAGCCTGAACGTAGCTGCTCTCCTTGTTGGTCTGCCAGCCGCCGGTGACGACGACTGCGCGCTCGACGGTCGCGCCCTGCTGGCGGTAGACGTGTTGGGCGTAGGCGAGGCGAAGGTGCTGGAGCTCCTCGCCGGCGAGGCGGACCTGGCGGTCTGACCCGTCTAGGTTGACGGTCACCTGTCGCTGCTCCTCGTCGATGCCGGTGACCTGGCCGCGAGTGCCGTTCTCGACTTTAGGTGCGCCGGGCGGACAATGTTGTGCGGTGAAGGTGATGACGTCGCCCTCACGCACACCATAGTGGCGGTTGGGGAGGGCGATCTCGGCGTCGCCGAGCTCGCCGCGCTCGGCACGGAGGTGCTGCGCTCTGGCGTTGAGCCGGTCGATCTCGATGTTCGAGGCGTCGGCGACCTGGCGCGGGTCGCGGGTCTCGGTCAGCTGGGCCCAGCGTTTGACGGCGGTGCGACCCGACGTGACGGCGCCAGAGTTACGAGACCGTTGCGGATACTTCAAGCAAAGCCGCCTGCCGGCCGACAAATGCCGAAGATGAGGCGGCGCAGGCGCGAAAGCCCGCAGGACATCATCGCGGAGAGCCAGCGACTGCTTCACGATGCCAGCGGTAAGGGGAGGCGTGCGCGGCTGGCGCTCACAGAGCAGGCCCTCGCGCGGTTCCCCGAACACGCCTTCATCCGCCTCGAATACGCCTCGGCGCTCGGTCAGTTCGACAGGGACCGTGCCGCCACCGAGGCGCTGCGCGCGGTTGCCCTCGACAGGACAGCGGACGCCGTGCTGCTCACACGCGCCGCGATGCTGCTGCTCTCACTCGGCGAGCTCGCAGCCGCCCGCTCATGCGTCGAGCAGGCACACCGGACCGGGCCCACGAACCTTGTGATCGTCAACCAGCTCACCACACTGCGCGGAGAACTGGCCCTCGCAGAAGGTGACCACGAGTCGTGGGAGCGCTTTCTGAAAGCCGCGCACGAGGCCGAACCAGAAAACGAGGACCACACGCTCAACCTGGCTGCCCAGATCGTCGTAGCCAGCAACGGCGCGCGACTCGCCGAGGCAATCGAAGTCGTCGAGCAAACACTTCGCACCCGGCCGAGCCCGGACCCCCGCTCCGTCGAGAAGCGCGCCACGCTCGAAGGGCGGCGCAAGGAATATGCAGCGTTCCTCGAGGATGCGAGCAGCCGACCCCCACAGCCCGGGCGCGCCAGAGAGACGCCGTCGCCGGAGAAGCGACCCAACCCGAACACGCACCCCGGCGCCGATCAAGATACCCCGAGGTCCGGGGACACCGCGAACGCGACGGCGACAGAAGCCCCGTGGCACGCAGCCGCGAATGCCGTCCTCCGCGCGCAGACGCTCCACGCAAACGGCGAGGCGAGGCAGTACCGCTCGTTTACCGAGCGCGCGGTCTCACGGTTTCCCAACGACGCGGCTATTCGACTGGAGCACGCGACAGCACTCGCCGCGACCTCGCCCGCAGCCGCCCTGATGGAGACTCGACTGGTAGGCAAGCTCGAAGCCGAGAACGAGCTCACACGCACGGCACTGCTGCTGCGCGCCGGGCGTCTCGCGATCGAGCTCGGCGCGGTCCAGGACGCACACGCCCTCGCCGAGAGCGCCACCGACGGCGCGAGCGCCCACGTAATGCTCGCCAACGAGCTCTGCGCACTAAACGGGCGGATCGCCGCCGCAAACGGCGAGGCTGCCGTCGCGGAGGCCGAACTGCGGCGCGCCCACCAGGCTGACCCGATCCACTCCGTTTACGCGCTCGACCTCGCCCAATTCCTTCTTGCCAGCAACCGACGCGACGACGCACTGCAAGTCATCGAACGAACACTCGCAACACCCCAACGCGACGGGCTCTTCGAAATGCGAGCAGGGCAGCAACTCGAACGGCTACGGACGCAGTTGCGAGAGCGCGACGCCACCGGGTAGAGCCGGGCGGCGAGAGCAGGCTTCGCCGGCGGGTCGCTCGCGACGCTCTGGCCGACAGGCCGCCGGGCAGTGCCTAATCGGGGCGCCGGTGAGCCTTTCAGCGTTCGGGCGGCTCGGGTCCGGAGCGCTGGCGCTGTGTGTCGCTCCGGCTCGGGTACAGACCGTACGGGTCGAGGATCCTGCGGAGGTCGGGGAGCGTCTCGCGGTCCTTGGGACGGTCCGCGGCGTCCTTCGAGCGCAGGATGGTCTCGACGGAGGCGACCTGGACGGTGATGTCGGTGCCGGTGACGCGCTCCGGAGTGGCGGCGCGGATGATCTCCTCATATCCGTCGGTCCCGTCGGGGCGCAGGACCACGTCCACGTCGCCGTGAGCGGTCGCGAAGGTGACCGCGATCTGGTTTCGAAACGTGCGCCAGTCAAGACCGCCGGGCGGCCGGAAGCCGTCCGGATAGCGCTGGGGATCGACCCGAAACCCGGCCGCGAGCTCTTCAAGTGCACCCGCTAGCCGCGCGAGGTTCTCCTGCGAGCGCTCCGGCGTGAGGTCGATGTCAAACGTCTGCCCCTGCCAGCCACGCGACTGCGCCGCAGCACCACCGATCACCACGTACTCCACACGATGGCGCTCGAGCGTCTGGAGGATCACCTCGCGCCCGAGGTTCCTCGGCTCGGCCCCGCTCACGCCGCTTCGCTCTCTGCCTGTAGCTGGCGCATCTGCAGCGTCGCCCACAGCGCCGGCAGGAACGTGCGCGCACGCGCACCCGAGGACTCACCGATCCGAATCAAGTCGATAAGAGAGGCGACCCTGACCGACACCCCGGGAGCTATCTCCATCCGTTGCGCGTCGCGCGCGAGGTCGCGATAGCCGCGCGTGCCACCCGGAGCGGTCGTCGCGAGCAACTCGGCGCCCGAGGGCGCCACCCACAGCGAGGACCCCTCAGGCTGCTCCACCGCGGGCTCTGCGCCAAGACGCCGCGCAACGCTCTGGACGCGCCCCATCGCCGATTCCGCGGGCACGATCTCAAGGACCCGCCGACCGAGCGAGATCGGCCAGCCATGAAGGGCACCAGCGACATCCCCGATCACCACGAAGCGAGCCTGCCCGGCAAGCTCGCTGAGGATCCCGAGCGGGTCAAACCCGGGCGCTGCCCACTCCGGGGCCATGCTGGCGAGCCGCTCGCCGGGGTCCAACAGCAGCTGCCGCGCAATCTGGGACTCATAGGAGTCGTCGTAGCGGGCGAGCCCCACCATCAGCTCCAGATCACACGCGTGCAAGGCGTCAAGGACACTCTCAAGCGAGGGCTGCTGATGGCCCGTCTCCCAACGCGCGATCGTCGACTGCGGACGCCCCAAACGCTCCGCCAGCTGCCTCTGCGACAGCCCCGCACGGCGCCGACCAGCCACAAGAAGGTCACCACTCCGCATAGCCTTATGATAGCGAAAACCGCATCGCAGTACAGAAGCCTTGGTCATAGCAGCTGTCATCGAGAGTTATGACCGCAGCGGCCCGCACCCGGCCAACGGGCACGGGCCGCTCACACGGTTCAGGCTGCCACCTTCCTGCTGTTCCGGGCCGGTTTCGCCGGCGTCGGCTCCTCGGCCGCTTTAGGGGCGGTCAGGAACTCGACGTTCCCCACCACCGCGTAGTCGTGGCGTTTGGCTCCGTCGGACTCCCACTCGCCGTACTCCAGGCGGCCGTCGACCGCGACGAGCCAGCCCTTGCTGAGGTACTGATTCGCCGCCTCTCCGGCCTTGCCGAAAACCGCCACGTTGACGTAGCCGACCTCTCGGCCACGGCCCATCCCGTCGACCGCCAGCCGCAGCTGGCAGACACTCGTCTCCTCGGAGATCTTGCGGAGCTCCGGGTCCTTCGTCAGGCGGCCCGTGCAGATGAACTTGTTGATGTTCATGGTGTTCTCCTTCGATTGGTTGGCGTTTGTGACGCCGCCCAAGAACGACGCCGACCGGCGCGCGGAACCGAAGCCCGAAGGGCGAGGGGAACCCCACTTGCGGGGTTGCAGCGCAAGACCGGCGGTGTCGAACACTGGGCAAGACACGTAGACGCCACCAACGGCAGACGGCCGACAAAATGGTCAGCTCAGAAGGACTCCAGCCAATGCGCTATTTCCCCGAACAGGTCGCGTACGGTCGTCAGCTGTGTCGCGGCCGGTGCCTGCACCAGCGCTCGGGAACTCTGCGAAGCTGCCCCCAAAGCCACTGCATCGTCGAGTACCTGCAGTGCCCGTGCGCGGAACTCGTCGCGGTAGCGAGCGCACGTCGCCGACCGCCACTCGTCCTCACGCCCAGCGCTGCGGATCCGTGCCCCGTGTCGCGGACGCGCGCGGGCACACTCGACCGCGAGCACGTCTAGCTCATCTCGGAGGCGGTAACAATCGAGCGCCACCCGGCGCCGATCCTCGGCGGAGGCGGCTCGCTTGGTCTGCCGCGGCGACGCGAGCGCTCGAATCCACGTCGCGCAGCCGATGGACAGCGCCACGACGCCGAGGCAAACGACGAATAGAAAGACGGTCTCTGATGCGTGGACTGGGTACACCGCGAACGCCACGCCGACCACGGCCGCGCCGGTCGCCACCCACGCCAAAGACCTACCCGACGCCAAGGCGCGAGGAGCTTTGCTCGTGCGAGGAGCTGTGCTCATGATGCGCCACCGATGCGCCTAGCGGTCGGCGTCGTCGCCGGCCCGTTGTCCAGGTCCGCTATGTCGGCCTCCAAGCTCGCCGCCGCCGCCGCGTAGGCAAGCCGAGCAAGCTCCGCGCCAGCGCGCACCAGATCCCTGGTTTGCTCGCGGAATTGCAGCTGATACGGCGCGTGCGCGCTCGCGCGCTGAACCAACCCGAGATCCTCGAGGTCGCCCATGCGACGGCTGATTGTGCTCGAGTCGTACGGCGACGCTGCGGTCAGCGCTTTCTGTGTGAGCGGCGCGACTGAGGCGAGCAGTCGCCGGAGGATGTCATGGCAGACCTCGTCTGCCATGAGCTGGAAAAGCTTTCCGTCCGCCCGGGTCATTACGCTGACGCCTCCCTATCCGCAGAAATGGGATAGTGGGATAATGCCGTACGTGGCTTGCCGCGTCAAGGCGCGCGTCAGCGACCCGTGATGTGGGCGGGCTGGGGCTTCTTTCTACGCAGTCCCCGAGAGTCCTGCCAACCAGCTCGGGTAAGTTGACGGTTCTCGGTCTCGCACGCGCTACGCCCAAGCCGCGCGTGGGTCGCCTCATAGGCCGTTCCGGGCCGATGAGGGTCAACGACAGGGATGGAGGATCATCAACCGGACAGTCGGAACGAGTGGCCAGCCACCGCGGGAACGGTGCTCCTCGCCCCCGACGACATTGAGGCCATCGCTGAGCGCGCGGCTCACCGCGTGATCCAACTCCTTGAGCGGCGCGGCCCCGGCGCGTTTCAGCTGCTTGAGCCGAAGCAGCTCGCGCACGCGTTGAACGTCTCCTTGGACTATGTCTACGCGCACGCGGCGGACCTCGGCGTCATGCGCCTGGGCGAGGGCCCGAAGGCAAGGTTGCGGTTTGACCTGCAGACCGCGCGAACGGCGATGCGGTCGCGTAAGCGGGCTCCGACCGCGCCTACGGGCCGCAGGTAGTCTCATGGGCTCAGCTAGATGCGCCCTCGCCGCGGAGGCGCAGCCAAGCGCTAAAACGGGAGCCCTGCGCTTTGCACCACATCCGCATCGTCCAACGCCATCGAGACCACTGATGGCCCGGCCCAGTTCCGGCGAGGTGACTGAACGGCCCTGGGCCGATGGCACGACGGCGACATTCGGCGCCCGGGTGCGCGCCTACGGGCGCCGTCACAGGCTGACCTTCGGCACCAACCGCCAAGGCTGGAACCGTACCCGCGCTGAGATCGCGCTCGAGGAGATCCTGCAGAAGGTCGAGCGGGGGACCTGGACGCCGCCGGTCCGGACAACTACGGCAAGAAACATCGGACGCTCGCGACCGGACGGCCATCAGCCCTTCGGACCCTTCGCGAGCAAGGTCATCGCCTCCAAGAGGGCCCACGGGCTCGACGACGACACGGTTGCCGGGCTCCAGTGGCGGCTGGGCTATCTTCCTCGGCGAGTTCGAGCGTCTTGAGCTGCTCGAGATCGACGTCGCTCGCGTTGACGCCTTCCGTGACGAGCTCGCCGAGCGCTCGCGAATCATCCGCGATGCCGCGGCTCGCGGCAAGCCGCTGACCGAGCGAGTCACGCCCGAGAAGGGAGAGCCGTACAAGCGGCGCAAGCGCGCGCTGTCGAATGGGTCGATCAACGAAATCCTGACGCTGCTCGGCCAGATCCTGCAGCGTGCCGTCGACTACGAGTACATCGAACGCAACCCGATGCGCATAGGTGAGCGCAAGGATCGGTTCCTCGCGACCGGCAGGCCGCGACGGACGTTTCTCGAGGTGGACGAGTTTCACGCGTTGCTCGATGCGGCGGCGGAACTGGATCGAGAGGCACGATGCGATTATCGGGTCGGACGGCGTGGCGCGATGGCGACGCTCGGGCTCGCTGGCTTCAGGATCTCCGAGCTTTGCAGCCTGCGTGGGGCGCAGGTCGATCTGGCGCGAGCTCGCTTCAAGCTCGCGGATGCCAAGACGGCGAAGGGCGTCCGCGAGGTCGAGATGACGCTCTGGCTCCGCGACGAGCTGGTCGCTCACCGCGAGCAGCGCATTGGCGACGGGTTTCCGATGGGCCCCGAGGACCATTTTTTCGGCACCAGGTCGGGCGGGCCCCGCGACCCCAACCGCTTCCGCGATCGACTCCTCGCGCGAGCGGTCGAGAGGGCGAACGAGAAGCGCCGAGCGAAGGGTCTCCCCGAGCTCCCGAAGATCACGCCTCACTCGCTCCGCCGGACCTGGGCGATGCTCGCGGCCCAAGCCGGGCGCGATCCGCACTGGATCTCCGATCAGATCGGACACACCTCGGCCGCATTCACCTTGCAGATCTACCAGCAGACGCGAAATCGGCGGCTGTCTGACCGCGAGCGACAAGTCATCTGGGAGCTAATGCGGTTCGCCGACGAGTCGGCGGAGTGCCCCCTGACGCGACAGCTGACGCGAAGTGTGGCGACCAGCGATCCCCGTGAGCCGGCGACGTGGTCAGAGGCAGGGGGGCGTCAGGAATGAGAACTAGCCGCGACGGCGAGCCTGCGCGGCTCGGACCTCATCGACCGCCTGATGCGCGTCGCGGACCCATTCGTCAGCCGAGCCGGCGCGCGCGACGGTCGCCCGTCGGCCCGGTACCCGAGCAGTGTTGAGCACCGCGAGTAGCTCGATCGCCGGCCGACTCGCCTGGGGCCCGTCGAACACGACGAGAATCTCGTCGCCGACCAGAGCCATCCAAGATGCCTGTGCTGCGCTGCGGGCCTCAGCGAGTGCGCCGAGGAGGTCGACGATGTGTCCCGAGTCGGCACGAGCGGCCAACACCTCCTGCCCGGCAAGCAGAACGCCGGGCCGCGCCGGACGAGGGGGCAGGGCCTGGCTCGCCTGGGCCCTTTGCTCGCAGGAAAAGCCGTACGCCTCAGCTTTCGGCCCCCGGGCGCCGGGTTCGCCTGCTCGATCAGCGCGGACGGCGAGGCCGGCCGAGACCATCCGGTCGGCCTCCTTCTTGATATTCGACTGGTGCGAGCCGACGATCGGCTGTAGCTCGCGCGGCGTGAGCGGATTGCTGTCTGCCAACAACGCACGGGCGATCGCGACCCGCAGCTGCGGGCCGGCCCACGGGTCGCTGTCTTCGATGTCCTCCATCTTCGTGATCCACCAAGATACGGCATCGCCCAAAGCTGTCAGATCTCCGCGGAATCTACAGAAACGCCCCAGTGTGCCGAGGGTCAGAGGCCGTCCGGAGCCTGCGCAATGATCTTGGTGGGAAACCACAAAGACCGGTCACGACGGTACGGCCGCCCGGCCCGCAAACCTCGCGCAACGTGCACGTGTTTAGGTAGCTGACGGGGAATCCGATCGACTAGGCTCTCGAGCAATGGAGATGGTAATGACGGTGGACGCGACCGATCGGACGATCGGGAAAGACATCTCAGCGGCGCGCGACAAGCTGGTAAAGGTGGCCAAGGCGGAGCGTGAGGACCGTTGGTGGACTGCGCGCGAGCTCGCTGTACGCGCACGCAACGGATGGAGTAGCGCCGTCGTCGACCTTGCGCTGCAGGAGCTCTTGGATGAGGGGATCTTCGAGCAGCGCGCCGACTTGCAGGTCCGGCTCGTCCGGGGGCGTACCTAGCCTCCGGCAGTGTGGACGAGTCGCTGACGCCGAGGGCGCCACGCCGCTCGCGGGGGGAGTGCGACCGTGATCGCATCCTCTACTGCTCGGCTTTCCGCCGCCTCGCCTACGTAACGCAGGTGACCGCCCCCGAGGCCGGACACGCGTTTCACAACCGACTGAGCCACTCGCTGAAGGTGGCCCAGGTGGGGCGTCGCAACGCCGAGCGGCTGCGCGCACTCGCCAAAGCGGCGGAGATCGCCGGCAACGCGGCCGCCACCGTGTTGTCAATCGACCCCAACGCAGTGGAGGCGAGCTGCCTCGCGCACGACCTCGGCCACCCGCCGTTCGGGCACATCGCCGAAACCGTTCTGCGCGAGGAGGCCGAGGAGTTCATCCAACACGACGGCGTCTTCGAGGGCAACGCGCAGAGCTTTCGGATCGTGACGCGCCTGGCGCAGCGCAGCGGCGGACGCGGGCTTGACCTCACGCGCCAGACCCTCGACGGGGTCTTGAAGTACCCGTGGCGATGTGGCGCGAGGATCCGCTCGGCTCGGGGCAGCGCGAGCGCAAGTGGGGCTACTACCAGGACGATAAACAGGCGTACGAGTTCGCACGAGAGCACAGCGTCGGAGAGGACGGCGAGAAGTCGCTCCCCGAGCAAAGCATCGAGGCTCTCATCATGGAGTGGGCCGACGACCTGACCTACGCCGTGCACGACGTCGACGACTTCTTTCGCGCTGGGCTTGTCCCCCTCCACCGTCTGAGCGAAGAAGGCGACGATGAGTTCAAGCGTCTGGCCGGGCTCCTCGAGGACGCGCGTAACGCCGACTTGAAGGCCTGGCCGCCCTATGAGATCGGCGAACTCCTGGGCGCCATCGCCGCAGTTGCCGGGCGCTACGCCCCGACGGGCGCCTACCACCACACCGTGGACCACCGGCGGCGGATGCGGCGCTTTGACTCAGAGCTGATCACGCGCTACCTCGCGGCCTTTAGGTCGAAGACGATGCCGCGGCAGGGAAGGTCCGAGTCATTGTCGATCCGGACATCGTTCGCGAGGTCGAGGCACTGAAGCTGCTGGTGCGCGTGTACGTGATCAGGCGGCCTGGGCTCGCGATCGTCCAGCACGGACAGCAACGGATCATCCGCGAGCTGTTCGAGGAATACTTCGACGCTAGCGACGAGGGCAAAGCCGGAGATCGACGCATCTTCCCTCCGGGGACGAAGCGGACCCTCGACGAAGGGGACAACGACCCTGCATATCGAGCGAGAGCGGTGGTCGACTTCATCGCCGGGCTGACCGAGGAGACCGCGGTCGCGCTGCACGGTCGGCTCTTCGGCGAGGGCCGCAAGCTGACGCTGGACTCGACCGCACACATGGCCTAGTGAAGGTCGCCTGGCGCCAGACGACGAGCCGGCTGCTTGCGAGCGTCACGGCATGTTTGGGTCCGAGAGTGGGCCCATGGCCAACCGAAGCGACTGCTTGCGTGCCGGCGAAGCTCGCGGCACGGCAAAAACCGGCTGATTTGCGGGCTGTTTCGAGTGGGCGATCCAGGATTCGAACCTGGGACCTCTTCCTTATCAGAGAAGCGCTCTAACCGACTGAGCTAATCGCCCGCGGGTGAGGATTCTAGCGGCCGCCTTCGATCAGGACTCCACGCGAGGGCTGAGCCGACCGGCCAACGCCAGCGCCTCCTCCGAGGACTCAAACGAGAGCTCCACCCTGTAGCTCCCGTCCGCCCGCGGCCGTGCTCTTACCTCGGCGCCCAGCGCCTCGCCCCAGGTTGCCTCGATCTCAGCCGCGGCGGCGGCCTGGTCGGGGTGCACCCCGCGGGTCAGCCGAGTCCGTCGCCCCTCGCCTGAGTCGCTCCGCGTCTCCCCATTGCTGCGCCGCGCACGGTCCTCCACCGTTCGCACCGACCACCCCTCCGCGGCCGCGGAGCGCGCCAACCCGCGGCGCGCGGTGTGGTCCTTCGCCAGCAGCAGCGCGCGGCCGTGACCCTCGCTGAGCGAACCCCCCTCCAGCAGCTCGATCGCCTCGTCCGGCAGGTCCAGCAGCCGCATGAGGTTGGAGACGGCGACCCTGCCGCGACCCACGCGGCGGCCCACCTGCTCACGCGTGAGGCCGAGCTCCTCCACCAGCGCGGCGCAGGCCCGCGCCTCCTCGACCGGATTGAGGTCCTCGCGTGCCATGTTCTCGATCAGCGCCAGCTCCAGCGACGCCGCGTCGTCATGGGGACGCACGAGCGCCGGGATCGTCTTCATACCGGCGATCCGCGAGGCCCTCCAGCGGCGCTCGCCGGCGATCAGCTCGTATGTGCCATCCGGCTTGGGGCGTACGAGCACCGGCTGCAGCACCCCGCGCTCTCCCAACGACTCCGCCAACGCGCTCAGCGCCTCCTCGTCGAAGCGGTGGCGGGGCTGGTTGGGGTTGGGCGAGATCGACTCCACCGGCACCTCGCGCAGCTCATCCTGCGCCGTGCCCGGGGATGACACCGACAGGATCGCCTCCAGCCCCCTGCCCATTCCCGGCTTTGGCCTAGCCACGCTCGGCTATCCCCTCTCGCCCCGAGAGGGCTGCTGGCGCGGTCTGACAGGGAAGAGGGACAGGGCGCAGTGCCCCAGCACGGGCCCGGCCCGATGACGCCGCGAGGGCACGATCAGCGGCCCTCTCAGCCACGGGCCGCCACCTCCTTCGCCAGCTCAAAGTACGCCTCGGCCCCCGTGCTGTGCGGGTCGTGATGGGTCACTGGCAGGCCATAGCTCGGCGCCTCGCCGACGCGGACGTTGCGTGGAATCACCGTGTGGAACACCAGCTCGCGGAAGTGCTCGCGCACCTCGCGCTCCACGTCGCGACCCAGGCGGGTGCGGCTGTCGTGCATCGTCAGCAGCATCCCCGCCACGGTTAGCCCCGGGTTGAGTTCGCGGCGCACCAGCTCCAGTGTCTCCAGCAGGCCCGCCAAGCCCTCGAGCGCGAAGTACTCGGTCTGCACCGGCACTATCACCCTGTCCGCCGCAACCAATGCGCACACCGTCAGCGGGCCGAGCGATGGCGGGCAGTCCAGCAGGATGTATTGGAAATCTCCCCTGATCGGTTCGAGGCTCTCGCGCAGATGGCCCTCGAATCCCTCCAGACGAGGCAGCTCGACGTTGGCTCCTGCCAGGCCCGCACCGGCCGGCAACAGCGCCAAGCCGGAAATCGTCGTCTCCACGACCGCATCCGCGGCAGTGCGAGAGCCAGTCAGAACCTCATACAACCCGGGCGCCTGCGTTCGCGGAAGGCCCAGCCCCACCGTCGCGTTCGCCTGCGGGTCCACGTCCACCAGCAGCGTGCGGTAGCCAGCCTCGGCGATGCAGGCCCCCACGTTCACCGCCGTGGTCGTCTTGCCCACCCCGCCCTTCTGGTTGGCGATCGCGTAGACCGTTCCCATTGTCACCGGCACGCTAGCGCCGATTGCGGTCGGGTGGGGCGCCCCGGACACTGCGGTGGCCCAGGAACGGCCCGTCGCCTGTTTCAAAACACGTTCTCAACTCTCAGCGCGCCAATGGTCGCTTGCGTGCCATTCCCGCTCGGCGAGGGAACCCGCTTGGCGTCCCTCGGCTCTTCAGGTAGATGTGGAGATGGTGGTCTCGGGCCCCCTCGTATGGCTCGACGCGGCGGATTTCAGTGAGGTCTATGCCCAACTGCCGGGCAGCGTCGAGTCCAAGCCGCTCGCGCTCGGGCTCGCGGCGTCCGCGCCACTCGACCAACACCCCCCCGACCCGCAGGAGCGGAGCGGCGTACTCGACCACGACCGCCGGCGCCGCCAAAGCCCGGGCGAGCACGACATCGTTGGCCCCCAGCCCCTCCCTCCACTCCTCGGCGCGGGCGCAAACCACGCGCGCGTTGGCTACCCCGGCCCGCGCCAGGAGTCCTCCCATAAAGGCGCACTTGCGCGCCTGGGACTCGACTAGCCGGAGCTCGGCGTCGGGGATCGCCACCGCCAGCGCCAATCCAGGAAAGCCAGCGCCGGCGCCGAGATCGGCGATCCTTTCCGCGCGGCCGACTGCCTCTACCCCCAAGGCAACAAGCGAGTCGGCAAGGTGCACGTCCAGCGCCTGTGCCGGGCCGCGTACCGCCGTTGGGGATCGCTCATCCACCGCCAGCGCGAGCAAGATCGCCTCCAGTTGGGCCCGCTGGCTCTCGCTCATGTGGTAGCGCTCAACGAGGCCGTTGAGCTTGGCGACAGCGGGAGCTGAGAGTCCCTCAGCTTTCACGTGAAACAGCGAAGTGTCGAGCGGTCGCAGGCGGGCGGCAGATCTTCAAAGCACGTTCCCGCCGCGTAAGCCCTACTCCGCCAGAGGCGAGACCACCAAAAACCGCTCGGGCTCCTCGCCCTCGCTGTGGGTGCGCACATCGCCGCGCTCGCGCAGGTGTTCGTGTACCACGCGCCGCTCCGAGGCCGGCATCGGCGAAAGCTCCACCGGCTCCCCCAGGCGTAGCGCCTCCTCCGCCGCGTCGTCAGCGTCCTGCTGCAGCGTATGAGCCCGTCGCTCACGGTAGCCATCGGCATCGATGACCACCCGGACCTTCGAGCCGCCGCCATGAAAGAGGATCCGTTGCGCCAGATGCTGCACTGCGTCGATCGTCTGGCCTCGGCGACCAATCAAGAGGCCGACATCCCCTCCTTCGACGCAACCCCGCAGCTCGCCGTCCAGCACCTCAACGCTCACCTCGCAATCCAAGCCAAGGCTGTCCACCACCTCTTCGAGCAGCTCCACCAGGAGCTCGGCCGGCTCCTCTTGCCCATCGGGCTCGGCCTCCAGCTGCTCGCTCATCGGCGTCTACCTGAGCGTTTCTTCTTCTTGCGTGGCGGGGGCGGAGGAGCGCTGCCGATGCCCACGCCCGCGAGCGCAGGCTCGCCCGTTGGGCCACCCGATCTGCCCTTCGAACCTCCGTCGTCGCCAGCTCGCCCGTTAGACGAGCCACCACTATCCGGCGGGGGAATCCCCTTACCCTGCGGAGCCGTGGGCGGGCCGATGCGCCGCCGTACGATGTAGCCCTGGACGATCGTCCACAGGTTGGTGGTGATCCAGTAGATCAGCAGTCCTGCCGGATACCTGATGAGGATCACCACAAAGATCAGCGGCAGGCCCAACATCATCCAGCGCTGGCTGGGTTCGGCGCTCGCGCTCATCAACAACGTCGAGACCACCTGCGAGGATATATAGAACGCGAGCAGCACAATCAGCACGATCCCCGTCGCCTTCGCCGTGATGTCTGGCACGAACAGGAATTTCGCCGACCCCGGGGCCACGCTCTGGCAACTGGTCTTTTCGATGTATTTGGCAGGCAGCTGCGCGACGCTCGTGACCGCCTTGTGGTTCATCGCGTTGTAGTGCGACACGAGACTAGGCCCGCAGATGTGCTTCTTGAGATCCGTCCGCAGCATGTAGAAGAGCGAGATGAAGACGGGCAGCTGCAGCACCAGCGGCAAGCAGGAGGCAAAGGGGTTGATCCCCTTCTCCCGGTAGAGCTTCATCATCTCCTCCTGCTGGCGCTGTTTGTCGTCCTTGTACTTCTCTTTCAGCGCCTTCAACTCCGGGGCCACGAGCTGCATCTTGCGCATCGAGCGGAACTGGCTGAACGTCGCCGGCATCATCACTGCGCGCACGATCACCGTCAGCCCCACGATCGCAAGCCCCCAGCTGATGCCGGCGTGGTCGTGAATGAACACGAGCACCGCTTCGAACAGGCTAATCAGCGGCGAAAACGCTTCCTGGATGATGTTCGCAAGAATCGGCATTTGCATTTGGTAAGGGTTCTCCGCCTAGTCAGTCGCCCAGCGTCAGCGGCGAGCTTGGGGCGCGGGCGCAACCCTGAAAAGCTGCTGCGCCTCCACCGGGTCGTACCCACCACGACTCCACGGGTTGCACCTAAGCAGGCGCCACGCGGCGAGCACCAAGCCCCTCAGTATGCCGTACTCCGCGAGCGCCTGGACGGCATAGCGCGAACATGTCGGCTCATACCTGCAGCGCCGTGGAAGCCCGGGTGAGATCACGCGCTGATAGGCCACGATCGGAGCGCTCACGACGATCCTGGCGACGCGTGACGCGTGGCCCGAGAGTCGCCCAGGCTGCGGCTCAGGCTCGGTGCCCCTCACTGTCCCCCACCCGACACCTGCCCACCGGTGCGCATGCCGGCCCGGGTGAGCAGCTCTCCAAGCGACGCATCGATTCCCGCCAAGCCCTCGCGCTCGGCCAGCTCGCTGACCGGCGGGCGCGCGACGACGACGACGTCCTGCCCGGGATTCAGCTCATCCTCGACACTGCGAAACGCTTCGCGCAGAAGCCGCTTCACGCGGTTGCGCTCGACGGCCCCACCCACCTTGCGCGAGACCGAAAGCCCCAACCGGGGGCGCTCCGCTACCGAGTTGGGAAAGCTGTAGAGCACCAGATGGCGATTTGCGGAGGACCGACCATGGCGATACACCCGCTCAAACTCCGCGCTATGCGAGAGACGTCCCCGATGGGCGGCGCGACGTGGCACTCGCGGCGCCATCCCGTCACGCTGAAAGGCGCTTGCGGCCCTTGTCACGCCGGCGCTTGATGATGAGCCGGCCGCCGCGGGTGAGCATGCGCGCGCGAAACCCATGCGCACGGGCACGCTTTCGCTTCTTGGGCTGATAGGTGCGCTTCATCGGTTGCTTTCGTGAGCACAGCCCATACTCGCCGAACGACCCGTCGAGCAGGCTGCGCCGCTCGCCAGTATAGGGCCACTCCAGCCAAGATGGAGCCACCTGGGCCGATCGCCCCGCTCGTCGATTTTTCTCGCCATTTGCGCCGTCGGGCGTACGATTCCATCAGGCACGCTCGGGCTTGGGGTATATTCACCCGGCCGGGTCCCCTGGACCCCCCACAGAGAGGTCCCTGCCCACTCCCGAAGGAGCGGATTGACGCTGCCGTGAGCACCGAATTGGAGCAGATCTGGTCGCAGGTGCAGAGCAGACTCGAAGCGACGGTTGACGACTCCACCTATCGCGCCTGGTTGGCACCTCTGCAACCGCGCGAAGTCGCCCATGGAACGCTCATCATCGAGGCCCCTGCGCGCTCGTGCGCATGGGTGCGCGAACGCTTCGGGCGTCTCCTGCAAACCTGCGCAGCGGCAGTCCTCGGAGCCGACACAACCGTCGAGGTCATTCACCACCAGCCCCAGCCCAGCCCCAGTCGGCATTCCCCTTCCCGACCACCCACCCCTCGCCAGCCACTGGGGGGGGCGACCAGCGGGGTCAGGGACCGTGATACCCCCCACGTGGGTCGAACCCTCCTCGACCCAGACCCCACGGGCAACCCTCGGTACAGCTTTGGCCACTTCGTCATCGGCGATTCCAATCGTCTGGCTCACGCCGCGGCGCTGACGGTCGCCGAGCTGCCCGGGCAGGCATACAATCCGCTCTTCATCTGCGGCTCGCCCGGAGTTGGCAAGACCCATCTCCTGCGCTCCATCGCAAACCTACTGCAGAGCTGCACCCCCGGCCTGAGCGTCCGCGCCAGCACGGGAGAGGCCTTTACCAACGAGTTCCAGCTCGCCCTAGCAAGCGGCGGCATGGATGTCTTCAAGAGCCGCTTCCGCGACGTCGACGTACTGCTGATCGACGACGTTCAATTCCTCGAGCGCAAGACCCGCACCGAGGAGGAGTTCTTCCACACCTTCAACACCCTCTACGAAGCGGGCGCCCAACTGGTGCTCACATCCGATCGCCCCCCTCGGGATCTACAAGCACTCGAAGACCGTCTACGCGAGCGCTTTCAGGCTGGCCTCGTCGCAGACATCCACCCCCCCGACATCAACACCAGGCTCGCCATCCTCCGCAAGCGTGCCCACCAGGATCAGATCCAACATCTCCGGCCCGGCACACTCGAGGTTATCGCCCAGCGTATAGCCCTCGACGTACGCGCACTGGAGGGAGCGCTCATCCGTGTGGTCGCCTTCAGCTCTCTGACCGGTCGACCGCTAACAGCCGAGTTGGCCACCGAGGTCCTCAACAGCCTCTACCCCCACGTCAACCGTCAACCTCGCACGCTGGCCGAGATCCAAGCAGCTGCCTGCCAGCACTTCAGCATCTCCCCCGCGGAGCTCCTCTCGCCGTCGCGTGCAGCACGAGTCACGTGGCCCCGACAGGTCGCCATGTACCTCGCACGGGAGCTCACCGACGAGTCTCTACCAGCCATCGCCCGCCACTTTGGTCGGCGCGATCATACGACCGTCATGCACGCCGTACGACGTGCCGAACAGAAGATTCTTATCGACTCCCCTGCGAGGAAGAGTGTGGATGATCTTCGTTGTGCGCTGCAGCGCAACGACTCCTGACCGGCCGGCTTGCGACACTACGTCCACAACACAACGTCTTCCAGCGCAGCTCACACCGCGACCACCCTCACAATCCACATCTCCACAGCCCCTACTACTCCTCTACCCCAGTGATTGCATAGATGAAGCTGACTCTCCCCACAACAGAGCTCCTAACTCAGCTGCAAACGGTTACGCGAGTGGCCTCAACTCGCAGCGCAGTCCAGGCGCTGTCGGGAGTCATGATTCTGGTCGGCGACTCTGGCGCTGAGCTACTTGCCACCGACACCGAGGTCGGACTGCGCGTGCCACTGCCCGCCGAGGTTGCTCGTCCGGGACAGGCTTTGCTACCGGCTCGTCTGTTGCTTGACGTGGTGCGCGCGCTACCGGCCGAGCATCTGAGCCTGGAGCTGCGACCCTCTGAGCAAGATGTCGAGCTGCTCTGCGGCGGCGCCGTCTTCCATCTGCGCACGCTGCGCGCCGAGGACTTTCCAGCGCTGCCGAGCGCCGCGGAAGACTCGCGAATGACACTCCCCGCCGAGGCCTTCGTGCAGACCGTCGAGCGAGTCGCCCGCTCGGCATCTCACGACGAGACCAGGCCCGTACTCACGGGCATCCTGATCTCGGCCTCGGACCGCGAGCTACGCATGGTGGCGACCGATTCCTATCGGCTGAGCGTCAAGCGTACGGTTCTCGATACTCCGCTGCAGGGTAGCCTCGAGGCGAACGTGCCAGCTCGCGCGCTGCAGGAGCTGACCCGTGTTGCCCAGCAGTATCAGTGCACCGAGCTGACCCTCGGCTTAGGGCAGAACCAGGTGATCTTCGAGCTGGGCGGGGCGATCCTCTCCTCGCGGCTGATTGACGGCCAATTCCCCAACTACCGCCAGCTGATCCCCGAGTCGGCCGATCACGAGCTGACGCTTTCCGCCCCCGAGCTCACGGGTGTCGTGCGTCGTATCAGCCTCCTTGCCCAGAAGAACGCTCCCCTGCGCATGGCCTTCAGCGAGGGCGAGCTCACGGTGTCGGCGCAAACGCCCGACGTCGGCGAGGCTAGCGAGACGATCCCCGTTCCCTTCCACGGAGAGCCGTTCGAGATCGGCTTCAATCCGGAGTTCCTGCGCG
>DASZIQ010000028.1:0-23795 GCA_035948945.1 Solirubrobacteraceae bacterium
GAGTTCAGCTCCAAGCAGGAACTCCACGCACCATCCCGCCCCGCGTCGTAGATCCCCTCCGCCTCCCAACCGTCCACGCACCCAAGATTCGGCGCTCCTACCAGCGATCCTTGTTATGGCGACCTACGACTGAACGCGTACAAAAAAAGCCCCATTTGCAGGTCTTTTATGGAGCCAACCGGAGTCAATGCGAACCGTTTCGTGCGACTCTCTGGCGGGCGGATGTCGCTTGACGGAGTGGAGAACAGGCGCGTGTGACCGGAGTGCCACGTGACGGGTGTACCAGTCGCTTATGGGCCGAGCGACGGCCCGTGATAGCGTCTAGCTACTGCAAATACCGCCGTTAGGGGTGGCAAATGCAGATGGGGATGCACCCAATACTGCAAACGCCGCCAATTAGGGTGTAGAATGCAGTATATGCCGCGCTACCCGACAATCGCCCCGCTCATTGAGATGGCCGAGGAGCAGTGGGGCTTTGTGACACGCCGCCAAGCCCTGCGGCTCGGCGTTTCGCGGCGAAGCTGGGAGCGCCTGACCACCACGGGAGAAATGCTCGAGAAAGTCGCCCACGGCGTATATCGGCTCCGCGGGGTTCCCCCGCCGGACCACGAGCAGCTGCGTGCGGCATGGCTGCAGCTCGCTCCCGACGTTCCCGCGTGGGAGCGGGTCGAACAACAGGGCGTCGTCTCGCATCGATCCGCAGCGGATATGTACGGCGCCGGGCATCTGCCCGAAGAACGCCACGACTTCACCATCGCGATGCGGCACCAGTCTCGGCGGGAAGACGTGCGCCTACATAGTCGCAAGCTCAGCGACACTGGATGGATCATCTTGCGCGGTCTTCCGGTGACGCGTCCATCGCGCATTGCGTCGGATCTTCTGTATGACCGAGAGGACCCGACTGGTGTTGCGCAGATTATCAGCGAGTCGCTTCGCAACGTGTACGACTACCCGAGCACGTGCGCAGAAGCGCTCGCGCCACACGCCGCAAAGTTCGAGCTACGACGCGGTGATGGGGTGACGCTTCTCAAGGTTCTTCTCGAACTTGTTGACGATCCGCAGACGGATGTTTGGATGTCGGAGGCACGAACGAGCGCGCCGGTCGAGCACGCGCCGGCGAAGGTTGGGGGTTATCCGCTGCGATGAGCAAGTACACAACGCCCGGCGCCTTCCGCACCGCATTGACGGACAAGTTGCGCAATTTGGCAGAGCGAGGTCCGTGGAACTTGCAGCAGCTACGCCGTCAGTTCGCGTACGACCGCTTGCTGGAGCGGCTGTACATGCTTGATGGAGAGTGGATCGTCAAGGGTGCTGTTGCGCTGCTTGCACGCGACATCGGCGTGCGCAGTTCGCTCGACATCGACTGTATCGCGCGAAGGCTGCTGACGCAGCGGAGCAGGACTTGCGCACTGCGGCAAGTCGCGACATCGGCGATCGGTTTCGTTTCGAGATCGGGCCGCGCGAGCCAGTCAGCGACGACTCGAAGGCCGTGCGATTTAAAGTCGATGCGTACATCGGGAATCAGCGCTGGGAGCGGTTTCCGATCGACTTGGTGGGTTCTGACCTCCGCATGACGGGCGAACCCGACGACGTACCGGCGATTGCGCAGATAGACATGCCGGAGCTGCAGCAGAAGGGGTACCGTGCGTATCCGCTCGTCGATCACATCGCTGACAAGATCGCGGCGACTTTCGACCTCTATGGTCCGTCGGGGCAACCATCGACGAGATATCGCGACCTCGTTGACTTGGTCGCGATTGCCCGCGGCGCGACCGTGCACGCAGAGCCTGCGATTGCCTCCGTGCAGTCCGAGACGCAGCGCCGCGGCGTCGTGCTGCCGCAAACCTTCGATGTGACAGACCATGCTCGGTGGGAGCCGGAATACGCCGCCGAGGCGGCGCGGTCGGTCCTCACCGATGCGACGACGTTGGACGAGGCTTTGTCGATCGTTCGGCCGTTCGTGGACCCGCTGATGCAGGGAAGCGCTCGGGGAGTGTGGCAGCCCAAGCGCTCGGCTTGGGCTAGCTCGCCTCCTGGAGGTTGTCACTGACCTCCGGCAAGCCCCATCGCGCACCTACACAATGAGCCACCGTAGATTCCCAGGGCCAAAGAACATGGCGATTCGAATGGAGCCAACCGAAGTCAACGCGAACCGCTCCGCGCGGCTCTCTGGTGGGCGGATGTCGCTTGACGAAGTGGGTCAGACGTAGACGCGCCTCGGGCGTCGTTGCTCTGTTCGGGCGGCAGACGATCCGCTGAGCCCCATATCGCGCGGGAGATCCGGCGCGAGATCTTCCGTTAAGCGCGGATTTAGGGTAGCATATTTGGTGCGACACCGTACGGTGTCGCACTACTAGAGAGTATCCGTCCTTGCGGACGTGACTGAGATGGCTCGAAACGACCCGCAGATCAACGTGCGTCAGCCTCCCGAGCACTACGCGATCCTTGAGATCGCGGCGCTGCTTGAACACAAGGGCACTCCCGGCAAGCTCGTCCAGGAGCTCGTGGACGAGGCCGTCAAGCGCTACGCCGCGATGGCGACCGTCCAGAAGATGCTCGCGGTGCAGGCCGAGCACGACGCCGTGAAGGAGAAAAGGCTCACCTACATCGATCCAGCCGCGCGCACGGCCTCACAGACACAAGGCGACGGCGGCGCCTGATCTGAGCGAAGCCTGAGGGAAAGGCGAGAGCCCGGCAATCGCCGGGGAAAGGGGCCCTCTGGGGCATGGCCGCGGAGAATGGCAGCAACGCAGGCTCGACCGAACCGCCCAGCGCAGCGGAGCTGACGCGCGGCGGAGCGGGCCTGCTGCGCCGCCTGCTCGTCCCCAAGGGCTTGGCATGGCTGATCGGCGGCGGCGTCGGCTCAGGCGGGCTGCTGCTGGCGATTCCCCCGCGGGGGGTCTACTACCTCACCGCCGCGGGAGGTGTCACATACGCCGCCCGCTACGGCGTCCATCTGCGGATCGGCTACGCCAAGGTCTCCGACCAGCTGGCACGGCTGATGCGAACCGACCTGGTCGTCGTCATCGCGTTCAACTTCCTCGGCTTCGCGTCGATCGGCTGGAAACCCTCCAGCGGGGCGATGGCCGGATCGGTCCTGGTCCTGTTCATGGTGGTGCTGCTTGTCTCCGGCGCAACGCTCGTCGCCGCAGAAGGCAAGGTGCCGCGCGGCAGCGAGTGGCTACGCGCAAGGAATCCGTTGAAATGGGTCGAGAGCTCGCTCGGCCCGCACGCCGACCTGTTTGGCAAGCCGTTCCTGTGGGTGATCCGCCTTGCTACGCCCGTGCGGAAGGCGAGTTGCTACATCGTGTGCCTGCTGGCGATGCTCGTAGTGGTCGGCGCCGCCGCCGGACGCGCAAGCCTCCCCGCTATCGAGAAGAGCCTGCACCTCGACCAAGGCGCCCACACTAGCTCGACACCCACGAGCACGACGCCCGATCCCGAAACGAGCACAACGACGACCGCGACAACGCCCGCGACCGGCTCGTCGACCATTGTCAAAGAAGCACCGCCGCCGACCTACGAAGCGTTGTGCCACGATCACGTCAAACCCGGCTATCCGGCGCCCGAACCACAGGCCGGCGGCCTGCGCGGCCTGTTCGCCGAAACCGGCGCGATCGTCGCCGGCTGCGCGCAACCGGCAGCCGAAGTCAGCGCCGGCTCCGGCGTGTGGTGGACGCTCGGCCGCTGCGACGGCGAAGTCCGAAGCCTGGCCGTAGCGGGCGCGGAAACACCCGCGGTGCTGATGCTCCAGCAGGTCGCCCGGTTTGCGCAGGGGAAGGCCGAACGAGGCGAACTGATGGGCGGCTCCCCCAGGATCAGCGCCGCGCACGGTGACTACCAGGTGATCGAAACGGCCACTGCGGACTTCGTCATGGCAAGAGAGGACTCCTCCCTCGGTGGCAACACGACCACGAAGCCGCCGCGCTCCTGCGGCGAGCTCAGCGACCGCGACTCGCCGTACACGCTCGTCCCGCCAGGCCTGGTTGAACTCTGGCTCCAGCTCGCCCGCAGAGCATGGGTCTGGCCTGTCGCGTCCGGGGAAACTACGGCACACACAAAGCAGTTCATCTTCCGCTCAGTCGGTCGAGCGCCTGCGGAAGTCGCCACCGCCGAATGCTCATCGGAAGACGCATGCACGATGCGAACGGCGGGAGGGACGAGCACGAGCGCCGACTCCTACGGCAAGGCGGCTAACGAACTCGAACGCTATGCCCCCCAACGCATCGGCTGAGGTCACCCAACGGATCAGCGCACTAAAGGCGCTTCGCTCACACGCCGTTCGTCGGGGAGACAGCCTGTCTGGCGCTAGCAAAAGGATTCGCTATGGAGCCCGACCGACCTCAAGTCGAACCCCGTTGCACGGCTTACCGGCGGAAGAATGTCGCTCGGAGTAGCGCTTGCCGAGTCGGCGATGGATTGGGCCCCCAGGACGCAGCGGTGATCGCCGGAGGCAGCGCAGCGCTGGAAGGCGGCGGCTCGGATTAGAGTACGTCTGGGGAGCCGGTAGGTCGGAGGGCCGTGGGCTCAGCGGGTTCGATTCCCGTCTCCCTGCTTCTTATTATGCCCGAGCTATCTGCCGATCTGGCGTTCACACGTGCGATCCCGCTAGACGTGTCTCCGCCGGTTGAGGCGCTGGTCGCCTCGAACCTGTTTCGGACCCACTTCAATACTGCGATGTACTGCCGGCTCGGCGCGGCGCCGGAGCTCAGCTTCGTCGCGCGCCAGCTCCGAGCGACGAACATCATCGAGCAGGACGTTGCCCGGCGGCTGAGGGCGGCGAACCACCCGATTCACGGGACCCGTACCCCCTTCAAGGTGATCTGGAACGGCCAGGCGGCTGAGATGGCTCTCACAACCAAGGTGTTCCCGCCTGACGTGCTCGTCGTGACCGTGCATGTAAAGGGCATCCAGGTCGAGGAGGATCGGCTGGTGGAGAGCCTGGTCTCTGCGCAGCAGGGCCTTCCCGAGCGATTGCTCCCAGATCTTCAGCGCATCTTGGGGGCGATCATCGTGTCCGCAGATCGAAACACTGGGCTTGACAACGCTCCGCGGTTGGTCGGATCGACTTGGCCGACGACCCTGTTGCGTGTAGACGTCCCGCCCAATGACATCGCCGACTGGGTGGATGAGCGGTGGTCGCCGTTGTGCGCCGCCGTCATCCGAGACGCGGACTACAAGACATCGGACGAGCGGATCATTGCGGGCCTCCGTCATCGCAACAGCGAGCTGAACGCAAAGGGAGGGTTCCGGCGACTGCTCGACAAGCAGGGGGGTCTGCTGGTCGCGGCGGCCAGCGATCGAGCTCGAGCCAACACCGAGTTCAAGCGCCTTGTCGATCTGCAGACCATAGGTCTGGTGCTTCGCTCATTCTTCGCGCTATACCCCCGGGCTCGGCTCCGGGCCCCGGCGATGTTCGACTTCCTGCTGGCCAAGGCGGTGGAGTGGGTCACCGAACCCGAGCGGGTGCTCAGAGAGAGCGTGACCAGCGCCAATGCTTGGTCTCTGGCGGCCTCGGAGCTGAAGCTGTCCCACGACGCAAAGAAGCTGCTGGAGGTCAAGTCCACCCGAGCACGGCTGCGCGTGATTAGCGACGAGACGGGGGAACTCAATTCTGATTGGTGGCTGAATCCGGGTCTCGCACCCCAGCTTGAATCTGCCGTGGCGGCGGCCAGGCTGCCGAAGGCGCCGGCGGCGAAGCAGATCGTGCACATCGCCCATGCGGCTGAGGTCCAGGTCGCGTTAGGCGACATCACCAACTACACGACATTCGCCGAGTTCACCGCAGCGGTTGACACCGCGATCGATGGTCTTGTCGGAGTGGATGAGACGGCCAAGGCGGAGGCGAAGGGGATCCTCGCGAAGATGTGCTCGAAGGGCGGGGAGGTCGCGAGCGCGGCGGCAGGAAGCGCCGGAGGTTCGCTGCTAGGCGCTGTGCTGAAGCAGATCCTCGGGCTGCCCTGACTGCCGGCCTGTGCATGAGAGCGCCGGAGGTGTCGCAGCCGAAGTCAACGCGAACCGCCTTGCACAGGTGTCTGGCGGGCGGATGGCGCTTGCTGCGGTCGATGAGCGTAGTCTGAAGTAGGGCCGTCCGAGACGCATGCGAACGTATGTTCGTGCAAGGAAACGGACCCCCCACCGTAGAACAACACACCATGTCCGGGCCGAGCGCTATCGAGTGGACCGAAGCAACATGGAACCCAATAACCGGCTGCGACCGCGTGTCGCCAGGGTGCGCACATTGCTACGCCCTTGATCTCGCCGTCCGTCTGAAGCGGATGGGTCAGCCGAAGTACCAGCGTGATGGCGGCAGGTCCAGTGGCCCCGGCTTCGCGGTGACGCTCCACCCGGGGACGTTGCAGGTTCCGTTGCGCTGGCGTAGTCCGCGCGTCATCTTCGTGAACTCAATGAGCGACCTCTTTCACGAGGCTGTGCCCGTGGACTTCATTGAGCAGGTCTTCAACGTCATGCGCCGAGCGGACTGGCACGTCTTCCAGATCCTCACTAAGCGTCACGAGCGGCTCTCGGAGCTGGCCGACCAGCTCGACTGGCCACCAAACGTATGGATGGGCGTCAGCGTGGAGAACCGTCGCTTCGTCCAGCGTGCCGATCACCTTCGGATGGTACCGGCGGCCGTACGGTTCATTTCGGCTGAGCCATTGCTCGGGCCCCTGGGCGACATTGATCTCGACGGCATTCACTGGCTGATTGCAGGTGGGGAGTCTGGCCCGAAGCACCGGCCGGTGCGAGCCGAGTGGGTACGCCAGCTACGCGACCGTTGCGTTGCGGAGGGCGTGCCGTTTTTCTTTAAGCAGTGGGGCGGCGCCCGATCGAAGTCGGGCGGGCGTACGCTCGACGGGCGGCTTTGGTCGCAGTTGCCTGAGGTCGAAAGGACAGCCTTACTTGTCCGGTGAGTTGGCTGATCATGATCCACGCAAGTGGATCTACACGGAGCACGCGCGCGCCAAGCATGCGATCCAGCACACCTATCTGGGAGCGTGGCTGGCGATTCTCGGGACGCACTTTTCGCCACTCGTTATGTTCGATGGCTTCGCCGGGCGGGGGCGCTATGAGGGCGGTGAGGACGGCTCGCCGTTGCTTTTTTTCAAGCGTGCTGCGGAGGCGGTTGACAGCGGCAGGCCAGCACGTGTCTTCATTCGCTGTGTTGAGCTGAACCAGCAGAACTTCGCCGACCTCCAGTCGGTAATCGCAGAGCTGCGGCATCCCGGCGTTTCGATCGACGCCCGACACGGCATGTTCTCCGAACAGGCGCTGGAGTCGGCCTCTCGGTTGCGAGTCAGGATGCCCGTACCACCTGTGTTCTGGACTGCCGACCCTTATGGATTCCGCGGCGTGCCGCTCACCACGATCCGAGAGCTGATGTCGCTGCCACGGTCGGAGGTGTTGATCACTTTTATGGTGCGTGACATGCGTCGCTTCCTCGGCGAGCCGAACCACCAGGAGCCGCTGACCGAGTTCTTCGGTGGTGACGCCTGGCGGCAATGCCTAGACCATGATAAGGCCGAGGACCGTGAGCGATGCCTGCTTCTCACTTACTCGGAGCTCATCCGCAGCGGTATCGCTCGGTTTGCGACACCGTTTCGGGTTTTCGAGGACGAGCGTCGGCAGACGCTGTACTACCTGGTACACCTCACCAACAACCCGCTCGGCATGCGTCAAATGAAGCGTGCGATGATTAAGGAGTCGCAGGACATGACCTTCTGGCCAGTAACTGTTCGACCGCCCGACCAGCTCGCGCTCGATACTGCTGAGCAGCCGCCCTTCCCGAGCTTGCAACGGCACCTTGCAGAGGTCTACCTTGGGCGCACCATGACGTTCGAGGATCTTCTTAACACCGACTATCCCGAAGGTCTCTGGCTGGAACCTGATTACCGCGCCGCTGTGCTCGACATGGCCAAACGCGACGAGATCGAGATTAGGCGTAAGCGATCGACACCCAGCGGAAGAGCACCGCGCGGCCTAAAGGAGCCAGACGAGATCACGTTCTCCGATCAGTCACAGTTGGCATAGGAAACGAGAGAGCCAGGCGCCTGGAATATAGCGGAGACATCACTGGTCACGGACCCACCTTCGACCGCGGATTATCAGACACCCGTGAGGGTGCCGTCGGCCACATCATCGACGGTGGCCGGGCGCCAGTCTTCTACGGTCCAGCGCCCGCTCCTGATCGGCCCGCCCATCCTCGGTGAGGCGAACGCCCTCATCGGCGAGCAGCATCCGAACGCCAGCAGGATCTTGCGGCAAATCGGGATTACTCGTCTTCCGCCTGTCGCTTACTCCCCCGTCGGTTCAGCATGCGATACACGCTTGGTATGTCGTCGCCGGCCTTCGACAGCCACGAGCCGACACCCATAGCGCCGTTCGGAGAGCAGTCAGCGGTACACCTCAAGCAACAGTGTCGTTCCATGACACCAAACGCATTCGCCGTGGGTTACATCGGGGTTCGGATCTCTTCCGACCATTACTAGGTTAAGCTAGGCGTCAGGGAGGCGCGCCACAACGAGCAGCTCCTTCGCTCGGACGTCGGTGGGCTCCAACGTCGGAGAGCGGCTCCAGTGCCCGGTCTGGACAGCGCGGACCTCTTCAACGTCGAAACCCGCGGTGGCGAACAGCTCTTTGAGTTCCGCCGGGGTGAAGCGGCGGTCACGGACTACAAGCTCCGCGGGTAGATGTCCCTCGTCGCCTGGGAACTGCTCCTTTCGGTAGAAGACGCCCTCGAAATGGATGATCAGCTCAGGGTCGAAGACCGCGCCCGTGTCCGCCATCGTAGAGGAGGGCTCCAATTTCTCAAGGGCGACGATGAAGTCTTTGATCGTGGTCAGGTGATGCTCTGGTGCCAGCTGCGCAAGTGTCGAGACTGCGTTCATTACGCTCGCCACAAGATAGCCGCCCGGCCCCAGCGCCCGGGCGATGTTGCGCAGGATCAGGCGGTCGTCGTCCGGCGTGACCGAAGAGCCGATCACGTCGTAAAGGCATATCGCCAGGTCGAACGGACCGTCAGGGAGCTCCTTGCGTGCATCCATGAGCTGAAAAGCGCCTGAAGTCGCGCACCTGACGCGGGCGCGCTCAAGCAAGCGACGCGAGATATCTGTGCCCACCACTTCGTGACCGCGCACGGTCAAAGCCTCCACGTGCCGGCCGTCCCCGCAACCCACGTCAAGTATCCGCGCGCGTCTATCGACGGCCACGAGGTCGAGAACCTCTTCTACCTCGCGCTCAGTGTGAGAGTGCCAGCGGTGGCGGTCATCAAGGGTCATGCCTTCGTAGGCCTGAATCCAGATTCCGTCTGCGCTGTCTAGCAGTTCTGCGAGACGCCTGTCGCCTAGGGCGTAGGGTAGCTGGGAGCGAAAGGTGCACGCGAACCACTCCTCCCCCTCGCGTAGTTCGCCCAGGTCCCAGGGGCGTTCACCACGCGCCGCGCGTTTGCGCATCGCCGGGATGCCATCGTGGTTGACGTAAAACTCTGTGTTCACTCGTGGCTGCGGGCGCCCATCCTCGATCACGAGGGAAGGCGGGAGGTATCTGACATGCTCCGCCACCTGCGGAAGGATCTGCGCGCCGTCCCGGACGATCAGGCTCGCCCGGCAGGGGCGGCGGGTCGCCGTCTCGAGCGCGCGCACCGCGAACGGGCTCGCGGTGACAAGACCCCAGGCGTAGCAGTTACTGAACTGCCAGGTGCTGTAGAGCAGCGTCGTCGCCACGCGGGCGCAGCGGTACGTCGAACGGACGACGAGCTGAGAGACCCATGCCAGACGACCCTTCTCAGCACTTTCGATCCATGCCGCAACACAGTACCCGACGAGTTCCTCGCCAGCGTACGCGCACGCGATGCCCACAGTCTCGTCGTCGACCAGTTCACGAAAGCGCTGCGCGCTGATCTGCACCGGTCCCCCTGGCACCGGCCCGTGGAGACCCCACACGCCATACTCCTGCGAGTAGAGTTCCGCACATTCGGACACAAACCGCGGATCCTTGGCAGCGTCACGTCCGACCAGCCATCTCCAGTGTAGGTCCCAAATCGAAACTTGCTCCATGACCCTGGAGCGGTCGTTTGCAGATGCTGTCGCCACAGGCGCAAGGCTACAGGCGACCCGTAGGTTGATGCCAAGGCTATTGACTCGCGGATCAAGATCCGGCTCCAGCCTGGTCACGGTTCGTAGCGGCGACGCCCGCCCGCCCTGCTTCGGCTCGGCCCGAAGGGAGGCCGCTCGCGCGTGCCCGGGGGCAGCATGTCGAGCCCGTCAAGTTCTTCGGCTCGGACGGCCACGGCAGCCGTCGGCACCGTCCTGGGGGCGGTGTTGGCTCGGCCCTTGAGATCCGGCGCGGGTTCTGCTCTGCTCCGGCGCCGAACCTAGACGTCGTGGGCCGGGCGAGTGTTGGAGCACCCGCCCGGCCTGTGGACAACCGAAGATGCCTCCTTCGGATGCCACGGCCGACACCGTAGCTCTCGGGCTGCGGGTTGGTCCAGTCATGGCACCCGCCGGGCGGCTCTTCGGCCGACCGGAAGGGAGCGACCATGACCGTCGTCATACCCGAGGAGCTCCTCGCGCCGCTGCGCGATGGGCTCTTCTTCGACCTGTACGTCCAGGTCGAGGAGGCCAGCGCACTGATCGATCCTCGCAAGCGGGGGAACATCGGCGGCGAGGTCAGAGCCTGTCTCGCGCGCGCGAACCGCACGCGGGCCCTGCTGGATGTAGTGGGCTGGGTCGAGCCCGTCGAGGTGCCCACCGCCGTCGAGGTCGACGCGCGCAAGCACCGCGAGGCGCTGCTGCGGACCCTGCTGGCGCGCATCGAATCCGAGCACGGCATCGAGGAAGACCCGGAAGCAAGCGACGAGGCCCGCGCGGCCGCGAAGGCGCGCATCGGGCAGCTCACCGACCTCATCGTCGGTGTAGAGGAGGCCGGCTCGTGAGTGCCCCCGATCCGTGGAGCGAACCGGCGCGGTTCTACAGGTACGCCGCGCGGCGCCAGGCGCGCGGGCTGGCGACGCTGCCGCCGCCGCACGATCATCGCATCCCGCAGGAGCGGCACGTCGAGATGCTGCGCCTGCGGCTGGTGGAGGGTCTGACGCTGGACGAGGTCGGTGAGCGGACCGGCGTCACCGGGGGGCGTGTGCAGCAGCTCCTGCGGGACTACTTCGGGCTGCGTGTGCGTAAGCTGGGGGGTGTGGTGCCCTCCGGCGGGAGCGGGGTCAGGGTTCCGTCGAGGTTCGTGGAGGTGCTGCGCGAAATCGTGGAATGCGGGTATGGCGCGGGGATCGTGACGGCGCTGCGGGAGTGGCAGGACCTTGAGCGCCAGATCGCGAGATGGTCGGGTGATCCCAAGCAGAATCAAGTGGCGCGGCAGAATATCCGGCGGATTGAGGCGTTCATGTTGAGCGCAGGCGTGGACGATCGCAGCGTGGTCTCTGTCGCACTCCCGTCTGAGGCGGTGGCGCTCGTGCGCTTGGGTTCGCTCGGGGAGCTGGGTGACGCGGCGTTGGAGATCAGCGAGGCGATCGGACGGACGGGCTACGACCAGGCGGCCAAGTGGTACGCCGAGACGCTGAAGCGCCAGGACGCCGTGCGCGCGCTGCTCAACGCGATCGGGTGGGAGAACGTCGAGGAGCCGCGGCCGGTGACGGTCTACCTCGACGTTCACCGCGACGCGCTGGCGCGCGCCATGCACAACGGCCTCGATGACCAGAGGACACGAGCGATGCACCCTGACACGCCGGAGGAGGAGCGCACGACAGCGGAGGCGAATTGCGCGCTGCTGGAGAAGCTGCTCGCGGCGATCGGCGGCCAGACGCGGCGGCCGGGCAACACTGGGAGCGCGTGATCCTCGCCACGTCGGCCGGCGTCCGGCCGGCCCCGGGTTTTTCCGCCGCGGGCTCTGCTCTGATCGCTCGACAGGCCAAAACTGATGCGGCCGGACGGGCTGCTTGCGGCACCCCGCCCGGCCTGTAGCACCGAAGAGAAGTCCTTCGATGCCACGCCCACCGTAGCTCTCTGCGGATAGGTAAGTCGTGCTCGCTGGTGGTCCTTCGGTGCCCGAAAGGAGGCCAGGGTGAGCGCAGGACCCGTCCGCACATCGGGGGGAGCCGCGGCCGTGAAGGCGCCCGTGCTGCTGCTCTATGGCGAGGAGTACGCGAACCTCGCGCTCGCCGACGAGCTGACGCTCGACGGGTACGAAGTGCGCCGCGCGAGCGACGCGGTGACGCTGCGCGCCGCGTGCGACACCCGCGAGATTGACGTGCTCATCCTCGGCCAGACTGCACACCGAGGGTGCGGGCTCGAGGTGTTGCGCCAGTTGCGCGCCGGAGCGTTCGTGCCGCAGGCCGAGCCGGGGCTGCGCGCGCTCTGGATGAGCCCGAACGGGAAGCTGCGCGACGTGCTTCGCGGCTTCGAGGCCGGCGCCGATGACGTGATCCGCACGCCGTACGCCTACCCCGAGTTCCGCGCGCGCGTGCAGGCGCTCACCCGCCGGGACCTCCACGAGGCCCCCGGCGTGATCGAGTTCGGGGAGCTGCATATCGACACGGCAGCGTATGAGGTGACGTTTGGTGCCACCCGTGTCGGTCTGCGACGGCTGGAGTACGAGCTGCTTGTGCATCTCGCGCGCGACCCCTCTCGCGTGCATACCAAGAACGAGCTGCTCGGGCAGGTGTGGGGCATCCACACGGCCGCGATGACGCGGACGCTGGACTCCCATGCTTCACGGTTGCGATGCGCGCTCGCTCGCGCTGGCGCCGAGGGGTGGGTATCCGTGACCCGCGGGGTCGGCTACCGCCTCGCCCCTTCCTCCCTTGTTCTGCACACCGCGACCAACACAGGAGGTTCACTCGCCCATGCCCGATAACCGCAGCTCAACCGAATCGGAGGCGCACGTCCTCCTCGACCAGGCTGTCCTTCAGCTCATGCTCGACCTCGACCGGCAGCGGCCGTGGTCTGAAAGTGAGATCGCCAGGATGATAAGCACACCCGGCGATATCGCCGCCAGCCTCGCGCGGCTCCGTTCAGCCGGCCTCATTCACCGCTGGAGCGACCTGGCGACGGCGACGCACGCGGCTGTCTACTTCCACGAGATCACGCAGTCGCTCGACTCGACCGCCGAGGGCGAGCACCACGACGACAGCGCCGTGCTCAACAGCCTGATCGCACGCGCCAACGACGGCGAGGGCCCGCTCTCCGAGCAGGAGATCGGGAAGGCATTCGACGCCGCGAAGCGCAAGTTGAAGGCCCGAATCACGGACGCGCTGGACCGCCTCGACGGCGCCGGGCTCATCGAGCGCCACGACGGACGGTCCAGCGCGTCCGAGGTCTCAATGTACCTCGACCGCATCCTCACGCTCTGACGCGGAGTAGGGCGAGCGCGCAACTATGTGGTTGCGTGGTTGCGTGGTTACGCAGGCACGCGCTTGCGTAGTTGTGGACATCGCGGCCGAGTCGCGGTAGACCTGTCGCCATGACTATTTCCTTCCTTGCGCGTGCGGTCGAAACGCCGTCTGGCTTCGCGGTCGGGCTGCTCGGTCGGCGAGCAATTAACCTTTTGCGCAATTGCGCAAAAGGTTGTGGACATCGCGGCCGGTTCGCGGTAGACCTGCCGGCATGACTATTTCCTTTGTTGTGCGTGCGGTCGAATCGCTCTCGGGCTTCGTGCTTGGGCTGCTCGGCGTGCTTGGGTTGCTGCTGGGGCTGGTGTGGCTGCCGGTAGGGCTGGCCGTGGCTGGTGTGCTTGTGGTGTTGGCGGGTCGCGTGTGGGGCCGGCGTCGTCTGGCCCGGGCGGGCGGCTGGTGGGAGGTTCGTTTCGGTGAGCGGGTGTCGCGGCCGGCGCTGGAGGCCGTTATGCGGACGTTGGTGGGCGGGTTGCCGCGGCGGTTTTTGCGGGCCTCGCCGTGGGTCGCGCTCTCGGTGTCTGCCCATGAGGACAGGGCGGCGTGCGGCCTGTTCGTCTCGGGTGGGCTCTCCCAGGCGCAGGTGCGCGCGGCGGTCGAGCAGGCATTCGGTGGCGTCACTGTCGAGGCTGAACGCGAGTCGCTGCACGGCGCTGGCGATGGTCTGCGTCGGCGGGTTGCGAGTCTTGCGCCGGTCGGCTCGCGGTTTCTGCCGTTGCGCGTCGATCACCGCGTGGATCCTGCAGGGCAGTTGTTGGCGTCGTTGCGGGCGCAGGAGGCTGGGGAGGGCGGTGTCGTTCAGCTCGTGCTGCAGGCCCCGGGGCGGTCGGTGGGCGCGCGGGCGCGAGGGCAGGCCGCGCGGCTGCGCTCGGGCCGCGGGCTTCAGTCCAGTGCCTCGTTGAGGGCGCTCGATGGTTTGGGCTCGGCCGTTGGCGGGGTGCTCGATGCGCTCACGCCGGGCTCGCCGCACCCGATCGGGCGGCCGGCGCCGACACGGGTAGCGGACCCGTTCGCGCTGGAGCGCGCACGGGCGATCGACGCGAAGGCCACCGCGCCCATGCTGGCCGCGACGATCCGCGCGGGAGCGTGGGCGCGGAGCCGGCGGCGGGCGCGCGGACGGCTGGGTGGGGTGCTCGCGGCGTTCGGCCAGTACCACGAGCTCGGCGGGCTGCGCCGCGGCCGGGAGCCGTTCTGCGCACAGCAGCTTGAGCGGTGTCTGCCGTCGATGCGACCACGGTTGCTGTTGAGCAGCGGCGAGGCGGCGGCGCTGGTGGCGCTGCCGGAGGAGAGCGCGCTCGCGCCGGTCTCGTTCACCGAGGCGCCATCGCGCAGGGTCGCGCCGGTCGCGCAGGCCCCCTCGCGTGGGCTGCTGTTGGGTCGCAGCGACCACTCGGGGTTCGACCGCGAGGTCCGCGTCGAGCCGCGCGCGCTGCTTCAGCACACCCATGTTCTCGGGCCGACCGGCCGGGGCAAGAGCACGCTCTTGTTGAACATGACGGTTGAGGCGATCCGTGCGGGGATGGGCGGGATCGTGCTCGACCCGACCGGCGAGCTGACCGGGCTCATCTTCGCCCGCGTACCCCGCGAGCGCCAGCAGGATGTTGACCTGCTCGACCTCGGCGACGAGCGCTACCCGCCGGCGCTCAACCTGCTCGCGTGCCCGCCGGGGGAGGGTGACGCGCAGGCGCAGGCGATCTGTGGCATCTTCGCGCGGCTGTTCGCCCGGTTCTGGGGACCGCGGACCGAGGACATCCTGCGCTCCGCTCTCACCACCCTGCTCTGCGGACGCGACCCCGCAGGAGAGGCGCCGACGCTCGCGGATGTGCTGACGCTGCTCTCTGACCCGGGGGAGCGCTCGCGGTACACGGCGAGTGACCCGGTGGCACTCGATGTGTTCTGGCGGCAGTGGCAGATGCTCAGCGAGCCCGCGAAGGTGCAGGCGCTCGCGCCGCTGTCGAACAAGCTGCGGGCGCTGCTTGGGAATCGCACGCTGCGCAACATGCTCTGCCAGCCCGCCGCGCCGGACATGCGAGAGCGGATCAACGGCGGGCGGTGGCTGCTCGTGTCGCTCCCGCAGACGTTGGGGGAGGATGCGGCGGACATGATCGGCTCGGTGCTGTTGCACCGTGCGTGGCAGGCCGCGCAGCGTCTCGGGCCGCTCGCGCAGAGCGACCGGCCGCCGTTCCTGTGTCTGATCGATGAGTGCCACCGCTTCTGTCACCTCCCGCAGGGGATGGCGAGCGCGCTCGCGCAGGCCCGCGGGTATGGGCTCGGGTTCGTGCTCGCCCACCAGCATCTTGCGCAGGTCGCCGATCACGGGCTGCTGGAGGCGATCGACGCGAACTGCCAGACGAAGATCTGCTTCGCGTTGCAGGCCACGGACGCGAAACGGATGGCGCCGCACTTCCAGCCGCGCCTTGACGCCTACGACCTGCAGCACCTCGGCTCCTACACGATCGCGTGCCGTGTCCTGCACGACGCACGGGAGCTGCCTGCCGCGACCGCCGCGACACTCCCGCCGCCGGAGCCCACGCCGGGTGACACTGCCGGGTTGATCCGCCAGCGCGCCCGCGACAAGGCGACGGAGCGCCGGGCGGTGGAGACGGCGATCCGCTCGCGCTATGGCAGGATCGAGCAGCCGCCATCCGGTCGAGTGCAGGCTGATGAGCTTGACCAGGGAGTGCTCGGGGTCGATGTTGAGGGTGCTCCGTTGGGGGCTCCGTTCGATGCTCCCTCCGACGGAGCACCCCCGCCGCCCGTAACCCCGCACCACGACAGCGATCCAGGGTCGTGGACGAACCCCGACAATGAACAGTTCCTTCCCCTTCCCGGGCGGCGGCTATGAAGCCGAGTCTCCCCCCTACAACTGTCCGTGACCGGGAGCTACTCGATCGCCTCTCCCAGCACGAGCCCCTCTCCACCTCAGAGCTTCACCTTCTCTTCTTCACTGGTATTCGTACCTGTCGCCGCCGGCTGACCAAGCTCGAAGCGCATGACCTCCTGACGCGGGTCTACCCGACGCGCTCCAACCGGGGCGGGAGCGCCGAGGCGCTGTGGTTCCTCTCAGCGAACGGGCGGCGGATGATCGGTGCTCCCGTACGCCGGCCGCCGGGCCTCTCGATCCCCGACCTCGAGCACCGCCGCGCTGCCGCTGCCTTCTTCCTCGCGCTGGTCGAGCGGAGTCTCACCCGGCGCGAGGAGGGCCTGTATAGCTGGCTCGGTGAGCAGCAGGCCCAGCAGGGCACGGGCGCCAGCGTGCGCCCGGACGGCTACGGCCGCTACCTGCTCCCCGATGGGGAGATCGCCTTCTACCTGGAGGTAGACCGCGGCAGCGAGCCCGCAAGGCGCGTCAAGGGCAAGCTCGACAGCTACCGCCACGCGCTCGCCGGCGACCCGCACCGCGACCGCGGGAACATCCTGCTCGTCTGTGAGGGGCAGCGGCGGCTATCGAACCTCGCGCGGTGCGCGCCGCCTGGCCCGCCGTGGGTGTGGGGCACCACCGACCGCGAGCGCTACACGCTCCTCCCCGGCCGCGACCAGCAGCGAGCCTTCCGGGAGCTGCCCGCTGGGCCTCGTCGCGCCGGGCGCCGCGCTGCGGACTGCCTCGGGCGCCGCTGGCGCCACCCTGCCCATGCGGGCACGACACGAGGGCGGGTGGCGTGAGCCGGCCTCGACGCCCAGCGGAGTGCCCGCCGGCAACGCCGGGCAAGATCCCCGCTCGCCGCCGGCAGCGCGGCGAGCCCGCGGGGGCCGAGCGCTCTCGGCCGGGACACGCTGCCAGGGGCGCCAGCGGGCAGTGTCGCGGTAGCGGGGCGGCGGCCGGGGATCGCCCGTTGCGGCTGCTCGTGGGCCGCACACGGGCGATGAGCGAGGAGGAGCACAGGCGGCTCGTCGGCGCGCTCGCCGAGCTGCTGGCGGACTGGCTGGTGGCGCATCCCGAGCGGCGGCCTGGGGCCTTGAGATCCACGCCCGGATCTGGTCTGGTGCAAGGACCCCGAGCACAGGAGCAGCCATGACCCGTAGAGCAGCACTCGCCATCGCCGCTGACTCGGCCGCCGAGCCGGTGCGGGTGGCGACCTACAGCCGCATCTCTACCGACGAGGAGCGCCAGCCCAACTCCCTCGAAGCCCAGCGCGTGCGTCTTGAGGCGTTCGTGGAGAGCCAGCCCGAGTGGCGGATCGAGCGCCGCTACGAAGACCAGTTCACCGGGACCGTGATCGACCGGCCCGCGCTCACCCGCCTCCTACGCGATGCGAAGCTCGACCGCTTTGATGTGCTGCTCGTCTATCGCGTCGATCGCCTCGCGCGGTCGATCCGCGGGCTCGCGCAGGTCATAGACGAGCTTGACCAGGCCGGGGTGATCTTCCGCTCCGCGACCGAGCCATTCGACACCGGCACCCCCGCGGGGCGGATGATGGTGCAGATGCTCGGGGTGTTCGCCGAGTTCGAGCGCGCGCTGATCGTGGAGCGCATCACCGCCGGCCTTGAGCGCAAGGCCGCACGCGGCGGCTGGTGCGGCGGACGGCGCCCCTACGGGCTCGACATCGCACCCGACCGTGACCACCTGCAGCGCAACCCCACCGAGGCGCCGCTGATACCGGTCATCTTCGACCGCTACGTGAACGGCCAGGAAGGCTCCTCGATGCTCGCCAAGTGGCTGAACGAGAGCGGCTACCGCACCAAGAACGGCCGGCCGTGGAGCGCCACGAGCGTCCTCACCGTGCTGCGCAACCGCTCTTACCTTGGCGAGATCTACTACCGCGGAAGCTGGTATCCCGCGCCGCACGAACCACTCATCCCCACAGAGCTTTTCGACCGCGCGCAGGCGATCCTCACCAAGCGCGGCGAGGACCGCTCCCAGCGGCGCACCAACGCCTCCGACTACCTACTCACCGGCCGGGTGCGGTGCGGACGCTGCGGGCAGGCATACATCGGGACCGCCGCGCACGGACGCAACGGCCGCTACACGTACTACACCTGTTTCACCCGGATGCGCTACGGCACCAAACACTGCGCAAACGACCGGCTACCCGCCGAGCGGCTGGAGCAGGCTGTCACCCGACGCCTATGGAAGGTGCTCGAAGATGGCGACCTCATCAACAGCGCGATCGAGCAGACATACGCGCGGCTGACCGAGCGCACCGACGAGCAGACCTCAGAGCACGCCGCGGTGCAGCGCAAACTCACCGAGACGCGCGCCGCGATGGACCGCTACTTCCGCGCGTTCGAGAACGCCACGATGCCCGAGGACACCTGCGCCCCCCGCCTCGCAGCGCTCAGCGAGCAGGCCAAAGCGCTCGAAGGCCGAGCCGCCGAACTCGCCGCGGCAGCCGACGACACTGAGCACCCCGAGCGCGTAACCCCGGCCGACCTCGACGCGCTACGCCGCGAGCTACGCGCCGCCCTGGAGCACAGCACCCCCGCCCGCACCAAGACCGTCCTCCAGGCCATGATCGACACAATCCGCGTAGACGCACGCGACCACATCGAGCCGACCTTCCGCATACCCGCGGTTCGAGAACCATGCGGTTCGATGGACTCGGGCGGGCGAAGACTAAACCGTAAAGCCCGGGTTGAGGCTTTGCGGCAGGCGCTCGCAGCTTGCGCAGCTAATGGTCGAGGAGGCGCCTAACGAAATCGACATGAGGCCCAGTTGCGTCGTGAACATGTGCCTCTAGGGCGGCAGCCACCCAAGCCGGTCCGTGCCCCTCGACCGTGGGCGCCCATCGCTCTAGCTCCCCGACCGACACCACGTGCAACCCGAAACCTTCCAAGGCCGCGAGAAGCTGTCCAGCTGCCACAGTTGCATCCCCCTGCGGGAGTACAGCTATTCCTCCACGCTTCGCGCGAGCCCAGCCATCTTCGAGCTTGGCGACCTGGCGTAGCTTCTTGGCCGCATCTTTTGTAAGCGTCGCATCCGTGATCGCGTTGAGCGCAGCCTCCATGCTCTCCCTGACTGCCACCATTGAGGGGGTGCTTGTAAGTTGCTCTACTGCGCTGTGTACGATTCTCCACTCGCGCTCGACGGCACTCCAGTTCCCATTCAGCGCCTCAACGATCTGCTTGAGCAACGCTTCGCGGGAAAGGACGTCGAAGTCGGCGATTACCTTCACGTCGACGTCTATTGCCCGAAGTGCGGCGATGGCAGTCGGTAGGCGATCCTTGCCTCCTGTATGCGTAAATAACAGGTCATGTGCGGGTAGCGATTCACGGGCCAGCGTTGAATCAAGTGTCGCTTGGTAGAAGCGGCAGTCCGAGTCGGACTCGCAAAGTACGGCGCCTCGATGAAACAAGCCATCGAGTAGCGACGAGTATCGCAGGATCGGGTCGGCCCACAAGGTTCGCAACTCCCCGGCCGCCAGCACCGCAGCGCGGTTGATATCGCCGTCTCGCACGAGCCGCACCACTGATACGTCGGCGGCAGGGTCATCGAGAACGCCCTGAACGAAGTCGGCGCTGTGTGTTGCAACAACAAGTTGGGTTTCACTGTCGCGGAGGCGTGCCAGCTCTCGCCCGAGTTGGCGCGCTTGAGGCGGGTGCAAGAACGCCTCTGGCTCATCGATCAGCACGACCGGGAACTGTGTTGCCGTAATCGCAAGCAGGAGTCCGATGTAGCTGCGGATTCCGTCACCCTCCCCCTGAACCAGCGGGAGCGCCGCCAGAGCATGGCGGTAGGCCTGATTCGTGGGGGTCGGTGGACCTACTCCATCGACGGTCCCCATATGAAGGTGGATTTGAGATCCCGCAACCCGGTTGACGGCAATGGGAACCCCAAACGCTCGCCTAACAGCGTCGGAGAGCCTCGTCTCGAGAACCTCGTCAAGGTAGAGTTCTTGGAGCGGTGCTGATGGATGTTGCGTGAGGTTGTCGAAGGCACCCGTGCTGCCGGCGAGACCCAGTCTTGACTCGGTGTTTGCCAGCAGTACGAGGAAGCTACCGAGGTTCTGGAACGGTGGCCCGCTAGTCCAATGGCCTGCCACACCGAAGCTAACCTCGCCAGAGTGCGGTCGAACCACACGCTCTTCCTGGCCGTTGTTGTAGACGTGTGCGTGCTCTCTCAGCCAGCTCTTGAATCTGTCCTCGTCCATCAGCTTGTCTACCGCTGTTTCGCGCACCACTAACTCCGGCTCTTGCCGCGCCGACAGTTGCTGGTTGATCTCGCGAAGTGCCCGACTCTTGCCAGCGTTGTTCGGCCCCACGAGCACGACAATCGAGTTTGGCCCCAAGGGTACCAACGTACCATCACTGAATTGGATAGTATTTATGCGAAGTGGTGTACTCATGCCACCAGTATCTCCCAAAGCTCTCGAAAGAGGCAAGGGCGGAGGTATTCCTCCGGCCATTAGTTCTCAAAATCGATTGATAGCATCCCACTAATCACTGTCGCCTACTTGTCCAAATCGGATATACATACATCATGACCGGCCCTCTGGCATAAGATACTCAGCGACAGTCGCCGCAACGCTGGGTGCCCCTGGGGCGGGATGCCAGTCAATTAATCTTTCAATGAAAGCTTTGTAGGAAACATCGTTCGGCTTCGAGAGTCGCACGATGCGCGAATCAGCAAGACCAACGAAAAGGGCGGACAGCAACAAGGAATTGAAGAAGACACGCGACCACAACACGAAGGCTTCATGAGAGTAGATCGGACCATTACTGTTCCAAAGCCCCGCGTTTGTGGTCTCAATACGGGTGCCAGCCTGGTCCGTAAACGCTGGGCGACCGTGGAGAAAGGCACTTTGGATGCCGTAGAGCCATGCAAACCATCCATTGTCGGCGAAGAGTGCTCCGTCTTCTCGCTCGAACTGCAAAAATGGGGCTTCCGCTGCAAGCTGTCGCCTAACTCGACCAATCCAGAAGCGGGCATCCTCGTGGCCTTCGAGCCATTGGTCAATAGTGTCCTGCTCACGATGCACAGAGAAGTAGACTGCCGCGAGCATCGCCTCTAGTGCTGGCCGAAGTGACCCGATGGCCTGGCGATAGAACCCAGTGAGCGCAGCGTAGATTGATGCTTGGAACTCATCGGAAGCATTCGCGGTTGCCACGGCGAGTGGATCACGTACTGGATCGCAAAGACTCTGCACGTCAAGGATCATGCCGACCCAATTACCCCAGCACTCATACACCCGATGAAGGGTTTCGCCGTGATGGTCGCTAGTGCGGAGGGATACGTCGTCAGGAAGGAAAACGATCCCTGTCCAGGTGGCCTTGTCGGCCGGGTCTGTCGGAGAAGGCTCGGGGCCAGAACTGATCGCAAACGCCTCCGGCGGCAGCTTGTGCCGCTCAGTACGGAAGTCATTCATGGCATCTGGATGATGGGACATAGCCTTATCTTAGACCGAAAAGCCATCAGCTCGTAGCTCCGCCATCCTCTTTATAGCCACCAGGCAGGTCCGGATCGTTGGGACCAACAGGGTAGTCTCCTTGAAGTGTCGCTAGTAGGTGCTCAAGCCAGTCATGAGCGCCAATATCATCTATCAGCTTTAGATTGGCTGCAATCCATTGGTCTTGTGTGATGAGCGGCTCATGCTCGCCCGCCAGATCGGGGCTGATATTCACCGCGTAGTAGGGATTGATTAGCATGTTTATAGTGTCATTCTCGTCCATAAGCCTTCTCGTTAACGACTCCTATTATACGCTCTGTGTGTCGTACAAGCGGCAGTGAGCGATGAGACGGGGTCACGATTCGGAGAGGATGATCGATCCGCGGAGAGAGGCTGTGATCTGTTCGGAGAACGCAATCACGCCTGCCACTCCGAGCCCAGGCTGGCGTCGCCACACCGCCAGGTCTTCAATGGGCCAAAGGCGCGCAATGTGCGGTCCCGATGGAAATGTTTGGTTGAGGGTTGTGCCTCCGAGTGCCTTGATAGCCGAGAACACTTGGAAGACAAACGGGCCTACGACGAACGTGACCACAGCGATATCCCGCCAACCGCGACGCGTATTCTGGCGGTCATCAAGGTCGATGCCAAGCCCGGCAAACGCCGGTATCTGATCATCGCCGTCGGTATAGCTCGCCAGAGCTATACCCAGAAGTTGTGGATGCGCGTGAAGAGGAAGGCGGCGTACCTTCCCGGTTGATGAAGACCGATGCCGGTGATGGCCGGCAGGAAGGCACGCCATGTCAGATGTTCGCAGGCTCCCCGTTGGGGAGGACGATGAGGGTCGGGTCACGCTTGATGATCTCGCTCGGGAGGGTGCGCGTCGGATGATCGCGGCGGCGCTCGAGGCCGAGGTTGAGGAGTACGTCAGCTCGTTCGTGGAGGAGGTCGGTGGGGACGGCAAGCGGCTGGTCGTCCGCAACGGCCGTGCGCGGGAGCGGCGGGTGACGGTCGGCTCGGGGACGGTCCCGGTCCGCGCGCCGCGGGTCAACGACAAGCGCGTTGACGAGGAGAGCGGGGAGCGCAAGCGGTTCAGCTCACGGATCCTGCCGGCGTACGCCCGACGGTCGCCGAAGGTGACCGAGGTGCTGCCGATCCTGTATCTTCATGGGCTCTCGACCGGGGACTTCGGACCGGCGCTGAGGGACCTGCTGGGCGAGGACGCGTCGGGGTTGTCGTCCAGCTCAATCCAGCGGCTGACCGAGAGCTGGCAGACCGAGCACGCCGCGTTCGGTACCCGGGAGCTGCGGTTTCATCGCTACGCCTACTTGTTCGTCGACGGCGTGAACGTCAGCGTCCGTCTCGGCGAGGACCCGAGGCTGTGTCTGCTGGTGGTGATCGGCGTCCGTGAGGACGGCTGCAAGGAGCTGCTCGCGGTCGAGGACGGCTACCGCGAGAGCGAGGACTCCTGGGCGGCAGTGTTCCGCGATCTCCGCGACCGCGGCCTGAACGAGCCGAAGCTCATGACCGGTGACGGCGCGCTCGGCGCGTGGGCCGCGCTACGCAACGTGTTCCCCGCCACCAGGGAGCAACGCTGCTGGGTGCACAAGACAGCGAACGTACTCGACGCGCTTCCCAAGCGCCTGCAGCCCAGGGCCAAGACGCTGCTGCACGAGATGGCCGAGGCGCCCTCGCAGGCGGACGCTCGCAAGGCGCTTGAGCGCTTCCGCGGCGAGTTCGACGCCAAGTACCCGAAGGCCGTCGCAAAGCTCGAGAAGGACTGGAGCGCGCTCACCGCGTTCTATGACTTCCCCGCCGAGCACTGGCGGCACCTACGAACAACGAACCCGATCGAGAGCAGCTTCGCGACCGTCAAGCTACGCACCAAGGTCACCAAGGGCGCCGGCTCCAAGAAAGCCGCACTCGCGATGGCCTACAAGCTCCTCGACGCCGCCCAGGAACGCTGGCGACGATTCAACGGCCACGAGCTCGTCACCGACGTACTCGACGGCGTAAAGTTCAAGGACGGAATCAAGGTCACCAACGACGAAACCACGACAACGGACGAGAAGGTCGCC
>DASZIQ010000029.1:0-14210 GCA_035948945.1 Solirubrobacteraceae bacterium
TGCCGCGCTTCGCCCACGACTTCCAAATCCCCCTCGACAACAACCTCGTCGAGCGCGACATCCCCAGGATCAAGATCCACAGAGAAGATCTCCGGCAGCTGGCGCACCACCGCCGACGCCGACAGCTTCCTGGCACTACGCACCCACATCAGCACGACCCGCAAGCAGAGCCGCGACATCCTCGACGCCCTCGCCCGACTCGCCAAGCACCAACCCTGGCCACCAGCCACAGCTGGACCCTAAACACGGCAGCACAGACCTAAACAGTCACTGCTTACATGGCATTGCGAGCGCGCGGCGAACAGAGTGTGACGCTGCCGCTCCGGACGACCTCCGAGCGCGCGCTCTACGGATCGGCACACGCCCGCTTGTGCCGGGCGTAGCGGACGCGACCACTCGCCCGAACTCTGACCTGATGTTCGTCCGGGGCGGGCGTCGGCTGGGTGCCGGCGAAGACAACTGCATCCGTGAGAACGCAGGTGCGCGAGAGACGGGTCGCCAGGCGTGACTGTGGCAGGCCAGTCTGGCTGGGTCAGATGGCACGGGGCAAGAATCCGGCCTGCAACCGCCGTTGCGTGGGCGCCTTTACGAGGCTGCCCTTCGGCCCCAAGCTGCCACGAACGCCGGAGAGAGATCCCAGAACTCTGGGTCGGCCAGCAGTGTACGGGCTGCATCGATCTCCTCGCCGGTGGCAAGCTGCATTTCAGTGATCCTCGGGCGTAGGAGCTCCAGGCTCAGGCTCCAGAACTCAGCGACCGGCGAGCCGCCGCGAAGCACCGCCACGTGTGCCTCGCCGCCGATCGCCTCGAGCCCCTGGCGCTGCAGATGCGCAGGCAAGCAACGGCCCCACTCATAGTCGGTGCCGGTCTTGCGGAGGCTCTCGACCCATGCCCGCATCGCCGTCCTATAGACCGGATTGGGCGTGGACTCGACGCTGAACGACACGCAGTCGCTGACGCTTAGCCATCCCCCAGGAGCCAGCCAGCGGCACACGCCTTCGAGCACAGCATCGCGTGCGGCGATGTGCTCGAACACTGCCCGTGCGTGGATGAAATCGAACGAAGCGGCCTCAAATGGGGCCTCGGTTTCGGTGAGATCGTGCTGCACGACGGTCAGGTTCGGCTCCGCGAGTTGATCAAGCCAGCGCGTGTCCAGGTCCACGGCCGTCACGTGACCGGCCTCACCAACCTCCTGACACAGCCAACGTGCGATCGAACCGCCTCCTCCGCCGATCTCTAGGCAGCGCGCACCAGGCGCAACTCCGAGCGCCGCGAGGCGCGCCGTCGACAACCCGTCCCAAACCTGCTCCAGCAACGCCAAGCGACGTCGCTCGTGCTCCCAATTAGGGTCCAACACATATCCGGGCTCGTGCTCCGGCATCGCGAGCGATTCTAACCCCACGGCCAGTCCACAGGTTGGTCGCCCTCGCGGTGCAGGCCAACGACCGTGACACGTAGCCCGTCGCGATGACCGCTCCAGGAGCGAAGCGAGCGTGAGGGACGACACGCGGAAGGCGAGCGCAATGGACGGTGGGTGTCGCGTACGCGACACCCACGACGAGAACCGAGAGCGAAAATCATCAACTGGCTGGCTTCCGTAATGCGACCGATGGGATATCGGGCCGGGTGCCCATCCAAGCGAGCACGACGACAAGCCTCAGGCCGCGAGTGCACCGCATCCGCAGCAGAAGCTATCGCGTCCTGCGTCGCTGCGGTGTTGCTTCCAAACGGGCTCGTTGCAACTGCTACAGCGCAACGCTGAATCGAACTCGTCCAGATCATCGACCAGCCGATAAAGGTCGTCGGTCGTCAGTGCCGTCGCGTCGACCCGGTGATGAACGCCGAAGTTCGATATGTAGCTGTCAGCCTCCATCCTGGAGAGCACACCCAAGTCCTTGAGCGGCGAGCTGTTGTGCTTGAACCCGCGGCGTAACGCCTTGAGGTAGTCATAGGCTCCGTAGCGCTGCTCTGGATCGAACCGGATCTCGTATCCAAGCTTCGCAAGCGGCGTTGAGAGACCCTGCTCCAAGGCACGGCGTGCGAGATGTGAAACCTCCATCGCGGTGGCGCCCTCGTCAAGCCTTTCTCGTAGGGTGACGCGTGGGTCGCCATCAGATAGCTGCGGCCCGCCGCGCGGAGAGAACGCGATGATCTCCTTGAACTCCCAGCCTTTCACTGTCCGTCTGAGGATTTCCTTGAATGCACGATCATGCGTGAGAGCGATCACTTGCCAGTCTGAGAACTCCTCGACGAGGAGGCGGGCGAGCCCTTGCCGATGGGAAGCGTCGAAGCTGTTGACAATGTCGTCGAGGAAAGCGTGCGCCACGGTTGGACGTCGAGCTTCAGTCGTGCCAAGTGTAGCGCGAGCCCGAGCGCATTCAGATGCGAGGTACTCATGGTCCGTTGTGGCGGGCTGACGCCAGGGTGGCGACCATCGAAGGTGAGAGAAAACTCCACCTGGCCGCTGCGTGCATGCTTGTAGACCAACTCGACGTCGGTGAACGGACTGCCACGAATGAGCCTGCCGTAGTAGTCGGCGGCCAGCGCGGCGAGTTGCGTGATCGCTGTCTTGATCGCTTGCTCGATCTCTTCATCGGCGATCGTAAGGATGCGCTGCACCGCAGCGTGGGCTTGCTCGAAGGCTGCGCTCCGTCGTTGGGCGTCCTCGAGCCGGAGGCACTTCTGACGTAGCTCGGTGAGCTCAACGAGTGCACGCATCTGGGTAGTGCCTGAGCTGGTGGTTGCCGCCTCGCGTAGCCTTGGCAGCACTTCTCGAAGGGAGGCAAGGTTCGGCGCTGGCGGGCAGGTCTGGCGCTCGCGATGTGCGGCCTGCAAAACTCGCCGATACTCGTTCAATGTCTCCTCGGCGGCGACGAGCCGATCCTCGTTTGGCCAGCCGGTGGTTGGTGCTCCCTTGGTCAATGGTCACTACGACATCGGTGCTGGCCTGGATGATGTCGAGCGCCTCGCACACGACGCCGAAGCGGCTCAGAGACCGAGGCAATGGAACGCGGCTTCCATCAATGGACATCGGTTGGGCGGGGGATCGCTCAGAACGCGACGATGTACTTCGGCCTGAACGGTTTGTCGGTAGGCCGCACGCCGGCGATCCGATCGACGCGGTAGGTGCGCGGGTCGCCGCGATCGTTGACGACGAGCAGAACGAGGTTGCCATCCTGGGTGCGGCGCAGTTCGTAGGGCTCGACTAGGCGCGGCCCCTGGCGTCCCTGCTCAGCGCGGTAGTCCACCTCGATCTTCAGGCGGTTGGCGCCCGCGTAGCGGATCGGCTCGAGCTGTGCCCCGCGACGCCATGAGGCAATCGCCCGCGGCGGCCGCCAGCTGCCGTCGAGCTCGCCTTCGTGAGGCACCCGTTTGAGGGCTCGGCGCGGCCGCGCGCCGGAGAGCCAGGCGAACACTTCGTCGAGCGCACCCCAGAACACCGTGAACGGAGGCAGCGGACGCGGGAGCTGGTGGCCGAGCATGTTCTCCCACTCGCGCTCGATCTCTTGCGCATATGGCGAGGAGCGGATCGAGTCGGCGTCAAGGATCGCGATGCCGGCGTGGGCGCACTTCGCGGCAAGGACCGCCCGCACCCGTTTGGCCTGTCCGATGAGGTCGGGGTGGCGGTGCATGTGCACTACGTCGTAGAGGTCGCGCGGGCGGCAGCGCGTGGCCAGGGCCCGTGTCTTCTCCGCGGCGAGCTCGGTGGGCGAGTAGCAGCGAACGCCGCCCCCCGGCAGCGGAGCGTCGCTGTAGGGATGAACGGTGGTGCGGGTCAGCGGCCGCTCGATGAGGATCTCATCGCTCGTGATGTCGAGCTTGAGCTTCGGCGGTGTTCCCCGCTGCGGGTTGGGGCCGCGGTAGGTGATCCGGCCCAGCGTGGTCGGCTTGCCACGCAGGTTGCGCCGCCGCGTGAAGGTTCGCTCGTCGATCGCGAGCTCGATGCCGGACTCGCGCGCAAGCCAGGATGCGATCCGCTGGAAGATCCCGGTCAGTTCGTCAGGCTCCTCGGGCCGCCGTCGATGACCGTGAAGTCGAGGTCCTCCGAGAAGCGGTAGGTCTCGTAGTAACACTTGCGCAGGCAGGTGCCGCCCTTGAAGATCCAGGTGTCCACGAGCGCGGGCTCGGCGGCGATCGCGGCGAGCATCCAGCCGAGCACGTAATCCTTTTCGATGACCCCAACGTCGAGCTGCCACTCCCCCCGCAGGCGCAGCAGCTCGTGCTTTGAGATCACGATGGGCCCTCGAGAGCGACATGCACATTGGCGCGCATCTGCCACGCCGGCACGCGCGGGCCTTCGGGCGGGCCGTCCGGATCGAGCAGCGCGATACCGCTTGAGAGCTGAGCCCTGCAGGCCGCGATCAGCTCCGGCTCGTCGCGACCCAGGGTTTCGAGCAGGTAGCCGAGGCGCTTGAGCACTGCGCGGTTGCCCAAACGCAGCGCATACTCAACGAGGCGCCCTCCTCCGTGGTGGTCGTCAAGGTAGGCCTCGAGGATCTCGGCGGCGTGTCGGATCCCGCCGCCGATCCGCGGCGCATCGAGGATCTCGACGACGGTGCGTGTCGGATCTGCGATCTGAAGCCGCAACTCTTCGTGCCAGACCGGCTCCACACCCCAGCCCATCGCATCCTCGGGGACGTGCATCAACAGATACTCGGCGTCCAGCAGACGTGCTTTGGAGGAGCGGACACGTTGCACGGTCTTCACGATCGTGGTGCGGAACACCTGCTCGGTCAGTCCCCAGTGGTTGGCCGCTGTCCAGCCGCTGAAATAGCAGGGTGGCCACACTGCGTTCGCCAGGACCATCGCGTCCTGCGACCAGTTCTCCGGACGCATGGCCTCCACGGGCAACGCGATGTAGAGACCGCGCCGCACCCGGCACAGCCATCCCCGTTCTGCCCAATGGGCGAGCTTTCGCGCCGCGACGTGAGCATCCACCCCGAGCTCCGAGGCAGCCTGCTCGGGAGAGACGAACCGACGGCTGCCTACGACCAGGGCCAGCTCGGCCCGACCCGAGCCTGAAATCCCCTTCCCAGTTCGTGATATTGGCAAGCCGATAGTTTCTTTTCTAAGTGAACATACGGCACTTACAGTATCAGCTTATCGACATTTGCAAGCCATAAGTTCCGTCCTAGAAAGAACTATCGGTGGACCCTTGTCAGCTATGTTCGTTCCGCCGCAGGCCGCTCGCTGCCATGGCCCTACGATCAAGCCCACACCTCAGCCATCTCAGTTTGCAACGGATCTTGTTCCCCGCCCGTTCCCCGTCTGCTCGCCCCTTCCGGCCCCACAACTATAAAAGGTGCGGATTTCCAGGTACTTTAGGAGGGTGAGCGAGGGGACTCGAACCCCCGACCGCCGGGACCACAACACTTTCCGGCGCTCCGGTGGGTCGTGGTCCGTGCGGGGATCGCCTGCATCTATGCGGCTTCTGCCAGGTCGGACTCCGGTGGAGTCGAGTCGCTTCCTGTGGGGTCTGTTGCCACTTTGTTGCCACCCTCGGACGGGTCCTCGGCGAAGTCCAGCGGCTTGCCGAGGTCCCCATCGAGCAGATGGACGTAGGTGGTGAGCGTAAAGGCCGCCGAGCGGTGGCCGAGCCAGCGCTGCACCTGAACGGCGTTGCGGCCCTCCGCGAACAGCAGAGACGCGCAGGTGTGCCGGAACGTATGGAACCCGACCCACTCGACACCTGCCCCTTCTCTGGCCGGCTTGAGCACGCGACGGCGGAGGTTCCCGACGTGCAGGTACGCACCGTTGCTCGCTGGGAACACCAGATCGTCGTCTTCGTCCCGCTCCGCTTCCTTCCGGCGCTCCCATAGCGCGAGCACGAGCCCGGACGGCAGCGGCACGTCTCGGCGAGCGTGGCGGCTCTTGGGTGGCCCCAGCTTGCCCCGCACGACGCCCCGGCGAACCTTGACGTGCGGTTTGGAGCCGTCCAGCTGTAGGTGCCGCCACTGGACGGCGATGGCCTCGCTGATGCGCAGGCCGGTAGCCGCCAAGAACCAGAAGAACAGCCGCCACTGCTCAGGGAACTGCTTGAGCAGCACCCGCAGCTCCTCCTCGTTCATCACCCGGACCTCCTCGTCCTCGGTGTCCTCGGCGGTTGGGCGGTGCGGCAGATCGATGTCACGCGCGGGGTTCGAGCGGATCAGGCCCTCGCGGACGGCCGTGGCAAGGCACGCGCGCAGCGGCCCCATCACGTTACGGATCGTCTTGTCCGACAGTGGCTCGCGCCAGCCGGGGTGGTCCTTCGTCGGCGCCGGCTTCGTCTGCTCACACAGCCACGCGACGAACTCGGCATCCAGCGTGCGGACAGCCTACTTCCTTTGCCGGCCGTCCACGTAGAACACGACCACGTAGCGACTCCCGCGCTTGAAGATGCCCGGATGCTTCGTCTTGACCATCGGAGCGGCCATCAGGGGGTCCTCCTTGCGATGGCGGTGCTCACGACATTGCCTCGATCGCTGCGTCGAGGTGCGAGCGCTTGAACAGCAGCCTGCGCCCGTCGCGGCGTGGCGTGAGGCGGCGCTGGCTCACCAAGTCGTAGATGCGGCTCGTCGGACAGGCAAGGTGCTCTGCGGCCTGCTCCACCCCGATCCACGGCTCGGACGGGCTGGTTCTCGAAAGGTTGTCGGCGAGCAGGTCGGCGACGCGCTCGGCGATGGCCTGCACGAACGCATCGGGGACTTGCAGCTCCAGGACGCCCGCGCTCATGCTCGCCTGTCTCCGGAGACTCGCATCGACTCTCTGTATGGAAGCCGGGCAACGGCCCCGCTACGCAAACGAATCTGCCGCGCGCGCCACCCTCAGCGCAGCGACTCACCCACGGCGCGACCCACAGCGAGCGGAGGGGTTCACATATCGATGAGCGACGAATCACGGCTTCCTCCAAAGGGTTTGGGCTCCTTTGAGCCAGTTGGGCACCTGCCCAGCATGAACACCCCGCCGATGCTCGCCCGTCAACGGCCAGCACCTCCACGCCCACCACGCACCATGATCCGCGGAGCGTGCGAGAATGAGGGCATGACGAAGCCTGAGCTACACGAGTTGGTGGAGCATCTGCCCGAGAACACGCTCGACGGCGCGGCCGTGCTCCTGCGCAGCCTCTCGAACAGCCGGATCGACCCCGAGCAGGCATGGTTCTGGACCCCCGACTGGCTCTCCGGCGAGCTGGAAGCCGACCGCGAAGCTGCGACCGACCCCGGCGACGTGTACGAAGACGCCAACGCCTTCAAGGCCGCGCTGCGCGCCTCGCGCCTGGACTAGTGCCGACCTACCAGGCGCGGCGCCGGTTCCTGCGCGATCACAAGGCCCTGACCGCCGAGCAGGCGGCGGCATGGGAAAAAGCGCTTGACCAGTTCATCGCCTGCCTACGACGTGGGAGGTTCGAGCCCGGGCTCCGCGTCAAGCGAGTACAGGGCTATCCCGGCGTGTGGGAGATGACCTGGGCTCCCAACGGACGCGCCACATTCGAGTACGGCGACGAGCTTCGCCCCGGCGAGCCACACATCATCTGGCGGCGCATCGGCACCCACGGCATCTTTCGTCAGCCGTAAGGACACTCAGTACGCGAGGGACAAAGGCCCCTCGCCAAATGGCCTGCGTGAGGGAGTGAGCCCGAAGGCCGAGGCACGATGCCGGCGAGTTCGGTCGGAGCCCGCCGGCATCTGCACCCTCAGCAGCCCTTGTTGTACCCGGAGCCAGCGCCGGGATCGTTGGGCCACGGCGTACTTGCGGTCGTCACCCTGACCTTCCCTGGTTCGATCAGTTCGGCATCCCATATGTAGTTCTGCGCAGGTGGATGTGCGTCTGTGACCGAGTGGCTACTGAGGCCCGACGGGTCCGACACATCTTCGCGCCACTGGACCACCGTGAGGTTGTCGGCTTGCAGTACGGGCAGTGCCGTCGCCACCTTGGCGCCGAGCAGCCCGCTGCAATGCAGCGGTTCGCCGGGGGCGAAGATGCTCGCGGCGCTCTCATACTGTTCTCCAGCCTTGGCAGGGCGTCCCAGGGCGATGCTCCCTTCCCCGGCGAAATCCTTGGGGATATCAAGGCCGATCGGACATCCACCGCCGCCCATGAGGCAGTGCCCGCCCTGAAGCGCTTTGATCTGATCTCCAGCGCCGGATTCCCCGACGTAGAGCACGGTGCCGACGATGCTCGGCGACACGGGCAGGAGGTTCACTGTGATCTTGAGACCCTGCTTGGCGAACGCGGCGTCGAGCTGCGCCTGAGCCGCAAAGGGATCGGTCACTGTGGCGATGATGTCGCCGCTCGCGGCAGTGCGGAAAGCCACGGCCTCCGCCGGCGCGGGGCTCACGCCCGAAGTCGTGCCCAGAACAACCGCCGCGACGGTCCCTACGGCAGCCGCGCCGAAGCCAGAGAGAACCAGCGGACGTCGTAGACGAGCATCTACGCCAGCCGGGAACCACCGGCGTCGGGCTCGCGCCCACCGCCGGCTTTCCGCATCCGTGCCCGGATCGCCGCTCACGATCGCTTCGAGCAACTCGATCCGCCGCTCGGTGGGAAAGAGCTCATCGACCCGCTCGGCATCGTCGGGTCGCAGCTCTCGCAATAGTTCGATGGTACGACTGTTCATGTGACCTCCTCTACGAAGGGGGGTTTGGTTGGGTTATGCGATTTTTTGGGGTTGGACGAGTTGGTGGGCAATCGGGTCACTGATTCTTCTTGCGACGCCACTTCGGCCCATGCGGCCCTTAGACGTGCCCGGGCTCGATGGAGCCGCAGCGCCACGGCGCCTCTGGAACAGCCGAGCGCAGCCGCGGCCTCTCGCTGGCTCAGCCCGTCCCACACGATGAGCAGCAGAACCTCCCGCTGGGGGTCGGTGAGACGATCGAGCGCCGCGAGGACGCGGTGACGAGCAAGCAGAGTCTCTTCAGGGTGGTCGTCCGCTTCCCCGATCGTCCCCGCAATACGCTCGATCAGCGCGCCTTGGCGACTCTGCCCTCGACGCAGATCGGCCAGCACTCGGCGTGCAACGCCAAGCAACCACGGGAGCGGCTCGTCAGGCATATCGGCCATACGGCGCCATGCAACCTCGAAGGTCCGCGCAAGCGCCTCCTCAGCCAGCCCTCGGTCTGCCCGGGACAGCAGATACGCGGCGACGCGGTCGAAATGCTCCCTGTATAGGCGCTCAAACCGCTGCTCATTGCCTTTGGCCATCTTCACTCCCCGGGTCGGTGTCATGGGAGGGAAGTGGCCGGGAGGACCCCCGATGTTACGCGACCGCGCCCCACGGCCCGGGCGGAGCGAACAGAAGCAGCGCAGATCGACCAAGAGCAGCGCGGGCCGCTTGTTGCCACTTCCATTGCCACCTACCCGGTCCGGACCTCGGCAGCCAACCCCTTAACCGCCGGAACCCCTGCATTCGTAAGGGGTTCCGTGAGGGTGAGCGAGGGGACTCGAACCCCCGACCGCCGGGACCACAAGACGAGCTGGGTGTTGCTCAGGCCCACAGACCCCGTGTTCATGGGGCTCGTTGCTGCTGATTGTGGCTGAGTTCGTCGCAATTCGTTCCGTGAGCCGTTCCCCGGCGGTCGATGGTTGAGCGAGCCCATCGATCCCGGAGGCTGTGGAGCCCTCGCTCGCCCAGTGGGGCTGCAATCCCAGCTGTCGGTCAGACGTTTGGGTGATATATTCCCCCCTATGTCTGACGCGATTGACCATGATGGGCTCTACCGCCTCGCCGAGGCTCAGGCGGGCTACTTCACCGCCCAGCAGGCCCTGACAACCGGGATGGACAGAAGCACGCTACGCCATCATGCACGTCCGGGAGGTCGCTACGAGCGTGCGCGCCGCGGCCTCTACCGTCTGCGACACTTCCCGTCCAGCCCGCACGAGCACATCGTCTCGACGTGGCTGTCCCTGCACCAAACCCCGGCGGTCGTCTCGCACGAGAGCGCGCTCGAGCTGTACGACCTCTCCGACGTGATCCCAAGCGCAGTGCACATCTCGCTGCCTCGCACCAAGCGCGGCCAGCGAGCGCGTCCTGGAGTCCGCTTCCACACACTCCAACACCCACCCGCCCCTTCGGAGATCCGGCCGCTCGACGGCGTGCCCGTCACGACCCCAGCGCGGACAATCGTGGATTCGCTGCAGGCAGGAACCCAGCCAGAGCAGATCGAACTCGCGGTACATCAGGCGCTCGACCGTGGGCTCACAACACCCCGCCGGCTTCGCTCCGCCGCCGCGGAGCGTCCCGTGCGCGTGCGGAGCCTCATCGAGCGCGCTATCGCTGGAGGCAACGCTTGAGATATGGCGACGGTGGCGCCCTCCGTCGATTCTGCTCAAAAGTAGACACTTTGGGGTAAACTAAGCGCATGCCTACGGAGCGGTTCATCGATTTGACCGAGATCGCAGCAGACCAGTTTGGCCTGGTCACGATCGATGACGCCCACGGGGTCGGCTACCAGCCCAAGACGCTCGCCAAGCTCGCCAGCCGCGGGCAGTTGGAGCACGTCAGCCGAGGGGTCTACCGGGTCCCGTTCCTGCCCGGCGGGCAGATGGCGCCCTACATGGCCGCCACACTATGGCCCCAGGGCGCCCGGGGTGTGCTCACGTACGAGACGGCGCTCGACCTGTGGGACGTCAGCGACGTCAACCCCGCGAAGATCCACATCGCCGTCCCGCGTACGCACCGCCCCCAGCGACAGATTCCCAAGGCGTACGTGATCCACCGCGAAGACCTCGACCCAGATGAGATCACCGCGATCGAGGGAGTCCCGGTCGTCAAGCTCGCATGTGCGCTGCACCAGTGCGCGCAGGCTCACCTCGCGCGCGATCTGCTCGAGCAGGCCGTACGTCACGGCCGCAGCCGCGGGCTGCTGGGCGTCGATGAGCACGCCGCGCTCGTGCGCGCGCTCGATCTGGAAAGGGTCGGCGGGCGAGCATGAGCGACAGCGACGCACCCGAAACCCCCGATCTGCGCTCCGATCTTGCCCGCGCAGCACAGACGACCGACGTCGTTGAACGCACGCTTGAGGTCGTCGCGTTGATCGAGGCTGTTGCGGCGCCATTCGGTATCCACCCGGTCGTTGTCGGAGGCATGGCCGTCTACTTCTGGGTTGAGAGCGAGGCATTCCTGACCTACGACATCGATGTCGTGATGGAAGTCCCTGCCGAGCTCGACGCGAAGCTGGCCGAACTCGGGTTCGTGCGCGCCCCAGACGGTAGGCACTGGGAACTCCCAGGCACCGAAGTCTTCTTCGAGGCGCCGAGCGCTAATCTGGATCCAGATGTCGTCGTGGCCGAGGTCGAGTTGCCATCGGGCCGAACGGCGAAGGTGCTCTCGCGTGTCGACGTGCTGATCGACCGCCTTGCGGAGTTCCAAGCAATGGGCCACCAGATCATCGGACAGCAGGCGCTCATGCTCCTATCCGGCATCTCCGACGACGAAGCTCACGACCTCGACGCGCGAGCCTCCAGCCATCGCGTGGGAACCATTCTCAAGGCCATGCGTGACCTCGCCGATGACCTCGCGGCAGGCCGCGAACCGCCGGAGAGCGACGAGCTGCACGACATCGCCAGTGCAGCACTCAAAGCCGAGTACTCTCCAGAGAAGCCATGAAGACGCAGACGATCTCATTTGAGCAGTGGCGCCGCGAAGCGCCCAAGCGACGCGCGCAGAGCGCACGGGTTCTCGCGCGTCTTGGACCGATCCAACGCGACAAGCCACGTGCGGCCGCCGAGGCGCAGTTTCTACGTCGGATCGGCACGCCTGAGCATCTGATCGGACCCTCGCGCTGATACTCACATGCGGCAAGCGGGGACGGCACTCGATGTTCGTCTCCGACATCGCTCGTCGGCCCAGGTTCCCGCTTCGCGGGCGCAAAGCGGGCGTGTGCCCAGCCTCCGTCCGTACGATCGCAAGTCGTCCAACTCGGGCGTCTGGCCTGACGATGTTCGCACTATCGCTTCGCCCGCGGGAGGTCACAAGTTCGATCCCCGCCGCCCGTTGACATCTATAGGAACGTCCCAGGGCGGCTCAAGTCATCGGGGTGACCTTGTGCGGAGGCGCTACCGCCTCCCGCCGCGACCGAGTGTGAGCGCCACGCTTGCGCCCGCTGCCAGCTTGCTGCCAGTGCGAATACTCTGCCTGACGACGACGAGCGGTCCGCGATAGCCGCGGGGCTCAGTGAGCCTGCCCAGACGGCAGTGATCCCTGCCGAGCGCGCCGCGTGCCTCCCTCAGCGAGTCTCCTTTGAGGCGCCGACGCCACCGCGCAGCTCCCGTAGCCGCTCGGGCCCGACCACCAAGACGCCGGCCCCGATCGCGGCGCGGCCGATCGCCCCGGACTGCGTTCTACGATCGAACCTGTGTCCACACCCGTGCAGCTCGATGGCAGGTTCGTCAACTGGATGAGCCGGTTCAACGCAGGCGAAGTCGCGCTCCGGAACTGTGAGGGCTCGCGCCACCACTACGTGCCGCGGTTCCTACTGAAGCGGTTCCGAGGCGGCGGCAAGCTCTACGAGCTCGACAAGCAGACGGGCGACGTCGTGGAGACGACCCCGAAGGACGCCGCCTGGGACAAGGACTTCTACAAGGTCGTCAGCAAGAGCGGCGACCACGACGGCGTCATCGAGGGCTTTTTCTCGCTCGCTGAGGGCTTCGCGAGCGAAGCGCTCGACGGGCTCGTCCGCGACGGCGAGAACCTGACCGAGCGTGACCGCAGCGACCTCGCCTTCCTCGCCGCCATCCAGGAGCAACGCGCGCCCGGGTTCCTTGACGAACTCAAGATCATGTTGAGACACGCTGCGCTCACCGAGTCCGTCGTGCACCTCAACAACATCAAAGGGAAAAAGCAGAAACAGGCGGTCGAAACGCGCGATGCGATCGTGGCGGGCCGGATCATGCTGGAGCCGCCAGACCAGGAAGCCCTTACGCAAGCAACGCAAATCCTCGCTGCGACCTGGCTTGCGGTCAACCTCCTGCCATGGACGGTGCTGAAGGCCAAGCCGCCCTACCGTTTCGTCTGCTCCGACCGGCCGTTGACGATGCACGACCCTACACCACCGCACCCGTGGTCAGCGCCGGCGTGGGAATCATCGCCGCTCGTGGAATCGACACTGCCGGTCGGCCGCGACCTGTGCCTGCGCATCGGTCCGAACCAGCCCAAGCGGCTGTCCATGAAGGAGACCACGAAGCAGGTGGACCGCATCAACCTCCGCACCTACGGCTGGGCGACGCGCTACGTGTACGGGCCGTCGAAGGACATCCTCGAACGGCTGCACGAACGCGTCGACGATGCCCCGAAGCCGATCAGGAAACGGCCGGTGATGGTGGAGGACCCGGAGCAGGCGGATCCGGCTGTCGCCGACAGGAACGCCGCCCGTGGCTGGCCGCGCTACATCGACATGCCAGACAACACCGGAACGATGCGAACTTTCTCCTACGAAGTGATCGACACCGACGACGACGCCAGGCGCTCCGTCTCACCCTGGGCGCCCCAGGGCTAGTCGCGCAGCAAGCCAGAGCAGTGTCACGGCCGCGTCGGGCGGCGATGCGCGCGTGCTCCGCTGTGCTGGAGCTGAGGACGCGACGGTATGGCTCAGAGCTGACCGGGAGTAGGCCGTCGCCCAGCCGGTTTGTGCTACAAGGAAGGTGGGCCGTGCGAGGTAGCATGGGCGTCATGACACAGCTCGACCCATCTTGGCGCCCGTCTAAAACCAAACCCGCACATCGCGGGCTGTGCCTGTCGAGCTTCTCGAACTGGTTGGTCTGATCCGCGACGAGTCTTTTAGGCTTTCGCGCCCGCAGTTGGGCAGAACAATCTGAGGAGGTCACATGATGATTGGCATCGGCTGCTTGAGACCTGCCTGCGTCAGCGCCGCGACGATTTGGTCGAGACCGTACGTATGGCCGGAGAAAGGAGTAAGGTCCACGACCAAGTCGGATCGGATCGGGCGCTACTGCTTGAGTTCTAGATGATTGATTCCACGGCGGGAGCCGTGGTTTTCGAGGGTTTGTAGGCAGCCAGGTCGAAGTCGGCGGTGCTCAAAAGCATCGCCGACCATAGGGGGCCTCGATGGACGCCGACCTCGACCTGCTGCTCACTGCTGTCTACGTCACAGCCGACGATCTCCTGCCCGAACGGTGGGAGAACACCCGGCGAATCGTCACAGACGCGGAGGTCGTCACGCTCTGCGTCGCGCAAGCGATCATGGGGATACCGTCTGACCGGCGGTTCCTCGC
>DASZIQ010000030.1:0-32987 GCA_035948945.1 Solirubrobacteraceae bacterium
CGTAGAGCCCCAGCGAGCATTCAAAGACCTCGGACTCGACTCACTCGCCGCCGTAGAGCTACGCAACCGACTCAACCAAGCCACCGGACTACGACTACCCACGACACTCATCTTCGACCACCCCACACCAACAGCCGTAGCAGAGTGCCTGTTGGACGAGCTTGTTCAGGACGAAATGGCGGCAGCAGGGGGTCACACATGAACATCATCGGTGTCAGCGGTATCGAGGGGACGATGGAGTTCAAGCGCCGGCATTGGCCGGATCTCGACGAGCGCGATTACCGCATTTCCCAGGGCCACGACTCGGCAGCTGCGCTGGTCGTCGACGGCGAGTTCGTGGTGGGCGTGGCTGAGGAGAGGATCAGCCGGCGCAAGCACACCGGTGATTTCCCAGTTGGCGCGATCGGCGCATGCCTCGCTCATGCGGGCTTGAGGTTGGACGAGATCGACGAGATCGTGCACTCGTTCGACTATCGGCCATACAGGAATATCTATGCGTTCGATCCGGTCACCGACGAACTTTACCGCGACGTGTTGTGTCGCGAGGCATTCGTCTCACGGGTGCGCAATGCGCTCCCAGGGTTTCCGGTGGAGAAGATCGAGCATGTCGATCACCACCTCGCCCACGCGGCTTCGGCGTACCTCACGTCGGGTTTCGAGGACTGCCTGACGATCGTGATCGATGGCATGGGGGAGGCCCATGGCGCCACCGTCTACTGTGCGAGCGACGGGCGTCTGGATCCCGTGCACCGCATCTTCGCCACCGATTCGATCGGCATTTTCTACTCGGTCCTCACCCTGCACCTTGGGTTCGACTTCAACTCCGATGAGTACAAGATCATGGGCCTTGCGCCGTACGGCGATCCCGAGCGCTTCCGGTCGTTCTTCGACGAGGCGGTGGTGCTCACGCCGGACGGCGGGTGGGAGATCGCGCCGCTCACGCTTGGCGGCGCGCGCGGCGAGCGGGAAAATTACCTCCCCACGCGCCGGCACTTCGCCGAGCGCTTGATCGCTCCCCGCGAACCGGACGCGGAAATTGCCTCAGAGCACCGAGACGTGGCGGCCGCCCTGCAGTCCTGCTTGGATCGGGCGATCCTGCACGTCTGCTCGCACTTCGGCGAGCGCCTCGGATTGCGCCGGCTGACGCTGGCGGGCGGAGTGGCGCTCAATACGACGGCCAACGGCAAGCTCTTGGCGTGCGGCGCGTTCGACGAGATTTACGTGCAGCCGGCCGCCGCTGACGACGGGTCGGCGCTCGGTGCCGCGCTGCACCGCGCCTCGTGCGCAGCCCGTGTGCCGAACCGCCGTTCACCGGTGCCCTTCTACGGTCCGGTCCATCCGTTCGAGTCCATCGAGCGGGCCTTGAGTGAGTTCGGCGCGCGGATCGAGGTCACGCGCCTGGCCTCGACGGAGGACGCGTGTGAGGCTGCGGCCGACTTGATCGCCGCGGGCGAGGTCGTGGCTTGGTACCGGGGCCGGATGGAGTTTGGTCCCCGGGCGCTGGGACACCGTAGTATCCTCGCCGACCCTGGCCGCCCCGAGATGCGCGACCGCGTCAACGCCTTGGTGAAGATGCGCGAGGCGTTCCGCCCGTTCGCTCCCGCCGTGTCGCTGGAGGAGGTGCATAGGTGGTTCGAGGTCGCCCCGGGCACCGAGCTTCCCTATATGACCGTCAACGTCGATGTTCGCTCGGAGCACCGAGCCGACCTGCCGGCGATCACCCACGTGGATGGCTCCGCCAGGGTCCAGACGGTCTCCGCCAAGGACAATCTCGAGTTTCACAAGTTGCTTGCAGCCGTCGGGCGACGCACGGGCCGGGAGATGGTTCTCAATACGAGCTTCAACGTAAAGGGCCAGGCGATCGTCAACACGCCCACGGAGGCCGTCGAGACCTTCCTTGCGACTGGAATCCAGGCGCTTTTCTTGGGTGATGCGCTGGTGCGCAAGCGCTGACTCAACGCTGTGGGCAGGGGTGTCGCGATTCCCGCCGGTCCCATCTTTGACACACAGGAAGCCGCGCTGCGAGTATGCGCACTATAACGACTTTTGGGAAAGGCATTGCCTTTGATGTGGACGGGATTCAACTTTGGCGTGGCATCTGCGCTCGCGCTTGGAGCAGGTCGTTCCAGCCGACGCACCGCTGTTGTATTCCCGGGTCAGGGGAGTCGCTCAGAGACCATGCGCGAGGACGTGGCGACACAGCGCCCGCAGCTCCTCGCCGCCCTCGAGGAGGCGATCGGCGCTGGCGCGTTCGAGCGCGCCGAGCACGAGACCGCATGTGCCCAGCCGGCGATTTTCTGCGCATCGCTGGCCTCGTATGACCGCTGGCACAAGGAAACGGGTCGCAGGCCAGACCTGCTGGCCGGTCATTCGCTCGGAGAGTTCGCGGCACTTGTCGTCGCCGGTGTGTTAGATGCGTTTGCCGCGCTCGCACTCGTCGTAGAACGAGGACGCGCGATGCAGCAGGCGTGCGAGGTCACGCCTGGCGGCATGCTCGCGCTGATCGGGACTGGCGCGCGCGATGCTGCCGCAGCAGCCGTCGACTTCGGAGTAAGCATCGCCAACGACAACGCGCCCGAACAGCTGGTGGTTGCCGGCGCGTTACCGGCACTGACGGTGTTCCAGGCCGCGAGCGAAAAACCGGGCGTCACTACGCGTTGGCTACCGGTCGCGGGAGCGTTTCACTCGCCGCTCATGCGGCCGGCCGTCGATCGCTTCCACCGGGCGCTCGCCAAGGTGCCACTGAGCGAGCCGACGATCCCCGTGTACAGTGCGATGAGCGTGCGGCCATTCGTGGATGTGCGCAAGCAGCTGGAGCAGGCGCTCATGGCGCCGGTGCGCTGGCGCGAGACGGTGCTCGCACTACGCGACGCCGGGGCAGAGGACTTCGTCGAGCCCGGCCCGGGCCGCGTACTTGGCGGGTTGATCAAGCGCTCATTGCGGACCCGACCCCGAGCGCGCGTGGGGGCGCTGGCCAGTGGCTGATATCGCCGTGGGTCCGCGGAGCAAGAAGGTCTCGCCGGCGCACGGATGCGCTCTGGTCACCGGTGCGTCTCGAGGGCTCGGTGCGGCGATTGCGCTGGCCCTCGCGGAGGACGGCTGGCCCGTCGGTGTGAGCTATCGCACCGACGATGCCGCGGCCGCGGCCGTCACGGTCGCGATCCAGGATGCCGGTGGCGAGGCTGTGCCTCTGCGTGGGGACATCTCCAATCCCGAGCTGCCCGACACGCTGTTTGCCACGCTCGAGGAGCGCTTCGGGCGGGTTGCGGTGCTGGTCAACAACGCCGGCATTCGCCAAGATGGTCTGGCCCTGCAACTGACTGACGCCGACTGGGCAGCCGTCATGGAGACGAACCTGTTCGCGGCTCTGCGCACGACGCGCCGGGCGCTACGCAGCATGATTCGTCAGCGCCACGGGCGCATTGTCAACGTTGCGTCCGTGGTCGGGCAGCGAGCAAGCCCCGGCCAGTCCAACTACGCCGCGTCGAAGGCGGCGATGATTGCGATGACGAAGACCGTCGCGGCTGAGGTTGCAAGGAGGGGCGTAACGGTCAATGCCGTCGCACCGGGACTGATCAAGACCGACATGACGCAGGACGTATCGGGCGAGGTCGTTGGCTTCATTCCCGCGCGGCGGGCCGGCACGCCCGAAGAGGTTGCGGCGTGCGTTCGCTTCCTCGTATCTGACGCTGCTTCCTACGTAACCGGCGTGACGCTGAACGTCGACGGCGGTCTCACCGCATGAGACACCATCCGCAATCGACCCGTGCCATTCAAGGTTAGGAGACCACCATGCCCACCGCCGTCACCTCGTCGCAGATCGAAGAAACGATCTTCCAGACCCTGGCAGAGCTTGGCCCCGAGTTGGAGGACATCTCGCGCGACGCAACGCTCGAGGCCCTCGATATCGACTCACTGGACCTTGTCGAGATCGCGCAGGTTGTCGAAGAGGAGTTCGGCGTCAGAATGACGACCGACGACGTCGCACTCATTCGCACCGTCGGTGACGCGATCGACCTTCTCTACGAGCGCGTCCTGCAGCAGTCATGAGCCAGCGTGTCCTTGTCACAGGAATGGGCGCCGTCACGCCGCTCGGCGTCGGGGCCCGCACGCTCTACGACCGCTGGGTCGATGGCCAGATCGGTATCGTCGATGGCCTGGGGCGCTGCTCGGAGTTCGTCCCTGCCGATGGGTTGAGCAAGAAGGATCTGCGTCGCACTGACCGCTTCACGCAGCTGGCGACGGTCGCTGCCGATGAGGCGATCGCGCAGGCGACCGCGTCCGGACCACTGCCGCGACCCGACCGCGTCGGCTGCATTGTCGGCACCGGGGCCGGCGGCGCAATGACGGTCGACGACCAGCGCGACCGCACCGCGCCAGACGCTCCGGCCACAGCGTCCAAACGCTTCTCGCCACTGACAGTCCCGAAGATGATGAGCAACGCTGCAGCTGGCTTCATCGCCATCCGCCATGGCTTCCGCGGGCCCGCGTTTGCGGTGGCTTCGGCATGCGCCACTGCCACCGACGCAATCGGTGTGGCGATGCATTTCATACGCGCGGGAGTCATCGATGTCGCTGTGACCGGCGGCTCCGAGTCATCGCTGATGCCCTTCTCGATCAGCAGCTTTGCGGCGATGGAGGTTACATCGGCGACCGGCATTTCGCGGCCGTTCGACGTCCGGCGCGACGGGTTCGTGCTCTCCGAGGGTGCGGGCATCATGGTTCTGGAGAGTGAGACCTCGGCAGTCGCGCGCAGGGCGACAGTCCTTGGTGAGATCCTCGGCTATGGCGCAAGCGCCGACGCTTACCATCTCGTCGCTCCGGATCCCAGCGGCGCGGGTGCCGCGCTCGCGCTCGAGTGCGCCCTCGACGACGCGCACCTGACGCCGGCAGAGATCGACTACGTCAACGCCCACGGCACCGCGACGCTGTTGAACGATCGCGCAGAGACGCTTGCGCTGAAGACCGCGCTCGGACAGGACGCCTATGAGATTCCGGTCTCATCGACGAAGTCCTCGATCGGACATCTGCTCGGCGCGGCCGGAGCCGTCGAGGCGATCGCCACGCTGCAGGCGCTCACCGCGCGCATCGCGCCCCCGACGCTGAATCACGAGCAGGCCGAAGATGGGCTGGACCTCGACTACGTACCGCTGCGCGCAAAGCCGCTGGGTCGCCGCCCGGGCCGGCCGGCCATCGGCCTGTCGAACTCGTTTGGGTTTGGAGGTCACAACAGCGTGCTGTGCTTGGGGGCGGCCTCGTGAGACGCATGGGGCGCGTGGATCCGGCCTTGACGGGGCGTCGACCATGATCCGTTCTCGTGCTGCGACTGAGCCAATCGGTACGCGTGGCGAGCAGGGCCTGCGGACTGTGGCACGGCAGATCACCCAGGACGACATCGACGCGTTCGCGGCGGTGTCGGGCGACCATCATCCCCAACACGTCGACGCGACGTGGGCGACGTCGAGCATGTTTGGCCAACGCATCGCGCACGGGATGCTCGTGCTCGCCTGCGCCACCGGACTCGTCCCACTCGAGCCCGAGCGCGTAGTAGCGCTGCGCCACGTCAAGGCGACCTTCAAGCGGCCGGTGCTGCCCGGCGACGCGATCTGCGTCGATGTGCGACCAACGTCGGCGCGGCGTCTGGACGACCGCCACCGGCTGATCACGTCGCAGTGGCGGATCCTCAACCAGGCTGAGCAACTCGTCGCGCTGGTGGTTGTAGAGGTGCTGTTCCGCGACACCCCGGACGGCAGCGCATGATCCTCGACACCAAGAAGCTCTTGATCACCGGCGTGCTGACGTCTCGGAGCATCGCGTTTGCAACGGCACGCGAGGCACAGCTGGCGGGTGCCGAGATCGCGTTAACTACGTTCGGCCGCACGCGCCGGATCACAGAGCGTGCCGCACGCGGGTTGCCTGAGCCCGTCGAGTTGTACGAGCTCGACGCCGACCGGCCGGAGGACTACGCAGAGCTGGGGGTGGCGCTCGACGCGCGCTGGGGGCGACTGGACGGTGTGCTGCACGCGATCGCGTTCGCGCCGCGCGACGCGATCGATGGCGGCTTCCTTCACACTTCAGCCGACAGCGCACAAACGGCGTTCAGGATCAGTGCGTTCTCGTTCAAGGCGCTCGCGGCGGCGCTCGCGCCGCTGCTGGCGTGCACGGGTGGCAGCGTCGTCGGCCTGGACTTCGACGGACAGGTCGCCTGGCCTGTATATGACTGGATGGGCGTCTCGAAGGCCGCGCTGGAGGCCACGTCGCGCTATCTGGCGCGCTATCTGGGTCCCGAGGGGATCCGAGTTAATCTCGTGTCCGCCGGGCCGATCGCGTCCGTTGCTGCCACTGCCTTGCCCGGCTTCAGCGACACAGCGCGTATGTGGCAGGCCCAGGCGCCGCTGGGCTGGGACGCAGACGACGCAACATTGGTCGCACGTGCAATTTGCATGCTGCTGTCGGACTGGTCGCGGGGCATCACGGGCGAGATCGTGCACGTCGACGGCGGCTTTCACGCGATGGGCGGGCCCCCGATGGAGTGTGTCGAGGCGCTCGTCGAGGCCGGCGCCGGCCAACTCGTCACGGAGCGCACGTGAGCGCCACGACACTGCCCGACCAACCGGTCGCTGCTCGAGCCGATGCTGCGACATTGGTGGGACTACTTGCCGACCGTGTGCGCGCCGATCCCGACTCGCGCGTGATGACGTTCCTCGAGCGTGGCGAAGAGGAAACCGACGTTCTCACGATCGCCACACTCGATCGGCAAGCGCGCGCCCTCGCGGCGAGCCTGCAGAGGAAAGTGGCACCAGGCGAGCGCGCACTGCTGTTCTTCAAGCCCGGGCTGTCGTTCGCGGTTGCCTACTGGGGCTGCCTCTACGCGGGCGTCGTTGCCGTTCCAGTCCCCTCGCCGGGGGTTCGCGCGCTCGTGTCCGAATCGGGACTGCGTGCCGTGGCCAGGGACTGCGCTGCCACCCTGCTTTTGACTACGGCCGATATTGCCGCCAGGCTCGACGCCGCCAAGCTCGACGCTGGAGCGCTGACGCCGCTGGCAATCGACGACGTCCCCGATGCGCTCGCCGATACCTGGCGCGCTCCCCCACTTGGACCGCAGACAATCGCTCACCTGCAGTACTCCTCGGGCTCGACGGGTGAGCCCAAGGGCGTCGTCATCACGCACGCCAACGTGCTGGGCAACCTCGAGGTCATCTCGATCTCGGGCGGCGGTTACCGCGAGGGCGATGCGGGGGTGAACTGGCTCCCGATGTTTCACGACATGGGCCTGATCACCACGGTGCTGCTTCCCGTGTACAGCGGTGCGCCATCGTGGTACATGTCGCCGCTGGCGTTTCTGCAGCGCCCGCTCCGCTGGCTGTCCGCGATCTCGGCGGTGCGAGCTACGTGTTCGGCGGCTCCGAACTTCGCGCTGGACATGTGTGTAGCTCAGGTTGGCGCACAGGAGCGCGCGGAGCTCGACCTGTCGAGCATGCGAGCCCTTGCGGTCGGCTCCGAGCCGACGCGGAGTGCCTCGGTGCATCGATTCGTCGAGGCATTTACGCCCTCGGGCTTCGACGTTTGCGCGATGTCCCCATGCTACGGGCTGGCCGAGGCGACGCTTCAGGTCAGCGGCGGCCCGTTGGGTCGCGGCATTACCGAGCTCGCCGTGGCCGGTGCTGAGCTCTCCGCCGGCCATGTGGCGCCCGCGCGGGGCGATGCGCGCACGCGCACGCTGGTTGGTTGCGGCGAGGTGTCCGCGGGTATCGAGGTGGCGATCGTCGACCCACAGTCGTGCCTGCCGCTCCCCGGCGACACCGTGGGCGAGATTCTGGTGCGCGGCGTCTCGGTCGCGTCCGGTTACTGGAATAACCAGGACGCGACAGCGCAGACGTTCGCTGTCGAGATCCCGGGCCGGGGCGGTGGCTTCATGCGCACTGGGGATTTGGGCTTCCTGCTCGCCGACCAGCTCTATGTGACTGGACGGCTCAAGGATCTCTTGATCGTCAACGGCCAGAACCATTACCCGCACGACTTCGAGCTGACGGCGGCCCTGAGCCATCCGGCACTGCGCCGCGACGGGTGTGTGGCGTTCGCAGTCGACGACGAGGGCGGCGAGCGAATTGTGATCGTCGCCGAGGTACAGCGACGGGCACGCAAGCTTCCCGCCGACAGCTCGACCATCCCTCAGCACGACGTCGTGACATCCGTGCGCAGCGCGATCGCACGTGACCACGACGTTACGGTCCACGACGTCGTTCTCGTGCGCCGTGTGCCGCGGACGTCGAGCGGCAAGCTGCGTCGCCGCGCGTGCCGAGACATGTACCTCGAAGGTAGCCTTGCCGCGGGGAGCGCGCGGTGACGCAATCAGCCCTCACTGTCGCGGCTGCCGAGCGCTGGCTGACCGAGTGGCTCGCGCGGGTGCTCGACGTGAAGCTGGAGAAGATCGACCCGCTGCAGCCGTTTGCGGCCTATGGCCTTGGCTCCACCCAGGCGATCGCATTGTCGGGTGACCTCGAGGTGTGGCTGGGTTGCACACTGGAACCTACGCTCGCCTACGAACACCCCTGCGTGCGCAGCCTCGCTGCACACCTCGCAGGCGACGTGCGGGCGCCGGCACCGCCTCTCCAGCGTGTCAGCGCCGAGCGCTCGCCGGTGGCGATCGTCGGTGCCGCGTGCCGCCTGCCGGGTGGTGTGGCGTCCCCGGAGGATCTCTGGTGTCTGCTGGCCGACGGTCGCGATGGTGCCCGCGTTGTCCCTGCCGATCGCTGGGAGGCCGACCGCTACCTCGACCTGGATCCGACCGCGCCGGGCAAGGCGTACACCCAACTGGGGGGATTCCTCGACGACGTTGCCGGCTTCGACGCGCAACTGTTTGGACTGGCGCCAGCTGAGGCGTTGCGGATGGATCCCCAGCAGCGCCTGTTGCTCGAACTGTCGTGGGCGGCCCTCGAGGACGCTGGGATCGCGCCCGATGGTCTGCGCGGCATGCGCGCCGGCGTCTACGTCGGCCTGATGGACACGCATCAGTACGCAATGCTGCAGATCGAGACGGACGGCGCCGAGCTGCTGAATGACCCGTTCTTCGTGATGGGCGCCTCGGCGAGCGTGGCGGCCGGCAGGATCGCCTACATGCTCGATCTCCGCGGGCCGGCGGTGCCCGTCGATACGGCGTGTTCGTCCTCGCTCGTGAGCACCCACCTGGCGGTCCAGGGTCTGCGCAACCACGACTGCGACCTGGCGCTCGTCGGAGGCGCGAGCGCGATCGCGCACCCCAGCGCCCTTGTCCAAGGCTGCAAGATGGGGATGCTCGCCCGGGACGGACGCTGCAAGGCGTTCGATGAGCAGGCTGACGGCTTTTTGCTGAGCGAGGGCGCTGGAATGGTCGTACTCGAGCGTCTCGACGACGCGCAGGCCTCAGAGCACCCGGTGCTCGCGGTGATTGAGGGCAGCGCCATCAACCAGGACGGCGGCTCGAATGGTCTCACCGCGCCGAGCCGCGGCGCGCAGGCAGATGTGATCCGGGCGGCGCTGGCCGACGCTGACGTAACACCCGATTCGATCGATTATGTCGAGGCGCACGGGTCCGGCACGCAGCTCGGCGATGCGATCGAGGCGGGCGCGCTGCGCGACGTCTTCACCGGTCGCGCGGAAACGCTCGAGCCGCTGAGGATCGGATCGGTCAAGACGAACCTTGGACACCTGCAGAGCGCGGCGGGCATCGCGGGATTGCTCAAGACGGCGCTTGCTTTGAACCGGAGCGAAATTCCGCGGACATTGCACCTGCGGCATCCCAACCCAGCCGCCAGGCTCGATGGCTCGCCACTACTTGCGGCGATCGAGCATCGGCGCTGGCCGCGCTCGGTCCGTCGTCGTCGCGCCTGCGTCAGCTCGTTTGGCTGGTCGGGTACCAACGCTCATGTCGTGCTCGCGGCGCCCCCAACGCTCGCGCCCGGCCGTCCACCCGCGCAGCCGTGGCAGCTGCTGATGTTGAGCGCCGCAACGCCGGCGGCGCTGCGTCAGAGCGCCGCCTGCCTGGCCGACGCGTTCATCGCGTCCGATGGGCTGCAGCTACGCGACGTCGCCTACACACTGGCTGTAGGACGGGCGCAGCTGAAGCTGCGCCGCGCATTGGTCTGCCATGACATCGACGATGCGCGGCGCCAGCTCTCGGCGCCGGCGGTCGATGACACCCTGCTCGTGAAAGGCGTCGGAGCGGCCACGCTGCCCGACTCCGCTGCCGAGGAGCCACTCAACTCGGCGGCGCTGCTCGACGGTGCCACCGGCGAGCAGCGACTGGAGCTGCTGCGTGAGATCGCGTTTCGCTGGGAGCGCGGTGACGCAATCGCCTCGGCCGCCATCTTCACGGGCGAGCATGCACGACGTGTGCGGCTACCGGGCTATCCATTCCAGCACACCCGCTTTTGGCCCGAGTCAGCGCCGACAGTGCCGCCGGCGAAGCGCGCCGACCTGGCAAGCTGGTGTTCCATCCCAGTCTGGGAGTCGCGCCCGCTGGCCGCTGCGACGGCGCTTGCCGAGGGGCCATGGCTCGTGTGCACCGACCGTGGGTCGAGCGGAGCGCTACCCGGCGTGCTGCGCGATGCCGATCGGCTCGTCACGGTCGTTGCGCCCGGAGCGGACCTGCACGTCATACCGGGCGGCGCATGCACGCTGGATCCCGCCCAGCCGGCACAGTACCGAGCGCTGCTCGAGGTGCTGGCGGCGGCCGAGTGCCTGCCAACGGCGATCGTCCACGCCTGGGCGACGTCGGACCGTGGAATCGAGCGCGGCTTCGTCAGCGTGCTGGGGTTCCTCCAGGCGTTCGAACAGGTGCGCCCTGGCGTCACCTGCGAAATGACCCTCGTCACCAGTGGCGCGCAGGTGGTCGACGAGCAGGAGGCCGGCGTGCCGGCGCCGGCCGCGCTCGCGACGCTGCTCAGCAGCGTCGCGGCCGAGCATCCCAACGTGCAGTTGCGGTACGTCGATCTCGCGGACGCCGATGACGCGGGAACCGCGCTGCTCGCCGAGCTCGCGGCGCCCGTTACAGGCGAGTGCGCCGCCTGGCGCGCGGGCGCGCGCTACGTACGTGTTTGCCGCGACGTGCGCGTCGAGCCAACCGAGGCCGAGATCTGGCGCCGTGGCGGTGTGTATCTGATCACGGGCGGCCTTGGGGGCCTCGGGCTCGCGCTCGCCCAGCACCTTGCGCGGACGGTCGGCGCGCGCCTCGTGCTGGTCGGACGACGGAGGCTTCCGCCACGCCGGGACTGGGACGACCACCTCACACGTGACGGTGAGTCCGCCACAGCCATTCGGGCTGTGCGCGAGCTCGAACGTATGGGCGCCGCGGTACTTGTATTTGCTGCGGACGTCGCCGATCCCGAGGCCATGCGTGCTGCGGTGCGCGCCGCACGTGAGCGTTTTGGCGTGTTGCACGGCGTTGTCCATGCCGCGGGAGTTCCCGGCGGGGGTCTTCTCCAGAGTCGTACTCCCGAGCAAATCGATGCTGTGCTGCGCCCGAAGGTTGGCGGCACACTCGCGCTCGACGCAGCGCTGCACGACGATCCCGTCGACTTCCTCGCGCTGTTCAGCTCATCGTCGGCGGTGCTCGGCGGACTCGGCGAGTCCGACTACGCTTTTGCCAACGGCTTCATGGACGCCTGGGCCGCGGGTGCCCACCGGTCAGCCGCGCGAGTCGTCTCAATCGCTTGGGGTGCGTGGCGCCAGGACAGCTGGCAGCAACGGTTGTTCGTCGACCATCCTGAGCTCGCCCGCCGCGCAAGCCATTACCGTGAAGCGCACGGGATCTCCGACGCCGAGGGGATCGAGCTGTTGACGCGGATCCTCGCCTCCGAGCATCGGAATGTGCTGGTCTTGCCGCAGGACATCGCGACGACACGCCAGACGATCGCCGCGCTCGCGAGCGCGGACGCGCTGCTGGCCCCGGCGCCACCGCGCCAGCGCTTTGCCCGCCCCGATCTTCGTTGCGCCTACGCGCCTCCGCGCACCCACGCAGAGCGGAGCATCGCCGCTATCTGGTCAAGGTACCTCGGCATCGAGGCGGTCGGCATCGACGATCCGTTCTTCGAGCTCGGCGGCAATTCCTTGATCGGGCTGACGGTGCTGGCGGGGATCGAGCGCGACCTCGGTTTGGCGCTCGCGCCCAGCGCGCTGTTCGAGCGCCCGACGGTGCGAGCGCTGGCTCGCATGCTCGACGGAGATGCTGAGAGCGACGACGACCTCTCCCGCCAGGATGCGCGTGGGCAGCGCCGCCGCGTGCTCGCCACGGGCCTGCAACGGAGGGGCGCATGAGCGACGACTTGACAGGCGCGATCGCGATCGTCGGGATGGCGGGGCGCTTTCCCGGCGCACGTGACGTCGAGGAGTTGTGGCGCAACGTGCTCGACGGCGTCGAGGCCCTCACCGAGTTCTCCGACGAGGAGCTGCGCGCCGCCGGCATCGCCGAGGCTCTGCTGGCCGACCCGTCGTATGTGAAGGCCGGGTGTGTGCTCGACGGAATCGAGGACTTCGACGCCGGCTTCTTTGGCATCCCGCCGCGCGAGGCTCAGATCCTCGACCCGCAGCAGCGCCTGTTCCTCGAAGAGGCTTGGTGCGCGCTGGAGCATGCGGGCTGCGATCCGGCTGTCTTCGACGGTGCGATCGGCGTATTCGCCGGCGCAGCGCTCAGCACGTACCTCATGCACAACATCGCGCAGAATCCGGACCTGGATGGTTCGGTGAATGTTGTCCAGGTTGTGCTCGGCAATGACAAGGACTCGCTGACAACGCGCGTGGCACACGCGCTGGACTTGCGCGGCCCGTGCTTCAGCATCCAGAGTTACTGTTCGACGTCGCTTGTCGCTGTCTGCACAGCGGCTACGAGTCTGCTGATGGGCGAGTGCGATCTGGCGCTGGCTGGCGGGGTCGCAATCAGCGTCCCTCAGCGTGTCGGTTACTTCTACCAGGAAGGCGGGATGTCCTCGCCCGACGGGCGCTGCCGCACATTCGACGCGCGGGCCGAGGGTGCGCCGATCGGCAGTGGTGTGGCGATCGTCGCGCTCAAGCGTGCCGACGACGCGCTGGCCGATGGCGACCATGTGCACGCGCTGATCCGTGGGTGGGCGGTTAACAACGACGGCGCACTGAAGGTGGGCTTTACCGCACCGGGTGTGCGCGGTCAGGCGGGCGTCGTTGCCGAGGCGCTCGCCAATGCCGGGCTGCGACCGGCGCAGATTGGCTATATCGAGGCGCATGGCACTGGGACCGCGCTCGGTGACGCCGCCGAGGTGGCCGCTCTCAGGCAGGTGTTCAGCGAGTTGCCGCCACGTTCGTGCATGATCGGCTCGATCAAGACCAACCTGGGGCACCTAGACCGCGCTGCGGGTGCCACCGGCCTGATCAAGGCGGCGCTGTGCGTCGAGCACGGCGTGATCCCCCCGAGCCTGAACTTCACGACGCCCAATCCAGCCGTGGGCCTCACTGACAGCCCGTTCGAGGTTGTCACCGAGCTCCGCGATTGGGACGGCGCTGCGCCGCGCTGCGCCGGCGTCAGCGCATTCGGGATCGGTGGAACCAACGCCCACGTCATCGTCGAACAGCCGCCGGCGGTGGTGGCGCTCGGTGACACTGCGCCGGCGCCAGAGGCACTGCTGGTGTCGGGACGCAGCGCTGCCGCGGCCGACGCAGCAGTCGCACGCCTAGCGAGGCATCTTGGGGACACGTCGCAGCCACTTTCCGACGTTGCCTGGACTTTGGCGTGCGGGCGCCGCGCCTTCGCACATCGCCGTGCCGTCGTCGCCAGTGCTTCCGGGGCCGCGGCGCAAGCCCTGCACGACGGTCGTGTGCTCACCGGCGCAGGCGACGTACCCGCTCGCCCGGTGGCGTTCCTGCTCGCCGGCGTTGGCGAACACCATGTCGGCATGGGAGCGGCGCTGTACGCGCGCGAGCCGGTGTACCGCGACGCATTCGACGAGTGCGCAGCGCTATTTGCCGCGGAGCTCGGCGTGGACCTTGCCGACGTTCTCTACGGTGCCACACCCGCACGGCGGGCCGGCTTCGCCGCGATGCTCGGGCGCGAGTCGGCGCCAGCGGTCGGCTCCGATCCGCTTGCCCGCGCGGTAGTGGCTCAGCCGGGCGCGTTCGCGGTCGACTATGCGACGGCTCGGCTGCTCGGGTCGCTCGGAATTGTGCCTGCCGCGATGCTTGGCTACTCACTCGGCGAGTACGTCGCCGCGTGCCTCGGCGAGGTGCTCGATCTGCGGCAGGCGGTCAGCCTTGTCGCCGAGCGCGCGCGGCTGATCGAAGCGCTGCCGGAGGGGGCAATGCTCGCCGTGCCACTGGCACCCGAGCGCTTGCATGACATCCTCCCCGCGGCGCTCGACGTCGCCGCAGTCAACGGTCCGTCGATGGTCGTCGTCGCCGGCCCGAGCGATTCCATCGCCGACTTCGAGGCCACGCTGAGGTATGCCGGTGCGCCGAGTCGGCGGCTGGTCGCCGACCGTGCGTTTCACTCGCGGATGCTGGCGCCGATTGCCGAGCCTCTGACGGCATGGGTCCGGGCACACATCACGGCCGGAGCGCCACGCACGCCATACATCTCAAATGTCACAGGTACCTGGATCACCGAAAGCGACGTCAGTGACCCCGCGTACTGGGCACGCCACGCATGCGAGGCCGTACGCTTCGCCGATGGGCTCGTGACGCTCCTGGCCGACGCGCAACTTGCGCTCGTCGAGATCGGCCCGGGTCAATCGCTCGGAGCGATGGCCCGCGGGCTGCCGGCGTGCACCCGCGAGCGCTGGCCGCAGATCGTGTCAACGCTGTCAGGCCAGTACGACTTGACCGTTGACGAGACGCCGTTCGTCGCCGCGCTGGCGCAGCTGTGGGTTCATGGTGTCAGCGTCGACTGGCGCGCATGGCGCACGCATCGCCCGCGGCGGCGCGTGCGCGTTCCGAGTTACCCATTTCAGCGCTCGCGCTACTGGGTCGAGGCCCCGGGCGCCGCCGCCCCCGACGCGGCCCCCGCCGGGCCCCAGCTGCACAGCTTCACGTGGCGTCGCGACGAACCCGCCGGCGGTGGCGAGATGCCCGGCAAACCCGACGGTGATGGCGAGATGCTCCGTGGCGATGGCGAAGTGCTCGATCCAGTGCTCGTCTTCGCCGATGACCGCGGTGTTGCAGCCGAGCTCGTCGCGAGCCTGCGCGAACAGGGGCTCGACGTCACGGTGGTGCGCGCCCGCGAGGCATACGCGCCGACCGCGGACGGCTGGCACATACGGCCTGGGGAGGCCACGGACTACGCGCACCTCGCCACGGCGCTCGCGACCAGCGGACACCCGCCGCGTACGGTCGCGCACCTATGGTCGCTTGACGGCCCAACCGGTGCCGGGCTCGCATCGCTTGACGCACAGCTGCTCAGCGGCTTCACGAGCATCGGCCACATCGTCCGCACATTGGGTACGGTCGGTACGGAGTCGCTGCGCATCGCCATCGTCAGCGAGGGTGTGCACGCGATCGCCGCCGGGGAGCGCGGCCGCCCGGAGCAGGCGCCGCTGCTCGGGCTCGCGAAGGTGATCCCGCAGGAGCACCCCGACCTGTGCTGCCGGACGATCGACATCGCCGATGGCGACCTCGACGCCGCGACACACGTGCTGTACGAGTTGACGTGGCCGGCAGGCGCCGCGCAATCCGCGTGGCGCGGCGGGCAGCGCCTCACCGCGCAGCTCGACACGCCGCGCGCGACGGGCGGCACCGCTCTGCGCGAAGGCGGCGTCTACATCGTCACCGGCGGCCTCGGGCCGGTCGGGGTGACGCTTGCCGAGCAGCTCGTGTCGCGTTGCGGCGCGCACGTCGTCTTGACGTCCCGTCACGCTCCGCCTCCGCGCGCCACCTGGGGCGAGGGTGACGGCGCGCGCTCGGCGGCGCTCGGCCGCCTGGCCGCCGCGGACCCGGCGGGCACGCAGATCGTGGTTGTGGGCGCCGACGTCGCCAACGCCGAGCAGATGCGTGGTGCCCTGACCACCACGATCGACGCATTCGGCCGGTTGCATGGCGTCCTGCACGCGGCCGCTTTGACCGATCCCGCCAGCTTCCGGACGCTCGAGCACCTCACGTCCGCCGACACGCAGGCGCACTTCGCGGCGAAGGTCCACGGCGCACTTGTGCTCGAGGAGGTGCTGCGCAATGTGCCGCTGGACTTCGTCGTGCTGCAGTCGTCGATCTCGGCCGTCCTCGGCGGGCTCGGCTTCGCCAGCTATGCGGCCGCAAACTCCGTGCTCGACGCGATTGCGTCGCGTCACCGTGAGGACGCGACGCGCTGGCTGAGCATCGACTGGGACACCTGGCAGGCCACCGCTGCGAAGCTCGGCGATGTCGCCCAGGGCACATCGATGGCCGAGTACTCGCTCTCGCCCGAGGATGCTTGGCAGGCGCTGGGCCGCGCGCTTGCCAGCGACGCCTCGCGCATTGTTGTGGCGGCCGGGGACCTGCGGGCGCGAATGCAGGGTTGGCTGACATCGCAAGACGCCGACGCCGGCGTGGTGGCAGCGGCGACTCGATTCCCGCGGCCAGGGCTGCGTGAGCCATACGTCGAGCCTGTCGCGGGCATTGAGCGCACTGTCGCCGATATCTGGGAAGAGGCGCTCGGTATCGAGGCGATCGGGGCAAACGACGGGTTCATGGACCTCGGCGGAAACTCGCTTATGGGCCTTCAGCTGATCGCCCGGCTCAAACGCGAGCTCGGTGTGCGGCTGCCGGCGGTTGCGCTGTTCGAGGCGCCGACCGTGCGGGCCCTCGCGGCGCGCATCGCACAGGAGCAGCGAGTGACGTTCGCACCCGACCAACGGCCCGTACCGGCCGGGGCACGAGGAAGCCGATGAGCCGGGCGAGAGTCGGAATCGTGGGCGCCGGCGTCATGGGCGCGGGCGTCGCGCAGGCGCTGGCGGAGACCGGGCACGACGTCCTGCTCCTCGACATCGACGATCGCACGCTCGCCGCGGCGCGCCGCGAGATCGTCCACCACACGCGAATGCGCAGGCTGCTCGGCGGCGTCGACGTCGATCCCGAGACCGTTATTGCGGCCGTCACGTCGACTACCGACTACGACGCGATGTGCGATGTCGACTTCGTCATCGAGAACGCCACGGAGCAGTGGGAGGTCAAGCGTGAAGTCTACCCGCGGCTGGATCGCGTCTGCGCTCCCGGCACGGTGCTGATCGCCAACACCTCGGCGCATCGCATCACGCGCCTCGCCGCTCTCACCGGACGACCCGACCGCGTGCTCGGTGTCCACTTCATGAACCCGGTGCCGTTGAAGCCCGCCGTCGAGCTGATTCGTGGATATCACACCTCCGAGGACTCGGTAGCACGCGTCCAGGGCCTGCTCGAGGCGATGGGCAAGCGCGCGATCCCCGTCCGCGACTCGCCCGGCTTCGTGTCCAACCGCGTGCTGATGCTGATGGTGAATGAGGCAGCGTTCCTGGTCCAGGAGGGGGTCGCGAGCGCAGAGCAGATCGACGATGTGTTTCGCTCCTGCTTCGGTCATCCGATGGGTCCTCTCGAAATGGCCGACCTGATCGGCTTGGACACGATCCTCTACAGCGTTGAGGTACTGCACGACAGCTTTTCGGACTCGAAGTACCGGCCCTGCTCGCTGCTGCACGAGCTCGTCGACGCGGGTCTGCACGGCCGCAAGTCCGGGCGCGGTTTCTATTCCTATGCCTTGGCCAACGAGGCGATCGACGAAGGAGGCGCACTTGCCCACCACGACTGAGGACATCCGCGACTTCATCCATGCGAAGTTTCCGCATGTGACGATCGCCGACGAGGAGGATATCTTCGGTCTCGGGTTCGTCAACTCGCTGTTTGCGATGGAGCTCGTCATGTTCCTCGAGGGACACTTCGGCTTCCGCATCGGCAACGAGGACCTGGAGCTGAGCAACTTCCGCACGGTGGTGGCGATGGAGCGGCTCGTTGTCCGTAACGTTCCTGCGGCGGCTTAGGCGATGTCAATGCACAGCCAGACGCTCGCTGCGCCCAACCCATGCAGTGAGTGGAGACACCAAGTGCGCGTCGTCGTCGATGAGCACGTCGCGCCGGGCGCCGATGCGTGCGACCGCGATGCCCGCATCTCCCCGCACGCTCTGGACGTCGCGGCGCGCGAGGGTTGGTGGGGCGCCGCGCTGCCGGTCGATGTCGGCGGCACGGGTCGCGACTGGGTCGACGTCAGCGCGCTGCACGAGGAGGTCGGGCGCGGCTGCTCGTCGCTGCGCAGCCTGCTGACCGTGCACACGATGGTCGGCCATGCGATCGACCGTTGGGGCACCGACGCCCAGCGCGAGCAGTGGTTGGCGCAACTGGCCACCGGCGCCACGCTGGGCGCCTTCTGCCTGACCGAGCCGGAGGCCGGCAGCGATGCCGCCGCATTGAGCGCGCGCGCCGAGCGTGTGCGCCATGGCTATCGCCTCAGCGCAACGAAGTGCTGGATCACCGGTGGGCTGACTGCCGGCCTGCTGCTCATCTTTGCCCGCTCGCCGAGCGGCATCTGCGCGTTCCTGGTACCGGCGGAGAGCGTGGGCGTTACGCGCACCCCCGTGGCGGGTCTGCTCGGGACCAGGGCCAGCATGCTCGCCGAGGTTGTGGTCGATGCCTGCGAGGTGCCTGACACTGCACTGCTGGGACCCGACGGCTTCGCGCTGGCGACTGTCATCACCGGCACACTGGAGGTTGGGCGACTGAGCGTGGCGTCGGGATCGGTCGGCATCGTGCGTGCGTGCCTGCAAGCCGCGTCCGGCCATGCTGCGCGGCGCTCGTGCGCTGGCGGCACGCTCAAGGACCAGCAGCTCGTGCGCAGGATGTTGACCGACATGGTCGTCGACGCGCGCGCCGGACGGCTGCTGTGCGAGCGCGCCGCGCGGTTGAAGGACACGGGCGATCCCGAGACAGTGATGGCCACCTGGATCGCCAAGTACCACGCGGCGCGCGCGGCGGCACGCGCGGCGGGCGATGCGGTGCAGATCTACGGCGCCCGCGGTTGTGTCACAGGGGCGAGCGTCGACCGTTATTACCGCGACGCCAAGGTCATGGAGATCATCGAGGGCTCCACCGAGCTTCACCAGGTCACGATCGCCGACGACGCCGACCGGCAGATGTCGGGATGTGCACCGTGAAGACAGTCAAGTGCGTGGTCTGGGATCTCGATGGCACGCTGTGGGATGGTGTTCTGCTCGAGGATCGCCGCGTGACGCCGCGCCCGGAGATCGTCGAAGCGATCACGACGCTCAGCGAGCGTGGGATCCTGCACTCGATCGCCAGCCGCAACGACGCCGACGCTGCGCTCGCCAAGCTCTCCGAGCACGGCCTCGACGAGCACTTCCTGTATCCGCAGATCGGCTGGCACGCGAAGTCTCGTTCGATACCCGAGATCGCACGGCGCCTGAACTTCGGGATAGATGCGCTGGCGTTCGTCGATGACCAGCGGTTCGAGCTTGAGGAGGTCGGCTACCGGCATCCATCCGTGCTGTGCGTCGCGGTCGATGACATCTGCGATGCGGTGCGCAGCCGCCGTGAGTTTCAGCCGCGCTTTATCACCGACGAATCGCGGATCCGCAGGTTGCTGTACCGCAGCGAGGAGCGACGCGTTGGCGATGAGGAGGACTTCGTCGGGACCAGCGAGGACTTCCTCGCGACGCTCGACATGCGACTGAAGATCGCGCCCGCCCTGGAGGACGACCTGCAACGGGCCGAGGAACTGACCGTCCGTACCAACCAACTGAACTCGACTGGTCGCACCTACTCTTACGAGCAGCTTGCGGCGCTGCGCGAGGACCCCGATCACCTGCTGCTGGTGGCGTCGCTCGAGGATCGCTATGGACCGTACGGGAGGATCGGCCTGGTGCTCGTCGAGACCGGTGACGGGCCGTGGACGCTCAGGCTGCTGCTCATGAGTTGCCGCGTGATGTCGCGCGGGGTCGGCAGCGTCCTGCTGCACCATGTGATGCGTTTGGCCCGCGCGGCCAACGCGTCACTGCACGCTGAGCTGGTGGAAACCGGGCGCAATCGCTTGATGTACGTCACCTACCGCTTCGCGGGCTTTCGCGAAGTCCGGCGCGACGGCGACGCGTTGGTGCTGGAGGCGGACCTGTCGGCGATCCCCGAACCGCCCGCCTATCTGGCGCTCGAGGTCGTCTGATCGATGGCAGAGGTCGAGCTCGCCACGGCGGCGTGGCTGCCGCTGACCGGTCGCCCAAGCGCGATCGCACAGGTCTTCTGCATGCCCCACGCAGGGGGCGGAACCACGAGCTTCCAGGGGTGGGAGGCATACCTTCCAGCTCAGATCGCGCTCGTCCCGGTGCGAGCACCAGGGCGCGAGCTGCGCTTCACCGAACCGCCGTTCGCGCATATCACGCCGCTGGTGCAGGCGCTCCAGGCGGCGATCGTGAGCGCGCTTGACCGCCCCTATGTGCTGCTGGGGCACAGCCTCGGCGCGCTCATCGCGTTTGAGCTCGCACGCACTCTGCGACGCAGCGACGCACCGTCTCCGCTCGGGCTGATCGTGTCGGGGTACCCGGCGCCGCAGCTGCCGCGCGAGCGCCTGGCGGCGCACAGGCTCCCCGACGCCGCGCTCAAGCACGTGCTGTGTGAGCTCGGCGGCGTCGCGGACGAGGTGCTCGCGAACGACGAGCTGCTCAGCCTCTTCCTCCCGCTGCTGCGCGCCGACCTCGCGGTCGACGAAAGCTACGAGTACGAGTCGCAGACGCCGCTCGAGGTGCCGATTGTCGCGTTCGCCGGCGAGGACGATCGCGTAGCGCATCCGGCTGATGTGGCCTGCTGGCGCGAGCAGACGTCCTCTGCGTTCCGGATGCATCTGCTTGCGGGTGGGCACTTCTCCTGCTACGAGGAGGCGCCGCGCTTTCTGCGGCTCGTCGAGATGCATGTGTCCCACTGGCTGCGGACCGAGGGCGGCAATGCCGGCGTGGCCTGAGCCAGGCGCCGTGCACGTGTGGCGTATGCCTCTGACGGCGCCGCCGGCGACGGTCCAGGCGTATGCGGCCACGCTCCACGCAACGGAGACCGCGCGGGCCGACGCTTTCTTCCACGAAGGCGACCGTCTCCGATACATCGTCGCCCACGGCGCGCTGCGAGGAGTCCTCGGCGGATACCTCGGGTGCGCGCCCGTCGATGTCGAGCTTGAGCACCGCGCCGCCGGCAAGCCCGTGCTCGTCGCACCGCTGCACCTGCACTTCAGCCTGTCGCATGGCGGGGCAACGGGGCTCCTGGCTGTAGCCGCCGACCGGAGCGTTGGCGTTGACGTCGAGCACGTCGCCAACGTCCACCACCCGCACGCGATCGCACGACGCTGGTTCTCTGCGCGGGAGGCACAGCTGCTCGTCGGCGCCGAGCCGGGGAGGGCCGCAACCAGCTTCCTGCGCTTGTGGACAGCGAAGGAGAGCTGTGTGAAGGAGACCGGCGCAGGCCTCGCGGCGCTACCCGAAGTGGTGGTCGCTGCTGACGGAAGACACGCGAGCGACGCCACGCGGCGCTGGTCGCTGAGCGCCGTTCCGGTTTGGCGAGACCACGTTGCCACGCTTGCCGTGCAGGGGGTGCGGCCAGTGCTCGCCGTGCGCCCGCTCCGTCACGCCGCAACGCCTGCAGAGCTCGCAGTGTCCGCACAGATCGACGCCCACGCCGCAGGCGTGAGCGCATAACGGCCGATCGTGGCACGCGTGAGCTCCTCGACCGACGCTGGGCGCCCAAGCAACGACGCGCTGACCGCCAGCAGCGGGATCGCTGCCAGCGGGTCCGAGCGCAGCGGCAGCAGCTCCTCGTGGCTGCCGGCGTACACGTCTCGGCGGAGCGCCGCGCGCAGCAGTTCGCCCGTAACCCCCCGCCGCCCGCGCCCATCCTGGGCGGCGCCCAGGAGCGCGACAAGTAGCTGGTGGGTACGGATGCCGATGCGCGACGGCGAAGCCGCCGCGGGCGCTCGCCCGAGCGACACGTCCAGCAGCGCACCGACGAGGTCGACGCCTGCACGCTGCGCGTTGCCGGGCTCGACGAGGCGTGGGTTGAGGTCGATGTACCGCGGGCCGTCGGGCGTGAGTACAGCGTCCAGCGATAGCGCTCCGTGCCAAACCGTGTGCGCTCCGAGCGTCGTCAGGTGGGCGGCGAGGAATGGCAGCGCGACGCTGCGCTTTGCGCTCGAGCCGCCACTGGCTCCCTCGCGGAGGCGGACGCTGGCGTGATGGGTTACGAGCCGCCCGCGGTCGAAGATCGCCTGGACCATCGCCAACGGCCCGTCGACGGCCTCCTGCACGAGCACACCGCCTGCGTCGTCGGCGAAACGCGCGACGGTCGCCGCGATATCGACCTTGTCGCGCACGAAGGCAATGCCCGTGCTGGCCGTGGCAACGCGTGCCTTGACGTAGACCGGTGGCTCGCAGAGCTGGCGCAGCGCCGACGCCGAATCCGCCACGACGGTCGCCGGCTGAGGCAGCCCGAGGCGGGTCAGCAGCGCACTGGCCGCAGCCTTGTCCTGCACTTGCGCCAAGCTCGCAAACTCCGGGACGGCAAAGCCCACGCCGGTGGCCGCGACGCGGTCGTGGGCGCGAGCAAGCACCGCGGCCTGCTCGTGGCTGGCCAGCAGGACGTCGGGACGAACCACCCCGACGACGCTCAGCGCCGAGTCCAGCCATGCGAACGGGTCATCGCCCACGGGCGGGACGCGATGGACGCCGCGCACGAAGCGCGAGAAGCGGGCGAGCGGCGTACGACCGGCGTCGAGCAGGTGAACCTCGCAGCCGCGGGCACCGAGTGCCGCGACGATCTGCCGAGCGCTGAGGCTCGATCCCTCGCTGACAAGCACCCGCACGTCCGCATCATATGCCTTGTGGGTGAGCCAAATGGTTTCTACGGCCGGATCCGCCGCGATCCTTGAGCCGGTCGTGGTCGTGCGCTACTGTGATCTGATCCGCGCTGGCTATAAGCGGGACATTTCTACCAATGGATATTGATGACGCACACTCAGGTTGCAATGATCGTGTCGCGTCTCGATCGCCACTGGCTGCGCCGACCTGTCGCTTCGGCGCACAATCGCACAGCGTTTTGCGGCCACGGGCTCGAACGCTGTGGTGGGACGCGTTGTGCTCGAGTTCTGTGAGGTCGTAAAGCACTTCCAGGGCCCTGGGGAGACCATCCACGCGATCGACCGCGTCTCCCTCCAGGTCGAGCCCGGGGAGCTCGTGGCGCTGTACGGGCCCAGCGGATCGGGCAAGACCACACTGCTCTTGATCGCCGCCGGTCTGGTGCATCCCGATCGCGGCAGCGTGCGCTTCGACGATGAGGTCATCTCTGATTTCACGCAGGACCAGGCCGCCCGGTTTCGCCTGCACAAGCTCGGCTTCGTCTTTCAGGTCCCGCATCTGATTGCGGGCGCACCGGCGGTCGACAACGCCGCGATCCCGTTGCTGCTGGATGGCTTCTCGCGGACCCGAGCGCGCCGCGCGGTGACGCCGCTGCTCGAAGAGCTGGGCCTTGGCTCGCGCATCAACCACGCCTCCGAGCGGCTCTCGAGCGGCGAGCGCCAGCGCGTGGCGATCGCTCGCGCGCTCTCTCGCGAACCGCAGATCATGCTCGCCGATGAGCCGACCGGCAACCTCGATACCCACCGCGGCGATGAGGTGCTGGCGATGTTCGCGACCCTCTGCCGCGAGCGGAAGATAGCCACGATCCTCGTAACTCACGACCCGCGCGCGGCCAGCTACGCCGACCGCGTGTATGAGTTGCGCGACGGCCAGCTGGAGGAAAAGCCGGAGCTCGAAGGCTGAGCAGGGTACGCGATGGCCAGCATCAGTGAGGTTCCTTCCACGCGCAGCGCCGAGCGCGCTGTACACACGGACCCCAAGCCCGGGCGCGCCAAGGTGAAGCTCGTCACGATGGCCTATCTGTACTGGCTGCGCCTGAAAAAGCAGCCGCTTCAGGAGCTCTTTGCGCTGGCGGGGATCGCCGCGGGCGTCGCGCTCGTCTTCGCCGTCCAAATTGCGAGCGCCAGCCTGAGTGGCTCGGTACAGACGCTTGTACACGGCCTTTCGGGCAAGGCATCGCTCGAAGTGGCCGCACGCAGCGAAAGTGGCTTCGACCAGCAGCTTGCCCGCCGGATCGCCGGCCTGTCTGACGTGGCGGCCTCGGCTCCGCTGCTCGTGCATCAGGTCAGCGTGATCGGGCCGCACGGACGCCGCGGGGTTTCTCTGGTAGGCACTGGCCGGAGCATCGCCGGGCTCGACAGCCCGGCACTGCGCAACGCCGCCACGCAGCTCGCGCGTCCGGGCGTGAGCTTGCCCGCCTCGGTTGCCGCGCAGATTGGAGCCCGGGCCGGCCAGCGGATCAGGCTTCAGGTGGGGGCGCAGATCGTGAGCCTTCCGCTCGCCTCGGTGCTGGGCAAGCAGCAGATCGGGGGGCTCCTGGACAGCCCGATCGCGGTGGTCTCATTGGCCTTGGCGCAGCGCGTCACCGGCCTGAGCAACCGCGTCACAGCTGTGGAGATCGTTCCCAAGGCTGGCCGCGAACGCCAGGTGGAGGCCGAGCTTTCGCGGTCGTTTGGCGGCACGCTCGACGTCCGCCCCAGCGATTCGGAGGTGGAGCTGCTGCGGGCGGCGGCGGTGCCCAACAATCAGTCCTCAACCCTGTTTGCTGTGATTGGTGCGGTGGTGGGGCTGCTGTTTGCGTTCAACGCAATGCTTCTCACCACGCCGGCCCGGCGGCGCAATCTTGCCGCGTTGCGCCTGGAGGGCGCCGATCGTCCCCGCGCTCTGCAGATGATGGCCTTCGAGGCGCTCGCCCTGGGAGTGCTCGCGTCGGGACTGGGCCTGCTGCTCGGCGAGGAGCTCTCGCGACAGCTGTTCCGCGAACCACCGAAGTACCTTACGAGCGCTTTTCCGGTCGGCACCCAGCGCGTCGTTCCGCTGGGCGTGGCCGTCGGCGCATTCGCGGCCGGCGTCCTGGCCACCCTGCTTGCGGCCTCGCGGCCGGCGCTGGATCTATTCTCGCGCAGGCCGATCGACTCGATCTACCACGACGCCGAGCGCCCCACCGAGGGGATCTCACCGCGGCTTGCCCGCTCGATGCTCCTGGTGGGCCTGGGGCTGATCGGGGTGGTAGTGCTGGTAATTCTGACAATACCTGCGATCGGTGTCACGGGCGGAGGTCTCCTCGCGATTTGCATGCTCTTGATGTGTCCGGCAATTGTCGTCTGGGCTCTGGGGTTTCTGGACTGGCTCACCTTTCGACTCAGGAGGCCTCGCCTGCTCGCGATTGCGAGCATCGAGCTGCGCGCCGCACCGACCCGCGTGATCGCGCTGAGCGCCACCGCCGCTGTGGCTATGTTCGGAATCCTCACGATCCAGGGCGGCCAGCACGATCTGCTGCGCGGGATCGCCGCGGCCCAGCGATCGTTCAATCGCACGGCTAACCTTTGGATCGTCCCTGGAGGTCAGGAGAATGCATACGCCACCGAGCTGTTTTCGACTGGTCCCGAAACCACCCTGATCACCATAATTCGCCATGTGCCCGGCGTCTCGGCCGTTCGCGTCTACCAGAGCTCCTTCAGAGACCTCGAAGGCAGGCGCGTGTGGGTGATCGCGCGGCCCTCGGGCGACCGTCCCCTGATTCAGTCCGCCACATTGCGTGAGGGCAACCTCCAACTCGCGGAACGCGAGCTGCGCGCCGGCGGTTGGGTCGTGCTTTCCTCGAAGCTCGCTGAAGATCGGAGCCTGCATATCGGTGAGCCCGTCAGGCTGACGACACCCGCTGGGGAGCGCTCGTTTGACCTCGCGGCGACGGTCGCGAGCCTGTGGCCGTCGGGTACGATACTCATGAATCCAGCCGACTACCGCAGCGCTTGGGAGAGCGTGACCCCGACCGCGCTGGAGGTCGACCTCAAGCCGGGCATCCATCTGGCGGTGGCCAGGGTAGCTGTCGCCAAGGCGCTTTCCCACTACGGCGGTCTGCGAGTTCAAACGAGCGCTGAACGCCAGAGCGAACAGAATAGCGTAGCCCGGCAGGGACCGAAGCAGATCACCGAAATCGGGGATCTACTGGTGATCGTCGCTGCGCTGGCGCTCGGCGCCGCGATCGCCGCTTCCCTATGGGAGCGTCGCCCGCGCTTTGCCGCCCTGAAGATCTACGGTTGTGACGCTCGTCAGATCTGGGTGCTGCTCACCATCGAGACCGCTGCAATCCTGATCATCGGCTGTATGATCGGAGCCATCTTCGGCTTCTGTGGCCAGGCGTTCGCCACTCTCTGGGTCAAGCACATCAGCGGATTTCCGGTTATCTACAGACCTGCGGGACCCTTGGCCCTGCAGACGCTTGCAGCGATCACGATCCTGGGAACGGCCGTGGTTGCACTCCCGGGCAGAGCCGTCGCGCGTGTGGCACCGAAGCTGGGATTCCACGAGTGAGCTTGCGGCGTCAGATCAGGAGGGCGCCCTGCGGATCGTCGTCCAGGAAGGTGACATTTTAGTCTCCCGCACGGGCCGGTTCCCTATCGTTGATCATCACGAGCAACGCATGATCGCGCTCTTTGCCGTAGTTCGGTTTTCACGACGCGTCTTGCGAGACTACGGGTGTGGCTCTTAATAAGAGCAAGGTGCTTGGAATCGCCGCAGCGCTGGCGGTGGCAGTGGCAGTCGCGCTGGGGTTGGCACAAGTGTTCCTTCCAGGCATCGCGGCACAAAGGATACGCGACAGCGTGGGGCGCTTCGGGATTGTGAAGAGCGTGAACGTACAGGCGTGGCCAGCGGTGGAGCTCCTGTGGGGACAGGCCGACTCGGTGACGGTGCGGGCTGCGAGTCTGGATATGAATGCCGAACAGTCGGCGCAGATGCTGGAGGAAGCGCGCGGCGTGAGTGAGATGCACTTCACAGCTGACAGCTCGCACGAGGGTCCGCTTCAGCTCCGCGATGTGAGCCTGAACAAGCGGGGCAACGTGCTGCGGGTAGAAGCGCGCTTGAGCCAATCCGACGCACAGGCAGCGCTCCCGCCCGGCTTTGACATGCGGCTTGTGGGCAGCGAAGGCGGTGAGGTGAAGGTGCTGGCAAGCGGGCGGCTATTTGGCGTTGGGGCCTCGATCGAAGCGGTGGCCCGAGCGGAAGATGGCAAGCTGGTGGTGCGGCCGACCGGATTTCCGCTGGACGCGGTGGGGCTGACGCTGTTCTCCAACCCCCACATTCGCGTGGACGGAGTTGGCGTGCGTGCGGGGATTGGTCCAGAAGGGTCGTCGAGCTACTGGCTGACGATGACGGGGAGTCTGCACTGAGTCAGCTCCGACGCGCGCTGTCAGCTGCCACGAAGCCAGCGCTCGCTGGCTGCCTACCAGTGTCCTGCACGACAAGGCAGTCGCCCCGCCGCGCGCGGTCGGTGAAACGCAAATCGCTGCGCCCGACAGGGACGCCGGGCACAGCGATGGCATGTAAATGAGTGAGCGCTGCGCAGGCGCCACGCTGAGGCTTAAGCGATCCTATGCTCCTTCGCTTATTTCAACAGCGCGCGCCGCGGCAAGCGCCAGTTCGCCACTGAGTATCATCGTGTTCTGCCCTGCCGCCGAGGGAAGACCGAATCGGCGGTCGACGACCCAGTCAAACCGCCCGCAGCCGTGCGCCACGGGAAGAGCGAACGCGTTATCCACAAGCACGCTGCCCGTTGAGCTGATATAGGAGCCTTCTGCGAGAATCTGGAGGCTTCCGGACGATCCGTGGACAGGTCCATTCGGCGGTGGCGGGCTCGTGGACCCCGTTGTGAATTTGACCACAATCGGTTCTGAGGGGGTCCCGATGAAGCACTCGCTGCCCAGCAATGAGTTTTTCATGTGCAACACCAGTGGCACTTCGAGGGCGGTGCCTTCTTCGAAGAGCAAGTTCGTTAGGCTGAGATGGGTTTCGCCGACGAGTTCCTCCGTGCTGGTCAGACTACATCCGGAGTTGCTGTGGAAGTCCTTGCAGAGATTCCGCAGCGGAGGCTGGCCTTCTTCGCTGTTGCCCAGTAGACCCTCGGGCACCAGTTGGGCAACCTTGACCAGCGTTTCACCGTTGACGGCATCCACGGACGTCAGCTGGCCGGTTTCTGGGTTTTGACTGTCACCACCCTGTAGAATCTGTGGCTTGACGAGCGGCACGATTACCTTGCCTATCTGGAGCACCCCGCTTGTGCTTTCCGAATACGTGCAGAGTGCAACTGTGGGGTTTTCGAACGGACACTGCGCGAACTTTGCAAATACCCCGGTCGGATGGTGCGCCGAGGCCGAAGGCACCATAGCCAGCACGGTGACGGATGCGGCAAGCGCCGTTCCCATGAACCTCTTGATCCATCTACTGTTAATCACAATATCCTCCTTGGAGTTTTGACATGACAGGCGCGAGGAATCGCGTTGAGGTCACGCGAAACCAAGTTATCGAATCGCAAGGTGCGGACCCAAAATGGACGCCTGCCCTGCACCCGCTTGACGCGCAGGCGCGGACGGAAGCTCTGGCTGCCACCGCCGGCAATGTCAGCAATGAACGGGAGCTACTGCTTGGCGGAAGGCACGCTGCTGCTGTGGGGCGAGCCGGTCCCAATCGCACCAGAACGACGGTATGGCGTCTGCGCAGCTCGATGACTGTCGATTCCCAGCACGCCCGCAACGGCGCATGCGGCCAGAAGCTCGTCGTGAGGCGTATGCCCGGCAAGAGCGATCACGGCTCCCTCGAGCGCGCCCAGCAACGCCGGCGCCACTGCCCGGGCCGGTGGTCCCGGTGGAATCGAACCGGCTTTGCGTCCGGCGTTGATGAGCTTGACGCAGCGCGTGACACCGGTCTCCCAGATCCGCTCGGTCTCGCGCCCTACCGGATGCTCCTGACCGGCGAACTCCAAGCGCAGCGCCATCACGACGCGGGCGATGTCGCGCCGGCAGAAGACGGCGTGGCCGCGTGCCAGCGCCAGCAGCTCGGCGACCGGGTCGGCCTGTTGCGCGGCCGGCTCGCCAACCTCGCGCATCCAGTTCTCGTTGACCCACTCGATCACCGCCAGCGCCAGGTCCTCCTTGTCCTTGAACTGGTGGTATAGAGCGCCCCGCGTATAGCCGGCCTCACGCGCCACCTCCTCGAGCAGGAGGTTGCCGTAGCCGTAGCGAGAGAGACCGCGCGCGGCAGATTCGAGCAACGCGCCGTGCGAGCGGGCGCGACGCTCAGCCTGAGTAGGGCGCCCGTGCACTGACAGTGTCGGCGCACTCGCGGGACTCATCGACACCGCGACGTTCCCGGGGCAGTACATACATGCACGTATGTATGGTAGCATCCTTGCGAGCACTGTGTCCACGGCCTCATCGCAACACTCCAACCCTCTCTCTCCACGTTGCAACAGACGTGCAGCCACCCGGATCGTCCGGTGGCGACGCGAGGTTCCCGAGCCGATTCGCTCTCTCGGCGCGCCCGCGCTCGCCCTGGGTTCGCAGTGCGACAAGAGCGCAGCAATCAAAGACCCAGCATCATCACATGCATGAAGGACAGGGGAGACTCCCGAACAGCGCGCACACCGCCCGTCCTTGGCGCATCCATGAGATCACCCCCGACTTTCGACTCGAGGACGTGTGGGCACTGCCCGTGCATGGCGACAGGAGCGACTTCCACGCGCTGGTGCAGCGCCTCGCCGCTGGCGACCCCACGCAAGGCTCCTCCCGGCTTGCTCGCGCGCTGTGGAGCACTCGCTGGAAGATTGGAGAGCTGCTCGGTTGGGACGAGGCGCAGAGCGGGCTCGGAGAGAGGGTACCGACGCTGCACAAACGTCTGCCGGAAGACCTGCTGGACGCACCAGGACCCAACTTCGACACGCTCCCGTTCACCTCGCTGTACCTGATCGAGGACGAGTTCGCGGCGGAGATCGCCAACCGCACCATGCATGGGGTCATGCACCTCGGCTGCGTGGCTGACGGGACTGATGGCTACCGCGGCCAGATGGCAGTCTTGGTCAAGCCTAATGGGCTTCTCGGAGCTGTGTATATGGCCGCGATCAGGCCCTTCCGGCACCTGATCGTCTACCCCGCGATGATGCGGCAGATCGAGCGCGAATGGACGCAATCGGATCGAACCGAGGACGGTGGGCATGTCGTCCATGTTCATCAGCGACAGTGACGCGACCGCCAGATCGAAATGCTCGTCAGGGAACAGCATGGCCGCCGCGTCGGCGACCTGAACGTCGAATCCTGGGTCGGCCTCGCGTGCTGCCGTGACGAGGCGCGGAGGAGCTGTCCAATCGGCGGCGTTCTCATCCCATGCATCCCGCAGCGTCTTGCTTTCCCGAGCTGGCACACTCACTGCCGCACCATCACACATCTCGCCCGACCGGCTGCAGGAACGCCAGTACATCGCGGAGATCTTCTGTATCGAGAACGTGGGCTGCTGCTGCCCGAGCGTCGGGCGTGGCGTTCAACGCGATCGACATGCCCGCACGACGAAAGAGCGGGATGTCAGAGCGCGAGTCGCCAATCGCCGCGACCTGGCTCATCGAAAACCTGTTCTGTGTGCACCACTCCTCGACGAAGCGCACCTTGTCGTGCTCATCGAAGTAGCGGCTGACCGTGCCCGACAGTACCCCGTCGTTCACCTGCATCTCTGTTCCGCTGACCGCGGCGATCCCATAGCGATCCCGCAACATCTCAGCCGCGAAGCTCCAGGTGATCGTGCCCAGTAACATGCTGACCCCGGCAGCGTCGAGCGTTCGGAACGTCTCGGCCATCCCATCAATCCAGTGGCCGTTCGTCAGCACCCGCCAAGCCTCGGCCGTGCTCTTTCCCGCGAGCCATCCGGCGGAAGTGTCGGCCACCACGCGATTAGATATCTCGTGTGCATGAAACGCCCGCTCAAGCTCGGCGATCTCCGCTGCCTGCCCGACCCATTCCGCGAGCAGCAGCGACACTGTCGTGCCGCGCAGCAGAGTCCCGTCGAGATCGAAGACCACGACGGGAAAGGCGGTGTCCGGCATCTCTCCTTTCTCAGTGCCTCGGGTGTCAGGGTTCTGAGCCAATACGCCACGGCGGGTCGAGCCGGTTCTCGCCAGCGTGGTAGATGAAGATGCTATGCCCGTCAGGGTCGAGCAGGATCGCCTCACGCCACTGGTACGGTTGGTCAACCGGATCGCACGCGAAGTCGAAGCCCGCTCGCTTGAGCTGCCCTACCGAGTGGTCAACGTCGTCAACCTCGAAATGGATACTCGCTCCCGACTCTGGTGACGGACGGTCGTCGGCGCGGTGTAGGGAGAGCGTCGTGTCGCCTTGCGGTGCCACGAACCGCGCGTAGTCCGGGTAGTCGGCGACGATCTGCGCGAGGCCGAGGCGTGTATAGAAGCGCGCCGAGTTCTCGACGTCGGCGACCGCGAGCGTGATGTGGTTCAGACGCACCGCGACCTGACGATAGCCTGGTGGCTCCTCCGAAGAAATCGTCGTTCGTCCGTTTCGCGCACGCGCTCGGCGGTACCAAGACTGCACTGAACGTGGGAGCCGGTGTCGTTGGACGGCAGCACAGTGATCCAGGCCGACTACGCCGATCGCAACGCGCCGGCTCACCGGCGATCCGCTTCCACGCGCTCGGAGGCCGTCGTGGCCTGACCGTAGATGAAGAACTCCGGCGTTGCCGTGATGTAATTGGGGCGCACCGCCGACCGACGATACACGCGAGCGCCTGGACACCGGCGACCGTATGCCTCCTGAGCACCAGCCAAACGACGCCTCATACGAGCAGATCGGCCTCGGGTACACCAGTGCGCGCCGCACCGAGCCGCGGATCGCCGCACGCATCTTCTCCGCGCTCGGCGACGCCCATACCGTGCTGAACGTCGGCGCCGGCACCGGCTCTTACGAGCCGCCCGACCGTGACGTTCTCGCAGTCGAGCCCTCCCGCGTGATGCGCTCCCAGCGCCCACCTGGAGCGGCGCCCTGCATCGACGCTCGCGCGGAAGCGTTGCCTTTCCCCGACCAATCCTTCGACGCTGCGCTGGCCGTGCTCTCCGACCACCACTGGCCTGACCCGATCGCCGGGCTGCACGAGATGCGCCGCGTCGCCCGGCGAGTAGTCGTCTTCCAATGGGACAACGCCGAGATCGAACGCTTCTGGCTGGTACGCGACTACCTCCCCGAGTACCACACTCTGACCGCAGGCAGCCCCACTCTCCGCGAGCGCGCGGCGGCGATCGACGCATGCATGGAGCCCGTCCCGATCCCCTTCGACGTGATCGACGGCTTCTTTCACGCCTACTGGCGCCGGCCGGCAGCCTATCTACGCGAGCCGGTTCGCCGCGGCTGCTCGGTGTGGGCGCGAGTCGGCGAGCAGGCCGAGCGGCGAGCCGTAACCTCGCTCGCCGAAGACCTCGACAGCGGCGAGTGGGCGGCGCGCAACGCCGAGCTGCTCGACCTGGAGAGCATCGACCTCGGCGCACGGCTGCTCATCGCCGACGCGGCGTAAAGCCATCCGGTGCGCTGGAGCAGGCCATAGAGTGCTCGACCGCCCATGCACGAGCTTGTGATCTTCGACTGCGACGGGGTGCTCGTTGACTCCGAGGTGATCTCCAACGAAGTGCTCGCCCGGATGCTCACCCGAGAGGGCGTTCCGACCACACTCGCCGAGGCCCGCCGCGCCTGCCAAGGGCTCCTGCTCACGGATGTCCGCGACCGAGCCCAGGCCAAGCTCGGCCGACCTTTTCCGCGTAGCTCTGTGATCTCTGAGACTCGTAGGCCGGTCTGGACGGCCAAGAGCAGGATGGTGTGGTCACGTCTGCCGGCCCAGGTGGTGCGGTCGGGGGCGGCGAGTAGGGCGTGGGTCTCTGGCTCGGTGAGGTAGGTGACGATCGTGCGGTCGTGGCGCTTGGGTGGGATCGCGAGCACGCGTTGGATGAGCGCGGCGTGGTCGGGTGCTTCAGCGCGGCGAACCGGAATAGCGAGTGGATCGCGGCGAGCCGGGCGTTGCGGGTTTGGACGCTGTTGTGGCGCTCGT
>DASZIQ010000031.1:0-60975 GCA_035948945.1 Solirubrobacteraceae bacterium
TGCGGGGTCGCCGGCGGGCGCATGCGCCCGCCGGAACAGCATCTCCACAGAATGCGCCCACCTGGGCAGCGTCCAACCGGCCCCTCACAGCCCGAACACCTCGCGTCCAGCCAGCAGCGTGTCGAGCAGCGCGTCGATCTCCGCGGGGGTGTTGTAGATCCCCACGCTCGCCCTGGCGGTCGCTGCCACCTGCAGGCAGCGCATCAGCGGCTGCGCGCAGTGGTGGCCGGCGCGGATGCACACGCCGCCGCGGTTGGCGATCTCGGCGATGTCGTGGGGGTGCATCCCCGCGATCGTGAACGACGCGATGCCGCCCCGTTCCTGGGCGCGCGGGGGGCCCACGACGCGCAGGTCGGGCACTTCCGCCAGACGTGTGAGCAGGTGCGCGGTCAGCGCTTCCTCGTGCTCGCGCACGCGTGCCATCCCGAGGGCGCGCAGGTACTCGACCGCCACGCCCAGCCCCACCGCCTCGGCGATCGGCGGGGTGCCGGCCTCGAACTTGTACGGCAGCTCGTTCCACGTGGCGCCGTCGAGGTCGACCGAGGCGATCATGTCGCCGCCGGTGAGGAACGGCGGCATCTCCGCCAGCAGCTCGGCGCGGCCGTGCAGCACGCCGATCCCCGTCGGGCCGAGGGCCTTGTGGCCGGTCCACACGTAGAAGTCGGCCCCGACGGCGGCGACGTCCACCGGCATGTGCGGCACCGCCTGCGCGCCGTCCACCAGCGACACCGCGCCGGCGGCGCGGATGCGTGCGGTCATCTGCGCCACGGGGTTGATCGTCCCCAGCACGTTCGACACGTGGGTGAACGCCACCAGCTTCACGTCGCCCCGTTCGAGCTCTGCGTCGAGCTGCTCGGGGTCGAGCTGGCCGGTCTCGTCCACCTCCAAGTAGCGCAGCTGCGCGCCCTGCGCTTTGCACAGCTGCTGCCACGGCACGATGTTCGCGTGGTGCTCCATCTGGGTGATGAGCACCGCCTCGCCCGGGTGGGTGGGACCCGGGTGGGTGGGACCTGGGTGGGTGGGACCTGGGTGGGTGGGGCCCGGGTGGGTGGGGCCCAAATTACTGCGACCCCACGCGTACGCGACGAGGTTGATCGCCTCGGTGACGTTCTTCGTGAAGATCGTCGTCTTGGGGTCGGCGCCCGTGAACGCGGCGACCCGCGCGCGCGCCTGCTCGTAGGCGGCGTCGGCCTCCTGCGCGAGCGCGTACACGCCGCGGTGCACGTTCGCGTTGTGCGCGCGCAGGTGCTCGGCGAGCGCGTCGATCACCGCCTGCGGCTTCTGCGCGGTCGAGGCCGAGTCGAGGTACACCAGCGGGCGCCCGTCGAATTCACGCGTGAGGATCGGGAAGTCCGCGCGCACGTCCAGCTCCGCGGCCTCGTTATGGGTATCCGTCGGGGTCGTGCTTTCCACGGCGTTCACCGGCACCCCGTCGCCGCGCGCGCCCGGCGAGAGCGCGTCGATCCCCGCGTGCGCCGTGGTGCTCACCTGCCGCTCGCCTCCCACAGCGCTGGCCGATCTTCGATCGGTCCACCCCTGACCCCCCTTGTGGGGGTCCTTATCCTTAAAACGGCAGTTCCCGCGCCGGTCATTGTCGCTCACCTGCTCGCCGCGTACGCCTCGATGTCCTCGCGCGCCGCCGCCAGCTTCGCGGCGATCTTCGTGCGCACCAACTCTTCCAGTGGCTCGTCCTGCAGCTCGCTCACCAGCGGCTCGAAGAAGCCCTCGACGATCACCCTGACGGCGCTCGGGCGGTCCAGGCCGCGGGTCTGCATGTAGAAGATCGCGTCCTCGTCCAGCTCCCCCACCGTGCCGCCGTGTGAGGCCGACACGTCGTCGGCGCTCACCAACACCGAGGGGATCGCGTCGAGGCGCGCCTTGCGCGAGAGCATCATCGTGTGGATCTGCAGGTACGTGTGGGTCTTCTGCGCGCCGGGGTCGATCTGGATTAGGCCCTCGAAGCTCGCGCGGCTCTCGCCGGTGGCGGCCCCGCGCCAGTGCACGTCCCCACCGGAGGGGCCGGTCTCGTGCAGGTCCACCGCGAACACGTCGAGCAGCTCCTGCTCCTGCGCGAAGAACACCCCGCGGAACGCCATGTCCCCGCCCGGCTCGCTCACCGCCAGCTCGAGGTGGTGGCGCACGAGGTGGCCGCCGAGCAGCGCTGGCAGCCAGTGGCAGTACGCGTCCCTGCCGACGCTCACGAAGCGGGTGGATGCGTCGAACACTTCGCCACTGCCCCAGTCCTGCACTTGCGCGAGGCGGCAGCGCGCGCCGTCGTTCAGGTACATCTCGAACGCCCCCGCGTGCAGCGCCTGGCCGCTGCCTCCCTCGGCATCCCCTGCGTCGTCCGCGGCGGTGTCCGGTCCCAACCCACCTCCCTCGGAATCCCGGGCGCCGCCGGAGGCGGTGTCCGGTCCCGCGAAGTCGGCGAGGTCGTACTCGTGCACGCGAAACTCCGCCCCGCGCTCGCCCACGATCAGCGTGCGCCCGTACTGCGCCGTGCCCGGCCCGTCGATCGCGTACACGATCTCGAACGGCTGCTCGATGGCAAGGCCCGCAGGGATGTGCAGGAAGGCGCCGCCCGTCCACATGGCGGCGTTCGCCGCCTCCAGCTTGTTGCGGTCGTACGTCAGGCGCTTGGAGTACCACCGCGTGAACAGCTCCGTGTGCTCGCGCGCGGCCTCCTCCAGCGAGCACAGGATCACGCCGCGCCGCCTCAGCTCGGGGTCGAGCTCGACGCTCACCACGGTTCCGTCGCGCTGCACGATCCTGCCGGCGCGGGCGCGCTCGGGGAGTGTGTCGCGCACGATTTGCGGGAGGCCGTCCTGCGGGCTGTGATGGCGCACCTGGAGCGCGTCGAGCTCCAGCCCCTCGAAGCTCGTCGTCCAGAAGCCCGAGCGCCGCCACACGGGCAGCTCGTCGGACTCGTACACACGCAGCGCCGCTTCGCGCAGCTGCTCCAGCGTGCGGCCGTCGCCCGCGCCGGCGCCGTGCAGCGCGTGGTAGAGCGTCGACTCGCGGTGGCGCCCCGGCTTGGTTGCGACCGCTCCGCCCGCCTGTACCTGGCCTTCAGGCACCGTCGCCGCCTGTCCTCGCCGCGCCCGCTGTTGCCGTCTCCGCGCCGAACTCCTGGCGGATCTGGTCATACCCCTCGCGCTCCAGGCGCTCCACGAGCTCGACGCCGCCCTCCAGCACGATCCGCCCGTCGAGCATGATGTGCACGAACTGCGGCTTGATGTAGTGCAGGATGCGCTGGTAGTGGGTGATGATCAGCGCGCCCAGCCCCTGCTCGGAGTGGAGCTTCTCGACGCCCTCCGCCACGGTGCGCAGCGCGTCGATGTCGAGGCCCGAGTCGGTCTCGTCGAGGATCGCCACGTCCGGTTTGAGCATCGCCATCTGCAGGATCTCGGCGCGCTTCTTCTCGCCGCCGGAGAAGCCGTCGTTGAGGTGGCGCGAGGTGAACGAGCGGTCCACGTCCAGCAGCTCGATCGCGTGCTGCAGCTCGGTGCGGAACTCTTTGACGTTGATCGGCTCCTCGCGCTTGGCGTTGATCGCCATGCGCAGGAAGTTCGCCACCGACACCCCCGGGATCGCCACCGGGTACTGGAAGGCGAGGAACAGCCCCGCCTTCGCCCGCTCGTGCGGCTCGGCCTCGCTCAGCTCCTCTCCCTTGAAGCGGATCGAGCCCTCCGTCACCTCGTAGGCGGGGTGCCCGAGCAGGGTGTTCGCGAGCGTCGACTTGCCCGACCCGTTCGGGCCCATCAGCGCGTGCACCTCGCCGCGGTCGATGCTCAGGTCGACGCCTTTGAGGATCTCGCGCTCCTCGATGCGCACGTGCAGGTTGCTTATCTCCAGGTCGGCCATGGTCTTTACTGGGGGAGGGCAGGCCCTCCCCCAGTACCCCCTCCCTTTACAATCGTGGGTTTCATTAGGTTTCCTTCGGGTCGGTCAGGCGATTGTGGGTGTGGGCAGGTGCCGCTTGGCCGCGCCGCCGGCGCCTGCCGGGACACGCTTCGCAGAGAGGGCCATCGGCAGCTCTCTTGCCGGCGCTCGTTGCGCCGGCAGCAGGTCGGCGAGCGTGGTGTCCATCAGCGTGCTCACGATCGCGAAGCGCACGCGCGTCCACAGCAGCTTCGTGGGACACACGTGGTCGGCGTCGGACTCGCGCGAGCACACGATGCTTCCGTCCGCGCTCTGGGAGATGCACTCGATCGGGGCGATTGCGCCCTCCAGCGCCTCCACCACCTCCGCCATCGTGATCTCCCGCGGCGCCCGCGCGAGCATGTACCCGCCCCGCGAGCCCCGGCGGCTCTCGATCAGCCCGGCCTTGCGCAGCCGTGCCACGAGGTGCTCCAGGTACGCCAGCGGCAGCCCGTCGTGCTCGGCGATCTCCGCCAGCGGCACCACGGGCTCCTCCCCGTCGGGGGTGCTCGCCGCACGCTGCGCCAGTGCCACCATCACGCGCACGCCGTACTCCGCCTTGGTTGAGAACATCATCGTGAATGTCTTGGGGGGAGGTCGGGAGGGGGGCCTGCCCCCTTCCCACTTAGATCATCATTGCTCGAATACCTACCTGGCCGGTAGGATATCAGGCGCTTATTCTCGCTCCAGCTTGCGCACGTCGTGCGCGAGCGCTTCCGGGGTCAGTTCTTCGACGGGGAACTCCACGCGTGGGGCGCCCTCTCTGTCGAGTAGCAGTACAAACGCACCGCGTTCGTACGCAACCGCCCCCGCGCTCGCCGGCACCGCAGCGTAGGCCCGCCACACCGGGCGCAGCTGCGCGGCGCTGCCGGTCAGGTACTCCATGCGCCCCTTCAGCGACGCGGCGTGCAGGAACGCACGCACGCGCGCCGGCGTGTCCCCGGCCGGGTCGAGGCTGATCGCCACTGCCGGCGTGCCCGCGGGGAGTTCTTCCAGCGCGCCGCGGATCTGCTGGGCGATCAGTGGGGCGGTCGTTTTCGAGGTCGTGTACACGAATGCGAGGATTGTCACCTTCCCTTTGAAGTCGCTCAGCGAGACGCGCCTGCCGTCCTGGTCGGTGAGCGTGAACCCGCGTGGGCGCAGGTTCCCCGGCAGCAGCGCCCCGTCGTACCCGGTCTCTGACGGTGCGCCCGCCGCCGCCGCCGCGGTGGATGTCGTGCCTGCGCTGCCGCCCGACCCGCCGGAGCACCCGGGCAGGGACGCGAGCGCGAGCGCCGCGACTGCGAGGGCGGGAGCGAAGGGCGAGGCGAGCGAGGCGAGGCGTATATGGGTTGAGCTGGACATCTTGGAGCGGCGCACGTGCGCGGGGCTGGGCATCTTGGCAAAGCGAGGGCATCGCAGGCGAGGCGCATCGTGGGCGCAGCGCGTCGCAAGCGAGGCGGCACGTCGGTACGGGAATGTAAGGGCAACGTATGAGACGGCGTGTCACCACCTGCGGGCGAGGTTGTGTAATCCATTGTGCGGTATCGTTTTGAGTCCCTGGCAGACCGGACTCACGGAAGAGGTGCTCCACCGATGTTCCTCGCAAGCTGCCCCGGCATCGCTGCGCTCGCGCGGGGGGTGCTGGGCAACCTCACTCTCCCCGCATTCGCACCGACGGCGGCTTCGCCCGGCGGCGCGCTGTGGGACGATCCCGAGCCCGAGCGCGCGGCGATCCTGCGCGGCGGGCCGATCCTCACGATGGACGATGCCCAGCCGGTCGGGGAGGCGCTCGCGATTCGCGGCTCCACGATCCTCGGGGTGGGCTCCCTCACCGAGGTCAAACGCCACTACACCCCCGGCACCGAGATCATCGACCTCGCCGGCCACGCCGTGCTGCCGGGCTTCGTGGAGCCTCACGTGCACGTGCTGGAGAGCGCGCTCGTCGCCGCCGGCCTCGCCACGGACGCGGCGGCCGAGTTATGCGAGCAGGAGCCCGAGCGTGTCGCGGAGCTCGGCGCCCGCGCGTTGCGCGAGTTCGCGATGCGGGGCTGCACCACGGTGTACGACGCCGGCATCGGGCAGCTCGCGGGCGCTGCCGAACATCGGCTGCTCGGCGCGCTTGCCCGCGCGCCCGGCGCCCCGGTACGGGTGCGCGGGGCGTTCACGCCGGAGCTTGCCACCACGCTCGGGGAGGCCCCCGGCGCCGGTGACGAGCACTACGACGTGGTCGGGATCTCCTATCGGGCGGACGGCTCGATCGAGGACTTCGCCGCCGCGCTGGGAGAGCCCTACCTGAACGGTCGTCCCGGCGCCACGCTCGCGCACGAGGAGGCCGAGTTGCGCGAGGCGCTGCGGGTCTGGCGCGACGCCGGGTGGCAGCTGGTGGTACATGCCGAGGGCGATCGCGCCACCGAGCAGGTGCTCCGCTGCTTCGAGGCGCTGCTCGGCGACCGATCGGCGGCGATGCCGCTCCCGGTCCGGGCCGGCGAGCTGCCACCCATGGGCGGCGGCGCGGGCGCGGCCGCGGGGGTGAGGGGGCTCGCCCGGGACGACGGCTCCCCGATGCTCCACCGCATCGAGCGCTTCGCCGTCGTCCGCGACGAGCAGATCGCCAGAGCCGCGGCGCTCGGCCTGTCGGTCAGCCACGCGATCAACCAGGTCTACTACTTGGGGGAAGTCTTCCGCGATCAGTTGCTCGGGCGGGAGCGCGCCGCGCACATCCACTCGCTGCGGCGCGACCTCGAGCACGGCGTCGTCAGCTCCTGCCATAGCGATGCCCCCGCCGCGCCGGCGGATCCCTGCCTGGCGCTGCGCACCGCCACCACCCGCCTGATGCGCGACAGCGACGACGTCCTCGGGCCCTTCCAACAGCTGACGCTGGACGAGGCGCTGCGCACGCTCACCGTCAACCCCGCGCGCCAGGTCCTGCTCGGCGACCGTGTCGGCGCGCTGCGCCCCGGGATGCTCGCCGACCTGGTCGTGCTCGACCGCGACCCCCGCGAGGTGGCGCCCGAACGGCTGCACGAGCTGCGGGTGGTGGAGACCTGGCTGGGGGGACGCCGGCAGCGGTGGGGGTGAGGCTCCCGGCGGCGGCCCAGCCCACGGCAGAGGAGATCCCGGGCATCTCTACAGATCCTCGGTGTCTGTGCGGCGTGCAGTGCGAGCTGTCTTGGGCGGTGCGCCGTCTCTTTGGGGGCCGGCGCTTGACATACACTCGGCCACATGGGGTCGCGGACCGATCTGCTGGAGGTTGAGGCGATCGCCGGGTCGGAGCCGGCTTTGGTCGGCGAGCCGGTCTTTGCGTTTGGGCATGTGCGTCTCTACCAGGCAGACGCGATCGAATGGCTTCGGTCGCAGCCCGAGCACTCGCTCCATGCCTGCGTAACGGACCCTCCGTACGGTTTGTCTGAGTATTCGGATAAGGAGCAGGCCAAGCTGCGCAACGGCAACAGGGGTGGCATTTGGCGCATCCCTCCGCAGTACGACGGTCATCGCCGCTCGCCGCTCCCGCGCTTCACGACCATGAGCGACCACGAGCTACGGCAGCTCGAAGCGTTCTTCGGCGAGTGGGCGGAGGCGCTCTTTCCCGCCTTGGTTCCCGGTGCGGTGGTGCTGATCGCGTCGAATCCGCTGCTCTCGTTCCTCGTGTCTTCGGCGGTCCATCGGGCGGGCTTCGAGCGCCGCGGAGAGATCATCAGGCTTGTGCAGACGCTGCGGGGTGGGGATCGGCCCAAGGGTGCACACGACGAGTTCCCGGAGGTCAGCGTCATGCCCAGGTCACAGTGGGAGCCGTGGGTGCTGTTCCGCAAGCCGGTGCAGGGGCGCGTGCAGGACAACCTCCGCAGGTGGGGGGCGGGGGGTATGCGTCGGCCCTCTCCCAAGCAGCCGTTCGGCGACGTGATCAAGAGCGCGCCTACGCGCAAGGGTGAGCGAGCGCTGGCTCCGCATCCATCGCTGAAGCCGCAGGCGCTCATGCGACAGCTCGTGCGGGCGTGTCTGCCGCTCGGCCGAGGCATCGTGCTCGATCCGTTCGCCGGCGGCGGTTCGACGCTGGCGGCGGCGCACGCGGTGGGCTATCGCGCGATCGGCGTCGAGCGCGACCCCCACTTCGTCAAGATCGCCACGCGCGGCATCCCCAAGCTCGCGGCGATCCAGACCGAGGCGGGTTGAGCGGTCGTCACGGAGGCAGGTTGAGCGGTCGTCACGGAGGCGGCTCGGCGGTCGTCACGGATGCGGTTTGAGCGGTCGTCATTTCGATGGCTGTGTCTTGGTCGAACAGCTCCGGTTGAATGTGCAGTTTGCGCAGCTGGTCGTTCATCCGGGCGCGTGCGCTGACGTATCGCGGGTGCGTGTAGATCGCGTTTGCCTTCAGCTTCGCGGTGCCGGATGGGAGGATCGACGACGTGGGCGTGCGGCGGCTGTTCTCGCCCCGCTTATGGAGTTTCCAATCCTCCTCCTCCAGCTTCGCGGCCATCACCTTGAGGATCTCGGTGGGACAGCGATCCATGACCGGCTCGCTTGCAATGTCCACCGCGTATTGCACCACCATGATCCATGAGCTCTCCGCGTTATGGCCTTCCCAGCCACTCGACTTGATGGACGCCTTGAGCTCGACGCCCCGCTCGCCGTGCAGCACGGCGTCCTGCGGATATACACCCCGCGGGACCAGGTCGGGATGACCGCCTACCCTGGTGTTGCGAGTCAGAATCTCGGACGCGCTGCTCAGATTCCGCACCATCAACTCGGAGATGAAGCCGGAGAAGGCGTTGCCGAGAAACGTCTCCTCCAGCCGGTCGTAGCCCCGGCTCACGAGGAAGGTGTTGACGTCGTGCAGGTAGTCGTAAAGCCCGTCGAGCGCCGTCCTGACCCCGGCGATCGTCAGTCCGGAGGGGAGCTTCGCATCCGGGTTCAACCCTCGCTCGATGAGCTGCGGTCGGCGGGTGAAGATCGGTGCTTCGGTCATTGTCCACGTAGCTTAGGTATGGGTGTAGACGCGGCCATCGGTAGTGTCTCAGTTTGAATCGGCAAGCTGGACAATCTCGGCTGGGCTCCAGACGTGATCGGAGACGCCGGCGGCCATCGCGGGGGTGCGCGGGTAGGGGTTGGCGAGGGTCTTGTGTGGGCGGGCGTAGTTGTAGTGCATGAAGTGGATGGCGATGGCGGCCATGTGGTTGTCGAGCTTCTTGGAGAACCCGTTCGTTAGCCGGGTGAACCGGCGCATCCCCATCCGCATCGTGAGGTTCTGCCGCTCCACATAGGACGTGCTGATCTTGGCTGGGTCGGGGTTGCCACGGTCCACGCGGGTGCGTGCCCCGACACAGACGGGAGGGCTGTAGCGTGCCTGTCCGGTCCGGGGGTCCGACGCGTAGGTCTTGATGAGCTGCGCGAAGTCGATGTTGTGCCGGAACGCGAGCCCCACGGCGTTCGGGTAGGCGGGGAGCCCGTCGGTCGTGAGCTGGATGCGGTCGCGTAGGCGGCTCTTGAGGTCCAGCATGAACGCGGCGGCGTCCTCGTACTGGCGGCTGCCGACGTACCAGCACACGATCAGCTTCGAGTCCGCGTCGAGCGCGGTCCACGTCCAAACGTCGCCTACCCCAAACTCGCCCTTCAGGTCCGCCGGGACGTTCTTCTGCTTGGCGTAGACAAACGACCAAATCTCGTCCGCCTCGATCGTCTTGCAAGTCAGGTCCCGCAGGTGCTCGTCCTGGTAGGTGGCGCACGCCTCGCCCACGTCGGTCAGGAGCTTCGAGACGGTGTTGATCGAGCACCCGGCCATGCGCGTCGTCGCGCGCAGGCTGTTGCCCTCGACCAGCATCCCGAGGATTTGGGCGCGCTTCTCGATGGGCAGCCTGTTCATACTGATATTATGCTTGAGCGGTCGGACATAAAAATCAGCAGGGGACAACGGCCGTCCGTCGAAGATGGGAGCGTTGACCGCAGCGGCCTTTAGTGTCTGCCGTATAGGCTTCAGAAGCCCCCGGTGGGATTCGGACCCACGACAGCCCGCTTAGTAGGCGGGTGCTCTTCCTCTGAGCTACGGGGGCGAGAAGAGAGCGGCGGGACGGGCGCGAGCCCGCCCCGACCACTCGAAACGGGGTTATCGGGCCGGGCTCCTGGCGTCAACTAGGGAAGCCCGGTCCGTGACCTCACCTCATAGGCATCACCGGGCCAGCGTCGAGGTTCTCGCCCCGCTGGGCAGGGGCAAGCGTCGGCCGGGTCTCCCGGCGTACGGGTGCCGTCAAGGTCATGGTGTCTGCGCTGGGGCTCATTCCGTCACGCAGTCGGTTCCGGCCTTGTATGGCCGGGATCGGCCGGTGTCCTTTAGTCAGTAGTCACAGCGCGACTTTCTATCAGGCGCGTCGGAGGTCAAAAAAGGGAGGGCCGCCGACACCTGGCGACCCCCCCTGAAGCCTTCCCGCAGAAGGAAGACACCGGAATGAGCAAGGGCAGAATGACAGGGGGGGCGGACGGACCGTCCCGGACGGTCCTAACGCTTGCCCCATCGCGCCGCCGCAGCCCGCTTGGCCGCTGCGCTGCGCTCCTCGGCCGTCATCTTCTCGGCGCGTGCTTTGCCGCCCTTCAGTCCGCCCCGGCGTCCCAGCGCGACGGCCGCAGGGTCCTTCCCATTGTCAGGGTCCGGGTCCTCGACCTCGCCCGTGGCGATGTCCACGATGAGCTTCGCGAGCTGGTTCGGGTCGCGCGGGCGTTTGCGTGAGCGGTCTGGCATGATCCAAGCATAACCGTCGCGGGGCTCGGTCAACGCCGATCGCGCGTATATGGTCCCAAGCGTCTGTCAACATGAAGAGATGATCGCAACCAGCACGAGAAGGCGGACATCATGAACCCTGAGCGCGACGCCCAGGAGATGTTGCAGACCTACTGGGCAAAGGAGGATGGCACGCTTCCGCTGCCGGTTGACCCGATTGCGATTGCGGGCAAGCTTGGCATCAAGGTTTTCACGGCCGTCTTGGAGCCCAACGTATCGGGGATGCTGTTTATGCGACCTGGCAGCGACCCTGAAATCTATCTCAGTCAGTCCGATAGCTACAACCGGCAACGCTTCACCTGCGCACACGAGCTCGGACACTGGTCCAAGCGAGTGGCTGCGGGCGAGGAGAGCGCCCACGTCGTTGACTACCGTGGCCCGCTGGCGGCCACGGGCAACGATTCGCAGGAGATCTACGCGAACCAGTTTGCTGCGGCTCTGCTTATGCCCGCCCCCGAGGTGTTGCGTCTGAAGGAACGCGGATATAGCCCAATTGCGGTCGCCGACGAGCTGCGAGTCTCGCCAGAAGCCGCTTCCTTTCGCATCGCAAACCTCGACGCCGATTGACCATTCCACCGCAGCCCGGCGGTAACGATGGGACCGCCGCGAAACCCCCGGCGTACGCGCAGCCGGCCCCGACGCTGGCCGAACACGAAGCGGCGCGACGCAAGCTCGAAAACCGGAAGGCGGAAAACCTGCTCGCCTACGGGAAGGTCTACGCCTACGGCGCGATGGGCGCGATGGCGGTCCAGATCGTTATCGCTGACATAGCCTTTTACTGGTATGGCTATGAACACGTCGAAAGCGGGCACCATTGGCAGATTCCGGCTGGGGCAATCCAGGTCTGGCTCGGCGCAACGGTGGTGCAGGTGATCGGCATCGTGCTCGTCATCGCTAGGTCGCTTTTCCCGTCGGACACCAAGTCTGACCAGGGAGGATGAGCGGCGCCACGCCCAGTCCTGCGGCGTGGCGCCCATGCCAGCCGGTCAGCCCTCAAGCGTCAATTGCGGGTCCTCGTAGCGGTTCTCGACCAGTGCCGAGGTCGGCACGTCCAGGCCGCGTGCGAGCCGCACGACCGTGGACAGTCGCGGATCGGTCAGCGCGCGCTCCAGCTTGCTTATCTCCGTGTGGTGGACCCCCGAGAGGCGCGCGAGCCGATCCTGCGTGAGCCTGGACGCTGTGCGTGTATCGCGCAGCCGCCAGGAGAACGCGAGAACGATCGCGTGCGTGTCTGCGTCATGGGCCATTCAGACCACCGGGCCGACGATCTCGACCATGCGCCAGCCCGCACGGGTGGCGAACACGAACCCGTCCGAGGTCTGGCGGATCAGGCCGGCGCGGAGCAGGCCGTGGATCGGGACCATCGGATCGTCCGTTTCGGCCTCGCGGCCGATGTCCTCGACGGACCAGATCGGCGGCCCGTCGGGGTCGGTCATCAGGTAGAGGGTGTCGCGTTCCAGCGCGTCGCCGCGCTCGGCAGCGCTCGGGGTAGGGTTCTCGTCAGGCATGGGAGGTCACTTCTCCTGTGCTCAGGTCCCGGCGCGGGGTACCACCCGCGTCGGGACCGCTGGTTATCGGAAGACCAGCAGCCTAGTCCGCCCGATGCCCGAGCGGACACGCATATTCAAACTGAGACACTACCCGGCCATCTCTGCGCTATACTTTCTGAAGTCCATGAAATCCGACCGCCGTTCGGGAGTTTTGAGATGAGCGTTTCCTCGGCGGAGCTGCTCCGCCAGATCAAGAGCCGGATCGATGAGGTCGACCCCTCCGAGGTCAAAGAGCTGATCGGGGAGGGGGTGGCGATCGTCGACGTGCGCGGCAGCGAAGAGTTCGCCACCGGGCACCTCCCGGGCGCGAGGAGCATTCCCCGCGGCCACCTGGAGTCGCGGATCGAGAGCGCGGTGCCCGATCGCTCCGCCGAGGTGATCCTCTACTGCGCCTCCGGCATCCGCTCGGCGTACGCGGCGCGCACGATGATCGAGGACATGGGCTACGAGCACGTGCGCTCGATGACCGGGGGGATCACGCTGTGGAAGGACCGCGGCTACGAGGTCGAGATCCCGCGCACGCTCACCGCCGAGCAGCGCGAGCGCTACTCGCGCCACCTGCTGATCCCGGAGATCGGCGCGGAGGGTCAGCAGCGGCTGCTCGACGCCAAGGTGCTGCTGCTCGGCGCCGGGGGTCTGGGTTCGCCCACCGCCCTGTACCTGGCGGCGGCCGGCGTGGGTACGCTGGGGATCGTCGACGACGACGTCGTGGACCTCTCCAACCTGCAGCGCCAGGTGATCCACTCCACCCAGCGCGTGGGCATCCCCAAGGTGGACTCCGCCGAGGAGTCGATCCACGCGCTCAACCCGGACGTCGAAGTCGTCAAGTACCAGACGCGCATCGACGCGTCCAACATCATGGAGATCATCGACGGCTACGACGTGATCGTGGACGGGGTCGACAACTTCCCCACCCGCTACCTGCTCAACGACGCCAGCGTGCGCCTGCGGATCCCCGTCGTCTCCGCCTCGATCCTCGGCTTCGACGGGCAGCTGTCGGTGTTCAAGCCCTACGACGGGCCCTGCTACCGCTGCCTCTTCCGCGAGCCCCCACCCGCGGAGCTCGCGCCCTCCTGCGGCGCCAACGGCGTGCTCGGCGTGCTGCCCGGCACGATGGGCCTGCTGCAGGCGACCGAGGTCGTGAAGCTGATCCTCGACATCGGCGACCCCGCGATCGGGCGCCTGCTGCTCTACGACGCGCTGGGGGCGACGCTCACCGAGGTCAAAGTCCACCGCGACCCCGAGTGCCCGATCTGCTCGCGCGACCCCGACGAGATCCGCGACGAGGAGATGGGCGTGTTCCCCGACTACGAGGCGTTCTGCGCCGCGGCCGGGTAGCGGGCGGGTGGGGCTCTATCGATCAATGGCCCGAGGCGGCGTCCTCGGTCACTCACCGAGGCGGGGAGATACTCGCCTCCGGCTTGCCCCGTTCGGCCGGCATCCCCGGTTTCGGCCAGCGAAGCACGCTACGCGGGGTGAGTGGGTCTTCGATGATTTGTCCGGCTTGGTCAGCCGGGTCGCTAGACGGTAGAGTGCCGACGACGATGGCCACGATCAAGATTCCCCCCGTACTGCGCGCCTCAGTAGGCGGCGAGAAGGAGGTCTCCGCCTCCGGTGCGAACGTCGGCGAGGTGCTGCGCGACCTCGCGGCGACGCACCCCGCCACGCAGAGCCAGCTCTTCTCGGCCGACGGCGAGCTCAACCGCTACGTCAACGTCTATCTCAACGACGAGGACGTGCGGGTGCTCGATGGGTTGGACACCGCGGTGGGCGGTGGCGATACGTTGGTGATCCTGCCGGCGATGGCCGGCGGCTAGACGACCCATCCCCGCTTTGTCAGCTGCGCTGGCGGGTGGGCAGCTAGAGGACCCACCCCTGCTTTGCCAGCCGCGCTGGCGGTGCGAGGAGGGCGCGTCGGTTTTCCGCCGCACCCGCCTCTACGCTCCGCGTCCAAGATTTCTTTCAAGACTCAATTGTCTTGCCCTGCCGAACGATCCCTCTCGTGCCCGTGAGAGCCAGCCGCGTCCCCATCCCTGGATCGAGTGTCTGCAAGCGCATGCTTGGGCGTGCGTCGTGCGCGGGCCTGCTTGCGCTTGGCGTGGGTGTGGCCCTGCCCAGTGTTGCCCGCGCGTGGAGCGAACCCAAAGCACCCGTGTACTCGATCTCCGTAGTTGAGGGGGAGACCACCGTGCCCTCGCACTCGATCCTCTCCACCAGCGGCTCCGTTTACATACCGCACGCCAAGGAAGTGCAGGTCAAGCTGCGCATTACCGAACCCGATGGCCTGACCGTGGCGGAAAACACGAGCGAAGGCGGAGGGCCGGAAGAAGGTGTCTGGCTCGGCAATCAGGTGCCGCAGGTGGGCGACCCCGTCTACCTCGAATCTCCAGTCGGCAACATCGTGGGCTCGGAGGTCTACGACGGCCTGCCTTCCATCGACCCGACGGTGTGTGCGGGCTCGACGAACTTCTCCGGCCAGCGCTCGTCACCCGAAGACGTGGTGAAAGGCAGCTACGAAACGTTGGTTGTTCATCCCACCTACGTTGCGAATCGCTTCGGTGGGGAGGCGCAGGTTCCCACGCAGTCCGGGACCTCCTTCGCGGGCAGCTTTCTGAAGCCACTGGAAATCGGGGAGACGGTGAAAGCGGTCGAGAGCGTGGAAAAGCCGCTGGAAGGTGGGGCGCTGTTCACCTACACCAGCGAGAACGACCGCCCCGTGGGCGCATGCCCGGCACCGCCGGCTCCCCCACCGCCACCGCCCCCACCGGCGCTGCAGGGCTCGATCTTCAAGCTCGTGGGCACCACCATCAAGAAGCTGCTGAAGGCGGGCTGGACCGACCAGGTGACGATCAACCAGCCTGGCACGGTCACTCAGGACCTCTACCAGGTGGGAGGCGCGGTGCCCGCGTCAGCGGCGGCGCACAGGAAGGGGCATCGCAAGCACAAGCCGCCGGCGCTGCTGCTGGCACGCGGCTCGGCGTCGGCTGCTGCTGCGGGCACCGTGAGCGTGACGCTGCACGTCACCGGCAAGGGCCGGCATGCCCTCGATCGCAGCCACCGCATGCGGGCGGTGCTGGTCACGACGTTGAAGATCGGCTCCGGGGCCAAGCTGAACCTCCAGTCGCGCACGGTCACGCTCGATCGCTAAGACGCGGAAAGGCCGTGGGCGTGCCGCATAGGCTCACGCGCATTCCCTACAGGCGTCTCCTCAGATCGGCACCGGCGCTCGCCCTGACCACGGCCGCATGGCTGCAGTCGCCGGCGCTCGCCCTGACGGCGGCCACCTGGCTGCAACCCCCGGCGCTCGCCCTGACAGCGACCACCTGGCTGCAACCCCCGGCGGTCCTGCCGATCCCCTCGGCCAACGGCCCGGAAGGGCCGCCCCGGCCGTACGGCGCCGAACCCTCGCCGGGCGTCTCTCCGCCGCCCACCAACCCAAGCATCGCGCGTGCCCAGAACCACGCACTGCTCTACGGACCCTTCCCGCGCGGCGGGCTCACCCGGGGCATCTCCGACGCGACGCTGACGATGAGCCCCGACGCGACCGTGCGCGAACAGGCGCTGGCGCGGATCCGTGCCACCGGCGCGAGCGTGGTGCGGATCCCGGTCGAATGGCGCTACATCGTCAGCGGCGACCCGCCCTCCGGGTTCGACGCGAGCGATCCCGCCAGCCCCGCCTACGACTTCACCAAGGTCGACGCCGCGGTTCGTGACGCGGCCGCCGCCGGGCTGACGCCCCTGCTGGTCGTGACCAGCGCGCCTGATTTCGCGGAGGCTCCCCACCGCTGGCCCTACGCCTACCCGGGCAGCTGGGCGCCCAACCCGGCGGCCTTTGGGGAATTTGCCACGGCCGTCGCGCGTCGCTACGACGGCTCCTTCCCCGACCCGCTGCAGCCGGGCCGTGCGCTCCCGCGCGTGCGGCTGCTGGAAGCGTGGAACGAGCCCAACCTCGCCCGCTACCTCGAGCCGCAGTGGGTCGTCGAGGGCGGGCGCTGGCGAGCCTTCTCGCCGCTGCTCTACCGGCAGCTGCTGAACGCCTTCTACGCCGCCGTCAAGGCGGTCGAGCCCAGCGACACCGTGATCGCCACCGGCGTGGCGCCCAATGGCGAACCGGCTGGCGTGGGGCGGATGACGCCGGTGCGGTTCCTGCGCGGGATGCTGTGTTTGGAAGGGGGGAAGGGAGGAGGGAAGGGAGAGGTGCGGGCGGTGAAGAGAGGGGGGGCGATGGTCGAGGGCGGTCATCGGGCGGCGAATGGCGGGGCACCAAAAGCGCAGGGTCTTGCGCGCGCGGCCGGGATGGGAGCGGGCAGTGTGCGGACGGCCTGCCCCGACCCGCCGCACTTCGACGTGCTCGCGTTCCACCCGCTCTCCTTCGAAAGCCCCGACCGCCCGGCGGCATCCTCGCAAGACGTGGCGATCGCGGACATCGCCAAGGTGACCGCCCTGCTCGCGCGGGCCGAACGCGCTCACACCGCGCTGCCGCGGGCGCACAAGCCGGTGTGGGTGACCGAGCTCAACTGGGAAAGCGCTCCCCAGTCCGCGCACGGCGTGCCCGGGCGCCTGCAGGCGCTGTGGATCTCGCGCGCGCTGCACCGGCTGTGGATCGCGGGTGTGAGCATGGCCGAGTGGCAGTTCCTGATCGACCCCTACCCGGGCGTGCCGCTCGCGACTTCGACCGGGGGTGTCGTCTACGTCCCGCGGCCCGCCGGCCTCTACAGCGCCGGAGTTGTGGATGGCCGCTCCGAACCTGCGGCCGCGCGCCCCAAGCCGTTCCTGCGTGGCTTCACGTTGCCGTTCGACCCGCTGCGCGTGGACCGCAGGCACGTGCGCGTGTGGGCGCTGCTGATGCGCCCCGGTCAGCGGGTCCTGCTGCAGCGCTCCACGCGGAGCGGTGGATGGCGGACGATCGCCCGCCTGCGGGCCGACGGCTACGCCGTGCTCAACCAGCTTGTTCGGTTGCACGGGGCGGCAGCCCTGCGCCTGGTGAGCGCAGGGCTGCCCAGCGCCCCGGTCGCCGTGCCGGCTGTTGGAAGCCGTCTGTGAGCGTCGGCCCTCTGAGGGGATGCCAGACCCAGCGCTGCCGGCCCGAGTCCAGGATTTCGGCAGGTTACGTCCCCATAAAACCACTTCCTAATCGTCCTGACGTTTGGAGTACAGCGTGGGCGGGAAATAGTACCTACGATCCACCCCATGACCTCCGTTTTTCCCATGACCTCCGTTTTCCTTCCGAGCACTCGATTGGCCCACACGGTGGGTCACATCACCACCCCGATCTCGCGGATGGATCACGTGTGGCGCCTTCTGCGAGAAGCACGGCGAGTTGCTGCTGGAGGCGCTGGTGGGATTGCAGGCTGCCATCCGCCTGTCCGAAGATGGCGTCCGCACGAGCGGTTGGCGAGAGTCAGAAACACCCCTAGTCAACCATTTTCAGTGACCTATACTGACGCGAGACGACGAAAGCCCTGCAAGTTCAATTTTGTGGAGCAGTCGAAAAGCGAAGCAAGAGCACCAACGGCCCGACAACTCTAAGCAGCGCTGAAGGGCCGTGGTGGAGCTTGATTCGACCCGCTCGACAAGGCTGGGCTCCCAACAATGGGCGCTGTGACGTCGGCGGAAATGCAGGAGCCTCGCTGGGGGCGGTGGGGTCACGTAAGTGACAACTAAGTGACTAGGAGAGAGACCAAGCCCAGCATTAAGTGACTTCTGGCAGACCTGCTTGGGACAAGTTCTCAAACAGGTCCCCGAGGCCAAACTGCGGGCCGAGCCGTGACGACTGGCGGTGAGGCCGGCAAGGCCACTAAAGAACTCTGCGTGCCAGAGATGGGAGCAGAGACTCAATGCCGGCCCCAGGGCACCAAACCCAAGATCAAGGGGCGTCCCAGGGCCAGACACTACGACAAGAAGGAGCATAGCAATGAAGTCATATCGATTAACGCGGCTACGCAGCCTGCTGCTGGCCCTGCTCGCGGTGTTCGCGTTCGGCGTGGTCGCCGCAGCCGCGGCTCAGGCCGAAGAAACAGCGCCGTATTGGACCGTGCCCAAGAGCGAAGGAAGCAGCGAAACCAAGCGACTCCGCGAAGGCGAAACTAGATTCATTACTGCAAAAACCTATAACGCAACTACTCTCACAGGCCTTGGGGTCACAGTCACCTGCCCGACCGTAGAACTCAAAGAAGGGGTTCTGTTAGGGTCGGAAACCAGGGAACCAGGTAAAGACGACGCGATCGTCGAATTCAAGGGCGGCTGCACTCAGACTGGCAATGGGACATCGTGTACAGTAGTAGAACCTATTACCACTGTTCCCGTTAAATCAGAGCTGGTGGAGAACGTCGAAGGTGCAGCGGCGGGCAAAAAACTATTAACCGAGTTCTTCCCAGCAACTGGTGCAAGGTTCGCCACGGTGAAATTTACGGGTACCTGCACAGTAACATCAGAAATCGCCGTGGAAGGTAAGGTCGCGGCGGAAGTGAGGACTGATCCCAATGCCCCCCCGGGTATCGGGGAAGCCGTTGAATTACCCAATAGAGGCAAAACGGCCACGTCGTGGCTGCTCAACTTCCCGGGTACACCAATCAAAGAAGTCTGGTTAGTCACGGCTGGGACTGGCAAAGCGGCAAAAGTTGGCCTGGCGGTCGGAAGCGAACCCCTGACGTTCGCAGGAGCAGTATTAGTGTTACTTGCCAACTCAAAACGCGAAACTAGAGAAGAAACCTGGAGTCCATTACCGTAACCATCTGATCTGAAATGAGTTTGCGCGGGGTTCCATGCCTTGGCTTGGGGCCCCGCGCACTCGCTCACAAACACAAAACGAACTGGGATAGGGATAGGGGAGTATAGGAGCCTATGAGGACAGCGTTGCAAAATCTGTGCAGTCTCACGATCTATGTAACCGCGGTCGCGACGCTGGCGTTGGTGTCCGTCTCCCCCGCTGCGGGCCTGCCCGATGGGCGCGTCTACGAACTGGTGAGCTCGCCACCGGGGGGGCACGATGTGGACGTCTACGTGCAGAGCACGATTGAGGATCTGACAAACAACCAGGAACACGGCATCCGGACGGCTTTGCCGTTCGAGGTTGCCCCCAGCGGCGAAGCGGTGGTCTACGCCGGCGATCCGCCCGTGACGGGCGGAACGGGCTCTGTCGGCGAGGCCAATGGGAATGAGTATCTGGCGAGGCATTTGCCCGAGGGCGGCTGGACGCAGGCTGCGCTCGAAGGGGATGACACCGGCAAGTACGTCGACTTCTCCAGCGACCTCTCGGTGGGGTTCACGGGTGGCGGTGAAGTCCCAGGGTCGGGCACGCCACCCGGCTATTTTGACTGGTACGCACACGCAACCGCAAACGGGGCCGAAGGCGAATACCACCCGTTCTTCACGGCAACTCCCGACCGGTCCTCGCGGGAACTGAGGTTCGCCCAGGGCGGTGGTGAAGGCGAGAGGTATGCCGGCGGGAACTCCGGCACGAACGCAGTCCCGGCCTTCACCAACCTTCTGTTCGAGGCGAACGGGGGGATACTCGAAGGGGAAGGGCAGCTCGAAAAAGAACTCGACGAGGACGTTGAACAGGAAGTCAAAGAAGGCCGGGACAGCAAGTTCGTCCATTATCTCTATGACACGGTCGCGGGGCAGCCGCACCTGGTCGACATGCTGCCGGACGGCAGGGTCGCACCCGGCGCGACATACGGCTCGCTGGAAGGAGAGACCTCGATTGGCTATACCAATCCCGATCTGACCCACGTGATCTCGGCCGACGGGTCGCGGATCTTCTGGACCTGGGCCCCGAATGTAGAAGAAACGGGGGGACCGGTCCTGAACCGCTCGGAAGGGATCTACGTGCGGGAGAACCCCACGCAGCCACAGAGCCCGCTCAATGGCGATGAATGCACTGTGCCCGCCGACGCGTGCACGGTGCAGGTGGCCCCCAGCGGCAGCATCTTTCAGACCGCGAGCGCCGACGGGTCGAAGGTCTTCTTCACCAACGTCAACGAAGAACTCGACGAGTACGACCTCGAAACCGGCGAGACGACCGAACTCGCTCCCGGCGTGAAGGTGGCGGGCGTGGCGGGCACGAGCGAAGACGGCGAATACGTCTACTACGTAGACGCCAAGGGAAACATCGAGCTGTGGCACGATAGCGCCACCACGCTCGTCGCCGCCGAAGCGGGGCTCAGCGGCGTCTCGCCGTACCTTTCGGGAATAGGGGGTGAGGGCTTCCACGGTGACTACATAACCGAACTCGGCAGCCGCACGGCCGAGGTCACGCCTGACGGGCACAGTCTGATATTCATGTCGACGGCGAGGTTGACCGGCTACGACAACGTCCTCGAAGGGGCGCCTCCCGTCGGAAGCATGCCTCTCGACGAGGTGTTCCTCTACGAAGCGGAAGCGGGCAGGCTCACGTGCGTGTCGTGCAACCCCAGTGGCCAGCCGCCGGTGCGCGTCGAAGCCGAGACCGCCATCGAATCCTCTGGGCAGCTGGTCGGGGCCTTCTTCCCGATCAGCGGCCAGCCGACCTACCAACCGCAGTCGATCGCCGCCGACGGCAGCCGCGTGTTCTTCGACAGCGCCGAGCCGCTCGTGCCGCAGGACCAGAACGGATGGATCGACGTGTACGAGTGGGAGCGCGACGGGGTGGGCAGCTGCACGTCAAGCGGCGGCTGCATCTACCTGCTGTCCGGGGGGACCGATCGAGAAAACTCCTACCTGATCGGTGCCAGCGCGAGCGGCGATGACGTATTCTTCATCAGCCGCGCTCAGCTCACCCGGGCCGATGATGGCAGCGACGACTCCGTCGTCTACGACGCCCGCGTCAACGGCTACCAGCCACCCGCCCCTCCCCTGTGCTCGGGCACCGGCTGTCAGGGCGTGCCGCCACCGCCGCCGATCTTCGCCACGCCGGCCAGCGTCACCTTCAACGGCCCCGGCAACTTTTCGCCGCCACCTCCGGTCGAAGTGGCCAAACGGACTGTCAAGTGCAGGGCGGGCAAGAAGCTCAGCCACGGGAGGTGCGTGAAGGCGAGGACAGCAAAGAGAAAAATGAAAGGGAGGACGAAAAGGGTGAAGAGGGTTACCAAGGCCGATCAGAGGGGGGGTGGGTAGGATGCGCAGCAGGCTATTTGCACCGATTCTGCTTGCCGTGTGCGCGCTGGGCGTGTGCGCCGCCCCGGCGTTGGGCGCGCCGGCCCCGGCCCCGGGTTGGGGATTGTTCTCATTCGCCTCCCCGTCGAACCTTCCGCCGGGCGGCGTCGGCGTGATCCAGCTTGACATCACGAACAACGGCGCGGAAGCGAGCGCAGGGCCGGTGACCGTGTCCGACACGCTGCCGCCGGGCACGAGCGCGATCAAGGTCGGCGGCTTCGGCGATAAGGAAAGGAGTGTTCCCTTCGAACCGCTACCCATCCCTCTGCTCGGCAGCAACGTCTTCAGCGCCGGAGAAGAAGAAGTGTGGTATGGCGGGGCCCGCTGGGTCTGCGCCGGCAACGGCAACGGTGGCGGCGTCGCCGGCGCCACGACCGTCACCTGCACGAGCAACCCCGGGTTCATGCCGTCGATCCCTCCGGCTATAGAACAAGAACATTTCGAAGGAAGGCGTCGCATCGCCGAACGGCTCGGGATCGAAGTCCAGGTGAACACAGGCCTCGGTCCCGAAACGGCGCAGAACCAGGCCAGCATCGAAGGCGGCGGCGCGCCGATCCCGACGAGCGTGTCGAACCCCGTCACGATCAGCGCTCAGGAACCCGCGTTCGGTTTCCCCGATTGGGACGTGTGGTTCACGAACGCCAACGGGACGCCCGACACGCAGGCTGGGTCGCACCCGTATGAGGCGACGTTCGCGCTGCGCTTGGCCGAACGGGCGACACAGCAGAAAGAATCGTATCTGGCGGACGGGTACGTGCGAAACATCGAAGCCCGCCTGCCGCCGGGCTTCTTCGGCCAGCCCAATGCGGTGCCGGAGTGCACCCGCACGCAGCTCAACGCCAAAGAATGCCCGGCCGACACGCAGATCGGCATCGTCGGGGCCGGAAATGAGGGTGAAAACGGCGGTCAGAGCGGCTACATAGAGACTCCCGTCTACAACATGGTTCCTCCCAAGGGCGTGCCCGACGAGCTCGCGGGCTCCATCAACGGCGTGTCGGCGTTCTTCGACGCCGGCGTAAGGAGCGCTCACGGCTACGCGATCGTCGAGCACGTCGACAACCTGCCTCTCGCCGCCAAGATCGACGCGACCATTCTCACGCTGTGGGGCGTCCCCGCCGAAGCGAGCCACGACGCGCAGCGCAGGAGCGACCCCAACTGCGAAAACGGATGCTCGTCCGGGCTCACCCCGAAGCCGTTCCTGACGCTGCCGACCTCGTGCGCCGGGCCGCAGGCGTTCACGATCGTCGGGCAGGGCACGTGGACGGACCCCGCGGCCAGCGCCGAAGCGACCGCGGAAACGCCCACCGGCTTCACCGGTTGCGAAGACCTGTCGATCGAACCGACGCTGTCGGCGGTCCCGGAAACGGCCTTCGCCGACACGCCCTCGGGGCTCATCGCGGAAGTGCAGATCCCGCAGGAAAACCTCACTAACCCCGAAGGCGTCGTCGCCGCGACGCTCGAGAACACCACGGTCACGCTGCCGGAGGGCCTGGTCATCAACCCCGGTCAGGCGGCGGGTCTGCAGGCGTGCGGGGAAGCCGAAGCGAACATCCACGGCGAAGGTCCGCCGTCGTGCCCCAAAGCCTCGAAAGTCGGCACCGTCAAAATCCAGACCCCCCTGCTGGAAGGCGAGCTGGAAAGCGAACTGGAAGGCGAAGTGTTCGTGCTGCAGTCCAACCCGCCCGAATTGAGGCTGCTGATCGCGGTCTCGGCCGACGGCATCTACCTGAAGCTGCCCGGAACCGTCCACCTCGACACGCAGACGGGCCAGCTCACGACGACGTTCGACGAAACGCCTGAGCTGCCGTTCACTAGCTTCAAACTGGCGTTCAGCGGCGGTGCGCAGGCTGCCCTGGACACCCCCACCCAATGCGGGACGTACACGACGAGCTGGAACTTCACGCCGTGGACGAGCCCGCTCGGCGCGGAAGTGCCGGGGTCCGACAGCTTCCTCGTCTCGAGCGGACCGAACGGCTCGCCTTGCCCATCCACGCCACTGCCGTTCAGCCCTGAACTGATCGCCGGCAGCACGACCGACCAGGCGGGGGGGTTCACGAACTTCTCGCTGCTGCTACAGCGCGGCGACGGTCAGCAACGCATCGAACGCCTGCAGTTCAGGGCGCCGGACGGGCTGGGCGGGATGCTCTCCACCGTCCCGCTCTGCCCCGAACCGCAGGCCGGCGAAGGCGAATGCCCCGCCGCGTCGCAGATCGGGCACGCGAGCGTGGCGTCCGGTCCGGGGCCCTATCCGCTCGTCATCCCGCAGCCCGGCGACCCTGAAATCCCGATCTACCTGACGGGGCCATACGAGGGCGCTCCGTTCGGGCTGTCGATCGTCACGCACGTGATCGCCGGCCCGTTCGACCTCGGCACGATCATCACGCGCGCGAAGGTCGAAGTGGATCCGTACACCGCGCAGATCACGGTCACGACCGACCCGCTGCCGCAGGTCGTAGCGGGGGTGCCGACCGACCTGCGCCTGGTCGACTCGGTCATCGACCGTCCCGGGTTCATCTTCAACCCGACCGACTGCGAACCCTCGTCGTTCTCGGGCACGGCGTGGGGTACGCCACCGCCGGGCGCCCCGGGCCCGGGTGCGAGCGCCTCGATCGCCAGCCGCTTCCAGGTCGGGTCCTGCCGGCAGCTCGCATTCACCCCCAAGTTCTCGGTCACCACATCTGCGAAGACCTCGCGAGTGGATGGTGCGGACCTGGTCGCGAAGGTGACCAACCCGCCCGCGGCGCAGGGGACGCGAGCCGACATCGCGATGGTCAAAGTCGAACTGCCCGCGCAGCTTCCATCGCGGTTGGCGACGTTGCGGAAAGCGTGCACGGCGGCGCAGTTCGAAACGAACCCCGCGGGCTGCCCGGCGGCTTCGCTCGTCGGCCATGCGGTCGTGCACACCCCGGAGCTGCCGGTCCCGCTGGAAGGCCCCGCGATCTTTGTCAGTCACGGTGGCGAAGCGTGGCCGAGCCTCGTGATCGTCCTGCAAGGCGACAACGTCACGATCGACCTCGTCGGCACCACCTTCATCAGCAAAGCGGACGTCACCTCGACCACGTTCAAGGCCGTTCCCGACGCTCCCTTCAGCAGCTTCGAACTGACCCTCCCCGAGGGCCCGTACTCGGCCCTGGCGGCGGACGGGAATCTCTGTGACCCGACACACCCCGTCACCGTCAAGAGGCGGACGACGATCGAGATCCACGGGCACAGGCGCATTGTCATACGCAAGGTCAACGAGACAAAGTCGACGAGGTTGGTGATGCCGAACGAATTCGTCGCCCAGAACGGCGCGGTCATTCACCAGAACACCACGATCACGGTCACCGGCTGCCCCAGGGCAAAGGCGGCCAAGCGAACAGGCAAACGCAAAAAATAGCGAGCAAACAAAGGAAGGAATGTAATGATACGAAATCGAATCTGCCAAAAGTTGATCGGCGCCGCGGCGGTCGCCTTGATGGCGGCGGCGGTCGGTGCGGCGTCGGCAACGGCGACGCCCAAAGGGGAATTCGCCGTATTCGCCCAGTGTCCAACGAGCAATACCGAACTGTCGGGCTGCCTCGCTTCTCGTACCGAAAGTGGTTATTTCAAGGTTGGCAAACAGGAAGTGCCGATCAAAAACACTCAGACACTGCAGGGTGGCTTGATCAACACCGAACCGGGATTCAAAGAGCTGGTGGCGGCGTTGAACGGCGAAACATTGACCAAAACGCCGCAGAATGTCCCGGGTGGTCTGGCGGACTTGGTGCGCTGTGAAGAAATCGAAGGCTCGGGTCTACTTGAAGACCTGCTACGGACCGCATGCAAAACTGTCTTTGAAAACGGACTCACCGGCGTAAACGCCACGGCGGAACTCGCCGTGCCCGCCAGCTCGGTTGTTCTGAACCTTACCCATGCCTTGTCGCGAAGTGGCACCGCGTTGAAACTGCCGATCAAGGTCAAACTGGAAAACCCGTTGCTGGGTGAAGAATGCTACATCGGCTCGAATGCCAATCCGATTGAGCTCGAACTCACCACTGGCACCTCGGGCTCGCTCGAAGGAAGCAAAGGGGAAAATAAGTCGAAGGCAGAAGGCGAGATCCAGGTCGTGGAAGACAGCAAGCTGGTCGACGGCACCTTCTCGGCGCCCGGAGTCACCGGTTGCGGCGGCCTCTTGTCGTTCCTGCTCGACCCGATCGTCAACAATAAAATTGGCCTGCCCGCAACCTCGGGGAACGCAGCGGTATTGGGCGGCACCGTCGAACTCGCTGGCATTGAATTCGTACGCGAAAGCGAACTGTAGTCGGCTGGTTTATCTGGATTGACGTAGAGCAAGATGGGATCATCTGGGTCCGCTCGAGAGCGGGCCCAGATGTGTCTCTCCGGGCTGCTCTCTTCTCACGAGTTGCGTGCGGCGAGGGCCCTACGCCGTGGTCCGCTCGCGAGGGGTCTCTTCGCCTGCGTCGGTGCCCGCTTCCTCCCCCGCCGCCGGCACGAAGCTCATCGCGCGCTCCGCCAGCGCGGTGATCGTGAGCGAGGGGTTCACCCCGACGTTGGCGGGGATCGCGGAGCCGTCGCAGACGAGCAAGTTCTCGTAGCCGAAGACGCGCTGGCGGGCGTCGATCACGCCACGCTCGGGGTCGGGGGCGATCACCGCGCCGCCGAGGATGTGGGCGGTGGTGGGGATGTTGAAGAGCGCCTCCATCACCGAGCTCTGCGCGATCCCGCCGGTGCGCTTGGCGATCCATTCCGCCGCCTGGTTGGCGACGGGGATGAAGGTGGGATTGGGGCGCTCGGGGTCCTGTTCGGTGCGCAGCCACAGCGTGCCGAAGGGGCCTTTGCGGGGGCGCAGCGCGATCGCGTTGTCGAGCGTCTGCATCACCAGCAGGATGATCGTGCGCCGCGACCAGCGCTTGGCGAGCAGCACCTTGGCGAAGCGCCCGGGGTGCACCAGGATCTGCGCGAGCAGCTTCAGCGGGCGCGTCAGGCGGGTGCCGTCGCCGACGAGCAGCGTGTAGAACATCCGCATCGAGTCGCCGTCCTCGCCGTAGCTGACGGTCTCGATGTGGGTGTGGGGGTCGGGATAGATGCTCGATGTGATCGCCACGCGCTTGGTGAAGTTGGCGGCCTGCTCCTCGGGGACGGTCACGGTTAGGATCGCCTCGCTGTTGGTGCGCACCAGCTCACCGAGCCGGGGGGAGATGCCGGGCAGCGAGCCGCCGGTGCGGCAGCGCTGCAGCAGCGTGTTGGTGCCGAGCGGCCCCGCGGCCACGACCACGCCGCGCGCGCGCTGCACGCGGCGTTCCTTGCGCAGCCACGCGCCGGAGCGCACGCTTTCGACCTCATACCCCTCGCTGCCGTCGCCGGGCCCGAGCGGGCGGATGTCAATCACTGTCCGTTCGGGCAGCACCTGCGCGCCGCGGCGTTCGGCGAGGTGGAGGTAGTTCTTCACGAGCGTGTTCTTGGCGCCGTGAGGGCAGCCGACCATGCAGCGCCCGCACAGCTGGCAGGCCGTCCGTTCGGGCCCCTCGCCGCCGAAGAAGGGGTCGGGCACGGTCTTCCCCGCCTGGCCCTCCTCGCCGAAGAAAATCCCCACCGGGGTCTTTTGGTAGGTGTCGGAGACGCCGAGGTGCTCGCCCAGCTCGCGCAGCAGCTGGTCGGCGGGGTCGTCGTGGGGGTTCTGCACGACCCCGAGCATCCGTTGCGCCTCGGCGTAGTGGGGGGCCAACTCGCGCTCCCAGTCGGCCATCTCCGTCCACTGGCGGTCGGCGAAGAACTGCTTGGGGGGGACGTACAGGGTGTTGGCGTAGCCGAGGCTGCCGCCGCCCACGCCGCAGCCGGAGACGACGGCGACGTCGCGGAAGATCGTCAGCCGGAAGATCCCCTTCATCCCCAGGTGCGGGCGCCACGAGTAGCGGCGCACGTCGGCAGTGTTCTTGGGGAACTCGTGGTCGGCGAAGCGCCGCCCGCACTCCAGCACCGCCACGCGGTGGCCCTTTTCCGAGAGGCGCAGCGCGCTGACGCTGCCGCCGAAGCCCGAGCCAATCACCAGCCAGTCGTAGTCGTAGTTGCGACTCATCGCTCGTGCATCCTACTGGCCGTGCGGCCAGGATGGAACCGAGGCGGCGCGTGCGAGCCCCCCGAGGCAGCACTTGCGAGCCCCGCTATATTCCGTGAAGTAATGGAGGGCGATCGTCTTTGCCACGAGGGGCGCCTTTGCCGGCCCGGTCTTGGTCCAACACCGAGGGGAGGCCGGGATGGGAACCCGCCCGCCCTGCCCCCCTCCCGCCCGAGCTATGGCCGCTGAGGGATTGCGCAACAAGCCCTGCGGGGGTCGCTACGGCGACATCGTGCAGTCGATCGGCAACACGCCGCTGATCGAGCTGCCGCGACTGTCGCCGAAGCCCGGCGTGCGGATTTGGGCGAAGCTCGAGTCACGCAACCCCACCGGCTCGGTCAAGGACCGCGTGGCGCGGGCGCTGATCGAGGACGCCGAGGAGAAGGGGGCGTTGGCCCCCGGCCAGACGATCCTCGAGCCGACCTCGGGCAACACAGGCATCTCATTGGGCATGATCTGCTCGCGCAAGGGCTACCGCCTGAAGGTCGTGATGCCCGAGAACGTGACCCCCGAGCGCACGCAGCTGCTGAAGATGTACGGCGCGCAGATCGTCTACTCGGAGGGCTCGAAGGGCTCCAACGGCGCGGTGGAGAAGGCGCTCGACATGGCGCAGGCCGACTCCTCCTACTACATGCCCTACCAGTACGGAAACCCCGCCAACCCGAACGCCCACTACAACGGCACGGCGCTCGAGATCCTCGAGGAGCTCGACGAGGTCGCGGCGTTCGTGGCGGGGCTCGGCACGGGCGGCACGCTGATGGGCAACGGCAGGCGCCTGAAGGAGACCTTCGGCGACGCCGTGAAGATCGTCGCGGCCGAGCCGATGCAGGGCGAGCCGGTGCAGGGTCTGCGCTCGCTCGACGATGGCTTCATCCCGCCGATCATCGATTTGTCGCTGCTGGACCGCAAGATCTTCGTCACCAACCGCGACGCGATCGTGTGGACGCGCAAGCTGCTCGACGAGGAGAGCGTGTTCGCGGGGGTCTCCTCCGGCGCGATCGCGCGCGTGGCGGTGCGGATCGCGGGCGAGCTGGACGAGGGCAACGTCGTGTTCATCGTCGCCGACGACGGCTGGAAGTACCTCTCCAGCGGCATCTACACGTTGCCGGTGGACGAGGTCGAGAACCTCGACTCCACCGTGTGGTGGTAGCTCCAATCTGATCCTCGGTACAGGCCTGGACCCCACGCTCGCGAAGATGGTCATAGCCCCCGCCCTCCTCGATGACGTGATCGCGCACGCGCGCGAGGAGTACGACGCGGAGTGCTGCGGGATGATCGCCTACGAGCAGAACGGGCCGGCGGGCTCGTCGCGGGCGGTGAAGGTCAACCGAGCCAAGAACGTATACCCAAGCCCCAAGCGCTTCGAGATCGACGGCAAGGATGTCCTACGGGCGATCAACGAGTTCGACGATGCGGGCTGGGAGATGGGCGCGATCTACCACTCGCACACGCACACCGCCCCCTACCCGTCGCAGACCGACATCAACTTTGCCCGTAACTGGCCGGGGGTGGAGTGGCTGATCGTCGGGCTCGCCGGTAAGGAGCCGGAGGTCCGCAGCTACCTGATCGAGGACGGCGAGGTCAGGGAGGTTCCGATCGAGGTGGGATGATGGCTGGCGGGTATCTGTTCGAGGCGGCGCCGGCGGCGGGCAGGGACCCGTCCGAGGTGCGGTGATGGCGGATGAGACCCTGCTCTGCCCGTCGTGCGGCGACTCCCATCCGCCCACCGAGCGCTTCTGCGCACGCTGTGGGATGCCCCTGGTGTACCCCGCCGGCGCCGAAGGCGCCACCGCCGATGAGCCCCACCCGCTGGGCGAGCTGTGGGAGCGGGCGCGGAGGATCAAGCCGCAGTACTCCGAAGGCGACCTGACGCGGGTGGTCGGCGCTCGCAATCAGGTCGAGGCGGACTTCATCCAGAACCTGCTGCTGGAGGAGGGCATCCCCTCGATGCAGCGCCGCGCGCGCGGCTTCGACGTGCCCGACTTCCTGGCGGCCGGGCCGCGCGAGATCCTGGTTCCCGCCTCGGGCGTCCCGGCGGCGCGCGACGTGCTGCTGCAGAGTGAACTGCTCGCCACCGCTCAGGTGGGCCTGCCGTGGGGCCAAACTGCGTGGCGGGTGCTGGCGTTCCTGCTGGTGGGTCTGGCGTTGCTGGCGATCCTCGCCTACCTTCACCCCTGAAGCCCCCGGCGTTGTGTGGTCATGCGCCCAACCAAGCTGGTTGAGGTTGGGCGACGCGAGGGGGGCGAGCGGGAGACGGCGAGGGCTACGCCAGCACAGGCTGCGGGGCCCCGACCTCGCGGGTGATCGTTTCGATTTCCTCGGAGGCGCGCTCGAACTCGTCGTCGGAGAGCACGGGGGTGCCCTCGAAGGGCAGTTCGCGCTGGAGCTCCAGCCACGAGTGGCAGCCGAGGTACTCCTCGCGGACCTTCACCGTGACGGGTCTGGGGATGCGGTAGGTGCGCAGCAGCAGCACGTGCAGCGGGTGGCGCGGCTTCCACGCGAGGCGCTTGGCGGCGTAGTCGCTGCGCCACACGTAGAAGGGGGAGAGTGCGTCCACGCAGCGGGGGTCGGTGATCGTGAAGTGCCCGGCGACTTCGGCCCACGCGCGGATGCGCACGCGGTCGGGCTGGTGCAGGCCGCCGTCGGTGGCGAGTGCCTGCAGTGAGGGCTCGCCCTCGCTCCACACGCCCTCCTCGAGCGCGCGGCGCAGCTCGGGCTGGTGGGACTCGCGTACGAGGTCGTTGCGCTGGTGGTCGAAGGTGGGGTAGAGGAAGAAGCGCTCGTGCTCGAGCTGGAAGTGCCGGTCGGCCTCCCGGATGCCGCCCTTACGCAGCGTGACAAGCTGCTCGCCTTCGGCGAGCGCGCGGACGGTGACCGCCCATTCCTTCAAAGCAATTGGCATGGCAAATGTGAGGGGACGAGGTTCTCTAGAGAATGATTCCGGCTTCGTGCTGCTCGCAACGGCGCTCCGAGGGCGGGTGGCCGTCGCGTGCGACTTGACCTTCTTAAGATACGAAATCCTAGCGGAAATCCCAAATCGCCTGGAAATCTACGCCTTTTTTGTGGCGTTTTTCGGAGCGGAAGGTTATCTGGAGGCCGTTTTGGGCGGTCCATCGCCGCCTCCGCCGGGCGTTTCGATGCGCAGGCGCTGCCCGGGTCGAAGTACGCCGGTGCCCTTGCCGGGCAGCTCGTAAGAGTCTGGCTGAGTGGGATCCTGCCCGGGCGGGCGGGATCGAATCGTCGGCCTGGGGCCTGCACCCGTCGGCCTGGGGCCTGCACCAGCCGGCCCGGGACCTGCACCAGCCGACCTGGGGCCTGCACCCGCCGACCCGGGACCTGCACCAGCCGACCTGGGGCCTGCACCCTCGAGGAGCAGATTGCGCCCACGCGCCCCCGGCTGCCCGCCGTGCGCGCCGGGCGGAGCGTGGCGCCGGCGCTCGGTGATCAGCGAGAAGGTCATCTCGTGCAGAGCCTCGATCTCGCGCACCACCCCGTCGCCGCCGCGGTGGGCGCCCGCCCCGCCCGAGCCGCGCCGCAGGGCGTAGCGCGTGATGCGCAGGGGCAGCTCGCGCTCCAGCGCCTCGACGGGGGTGTTGAGCGTGTTGCTCATCGCCACGTGCACGCCGGAGGGCCCGTCGGCGTCGGGGCAGGCGCCCTGGCCGCCGCCGATCGTCTCGTAGTAGCCGAAGCGCTCGTCGCCGAGGGTGAGGTTGTTCATGGTTCCCTGCCCGAGCGCCCTGCCGAAGGCGCCCAGCACAAGGTCGGCCACGCGCGAGGAGGTCTCGACGTTGCCGGCGGCCACCGCGGGGGCCTTGCTGAGTCCCGGTCCGCCACCTTCCCTGCCGACCCGGACGTTGGTCGGCAGCGCGTTCAACAGGCAACCCTCCGGGACGCGGATCTCCACCGGCCGGTAGGCCCCGGCGGAGGGCGGGATGTCGGGGTCGGTGAGTACGCGCACGGCGAAGTAGCACGCCGAGTGGGTGACGGCGAGCGGGCAGTTGAGGTTGCCGGCGTGCTGAGGGGCGGAGCCGGCGAAGTCGAGCAGCAGCCGATCGCCCGCGACGGTGGCGCGCAGGCGCAGCACGAGGTCGCCCTCGATCGCCTCCAACACGTCCTCGGCCATGTGCACCCCGTCGGGGAGCGCCGCGAGGCAGGCGCGGGTGCGCCGCTCGGCGTAGTCGAGCACCGCGTCGAACCCCTCGCGTAGCCGCGCGACCCCGACGCTTCGTGCCAGCTCGCGCAGGCGCTGCGCGCCGATACGGTTGGCGGCGAGCTGGGCGCGCAGGTCGGCGCGGCGCTCCTGCGGCTGGCGCATGCGTGCAACGAGCCGCTCGATCTCCTCCGGCGTGGCCGGGCGAGGGGAGATCACGACGCCCTCCTCCGCAAGTGTGCGGGAGTCGGCGGGCATCGACCCGGGCACGCGCCCGCCCACGTCGGCGTGGTGGGCGCGGGAGACGGCGAACCCGATCGGGGCCCGCGCGTCGAGCACCGGGGTGATGAGCGTGATGTCGGGCAGGTGGGTGCCCCCGGCGAAGGGGTCGTTGAGCACCCACGAGCGACCCGCCGAGTGGTCCTCGCCGAGCACGGCGGCGACGGCGGCGGGCATCGAGCCGAGGTGGACGGGGATGTGCTCGGCCTGCATCACCATCTGCCCGCGCGCATCGAACAGCGCGGTGGAGCAGTCGCGGCGCTCCTTGATGTTGGGCGAGTGCGCCGAGCGGATCAGCGCGGCGCCCATCTCCTCGCAGGCGGCGCGCAGCGCGCCGGTGAAGACTTGGAGCTCGATCGGGTCGAGGCTCATTCGCCAGCTCGCTTGTCGTGCAGGTGCACGGTGCCGTAGTCATCGACCTCGCCCTCCCAGCCGTCGGGCACGTACAGGGTGGAGCCCGGCAGGGAGCACACCGTCGGCCCCTCGATCGCGGTGCCCGGCGCAGGCTCGCCCTCGACGGCTGCCAGCCGCAGGCGCGGGGCGGCACCCCACGCGGAGACGCGGATCGTCACCAGCTCAACCTCCACGCCGTCGTCGCGGTAGCCGTAGCGCTGCTCATGGGCTTGGGCGAACGCCTCGCGCAGCACGTCGGGTCCGGGCGAGGCCCCGTTGTCGGGGTGCGCGAACGCCTCGCGGGGCACGTCGGGATATGGGGACCTGCCGCCCGGCGCCCGCACGTCCTCCTCATCGACCGCCAGCTCGAACGACTGCCCGTGGTAGCGCAGCTCGTAGCGGACGGCGACGCGCGTGGCCGCTTCGCCGAGCTCCGCGCACGCCCTTGCCACGAGCGCCACGCGCTCCGCGGCCAGGCGCTCGGCGTTGAGGGTTGCCCCGGTGAGCATCACCGTGCGCGCGGCGTCGCGCCGGGGGGCCGCCGCGGCGAGGCCGAGCGCGCACAGCACTCCCGAGGCGCGCGGGACGAGGATGCGCCGCATCCCCAGCTCGCGCGCAAGCGCTGCCGCGTGCAGGGGGCCGGCGCCGCCGAACGGCATCAGCGCGAAGCCGCGGGGGTCGATCCCGCGCTCGACCGTGATCGCGCGCAGCGCGCCCGTCATCGCCGCCTCGGCGACGCGCACGATTCCCTCTGCGCAGCGCCGTGTGGCCGCGGCTTCGCGGTGTGGCGGTGGGCCGGGCGCCGGGGAGTCGATCCCGCCGGCCCAGGTGGGATCGACTTCCGTGGTCAACCCGAGCGTGGCGGCGAGGGCGGCGACCGCGCGCTCGGCGGCGTCGCGGTCGAGCCGCAGGCCACCGGCGAGTGGCGTGTCCGCGGGCAGGCGCCCCAGTAGCAGGTTGGCGTCGGTCACGGTCGGATGCTCGCCGCCGCGCCCGTAGCATGCCGGGCCGGGGTCGGCGCCCGCGGAGTGTGGGCCCACGCGCAGCGCGCCGCCCGGGTCGCGCCACGCGATCGAGCCGCCGCCGGCGCCCACGGTGTGGATGTCGAGCATCGCCAGCGCCAGCGGTCGGCCCGCCACGACGCCCTCCGCGGTCTCCGCCACGCGGCCGTCCGCGATCAGGCATACGTCGCAGGAGGTGCCGCCCATGTCGAGGCACACCACGTTGCGCTCCCCCGCTGCCTCCGCCAGCGCGAGGGCGCCGCGCACCCCGCCGGCGGGACCCGACAGCACCGTCAGCGCGGCGTGTGCGGCGGCCCCCTCCGCGTCGATGAGGCCGCCCGAGGACTGCATGATGGCGGGCCGGGTCAACCCCCGTGCGTCGGCCTGCGCGCCGAGGCGGCGCAGGTAGGCCCCCACCAGGGGCGAGAGCGCTGCGTCGACCTCGGTGGTGGCGGCGCGCTCGTACTCGCGGAAAGTGCCCACCAGCTCGTGCGAGAGCGACACGTGCACGTTCGGCACACGCGCGGCGAGCAGCTCCCCGAGCAGGCGCTCGTGCTCGGGGTGCGCGTAGGAGTGCAGCAGCGCCACCGCCACGGCTTCGATGTCCGCTTGCCCGGCTGGCTTTGCCCGCCGCGCCTGATCATGTGCACGCTCGGCCTGCCCCGCCCGGCCCGCACGCTCGACCTGCCCGACCCGTGCGATCCGCTCGACCAGCTCTTCGGCCTCGCGCGGGTCGAGCGCCCGCAGGGGGCCGTCGGGGGTCATGCGCTCGGGGGCCTCGAAGCGCAGCTCCGCTGGTGCCAGCGGGGCGGGGCCGGCCGTGCACAGCCGGTACAGGTGCGCCCGCGCCTGGCGTCCCAGCTCCACGATGTCGGCGAAGCCCTCGGTGGCGATCAGCGCCGTACGGGCGCCCCTGCCCTCCAGCAGCGCGTTGGTCGCCACGGTCATCCCGTGCGCGAAGCGCTCGACCTGGGCCGGCTCTGCACTCGCATGGGCGAGCACCGTGCGCACCGCTTCCATCACCCCACGTGACTGCTCGTCCGTGGTGGTGGGAACCTTCGCTGTGTATATCGCCGTGGCGCCTCCCTCGGCGCCGGGGTCTGCCGATGCTTGGGTGGCGGGCGTGTCGGGCGAGTGCTGCGCGACCACGAGCACCGCGTCGGTGAATGTCCCGCCGACGTCGACGCCCAACAGCATCCACGAAGCCTACGGGTGGCCGGCTCCGCGAGGTCGGCGCGGTGGCTTTGGCTCTGCGAGTTCGCGCGGGCGGGGTGGGGCGCTGTGGCTTTGGCTCTGCGAGTTCGCGCGGGCGGGGTGGGGCGCGGTGGCTTGGCTCTGCGAGTTCGCGCGGGCGGGGTGGGGCGCGGTGGCTTCGGCTCCGCGAGTACGCGTGGGTGGGCTCGGGGTGGGGCGCGGGGGCTCGGCGCGGTGGAGTCGGCGCGCGCGGCACGTGGGGCACGGAGGCCCCACGCCCACCTGCCGTCGTCAGCGCACCGACTCGCGCGGACGATCCCCTTTAATCGCTCAGGCGGCCAGCTGCTCGCTGTTCTCGGTGTCCGCGAGGTGCTGATGCGAGGGGCAGTACCCGTTGTGTGGCAGCGGCGTCCGCTGGCACGCGGCGCCCTTGCGGGTCGTCGCGCGGCACTGCAGTGGCTCGTCGCTCACCGCCGCGTGCGCCGCGTGCGGGTTCTCCTCCAGGTATCGCTGCGCGAGGGCCATGTAGCCGACGACGACGTGGTGCACGCGCGCCTGCTGGCTCATCGGGAAGTACATCCGGATGTCCCAGAACAGGGTTCGTTCGGGCCGCGCGAAATAGTGGCGATCGGTGGCCAGCCGCTCGATCGCCGACTCGCACGCGCGCAACACGTGCTCGTGGTTGGTCTTATCCGCCGCCGCGGCGGCGGAATTGGATCCCGCCCGCCCGGGAGCGGCGATGTATGGGGCCAACTCCCTGTATATGGCTCGACTGAACTGATACATGGCGACCCCCTCGCCTCCTTCTCTCTCCGTATCGACCGGGCTCTGCTGTGCGACCTTCGCCGCGCTTTCCGCCGATCTCAAGGACTCCCGTAGCTCCTGAGACCTTTCACCCTGATTCAACACGTCTCCCACCCCAAAGGACCGAAGATCTTCGTAAATCTTCGCGTCTCTTTAGGAAGAAGCGGAGTATCTGGCACTCACATAAAGCTGGGCAGAAGACGGGGTTAAGGGACGATTAATGCGTACGTCACTCCCACGTCTCCCACGTGAGCTCTCCCTCCGCGCCCACGGCGATGTGACGGTGCTCGAGCGCCGGATCGGTCTGAGGGTACTCGACGCGCCGGTGCGCCCCCCGGCTCTCCCGGCGCTCCCTCGCGCACGCCGCGATCGCGCGTGCCAGCGGGTGCGGATCCTCCGCCAGCCGCGCCAACCCGCCGGCGGAGCGCTCGATGCCGGCGTCCCGCCACAGCGCCTCGCGGGTGGCGGTGCTCACGGGCGGGGGCGCCTGCTGGTGTGCCAGCCCCTCCAGCTCCGCGGGGCTCGCCTGTCGGGGAGTTGCCCGAGCGGGCTCCCCCAGGGCGCTGTGGGCGGCGCGGCGCCCGAACACGAAGCACTCGCTCAGCGAGTTCGACGCCAGCCGGTTTGCCCCGTGCAGGCCGGTGCACGAGGTCTCCCCCACGGCGTACAACCCGGCCACGGTGGAGCGCGCGTGCAGGTCGGTCACGATCCCGCCCATCGTGTAGTGCGCGGCCGGGGCGACCGGTACCAGCTCCCGCGCCGGGTCCACGCCCGCCTCGCGCAGCGCCCCCACGACGTTGGGGAACCCCGCGGGGTCGATCGCGCGCATGTCGAGGCCCACCGACTCCGCGCCCGTCTCACGCATCCGCGCCCATATCGCCCGCGCGACCTCGTCGCGCGGGGCCAGCTCGTCGACGAAGCGCTCTCCCTGCGCGTCGTGCAGCGTCGCCCCCTCGCCCCTGATCGCCTCGGTGATCAAGAACGCCTCGCGTCCCCCCACCCCCTTCACGGCGGTCGGGTGGAACTGCACGAACTCCAGGTCCGCCAGCTTCGCGCCCAGCGCCTGCGCCAGCAGCAGCCCCATCCCCTGCGAGCCCGGGGGGTTCGTCGTGCGCGCCCACAACGCCGCCGCGCCGCCGGTGCTCAGCACCACGGCGCGCGCGGCGATTGTGCGCCCGTCCTCGCACACCAACCCGCCGCAGCGGTCCCCCGCGGGGCTCTGTGCGTCGTGCGCCCCTGCGGAGTCCCCGGCACGGGGGGGCGGCCCGCCGTGTGGGAGGTCGCCTCCCCGCGCCCACAGCGCCCGCGCGCGCACGTTCTCCAGCACCGCGATTCGCGGCTCCTCAACCGCCAGCGCCGCCAGCGCGCGCAGCAGTCGCCTGCCGGTCGCGCTGCCGCCGGCGTGCACCACGCGACGCACCGAGTGTCCGCCCTCCAGGCCCAGCGCCAGGCGCCCGAAGCGGTCCGCGTCGAAGCGCACCCCCCACGCCTGCAGGTCCGCCACGCACTCCGGCGCCTCCTTGACGAGCACCTCCGCCGCCGCCGTGCGCATCGCGCCCCGTCCCGCGCGCTCGGTGTCCCGCAGGTGCAACTCGGGGCTGTCGTCCTCCGCCAGCGCCGCCGCCAGCCCGCCCTGCGCCCAGTAGCTGGCGGTCTGCGCCAGGGGCGCTGCCGACACGAGCGCCACCCGCGCGCCCTCTCGCGCCGCGCACAACGCGGCGTACAGTCCCGCCGCGCCGGCGCCGACCACCGCGACGTCCACCTCCAGGTCCACGCCCCCCCGCGTCGCCTGCACGCTAGCCCGCCGGCGTCACGCGTTGTCCAGGTCGATCGCGCCTATCCATGCCTGTGCTCATACGCCTGGATGACTTTTTCCAGCAGGTTTTTGGTTTTTTTGGTCGTCGATTTCGCTCCGCCCGTGCCCGTGCCAGCCGCGCCCGTGGTGGAGGCGCCCGTCGTGGCAGTGCCCGTGGCGCCGGTGGTGGAAGCGCCGGTGCTCGCCCCCGTACCCGTCGCGCCCGGCGTGGCTGTGTTCGTGCCTGCGGGTGTGGTTGTGGTGGCCCCCGTTTTCGGCGCCGTGGTTGCCGGCGCGCCGGCGGTGCCTGCCCCGGCCGCCGTCGTCCCCGTGGTGCTCGTCCCGGGCGCGCCTGCTGCGCTGCCCGCGGCCCCCGCGGCTGCGCCCGGCGTCGCGGTCGCTCCTGCCGCCGGCGCCGTCACCGTTCGTGTCACTGCGACCGTGCCTCCCGTGCCGCTCGATCCCGCCAGTGACACCGCCGCCGCGGTCAGCGCCCCCAGCGAGAGCACGATCACCGCCGTCAGCGCGATCACCGGGGGCCGCCACCGTGGCGTTGCCGCCAGGCGCGTGCGGGCCGCGGCACCGCAGCGCATGCACCAATCCTGCTCGGCCCCCAGCGGCGCCCCGCACAGCGGGCAGCGTTCCTGCGCCGGCTCCTGCGGGGCTGTGCCGGGCGGGGGAGGCGTTGCGACGCTCACCCCGCCTCGTCCTGCGGCCGGATGATCTCCGTGGGGCGGTCCTCTTGCGGGGGTTGCGCCGGCGGCGTGGGAGCGCGTGGAACCGGTGCGCCCATCGGAGCCTCGGTGGCTGGGCGCGCCGGCACCGGCGGGCTGGTCTGGAGCGGCGGAGGTGCAGCCGGCGCAGGCTTGGCCGGGGCGACCACGGGAGCGGCGCTTAACGGCAGCTGGCCGGGGGTGACGGTGGCCGCGGCGGCGACCGATGCCGCGGCGAGCGATGGTGGAGCGACTCCGGGTATCGGCGCGGGCGCACCGACGCCGGGCGCCGTCAGTGGGCCAGCCACGGCAGGGGGCGTCGCCGCGATCGGGCTCTCCGCCGGGCGGCTCATCGGCATCCCGCACATTGGGCAGTAGCGGTCGTCGCTGCCGTGGATCGCGGCGCACCGCGGGCACGCGCCGATGCCGGCCTCGCGCAGCACCGTCACCGGGCGGCGCTCGCCGAGGGCTTGTTCCAGCGCGCGCAGCTCCGTGTCGAAGCTTGCCAACACGCCCAGCTTCGCCGCCACCAACTCGTCGTTGCGCTGCCTGGAGCGCTGCATCTCGAACACCAGCCCCCCGAGGTCGCGGTAGGCGAGCTCCCGCGCTTTGCGCAGGAACCGCATCCTTCGGCGCATGCGCCCGCGCTCGCGGAAGCCCGGCGGACGCGGCTGCGGAGGAGGCAGCTCCATCCCCGCGGGTGCCTCCGCGCCGGCGCGGGCCCCGCCGTCCGGCGACGTCTGCGCCCCGCTTGGCTCGGTGGGCTTGGCGAGCTCCTGTGTCTGCGTCCGGAGCTCGGGATCGATCGCCGGTTGGCCCGACGGACTCGTGGTCTGAGCGTTCATCGACTACTCCATCCTACCCATCGGGCTCCCGGTCCCGAGTGGCGCCTGCCTGGGCGACCACCCCCGGGCCCCCTGTCCCAAGTCGCGCCTGCCTTGGGCGACCACCCATCGGGCTCCCGCCTCACGTGCCGCTCCGCTCGAGCAGCTCTCTCCAGGCCTCCGCCATGCGTGCCGCCATCCGCGTCGCGGAGTACTGCTCGGCGTGCTCTCGGCCCGCGATCCGGGGGTCCGGGTCGTTGAGGTGGGGCGCCGCTGCCGCTCGCCAGCGCTCCACGTCGAATGGGGCGCACAGCGCCCCCGCCACGCCCTCCGTCGCCTGCCGGTGCACCCCTACGGGGGTGGCGAGCACCGGCACGTCGCACGCCAGCGCCTCGATCGCCGCCAGCCCGAAGCCCTCTGCCTCCGAGGGCACCACCACGGCGTTGGCCGCGTTCACCCACAGTGGCACCCGCTCGGGGGCGACCCCGCCGAGGGTGTGCAGTTGCACCGTCCCCCCCTGCGTGGGGTGCGCTTCGGCCCCTGGCCACTCTTTGGCTGGGGGATGCTCGTGCGCGGAGCTCAGGGCGCGGGCGAGCGCCTGCGCGCGGTCGTAGCGCTTGCCGGGGCGCGTGGGATCCGCGGGGAACAGCAGGCACGGGGCCTGCGGGTTCAGGCCGAGCTCGGTGCGGGCCGCCGCGCGGGGGATCGGGTGGAAGCGCTCCATGTCCACGCCGCACGGCAACACCCGCGCGCGTCGCGCCGCGCGTGTGGGCAGCTCGTGCGCGAGCTCCGCGGTGGGGGCGGCGATCAGGTCCATCAGCGGCAGCGCCGCGCGCGTGGCCAGGCGCGTACGCGGGTGGCGCACGTCGGTGCCGTGCACGGTCAGCCCCCTGATTCGTGCGCGCGCCGCGAACGCCGGCCACGCGGTGAGGCCGAAGTGGGCGTGCACCACGTCGAGGCGTGCTGCGTGCCGGCCCCGCCCGCCGTGATCGCGGTGCAGCCGGCGGGCGGCCTCGATCAGCGCGGCGCCGCCCGGGGGGAACTCGTGCAGCTCGACCTCCACGTCGGGCAGCCGGCGCAGCGCATCCACCTGATCGCGCACGAAACGGCCCCGCTCGGGGTGGCGGGCGTCGGGAAGCATGTTGGACACGACCAGCGCCCGCACGCTCGCGACGGTAGCGCTCTGGCAGGATTCTGCGCCGGCTGGTTGGCCTGTGCCGACCCCGGCGCTCTGGAAACGGTGTGCACGACAGCGCTCCGTACTGTGGCGCTCTGAGATGATGGGCGCGTGGCGAACCTCTCGGCAGGCAACCGCGCGCGCCCCGTCGGGGTGTTCGACTCCGGCATCGGCGGCCTCACCGTGCTGCACGAGTTGCTGGTGGCGCTGCCGCGGGAGGACTTCCTCTACCTCGGCGACACCGCACGCTTTCCCTATGGCGAACGCACGCGTGCGGAGCTCGAGCGCTTCTCGGTGGAGATCGCCGAGGAGCTGCTGAGTCGCCGGGTGAAGCTGCTCGTGGTGGCCTGCAACTCGGCCACCTCCGCAGCGCTGGGGGCGCTCCAGCGGCGGATGATGGACACGACCCTGGGCGTGGACGTGCTCGGGGTGGTGCGCCCCGAGGCCGTGCGGGCGGTGGCGGCGACTCGCACCGGGCGGATCGGCCTGCTGGCGACGCCCACCACGGTCTCCAGTCGGGCGTATGAGCACGCCGTGCAGGCGGTGGACCCGCACGTCACGCTCACGGCGGTGGCGTGCCCGACGCTCGCGCCGATCATCCAGGCCGGGGAGCAGTTCGACGAGCGCGTCGTCCAGAGCGTGCGGGCGGCGTGTGCCCCGTTGAAGGCGGCCGAGGTGGACACCGTGATCCTCGGCTGCACCCACTACCCGCTGATCGCGCCGATGCTGCAGCGGATGCTCGGGCCGGGCGTGACGCTGATCACCTCCGGGGCGGCGCTTGCGCGTCAGGTCGAGCACGCGCTCTCCACGCGCGACCTGCTCAACCCGCGTGCCGGGGAGGGCGACTACAGCTTCCTCTGCACCGGCGATGTGGAGACGTTCAGGGAGCAAGGGACGCGCTTCCTGCAGATGCCGCTCGGCCCGGTCGAGCAGGTGTGCCTGGCGGCGGCGGAGGCGATCGCGTGAGTCGTGCGCGCAGCTGTGGCCGCGCGCTTCACGGCCTGCGCCCGGAGGCGATCGCGTGAGCCGGGCGGGCAGCTGCGACTGTGCGGCCGACGGCCTGCGTCCGGAGGCGGTCGCGTGAGTCGGGCGCGCAGCTACGACCGCGCACCCGACGGGCTGCGCCCGGTGACGATCGAGCCTGGCTTCATGCGCACCGCCACGGGCTCGGCGCTGATCTCCATGGGGGAGACGCGCGTGATCTGCACCGCCTCCGCGCAGGAGAACGTGCCGCGCTGGATGGCCGGCAAGGGCCGCGGGTGGGTGACGGCGGAGTACGGGATGCTGCCGGCCTCCACCGGCGAGCGCAAGCAGCGCGACGCCACCCGCGGGCGCCTGGACGGACGCTCGGTCGAGATCCAGCGGCTGATCGGGCGCGCGCTGCGCGGGGTGATCGACTTCAAGGCGCTCGGCGAACGCACGATTTACCTCGACTGCGATGTGCTGCAGGCCGACGGGGGCACGCGCTGCGCCTCGATCACCGGCGCCTACGTAGCGCTCTCGCTGGCGTGCGCGCGTCTGGCTGAGCAGGAGGCGTTCGAGCGCCCCCCGCTGAGCGGCTCGGTTGCCGCGGTCTCGTGCGGCATGGTCGATGGCGTCGCGCTGCTCGACCTCGACTACGCGGAGGACTCCAATGCCGAGGTCGACGCCAACGTGGTGATGACCGGCGAGGGCGATCTCCTGGAGGTGCAGGCCACCGCCGAGCGCACCCCGCTCTCGCGTGCCTCGCTCGACGAGCTGCTGGCGCTGGCGGCGGGCGGGATCGAGCAGCTGCGCACGGCGCAGGAGCGGGCGATCGCGACGCCGTGAGGCTGCTGCTGGCGACCCACAACGAGCACAAGCGCCGCGAGCTGGGGCGCCTGCTGCCTGACCATGAGATCGCGCTGCTGCCCGACGCGGTGCAACTCCCACCGGAGGACGGGGAGACGTTCGCCGAGAACGCGCTCGGCAAGGCGCGCGCCGCGGCGGCGGCCACTGGCGAGGTGGCGATCGCCGACGACTCCGGGATCGAAGCAGCGGCGCTCGGCGGCGCCCCCGGGGTGCGTTCGGCGCGCTACGCCGGGGAGCACGCCACCGACCAGCAGAACCTCGACAAGCTGCTGCGCGAAGCGCCCGCCGGTAGCGCGCTGGCGTACGTGTGCGCGCTCGCCTACGTCGACCCCACCGCGGGGATCGAGCGGCTGTTCGAGGAGCGCTGCACGGGCCGTCTCGCCGCCGGGGCCCGTGGGGAGGGGGGCTTCGGCTACGACCCCGCCTTCCTGCCCGACGACGGGCCCCCCACCGCGGCCGGTGACACGAAGATGACGATGGCGGAGCTCACCGCCGAGCAGAAGGACGCGATCAGCCACCGCGGGCGTGCGGCGCGGGCGTTGAGGAGGTGGCTTTCGGGACAGGCAGGGGGAGGGGCCGTATAGGTAAAGAGGGCTCGAGAGCTATTGCATAGGCGTGGCGTGGTAGTCATTCCGTCGAGGTCGAGGCAGCGCTTGCGGATCAGCCTCTGTTAGCCGATGTGCTAAATTGAGTCCTCCGGCTTAATTGAGTAGAGGAGCTAAGTAGGATGAGCCCTGTCGAATTCAAGAACCCGTACCGCCCCGGAGCCGGACACATGCCGCCGCACCTCGCAGGTCGTGAACGGGAGTACGAGGAATTCGATCGGCTGCTGGAGCAGGACGAGATCCTCGAGAACATGGTGCTGACGGGACTCCGAGGGGTCGGCAAGACGGTGCTTCTCGAGACCTTCAAGCCGCGGGCAATGCAGCGCGGCTGGCTGTGGGCGACGGCGGACCTCTCGGAGTCCGCGAGCGTCAGCGAGACTGCGCTGGCGCAGCGCATCCTGGCCGATCTCTCGCTGATCACGTCGTCGATAACGGTCGAGGAGCGGCAACCGAGCAATCCAACGGGGTTCGGCGAGCCTACAGAACCGCGCAGGGTTCCGCTGTCGCATGAGGTGCTCGCGTCCGTCTACAACAACACACCCGGTCTGATCGCCGACAAGATCAAGGCAACGCTCGAATTTGCGTGGCATCACCTCCGCGAGCAGGATCAGCGCAGAGTCGTCTTCGCCTACGACGAGGCTCAGAACCTCTCGGACCACGCCGAGAAAGAGCAGTTTCCGCTGTCAGTGCTGCTCGATGTCTTCCAGTCGATCCAGAAGAAGGGCATCCCGTTCATGCTCGTCTTGGCTGGCCTGCCGACCCTGTTTCCGCGCCTCGTGGACGCGCGCACCTACGCCGAGCGCATGTTTCGCGTGGTGACGCTTTCCAAGCTCGACGACGAGGAGAGCCGCGAGGCGATTCTCAAGCCCATTGAGGTGGCTGAATGTCCGATCCACTTCTCCGAGGCATCCGTTGAGACCATCTGCCGTGAGTCCGGCGGCTATCCGTACTTCATCCAGTTCATCTGCCGCGAGGTCTTCGACGTCTTCATCCAGCAGCACGCAAAAGATGAGCCGCGGGCCGTTCCCGTTGACGCGATCCAACGCAAGCTGGACGCTGATTTCTTCGCCGGCCGTTGGGCCAGGATCACCGACCGCCAGCGCGACCTGCTTTGGGCGATCGCCAATCTCGATCGGCCCGACGAGGAATTTACGATCCAGGAACTCGTTGAGCGGGGTAAGCAACTGCTCTCAAAGACTTTCTCGCCCAGTCATGCCAATCAAATGCTCGCGAGCTTGGCGGAGCGGGGGATGATCTACAAGAATCGCCTCGGCAGGTACTCGTTCGCCGTGCCGCTCCTCGGCCGCTTCATCCTCCGCAACTACGAGCCGCCCGAGCCTAGCGAGGCTTTGGGGGGTGGAATGGCGTCATAGCCGTAGCTCGGGGTTCGTCCACAAGGCAGGACGAGGCTTCTCAGAACAGGTTGATCGCCGCCGACGCCCCCACGGCGACCGACAGCACGGCGTAGCCCGTGTAGCCGGCGAGCAGCAGCAACGCGGCCGTCAGTAGGGCGATCAGCACGGTCACGATCCAGGCGACGTGAGGGAGGTCCATCGGCGAGGGTATTCTCGCACGGAGATGGGCGGTTTCGGCGACATCCTGGCGGCGCGCGTGGCCGAGCGCGAATCGCAGATCGTGCTCGGCCTCGACCCCGACCCCGAGGCGTTGTGGCCGGGAGCGCACGATGCCCCGGGCACCCCACCCGTGGAGCATCCGCAGAGCCAGCGCGTGGAGCAAGTGCCGGCGACACAGGCCGACCGCTCGCCCACCCCACGCACCGAGCGCTCGCCGACATGGCGCACCGCGCTGGCGACCCGCGTGCACTGCTGCGCCCTGATCGACGCGACGGGTCCCGCATGTGTGGCCGTCAAGCCTCAGCTGGCCTGCTTCGAGCGGCTGGGGGCGCCCGGGTGGGACGCGCTGGAAGCCGTGATCGAGCATGCTCATCAGCGCGGCCTGCTGGTGATCGCGGATGGCAAGCGCGGGGACATCGCGCTCAGCGCGCGCGCTTACGCGCAGGCGCTGTTCGAGCGCCTGCGGGTGGACCTGGCGACGGTCAACCCGCTGCTGGGGGGGGATGCGATCGAGCCGTTCGTGGCGGGTGCCCGCGCGGCCGGCGCCGGCGTGCTGCTGCTCGTGCGCACCTCCAACCCCGGCGCCGCCGATGTGCAGGATCTAGAGCTGGCGGCGACCGATCGCAGGGCGGCGGTCCCGGTGTGGGAGCGCCTGGCGGAGTTTGTCGCCGAGTTCGGGAGCGCGGGGATCGGCGAGTCGGGCCTCAGCGACGTGGGCGCGGTGGTCGGCGCCACGCAGCCGCAACACCTCGAACGGGCGCGCGAGCTGATGCCCCACGCGGTGCTGCTGCTGCCGGGCGTGGGCGCGCAGGGGGGCCGGGTCGAGGATCTGGCTCCGGCCTTCGCGCCCGGCCGGGCGGGCGGCCTGATCACCGCCTCGCGCAGCATCGTCGGCGCGCACCTCGCGACCGGCGGCGACCCCGCGGAAGCGGCTCGCGCCGAGGCTGAGCGCCTGCGCGAGACCGCATGGTCACTGGGGGCCTGACCGATCGGGCGAATTTTTAGGCCACGTTGTGGTGAGGTCGGCTACGCTAGGCGAGCGCGCAGCGGAGCCACCCGGCGCCGCGCGGCGCAGACGCGGATGAGGCACTCGGGATGATCATCACGGTCACGCTCAACGCGGCAATCGACAAGTCGCTCTCGGTGCCCAACTTTCGCTTGGGGCGCCGGCACCGCACCGTCGAGCAACGCACGATGGCGGGCGGCAAGGGCGTCAACATCGCCAGAGCGCTGAAGGCGCTGGGCCAGCCGGTGATCGCGACCGGGATGGCGGGCGGCCCCACGGGGACGCACATCGTCGAGCAGCTCACCGAGGAGGCGATCCTCAACGACTTCGTGCGGATCCGGGAGGAGTCGCGCACCAACACCTCCGTGCTCGACCCGACCAGCGGCGAGCAGACCGAGATCAACGAGCGGGGGCCGAAGGTGAACGAGCGCGAGGTGGAGCTGTTTCGCGACAAGCTCCTCTACCTCGCGCGCGGCGCGGCGATCGTGGTGTTCGCCGGCTCGATCCCGCGCGGCGTGGAGGCCGAGGTGTACGCGGGGCTGATCCGCGAGCTGCAGCGCACCGGGGTCACCACGGTGATCGACACCGACGGCGATCCCCTGCGTCACGCGGTGCGCGCGGAGCCGGATGTGGTCTCGCCCAACGTGCTGGAGGCCGAGGAGCTGGTCGGCCACGAGTTCGCCGACGAGCAGGAGCGCTCGCTGGCGGTCGGCGAGCTGGTCGCGCTCGGGGCCCGCGAGGCGATCATGACGCTGCCCGACGGCTGCTTCGCGCAGGTGCAGATCGACGGCCAGCCCACCCTGCTGCGGGCGCGCATCGACCTGCGCGAGCCGGTCGCCAAACGCGGCTCTGGCGACGCCTTTCTCGCCGGCTATGTGGCGGCCCGCTACGAAGGCAAGCCTCCTGCCGACTGCCTGCGCTTCGGCGTCGCCTGCGGCGCGGAGTCCACCGGGCGCCTCGGCGCGGGCCTGATCGAGCGCCGCGAGGTGCACCGGCTGGAGCACGAAGTGGAGCTGGCGCCGGTGGAGCTGCCGGCGGCCGCGAAGGGCTAACGGAACGCGCAAGCCCGTATAACCATAGCTATCGGCCTTTAAAAAGTAATAACATACATCAGGGTCCATCGGCGATCGACTCATTTCGGACCCGCGTACCAACCTCTCACCCCCCCGCGACATCCCGCCGCAAGAACACCAAATACGCGGCAAACAGCGCGGGCACCGCGTAGAGGGCGCACACCCAGGCGGAGTGCCCGATCGGCGCCCAGTCGGTGGGGGTGCGCAGCAGGCCGTGCCAGTTCTCGTACTGTTCGGTGAGCAGATAGGGCTTGAGGCTTTCGAGGCCGGGGATCCCGCCGAGGATGAAGAGCAGGATCGTGAAGCCGACGGTGCCGACGACCGCTGCGGCGCTGTTGCGGGTGGCCGTGGAGAGCAGCACTCCGATGCACACCACGGTCAGCAACGGGATCAGGTAGACGGCGTTGGCGGCGAACACGAGCAGCAGGCCTTCGGGCGCCGAGACGACCGAGCCCGAGAACGTGATCACGTGGTTGAAGCCCCACGACGCCACGCCGGCGACCGTGGCCACCGCAGCCGACAGGAACACGGCGAGCGCGCCGTACGTCATCGCCGCGAGCGCCTTGGCGGCGAACACCTGGCCGCGATCGACGGAGCGCGTGAGGATCGTCTTCAGCGTGCCGTTGCCATCCTCGGCGGCGACGATGTCCCCGGCGACCAGCGCGGCGATCAGCGGCAGCATGAAGACCGACAGGAACAGCAGGATCAGCACGGGCGTCGCGAGGCCGGACTGGGTGATGTGCGAGATGAAGATGTTGCCCTGGTCACGGCCGTGGACGTTGCGCAGGTTCTGCGTGATCACGAAGATGATCGGCAGGATCGCCGCCAGCCCCAGGCCGAGGTAAGTGCGCTTCTGCGAGACGAGCTTGCGTAGCTCCCAGCGGTAGGCGGTCAGCGTCGAGGGGCGCCTGACGTGCACGGCGCCGGCGGGAGCGAGCGCTGGGGATGCCTCAAGCGTGCTCATGAACCTGTCCCTGTGTGCGGTGCCCGTTGCCCACCGGGATTGCGTCGCCCGCCGCTGCCCCCGCGCCCTCGGTGAGCCGGAAGAAGAGGTCCTCGAGCGTCGCCAGCTCCGGGGTCAGCGCGAGGATGCCGACGCCGGCCGCCCCAAGCGCGATGGAGAGAGCGCCCACGTCTCGCTCCTGCGCCTGGAAGGAGAGGCCATCGTGCGCGGGCGGGCGGGCACTGGTCACATGTTCGACGCCGGACTGCGCGCGCAGCACAGCGAGCGCACGGGCATCGTCGGTGCAGCGCAGCCGGTAGCCGGCCCCGCCCTGACGGCGCAGGTCGGCGAGCGCACCCTCGTAGACGACGCGCCCGGAATCGACGATCGCCACGCGGTCGCACAGCTCCTGCACCTCCGGCAGCTGGTGGCTGGAGAGCAGGACGGTGATCCCCTGGTCGGCCAGCCGGCGGATCAGCTCGCGCATGTCGCGCATCCCCGCCGGGTCGAGGCCCGTGGCGGGCTCGTCGAGGATCAGCAGGCGCGGGCGGCGCAGCAGCGCGGCGGCGATGCCGAGGCGCTGGCGCATCCCGTGGGAGTAGCCGCCTACGCGGTGCTCCGCGCGCGGGCTCAGCTCGACGACATCGAGCACCTCGGGGATGCGCTCCCGCGCGCCGTCGCCGTCGAGGGCCGCGAGCAGTTCGAGGTTCGTGCGCGCGCTGAGGTAGGGGTAGAACTTCGGCGCCTCCACGAACCCCGCGACGCCCTCCAGCGCCCGCGCGCCCGCGCGGATCGGGTCGCGCCCGAACAGCTCGACGGTGCCCTCCGTCGGCATGATCAGGCCGAGCGCCATGCGCAGCGTGGTCGTCTTGCCGGCGCCGTTGGGCCCCAGGAACCCGTACACGTCGCCGGCGTGGACGTTCAGGTCGATGTGATCGACCGCCAGCACCTCCTTGTAGCGCTTGACCAATCCCCGCGCCTTGACGGGAGGCGGCTCGCCGCCCCTGGCTGCGTCCTCAGTCGCTCGTGTACCGAAGCCGGGAGACACTCGCCTTCGGCTCGCATCCCCGTTTCGGCTAGCACACCACGCTCCTTGCGTCCTTGCCAGGAACGGCGAGGTCATGGACTACAGGCCCTTGGCCACCGCTTCGACGGCGGCGGGGACGACCGCGCCGGCGACCAGGTAGCGCACCCCGGAGCGCTCGAAGGTGAGCAGCGTGCCGAGCTCGGTCGGCAGCTCGCTGGCCGTGACCCCGTTGATCTTGACCTGCTGCAGCCCTTCGGGCAGCGGCGAGGACTGCGAGGAGGAGCCGGACCCAGCCGTTCCGGCTGTGTGCCCGGCCTTGCCTTCGAGCACGGCGATCGTCCCGGGCCCGCTGCCGTGCGTGGTGACGTTGGGGTGTTCGTGTTCGCCGCCCTGCGAGGAGCTGCCCTGATGTTCGCCGGGCTTGGGCAGCACGACTTCTTCCACCTTGGCGTTGGCGGGCGGCGTGAATTCGAACACGGACGGTTCGACGGGCCCGTAGGAGATCGAGGTGGCGGCCAGTTCGAGCACCGGCGCGGCGCTCTCGGTGGAGTAGACCGCCGCGCGCAGCGGCACGCCGTTGGTGGCGTCCCACGAAAGCTCGGCGCCGGCCAGCAGGCTGCCGCCTTCATTGGGCGACACCCGCACGGTATACGCGGCCTGGCCGGCCACGTCGGCGGGGGTCGCGCCGGAGACGTCGGCGTGCTTTTCGAGGTGGGCGATCGCTTCTTCGATCTTGGCCACGGTGGGGACTTCGTGGTGGGCACCGGAGCCCGAGCCCGATGGGCCCCACCCGCCTTCGCCGCCCGCGCCACTAGCCTCTTCGCCTTCCTTGGGGGGCGTGTAGCGGTAGAGCGTGTTGGAGGAGGCGTCGTACATCGACAGGGTGTGCCCGTCGTAGTAGACCTGGGTGTCTCCCTTTTCGGACTGCAGCTCCAGGCGCAGGCGGCCCTCCTTGGAGATCCACAGCCGCCCGGAGGCGCCGGAGAGCAGCGGGCTGGAGGTGAGCTGGCTGGCTTCGCCGCCGCCGCTGGCGAGGGAGGCGCCTTCGAGCAGGTGGTCGGTGAGCTGGACCTGCGCGCTCACGCCTTCGACGGGCGCCGCGGTGAGCGCGTCGTGAACCGCGTCGGGCAGCGGCTTGGGCGGAGGCGTGGGACCCACGCCGAGCGCGGTGGCGAGCGCTGTCGCGCCGGCGCCCACGGCGATCAGAACGCCGCACAGGAGCAGCAGACGGGAGAGTGGGAGGCGGCGCAGGAAGTAGCTCATGGACTGGTGTCCCGGGTGGCGGTCGGGTTGCTCGAGGTCACGACGGACCTCTCAGTAAAAAGGCTAGCGCGATAGATCAAGAGATCCTGAAGGAATTGATGGGGAAGCTCTCATCGTTCGCCGCCGCCCGCGGGCGATGCAGCCCGCACAGGCGGAGGGGCCGGCCGCCTGCCGCGATCTGTGCGGGCGCGGCGAAGCCCCGACAACCACCGGCGACGCTCGCGAGGCGCACTCCGACGCCGCCAACGTATATCGTGCCGGCCGGCATGGCACTCCCGCCCGGCATGGCACTCCCACTCGCAATCGCCGCGATCCCGCTGCTTGTCACCGTCGGCATTCTCGCGCTCGGCTTCGGCGTGTTCCTGCTGGCGATGCGCCGCCCCCGCGGGGCCCACGGCGCGGCTCCCGATGGGGCGACGCCCGGGGAATCAAAGGCCGCCCAGCGGGGGCTCACCGCCGGGCTCGTGGTGGTGTGCGCCTTTGGCCTGGTGGTGCCCGCCCTGGTGCTGGCCTTCAACAGCGCGCACAAGGCCAGCGTGGGCGTGGGGGGCGTGCACCTGGACGCCAACCAGCAGAAGGGCAGGGAACTGTTCTCGCACTCCTGCAACCTCTGCCACACGCTCGCGGGCGCCGCCGCGGTGGGCCGCACCGGCCCCGACCTCGACGTGCTGATCCCGACGGTCGGCGCGACGCTGCCGGAAAAGGCGCAGTACGCCGCGCGCAAGGCGTTCATCCTCAGCGCGATCCTCGAAGGGCGCGCGCGCGGCAAAGGCCAGATGCCGAGGCTGCTGTTCCAGGGCACCGAAGCCGAAGACGTGGCCGACTTCGTGGCGACGATCGCCGGTCACTGATACGTCCGAGGGCGCTGTCAGCATCCGCGCATGGTCGAGAGGACCATGCGTCATCGGCGCAGGCCCCGCCGTACGCCGGCGGAGTGGGTGGGCCCGCATCCAGATCGAATCGCTGGGTGGGCGGTGGTGATGGGGTTCGCGCTGGTGCTTGCGGCACTGCTCAGCGCACACGGGTAGGCGCCAGCACAACTGGCCGGTAGTGGGTCAGTTTGGAGTGGGGGAATCCGGCCGTATAGCCATTGCAATAGGGCGGGGGTGTTGAACAAAATTTAAAAGCCGTGTGCAATTGCTATCGGGTTCTGAATTTTTCATAACAACCCCAAGCCCTACTTGTACATACTATCGCTATACCCAAAAGCAAAGCCTCCAGAGAAGCGGGGCAGTACACGCTCAAACTGACCAGGTTTGGCCATCCGTCGATACCCACTGCGCAGGCCATCGACTAAGGTCCGCCGGGTGGCAGCGCAGCCGGACATGCCGAAGACCGCCGCGGACGTCAGCGTGTTCGTGGAGGAGCGGGACATCCGGTTCATCCGCTTTTGGTTCACCGACGTCCTCGGCCAGCTGAAGTCGTTCTCGATCAACGCCGCCGAGTTGCAGGACGCGTTCGAGGCGGGGATGGGCTTCGACGGCAGCTCGATCACGGGCTTCAACGCGATCGAGGAGTCCGACATGATCGCGCTGCCCGACCCGGCGACGTTCGCGGTGCTGCCGTGGCGCCCGGAGGAGCAGGGGGTGGGGCGGATGTTCTGCGACATCATCACCCCCGAGCGCACGCCCTACGAGGGCGACCCCCGCCACGTGCTGCGCCGCGCCGTCGAGCGCGCGCAGGCGATGGGCTTCGACACGTTCAACGTCGGCCCGGAGCTCGAGTACTTCCTGTTCCGCGACTCGCGCACCACCGAGCCGCTCGACCGCGGCGGGTACTTCGACCTGACGACGCTCGACGCCGGCAGCGACGTGCGCCGCGAGACGGTGCTGGCGCTGGAGCAGCTGGGGATCCACGTCGAGTACACCCACCACGAGGTCGGGCCGAGCCAGCACGAGATCGACATGCGCTACGCCGACGCGCTGAAGATGGCCGACGACTGCATGACGTACCGCATCACCGTGAAGGAGTACGCGATGAAGTACGGGTGGCACGCGACGTTCATGCCGAAGCCGCTGTTCGGCGAGAACGGCTCGGGGATGCACACCCATCAGTCGCTGTTCCGGGAGGGCCGCAACGCCTTCTTCGACGCCGACGATCAGTACTTCCTGTCCGACGTGGGCAAGGCGTTCATCGCCGGCCAGCTGCGCCACGCGCGCGAGATCTGCGCGATCTTCGCGCAGTGGGTCAACTCCTACAAGCGCCTCGTGCCGGGCTTCGAGGCGCCGACGTACGTCGCATGGTCGCGGCGCAACCGCTCGGCGCTGGTGCGCGTGCCGCTGTACCACCCGGGCAGAGAGCGCGCGACGCGGATGGAGCTGCGCTGCCCCGACCCGGCGTGCAACCCGTACCTCACGTTCGCGGTGCTGCTGCAGGCCGGGCTGGAGGGGATCGAGAAGGGCTACGAGTTGCCCGAGCCGATGGAGCAGAACCTGTACCACCTCTCGGGCGCCGAGCGCGCGCGGCTGGGCGTGGAGCAGCTGCCGGAGACGCTCGGCGACGCGATCGAGCTGACCGCCGAGTCGGAGCTCGTGCTGCGAACCCTCGGCGAGCACATGTTCAACCGCTACGTGGAGATCAAGCGCCAGGAGTGGGAGGACTACCGGGTGCAGGTGAGTCAGTGGGAGCTCGACCGCTACCTGTCGATCTTGTAGGGCGATTGGATGAGCCTCCGCCGCTAAAGCGGCTGCGGCGGGCGGGGTCGGTGGTCGCGCTCCCGCGGCCGGTGGCTGGCGACCGTCTGGCCAGGGACTGTCTGCGGGGAGCCGGTGGCCGGTGACTGCCGGTCGGATCAGGCCGGCGGCGTCTGCGGGGAGCCGGCGGCCGCCGAACGAGCGGGCGGCACCGCGCACGCGAGTGCCGCGGCCGGCGAGAGGTGCAGCTCCAGCGCCTGCAGCAGGTGTCCGAACGAGGAGGGGTGGCGGGGCGCGATCTCGTGCAGCAGGCGCAGCACGCCGAGCGCGTGGCGTTCGTAGGACTCCTCGCCGGTGATCTGCGCGAGCCGCAGCAGCCCGAGCGCGGCCGAGGAGGCGCCGGAGGGGATCGGGGAATCGTCGAGCTCCTTGCGCCGCGCGATCAGCTCCTCGCCGTCGGCGGGGGTCGAGAAGAAGCCGCCGCGCTCGGGGTCGGCGAAGCGGGCGATCGTCTGCTCGGCGAGCGCGCGCGCCTCGGCAAGCCAGCGCTCGGCGCAGGTCGCTTCGAAGAGGACCACGAGCGCCTCCAGCAGGAAGGCGTGGTCCTCCAGGTAGCCGCCGATGTGCGCGTGGCCCTCGGAGTAGGTGCGCAGCAGCCGCCGCGGCTCGGCCTCGTCGGGGGCGGCCGGCTCGTGCTGCCCGTGCGGCGCGGCCCCGCCCGCGGTTGAGGGCTCGCGCAGGTCGCGCAGGATGAATTCGGCGCACTGCACTGCCGCGTCGAGGTAGCGCGGCTCGTCGAGCACCGACCCCGCGTCGGCGAGCGCGGCGATCATCAGCGCGTTCCAGCTGGTCAGGCGCTTGTCGTCGAGGCCCGGCCGCGTGCGGCCGGCGCGGGCCTCGAGCAGCCGCGCGCGGATCCGCTCCCGGGTCTCCACATCGGGCCGGCCCATCCCTTCGGGCCGGCCCATCCCTTCGGGCTGACCCATCGCCTCGGGTTGGCCCGTCCCGTCGGGCCGACCCAGTCCGTCGGGCCGACCCAGCCCTTCGGGCCGTGTGCCCCCTCCGCTCCGATCGGTGAGCACGTTCAGCCCGGGCTCGGGGTGGTGCGGGTCAACGAAGTTACCCCTCTCGGTGACCCCCAACCAACCGATCGCGGCGTCGGCGTCCTCGCCGAGGACGTCCCTCAGCTCCCCGACGCGCCACACGTAGAAGCGGCCCTCCACGCCCTCGGAGTCGGCGTCGAGCGCGGAGTAGAAGCCCCCCTCGGGGCCGCGCATCTCGCGCAGCGCCCAGTCGAGCGTCGCGCGGCATACGCGGGCGAACTCCGTGAACTCCGCGTCGCGATTGGGAGCGCCACGGCCGCTGTCGCCGCCACTGCCACCCTCGCCACCCTCCCCATCCCCATCCCCTTCTCCCACCAGCCGGTGCCCATGCAGGTACGCGCGCGCGAGCAGCGCGTTGTCGTAGAGCATCTTCTCGAAGTGCGGCACCGTCCACGAGGCGTCGACCGAGTAGCGGTGAAAGCCCCCGCCGAGCTGGTCGTGGATGCCTCCGGCCGCCATCGCGCGCAGCGTCGCGAGCGACATCTCGTGCTCGCGGTGGCGCAGCAGGAACTCCACGACGGGGGTTTGCGGGAACTTCGGGGCGCCGCCAAACCCGCCATTGACCGCATCGAACGATCCCTGCAGCACTGCGACCGCGGCGTCGAGCGCCCCCGCGTCGAAGGGCTCCGCGGAGGGCTCCATCCGCGCCGCGCGGGTCAGCTGCTCGCGGATTCGCTCGCCGCCGGCGCGGATCTCCGTGGCGTTCTCGCGCCACGTCTCCGCGATCGCCTGCAGCACCTGTGTCCACGAGGGCATCCCGTGGCGGGGCTCGGGCGGGAAGTAGGTGCCGCCGTAGAATGGCGTCTGCTCGGGCGTGAGGAACACGTTCAGCGGCCACCCCCCGTGCCCGGTCATGCCCTGCACCGCCTCCATGTAGAGCGCGTCGACGTCGGGTCGCTCCTCCCGATCGACCTTCACGCATACGAACTCCTCGTTCATCAGCGCCGCCACGCCGGGGTCTTCGAAGGACTCGTGCTCCATCACGTGGCACCAGTGGCAGGAGGAGTAGCCGATCGACACCACCAGCGGCACGTCGCGCGCGCGCGCCGCCGCCAACGCCTCGGGGCCCCACGGCAGCCAGTCCACCGGGTTCTCCGCGTGCTGGCGCAGGTAGGGCGAGGTCTGGCTCGCGAGCGCGTTGGGCATCGGTGTCAGGGTAGTTGCCTCGAACGGGAGCTCGGGTGGGTGGGTGGGGTGGTGGGGGTGGGGTGTTGTATTAACTTTTCAGGCCCAGAACACTTCATTTTGTGAAGGAAGCGGGGCGGAGTGGATGTTTATTTTTGGGACCCAGACACTTCATTCTGTGAAGTGAGCGGGCAGGGTGGATGCTTTCTTTTGGGACCCAGAACACTTCATTTTGTGAAGTGTTCTGGGGATGTTTTGGATGACATCCGCACCAGCGCCGGCAGCGGGAAGCGCAGCCTCAACGCCGAACCGACCGCGCCCCATTCGCGCACGATCGCGCCTGCCCGTGAGAGCTGCGCCTTGGCTGTGCTCACGGTGAAGCGCTGCCCGGCGAGGATGCCGCTGGCGCGTCCGCCGGCGCCGAGCGTGACGGTGCCGTGCGTGGCGGCGGAGCCGCTGACGTGGATCGTGATGCTCTGCAGCCTTCCTTCCTTGGTGGGGAGCGTGCCGCTGAGCGCCACCCCGGGCACGAACGTGAGGTCGTGCAGCCTCACCGCGGAGGCGCTCAGCTTGGCGTAGCCGCCGTGTAGCCCCCCGAAGCTCGACCCATTCGGCAGCTTTTGCTGGACCTGCAGCGTGGCGCCGATCAGCTGGCGCTCGAGGTCCACGATCGTGTCGAGCACCGCGGTGAGGGTGCGCCCGCGGTTGCCACCGAGGCCGGGGACCGGCTGCACGTGGGCGAGCCTGGTGGGGGTGATCGGTGTGGGGCCGAAGGGGTTGGGTTCGGGCTTGCAGGGTTGGATTAGTTGCCCGCCCACCCCGCCGACGAAGAAGGCTTCCACGGCCAGCGCGGCGCAGTCGCCGAAGTCGCTGCCGATCACGGAGTGGCCCGTGTAGGGGACGACGAGCAGCTGGGCGTCGGGGATCTCCGCGGCGATGCGCCGGGCGCCCGCGGTCGGGGTGCGCAGGTCCTGCTCGCCCGAGAGGATCAGCGTCGGCACGTTCGGCAGCGGGCCGGCCGCGGGCGGGGCGGGGGAGGCGTTGGGCCAGTCCAGGCACACCGGGACGAGGCTGTCCGACCACACGGTGGCGGCGTCGAACGGGTAGAGGTCGCCGCTCGGCAGCCCGTGCAGCGCGGCGCGCGCTTCGGCTTCGCGCGTGGCGGGCGCGGCCGAGCGCTGCCAGGGGAAGGGCTTCTCTTCGCAGGAGGTGGCGAGGAACAGCGCGTTGTCTTCTTCTTCGTTGGCTTCCCGTTCGGCACTGGAGCCCCGCGGCTGCAGCGGCACGTTGGGGATCAGCCCTTCGGAGAGCGCCTTCAGGCGCAGCAGCGGGTCGGGGTTGCCCTGCAGCGCCGACTGCACGGCGGCCGGCAGCAGCGCGCGCAGCGCGGGGTTGAGGTCGCCGGCGAGCAGGACGTTGAAGAGGTCGGCCTCCCCCATCGTGGCGGAGTGGCGGTGGCCTGAGCCGTCGTACACCGAGCCGCTGAGCGCGTGCCTGCGCAGCCGCGCCGCCAGCGTGGCGATGTCGCCGAGCGGGTTGGACGTGATCTGCGTGCACGCCCCTTCCGAACAGAGCTCTGCGAGCACCGGTGCCAGCGCCTGGATCGAGGAGAGCGAGAAGGGTTCGGGGCCTTCGGGGAGCACCACCGAGTCGAGCACCAGCGCTTCGACGTGTTCGGGGTAGCGTTCGGCGTACTCGAGCGCGACCTTGGTGCCGTAGGAGGTGCCGTACAGCACGAGCTTTTCGTAGCCCAGCGCTTCGCGGATCGCCTCGATGTCCTGAACGGATTCCTCGCTCGTGAACGCCCCGCGGGCCGGCCCGAGCTGCAGCGCGCACTGTTCTACCTCCTGCGCTTCGGTGTGCGCTTTTTCGAGGGCGGGGGAGTTGTGGCAGTTGAGCGGGTCCGAGCGCCCGGTGCCGCGCTGGTCGTAGACGATCAGGTCACGGCCCCGCAGCGCCGGCGCGATCGCCTTTGCCATGAACCCGGCGAGTGGGTCGGCCGCCTGCCCGGGCCCGCCGGCGAGCGCGAGCACGGCGCTAGCGCTGGGTGTGAGGCCCGCCTGCAAGCGCTCCACGCTCAGCCCGATCGTGCCTGGCACGGTTCCCGCGTGGTCGAGCGGCACGGTCACGGTCGTGCAGGCGAAGCTCGCTTCGTGGGCGCAGGGGGTGAAGCTGAGGCTAGTTCCCGGGGAGCCAGCCGACGAGGCCGGCAAGCCTGTGAGCAGCAGCACGGACAGCAACGCCACGAAGAGCGAAGAGGGTGCTCGTCTGCGCATCGGAACCGACAATAGCGGCAGTGGCGGTGGGGTCGGTGGGGCCAAGGTGGACGCGCCTGCCGCCCAGTTCGCCGACCAGCGCCTTGTGCGGCCCGAAGTGCAGCGTGCCGTGGGCGGCGGCGCTGCCGCCGATCCGCAGCGTGAGCTTTTCGGCCTTGACCGTGCCCGATACGGTCACGCCCGACACGTAGGAGTAGCCGTGGAAGCTCAGGCCGTTCTTGGAGAGCTTGGCCCACCCGGCGCGCAGGCCGCCGCTGCTCAGCGAGGTGAGGTTGGCGGAGCTGCTCGACCCGAGCAGCTCGATCGTGAGCTGACGGTCGAAGTCGGCGATCGTGAGCGCGACCGCCTGCAGCGTCCGCCCGGCGCGGCCGTGGTAGCCGTGCGTCGGGGTCACGTCGGCGAGCCGCGCCGGCGCCAGGGGGGTGGGTATCAGCAGCGGCGAAGTGGGCGGCCCGGGGCGGCAGGGGGCGATCGAGTGCACGCCCACCCCGCCGCTGAACATCGCCTGCAGCGCCTTGCGCGCGCACGAGGTCGGCTCGTCCTCGAGCACGGCGTGCCCGGTGTTGGGCACGACCAGCAGGTGCGCGTCGGGGATCTGCGCGGCGACCGCGCGCGCGTTGGCGGTGGGGGTGCGCAGGTCGTCGGCGCCGCTGAGGATCAGCGTGGGGACGTTGGGCATCGCTTCCGTCACGGCCGGCGGCGCGGGCGTCGCGAAGGGCCAGTAGGCGCACGCGCGCAGCTCGTCGAAGTCGAGCACGTTCGTGGCGGTGAAGGGCGCGAACGCGCTCGCGGGGAGCGCGCCGATCTGCGCCCTGGCCTGCGCCAGCCGTTCGCGGGGGCTGGCGCTGCGGCTCCACGGGAAGTCCTCCTCTTCGCAGGTCGTCGTGAAGAAGAGCGGCGTGTCGATCCCTTCGCCTTCTTCGCTTTCGCCGCCGAAGGCGTGCACCAGCAGCCGCGCGAGCGGGGCGTTGTCGCCGCCGGCGGCGGCCCTCACCGCGGCCGGGAATTCGGCCCGCAGCAGCGGGTCGAAGTCGCCCGCGAGCAGGATGTCGAGCAGCTCGTTGGAGGAGATTTCGACCGGGTAGGGGTGGCCGTGCGGGCCGACGTAGCGCCCGCTTATGACCCCGCCACCCATGCGCCGCACGAGCCGCGCGAGGTCCCCCGCGGGGTTGGGGGTGATGTGGGAGCACATGCGGTAGGCGCACAGCTGGCGCAGGATCCGCGGGATTGCTTCGAACGTCGTACGGTCGAGCGGGTCGGGGCCGGTCGGCGGCACGACCGAGTCGAGCACCAGCGCTTCGACGTGCTGCGGGTACTCCTGCGCGTACTCCTCCGCCACCTTGGTGCCGTAGGAGGTGCCCCACAGCACGAGCTTTTCGTAGCCCAGCGCCTTGCGCAGCGCCTCGATGTCGGCCACGGAGTCGAGGCTCGTGTAGAAGGCCCGTTCGGGGCCGATCTGTTCGGCGCACGCTTTGACCAGCTGCCCGCCGTTGCGGTAGGCGCCGGGCTGTTCGAAGCCGTGGCAGGCCAGCGGGTGCGAGTAGCCGGTGCCGCGCTGGTCGAACACGATCAGGTCGCGCGTGTCGAGGATCGGCCCGAGCAGCTCGGTGAAGGTTTCGGCGAACGGGATCGCCGACTGCCCCGGCCCGCCGGCGAGCGCGATCACCGCGGAGTGGGCTTCGCCGACGGGCGCGAGGCGGCGGCGGATCGCCAGCGTGATCGTGCCGGGCGTGACGCCGCTGGGATCGAGCGGCACGGTCAGATGCGCGCATGCAAGTTCGTTGCTTTCCTTGCACGGCGTGAATGGGATCCCGCCCGCCCCCTGAGCCCCGGCCGACGCGGGCAGCGCGCCGGCCGCGACGCACGCGGCAGCGAACGGGGCCGCCAGGAACGCGACGGCGAGCTTCCTGACGGTTGGTCGCACCAGTTGGAATCTACCCGATCGGACAGCGCGGTGCGCCGATCGCAGTGCCACCGGGCGGGTCGTGCGCGGCGTGTGCCGGCCAGTCCTCCTGCCGCGCCAGTGGCCACCCGCTCGGACTGCCGCCGGCGCCGGCGCGCCCGATGGAATCGGTGGATGTAGGGTCTGCGAGGTGGACCACGCTCGTCACACCGTGCAGGCCCCTGGCGCGCCGGCGGCGATCGGCCCTTACAGCCACGCGGTGCGGGCAAGCGGCGAGCTGCTGTTCTGCTCCGGGCAGATCCCTCTCGACCCGGCGAGCGGCGAGCTGGTGGGAGTCAGCGCGGGCGAACAGGCGCGCCGCTGCCTGGAGAACCTGCGCGCGGTGTGCGTCGCGGCCGGCACAACGCTCGAGCGGGCCGTCAGGGTCACGATCTACATGACCAACCTGGGGCAGTTCGCCGAAGTCAACGAGGTGTGCGCCGAGCTCTTCCCGGCCGACCCCCCGGCCCGCGTGACGATCGGGGTGGCGGGGCTGCCGCGCGGGGCGCAGGTCGAGATCGACGCAGTGGTCGCGGTGGAGTCGAGCCCGGTTGGGGGCATGGAGGCGGAGCGCGCGTCGAGCGCGATCGGCCCGCCGGCGACGGTCGCGCGGCCCAAGTCGCCTCCATCGCCGCCGTCGGCTCCACCGTCACCGTCCTCATCATTACCACAGGCCCCACCATCAACGGCCCCACCGTCGTCGTCATCACCACAGGCCCCACCACCACCACCACCACCACCACCACCGGCCGGCGCCCCACCACTGGCCGCTGCCCCATGGCCCACCCCCTCCGACCCTGCGCACGTCTTCCACGTGGAGCTGCGCCACTTCCCGCGCAACCTGTGCCACTTCAACATGGGCGCCGAGGAGCTGCAGAGCGCGATTCTGGAGCCGTGGGCGGCCGATCGCATGTTCGACCTGGGAGACCTCCGCTGGGACCCGCGCCAGGCGCGGCTCACGGTGCTGGAGGGCCCGCGGATCTCGCCGGATCGGCTCACGATGGGCCGCGGCTGGAGCACCGCCAAGCGCCAGGGCACCGACGTGACGGCGCAGCTGCTGGCAGCGGCCGGGGCGCCGCGCGATCAGTGAGGATCCGGGGCGCTGTACCCGGGCAGGCGCAGACCCACCGCTACACTTCGTCCCCGACCTGGTGGGCGTAGCTCAGCTGGTAGAGCTCCGGGTTGTGGTCCCGGCGGCCGCGGGTTCGAATCCCGTCGCTCACCCTCATAAAATGCCTGGAAAATCGCGTGTTTTGCGGGAAAAGGGCCAGGAGGCCGTTTTCCGCTTGGGGAACAATTTGGGGAACGTTTTTGGTGTTGCTCGGCTTGGCGCACCCTTACAGCACGCGAATTGACACCATCTGGGATCAGGGAGGGGGGTCTCAACCAGCGACCGCCGGGACCAATATTGGCGTTCGTGTGTTCTCGTGTGTGGTGGGAGCCCGATCGCCGCGGAGCGCCGATCCTTATGAAGCGGGACCGGGTTCTCATCGCATACGCTCTGCCCAATGAGACGTTCTGTCCTCGCCGCGGCCGTCGCGCTGCTGGCCCTGCCGGCGGCCGCCAGGGCGTCCTCGCACGCGGTCAACTTCCAGACAAAGGCCGCGGACGTGGTGTGCGGCATCGCCGCCTCGGTTCCCGGGACGGAGCTCGACCCGGGCACGGGTGCTCCGCTGAACGGCGACTACCCGGGTCTGCAGTGCTCGGCGGCGGGCATTCCCAAACCCAGGCACGGCATCGGTGACCCCTTCGTGCAGCTCGGGCAGGGGCACGCCGGTCGCGCCCGGCTCGTCGACGAGAGCCAGGACGACCTCATCTCGTCCGCCAACCCCGTGACGCTCGCACCGGGCTCGACGTGGAAGCGCTACGGCATCACCTGCAGTCTGAGCGCGTCCTCGGTTCGCTGCACGAACGGGACGGGCCACGGCTTCAAGATTTCCACCGGCCACCTCAGCCTGTTCTGATGAGGAGCGTACTCATCGCGCTCCTGGCCACCGGCGCGCTCGTCGCCGCCTCGCCTGCGACCGCCTCGGCGGCCACTGCTTGCGGGAGCGTGAGCTACACGTTCCCGGGTACCCATGGCCAGGGCCGCGCAGCGCTGAACGACCTCACGGCCTTCGGCGTCTCGTGTTCGACCGCCCGCGCCGTGGCCAAGGCGTTCCTCGCCGGCCACAAGACACCCAAAGGCTGGCATGCGATGTCGAAGACGGTCGTGAGCCGCGGTAACACGATTGGGGAGGAGATCTTCACACGCGGCTCCGCGCGCATTATCGGCGACATCGCCAACTGACATTGGCGCTACCTACGCCTGTAGCTGCTGCCGAGCCCACGAGTCGAGTTCAAGGCTCAGGGCAGCGTCCGCATCTGATCAACGGACGGACCAAACTGCGGCCAGTCTTTCACCTCAAACGACATCCCGATCACTGCCATCGTGGTGATGACACCCGTCGAGCGAGCCCTCTTGATCCACTCCGACCCCTCTGTCTCACGCCACGGTTGGTCGCCCCACTCACGCGTCTCAATGCCATCCGGGTACCGCGCAACGGGCGAACTGCGGCTTGCAGCGTACACGACATGCTGGTAATAACCTGGGTTGCCGCCCCAATATGCCTCCGCGTAGAACCAGTGTTTATTTGCTCTCAACGATTGGATGCGCGGGAGCAATTGTCAAGAGTTGTGGATGAGGAGGTGAAGCATCAGGCGGCGACCTTCTCGTCCGTTGTCGTGGTTTCGTCGTTGGTGACCTTGATTCCGTCCTTGAACTTTACGCCGTCGAGTACGTCGGTGACGAGCT
>DASZIQ010000032.1:0-32290 GCA_035948945.1 Solirubrobacteraceae bacterium
AGCCGCTTCTCGCGGCCGCTGCGGCGGATGGCGGCGGTCGCCGCGCAGGTGGACGCCGGCGACCTGCACCCCCGCATCCACGATGTCGAGCGCGACGGCCGCGAGGTGCAGGTGCTGGCGGACGCCTTCAACCACATGCTCGATCGCCTCACCGACGCATTCGCCGGGCAGCGCGAGTTCGTCGCCGCCGCATCGCACGAGCTGCGCACCCCGCTGACGGTGATTCGCGGGCAGCTGGAGGTGCTCGCCGCGCAGCGCAGCCCCTCGGGCGAGGAGGTGCGCCGCGTGGAGCGCCTCGCGCAGGCGGAGATCGCGCGCATCACGCGCCTCGTGGACGACCTGCTGCTGCTCGCCAAGGCCGAGCAGAGGCAGTTCCTGCGCGTGGAGCCGATCGCCCTGCAGAGCTTCGTCGGGGAGCTGTGGGACGGCGCCACGCTGGCCGAAACGGGGATGCTGGCCGGAACGGGGATGCTCGCCAGAGGCGAGCGTCTCCCGGCTCCGGTCGAAGGCACGTGTCTCCCGGCTTCGGTTGCCCCGCGGCGCTTCGAGTTGGGGGAGGTGCCCGCCGGCACGCTGCTCGCCGACCCCGACCGCCTCGCGCAGGCGCTGCGCAATCTGATCGGCAACGCGATCGAGCACACGGACGCGGAGGATGGGCTGGTGCGCCTGCTGGTCGAAACGGGGACCGATTGGGGAGACACTCGCTACGCTCGCATCCCCAAATCGGCCAGCGCCGAAGGCGAGTGTCTCCCGGCTTCGGTGGAGCGCCTGGCGGGTGGGCGGCTGCGCTTCGTCGTCGAGGACGACGGGCCCGGCATCCCAACCGAGCAGCGCGAGCGGGTGTTCGACCGCTTCCACCGCACCGACGCCGCCCGCGACCGCGCCTCGGGCGGCACCGGCCTCGGGTTGGCGATCGTGCGCGCGATCGCCGAGGCCCACGGCGGACGCGTGAGCGCCTCGGCGGGCGCCGCCGGCGGTGCCCGCGTCGAGCTGGAGCTGCCGCGCTTCACCCCCGCCCCCAGCCGTGAGCCGCCGGCGCGCCGGCCGCCCGTGCCAAGCGCCGCATCCTCTGAGTGAGGACTCGCCGGAACGCCCACCGCTTGCGTCGAGGAGCCAGGCGGCCCGACGTTCGGGGGCTCAGCGCAGGTAGACGGCGAAGAAGTCGCGATCGTCCGGGGTCAGGTAGCGTTCGGCAGGGCGTTCCATTTCTTCCAGCAGCTTGAACGGCTGGCGGGCGCCGGGGTGGGCGTAGGCGTTGAACGAGGTCCAGTAGGAGTTGATGTCGAGCTCCATCGCCCGCACCGCGCCGGCGTGGATCAGGATGGAGGCGAGGCTGCCGACCGTCTGGTAGTCGGCGGCGGCGTAGATCAGGTTGCCGTGGCGGTCCACGCCGATCCCCGAGCGCCACACCTGCACGGCGTTGCCGAGCGTGGCGCCCCATTCCGCGCTGTCGTTGAGGGTGGGGCTGGGTCGCCCGCCGGCGACGATCAGCGGCAGGTTCTGGCGCGCGAACACCACGTCCGCGGGCACGCTTGCGCCGCCGTGCCAGGAGATCACGTCGTAGCGCCCGTCGGCGTAGCGCACGAACGTCGCCTGGCCGTCGCGCATCGGTGCGTAGGCGCGCCCGTCGAGCGCCCACCCGCCGTTGGCGTCCACCAGCTTGAAGCCGCTGTTGAAGGTCGCCAGCAGCCGGCCGCGGGCGGAGGGGGGCACCTCCATCGGGCCGCGCGATGGTAGTTCCACCGAGGGCTCCAACCGTCCCGCGTACAGCGACACGGTGGTGCGCGAGGTGTTGATCCATGCGACCCCTGCCACCAGGCGGGGGTATTCGGAGGGGTCGCTGCGGAAGGTCGTGACCAGCAGCGGTGGGTCGCTGCGGCTCTCCGTGGCCTGCGTGGCGCGCCACACGCCCTCGCCGGGCAGCGGCGGGTAGGCGAGCGGGCGCACGCGCGGCGGGCGGTCGACGATCGTGACCGGGCCGCCCGCCGCGCCGGCCGCGGGGATGCCGACCTTCGGTAGCGCGTGCAGCGCCGGCCCGCCCTTTGCGGGGGCCTCCAGCGAGTAGTACACCGACTCGACTTTCGTCACCAGCCCGGCCGCGCCGTGGTCGCGCAGCCACTCGACCGAGCGGATCCCGAGGCTCGAGTTGGAGGGCTCGAGCATCGTGCTCACGTAGGAGGCGAGCACCGGCAGGAGCGCCACCAGGCAGGCGGCGAGCAGCACCCGACGCACGCGCGCGGCCGGGCTGTCCGCGGGCGCGCGCCGCGAGCGGGCGGAGGGCAGCGCCGATCCGGTGGGGAGCATCGTCGGTTGGCCGAGCGTCGCGCGGTTGGACGCTGAGAGGTGCGACTTCATCGCCGCGGATCGTAGGCCGCCGCGCCTTTCGCGCTTCTAAAAAGCGCTGCAACCTAAGAGTATTTTCACCCACCGCTGAGCTGCGCCCAAGTTAGATGTACTGCCATAGCGGCCATCGGTCCTACAGCACCTGCAAGCAGCGAGGAGGCCGCCGCGGAGGTCGAGGTCGGCTCAGTCCACGACTCTGCCCACGCGGAGGTCGAGGTCGGCCCAGTCCACGACTCTGCCCAGGCGGAGGTCGGCTCCGTCCACGCGCCGCCTTGGCGGATCTCAGGCCTCGCACGACCTGTGTCCGGCGGCGTGAGACACGCGCCGCAGCCCAGCGGAGCGCGTCCCGCGAGGAAGCAGGTGCGGGTGACGTCCGGTGCGCTCGTGCGCGCCTGCCGGCCGCGGCAGTGGCTGAAGAACGTGCTCGTGCTCGCCGCCCCGGCGGCCGCCGGGATCCTCACCCACCCCGACGTCGCCGGCAAGGCGATGGTCGCGTTCGTCTGCTTCTGCATGCTCTCCAGCTCCACCTACCTGCTCAACGACGTGCACGATCGCGCGGAGGATCGCCACGATCCCACGCGTCGCAACCGGCCGATCGCGGCGGGCGCGCTCTCCATGCGCACCGCGGTCGCGGCGGCACTCGTGCTGGCGCTCGGCGGCCTCGCCCTCGCCGCCGCCGTGCACCCCGCGCTGGCGGCTGTCGGCGCCGGCTACCTGGCGCTCACCGCCAGCTACACGCTGTGGCTGCGCAGCGTGGCGGTGGCCGACATCGCGGCCGTGGCGGGCGGGTTCGTGCTGCGCGCGCTGGCCGGCGGCGCCGCCACCTCGGTGCCGCTGTCGCGCTGGTTCATGCTCGTCACCTCCTTCGGCGCGCTGTTCGTGGTCACGGGCAAGCGCTACGCCGAGCTGAGGAGGCTCGCCCCGACGGACCGTGGTGTGAACGGCGCCCCCTCGGAGCTTGGCGCGTGGGCTCCCACGGACGGCGGGCGGGAGCCGGCGGTGCGCGCGTCAAACGGCAGTTCTGTACCGGCGGTACGCGCGTCGCTGAGCGCCTACTCGGAGCGCTACCTGCGCTTCGTGCTCGGGCTCGCCGCGACCGTCACCACCACCGGCTACTGCCTGTGGGCCTTCCAGCGCGCCCATAGCGCGAAGCTCTCCTGGTATGAGCTGACGGTGATCCCATTCGTGCTTTGGCTGCTGCGCTACGCGCTGCTGCTCGACGGCGGCGAGGGTCGCGCACCCGAGGAGCTCGTGTTGCGCGACCGCTTCCTGATGACCATGAGCGCCGCCTGGCTGACGGTGTTCGTCACCGGTGTGTATGTCGCCGGCTGAGGCTGAGCTCGCCTCCGCGCCGCCCCGCGCCGCCAGCCCCCTGGGGGTGGAGGAGTGCGGCGAGCGCCTGTTGTGCGGGTGGGGACGCACAGCGCCGACGCGCGCGCGGATGCTGCGCCCGCGCACGGGCGAGGAGGTCGCGCACGTGCTCGCCGCAACCCCCGCGACACTGGCCGAGCGCAGCGCACGTATCGCTCCGATCGGCGGAGCGATCGCGCGCGGGGCCGCGCGCAGCTATGGAGACGCCGCCCAGAACGGGGGCGGCGCGGTGATCGATGCGACCGCGCTGCGGGGGGAGATCGCGCTGTTGGAGGGAGATCGCAGGCACGTACGTGGCGGCGCGGCGGGATCGTTGTCAAGCGATCCGCCGGTGCAGCTGGCGCCCACGCTGGTGCGGGTCGGCGCCGGGGCGACCTTCGCGGAGCTGCTCGTGTGGCTGGCTGCGCAGGGCCTCACGCTGCCGGTCGTGCCCGGCACGCGCCACCTGACCGTCGGCGGGGCGATCGCCAGCGACGTTCACGGTAAGAACCACACGCGTGACGGCAGCTTCGCGCGGCACGTGCGGTCGTTCACGCTCTGCACCCCCGCCGACGGGCCGCTGCTGGTCTCCGCCGAACGCCACGCCGAGCTGTTTCACGCCACGCTCGGCGGCATGGGCCTCACCGGCGTCGTCGTCGAGGCGACGCTGTGCCTCGCGCCGCTGCGCAACCCCTGCGGGGTGGCCGACATCGACCGGCTCGACACGCTCGATCGTGCGATCGCGTCGATCGCGGGCGAGCAGCGCCACCGCTACACGATCGCGTGGGTCGATCTGCTCAGCGAGGGCGCCGCGTTCGGACGCGCGGTGCTCACACGCTCCGACGAAGGCCCCATGAACGATGCCGGTGGCGGGAGCGGTGGGGAGCCCCTGGGATCGTCGGACATCGCTGCGCACGCGCGGGTTGGCGGGGTGGGCGGGGGTCCAATCTCGTTGCATCCGCGCCTCACCGTCCCGCGCGGCTTCCCGGGCGGCCTGCTGCGCCCCGCCGCGGTGCGGGCCTTCAACGCGATGCACTGGCACGCCGCGCCCCGCCGCGCTCGGGGGCGGACGCTCAGCATGAGCGCGCAGTTGTTCCCACTCGACGCGCTCGGCGAGTGGAGCCGGCTGTACGGGCCGGCGGGGATGGTGCAGTACCAGTTCGCGCTGCCCCGCGGCGAGGAGGAGACGCTGCTGCGCGTGGTCCACCTGCTGCGCGCGCGCCGCCTGCCGATGTACCTGGCGGTGCTGAAGCGCTTCGGGCCGGGCGCCCGCGGCCCGCTCTCGTTCCCGCTGGAGGGCCTCACGCTCGCAATCGACCTCCCCGCCGGCGCCCCGGGGCTGCACAGCGCGCTCGACGCGGCCGACGAGCTGGTGGCCGGCGCGGGGGGGAGGGTCTACCTCGCCAAGGACGCCCGCCTGCGCCCCGCGATGCTGGCCGCGATGTACCCGCGGCTGGAGGGCTTCCGGGAGCTGCGCGGACGCGTCGATCCCGACGGGGTGCTGCGCTCGGACATGGGGCGGCGGTTGGGGCTGTGCGGATGAGCGACGCGCCCACCACGGCGATACCGGTGAGCGGCACAACCGCGGCCGAGGTGGCCACGCGTGTACCTGAGCACGACACCACCGCCGGGGAGCCGCGGGCGAGCCCGGGTGTGCAAGATGCCCCTGGGCCCGGCGCGGCGTGGTCCCAGCGTGTGCTCGTGCTCGGCGGCACCTCCGAGATCGCCGTTGCGATCGTGCGCGAGCTGGCCGCCGGTGAGCCATGTGAGGTCGCGCTCGCAGCTCGCGACCAGCTGCGCCTGGGCGACGTCGCCCGGCAACTGCGAGGCGCCGGCTGCGCGCGCGTGCAGACGCTCGCACTGGAGGCGACCGACCCGGACAGCCACCGCGCGGTGCTCGCGCGCGGGATCGAGCTGCTGGGCGGGGAGTGCGACCTCGTGCTGCTCGCCGTCGGCCTGCTCGGCGAGCGCGGCGGCCTGCCCGACGATCCGCGCGGCGCGGTCGAGGTGCTCGATGTGAACGTGGTCGGCTGCGGCTCGCTGCTGCTGGAGAGCGCCCGCGCGCTGCGTGCGCAGGGGCGGGGCACGATCGTCGTGCTCTCCTCCGTCGCCGCCGAGCGCTCGCGCGCGGCCAACGCCGTCTACTGCGCCTCCAAGGCCGGGCTCGACGCGCTCGCGCAGGGACTCGCCGACGCGCTTGCGCCGACGGGGGTGCGGGTGCTGGTCGTGCGGCCCGGGTTCGTCACCACGCGCATGACGCGTGGCCTGCCGGTCCCGCCGCTCTCCACCGACCCCGAGGGAGTCGCCCGCGCCACCGTGCGCGGCCTGCGCCGCGGCGCGCACACCGTGTGGGCACCCCCCACGCTGCGCTGGGCGATGGCGCTCCTGCGGCTGCTGCCCCGCCCGCTGTTTCGGAGGCTCCCGTTGTGAGCCGCCGGGCACGGAGGCTCTTTCGGTGAGCTCCCGGTCGCGGCGCTCGGCGGGGACGGGCGAGTGGGAAGCGCTCGACGGTCACACGCCGGCCGACGATGGCTGGAGCTCGGTTGCATACAACCACTCCCTGCGCCGCCACGAGCGCACTCCGCGGGGTACGCCCGAGCGGGTCCACCGCCGCCGCGGCGCCGCTGGCCGATCTCCGATCGGTCGCGCTCGTCGCCGGCGCCAGCGGCTGATCGACCTGGCGCTCGGGCTCGTACTGGCGCTGCTGGCGATCGTGCTCGCGCCGGGGCTCGCGATCGTCGCGCTGCTCGCCCTTGTCGGGCTGCTCGCCTGCGGGGCGTCGTTCGCCGTCGGGCGGGCCCGCCGGCGCCGGGCCGGCCGCTGATCCCCACTCTGCCCAGGCCCGCCGCGCGCGCGGGCGTTCGCGCGCATGGCGGCCGCCTCAGATCCCCGCCCTGCGCCTATGAGCCTGCTGCGCCACGGCTTGCGCTAGCTTGGTGGCTCCCCATCCAAATCCTTAAAAATTCTTTATCCACCGCACCATCGGTCCGTACGCGTTGTTCGGAATCTAAGGTGCCTCCCGACCCGACCCATCTGTCAGGCGCCAGCGATCGGCGCACCTTCCTCAAGCAGGGGCTGCTCGCCGCTGGCGGGCTCGCGCTCGGCTCGCGCCGCCCTGCCAGTGGGCGCGCGCGCCCGGAGCGGGCGCCGAACATTCTGGTGATCGTCGTCGACCAGTTGCGCACGCCCGTGTGGATGCCCGCCGCCGCGCTGCGCTCCGCGCTGATGCCCAACCTGGCCTCGCTGCGCGCCGGCGCCGTCAGCTTCGAACGCCACTACACCGCCGCCAACGACTGCACCCCCTCGCGCGGGGCGCTCGTCACCGGGCTCTACTCTCACCAGACGGGCTGCCTGATCACCGGCGACAGCCGTCTCGACCCCGGCTTTCCCACCTGGGGGACGCTCCTGCGCGAGCTCGGCTACTCGACGTGGTGGTGGGGCAAGTGGCATCTGAACCCCAACCCGGGCGCGTCGCTCGAGCCCTACGGCTTCTCCGGCGGCACCTACCCCTCGCCCAACGGCTCCCCGGGGCAGGGCACCGCGGTCGATCCGGCGATCGCCGCTCAGTTCGTCGAATGGCTGCGCGTCGAAGGGGGCGGCTCGCCGTGGTGCGCGACGGTCTCGTTCGTCAACCCCCACGACATCGCCTGGTGGTACCGCTTCACCGAAGCGATCCCCGCGGAGAGCTCGCCGCCGGCGCTCGCCGAAGCGCTGCCCGGCAACTTCGAGACTCCTGAAGCGCTGGAAGCGCAGCGCAAGCCCCTGCTGCAGCGCTCGCTGCAGGACACCGCCGCGCGCTCCTTCGGCGCCGTTCCCTTCACCGGCCCCGAAGCGGCGGGCTGGTGGACGGGGCTGATGAACACCTACCTCGCGCTGCAGTCCTACGTCGACGCGCAGATCGGCACGGTGCTCTCCGCGCTCGCCGCCCAGCCCTCCGTGCTCGCCAACACCGTGGTGCTCTTCACCTCCGACCACGGCGAGTACGGCGGCTCGCACGGGATGCGCGGCAAGGGCGCCTCCGCCTACGAGGAGGCGATCCGCGTGCCGCTGTACGTGCGCGACTTCCGTGGGCTTGCCTGTGCCGCGCCCGCCCTCGGGCGCACGCAGCTCACCTCCTCGGTGGACGTCGTGCCGCTGCTGCTCACGCTCGCCACCGGGTCCTCCGCCTGGCGTCATCGGGAGCGCTACCGCCATCTCGCCGGGCGGCACGACCTCGCCGCGATCTGCGCCCACCCGTCCGCTCCGGGGCGCGGCTGGGTGCTGCACGCCACCGACGAGGACGTCACCGAGTTCGCGACCGAACCCTACGCCGCCGCCGCGCCCCGCCATGTGGTCGCGCTGCGCACCCAGCGCGGCAAGCTCGCGCTCTACTCCAACTGGCTCGAAGGTACGCTCACCGTCGAAGCGGCCGGCCAGGAATTCGAGCTTTACGACTACTCCTCGCCCGGCGGGCGACTGGAGCTGCTCAACGGCGCGGGCGCCTCCGGGGCCCTCGAAGAGGAACTGTGGGTCACGCTCGAAGAACAGGCGCTCCCCGGCGAGCTGCACGCCCCGCTGCCCGCCTTGCTGCGCGCTGCCCAGCGCCGCGGCTTCGCCAACTACCAGGCGGTCGAGGAACTGCAGAGCTACAGAGCCTACGCCGCCCACCTGCGCAACACCTCCGAACCTCCTCCCACGCCCGATTGAGCCTCGTGCGCACCCAGTTGAGCCTGCGCAGGCGCCCCTGGAGTCGTCGCTCACCTGGGCAGGCCGCTCCGCGCGCACCCGATTGAGCCTGGATTGCGGTTCTATGCAGACGAAACGCCGTTCAAAATACGCGCCATTTACACTCCATGTTTCCAAACGCCCGGTCTGGGGTAACATTTGGGTTGACAGGAGCGATCGAATGGGTTCGACAGGGGAGGGCCAGCATGCCGCGTACAGCAATACCTCAGAATGAGTGGACGGTTCCCAGCCTGCGCGAACCGCGCTACTCGCAGTCGCTGGAGCGCGGCCTCGCGATCCTCGCCTGCTTCACGCCCGACCGGCCCGTGCTCGGGATCGCCGACATCGCCGACTCGCTCGGCATGAGCCGCTCCACCACGCACCGCTACGTGATCACGCTCGTCGCGCTCGGCTACCTCGAGCAGGGCGCCTCGCGCAAGTACCGCCTCGGCCTGCACGTCACCGACCTGGGCATGTCGGCGCTCAACTCGACCTCCCTGCGCGAGCACGCCCTGCCCTATCTCGACGAACTGCGCCGGCGCACCGGCTACACGATCAACGTCGCCGTGCTCGACGGCCCCGAGATCGTCTATGTCGCGCGCGCCCGCTCCCACCGCCGCGGCCAGCAGCGGATCGACCTCGGCCTCGCGCTCGGCTCGCGCCTGCCCGCCTACTGCACCGCGATGGGCAAGCTGCTGCTCGCCCACCTCCCCGACGGCGAGCGGCGCGAGCTGCTCGGCGAAATCAAACTGGAGCGCCGCACCCCTTCGACGATCACCAGCCGGCGCCTGTTGGCGATCGAGTTCGAGCGCATCCGCGAGGACGGACTCGCCGTCAACGATCAGGAGCTGACCGCCGGGCTGCACTCGATCGCCGCCCCGATCCGCTCCGACTCGCGCGAGGTCGTCGCCGCCGCCAACATGGCCGCGCACTCCTCGATGATCTCGCTGCAGGACCTGATCGACCACCTCGGCCCGCACCTCGTCGCCACCGCCGATCGCATCTCCGCGCGCCTCGGCTACCGCCGCGATGACGAGCTCGCCGCGGTTGGCGCGGCCTAGCCTAGTGGCGTCCTACCCCTGGCGCTTGGGGACCGCTTCGATCGCCTGCGGCGCGGTTGAGACGTCTAACAGCACCGTCGATTCGCGCGGCACGCTCGCACCGATCCCGCTGGTCGTGCTGGTGACCGCGCCCGTCCACACGTTGCGCAGCTGATACGCCGGCGCCGCCGGCATCCCGACTTCGGCGGCGCTGGTCGTGAGCTCGAGTGTTTTCGAGGAGCGGTTCAGCAGGGCCACCGCGTGCGTCCCGTTGGCCAGCGGCTTCACCCACACCTCGCCCTCGCCGTTTGAGGAGAGCAGGCGCGCCTGCTGGCCGGCGGGATCCTGGTCGATCGCGATTGCTTCCCTGTTGGTGACGGTCGTGTGGGTGGCGCTCGACATCGAGATGAGGTCCTCGCTGACCATCAGCGGCGCCGCCAGCATCGCCCACATGCTGAACTGCGTGCGGAATTGCGCCGCCGACATCCCCTGGTCGGGGCCGAGGTAGTCGGGGTCGTTCCAGTGGCCCGGCCCCGCCGCTTCCGGGTTGGCCGCGTCCGCGTCGAGGTTGCGCAGCACCGCGCTGAATTCCACGTCGCCCGGCACGCCCACGTCGGTGTCCGTGCGCCAGCTGTTGCCCACGCTCGGCCCGAACGTGTACGAGTCGAAGGCCGAGTTTTCGAGCGTCGGGACTTCGCTTTCGTACTGGCCGGGCTGCAGGTAGTCGCACACCGACAGCAGCATCGGGCGGTTGCTGGAGTTGTGCACGATCGCTTCGTGGAGCTCCGCGTACGCGCTCGCCGGATCGAGACCCTGCTGGATGCCCCCGCAGAAGTCCACCTTCACCGCGTCGAAGCCCCACTGCGCGAACGTGTTCACGTCCTGCTGGTAGTGGCCATAGCTGCCCTGCTCCTTGCCGCCGCAGCCATTGGCGCCCGCGTCGGTATACAGGCCCACCTTCAGCCCCGCTGCGTGCAGGGTGCGCGTCAGCCACGCCATCCCGTGCGGCCACTGCTTCGGGTTGACGGTGATTTCGCCCGCTGCGTTGCGGGCCCCTTCCCACCAGCCCACGTCCAGCCACAGGTAGTCGTACCCGTCCTTGATCAGCCCTTTGGTGCGCATCTGGCTGGCCTGCTCGAGGATCGTGGCCTCGTTGTAGTGCGAGCCGAACGCGAAGTACGTGTCCCAGCCCATGTACGGCGTCGGCGCCAGCACCCCCACCGGCGTCGCCGCGCCGCTGGCCTCTCTGGCGCTGGTATGGCGCGCGGCCCGTGGGCGGGTGGGGTCGGCCTGCGTCGCGCGGGCGCGCTGTGTGGCGGTGTGCGCTTGCGTCGCGGGGGCCATGAGCAGCGCCGCCATCAACACCACCGCTCCCACCTGACGGCGAGCGCTCGAGAGGTGCAGCCTGTCCAGCGCCCTGCTCACCGGCGTCGGCGAGAGTGACGGAACGACGCCTTGCGCGAAGACGCCTTACCCGGGCCGCCGAGCGTCACCGTGGCGTTGCGCAGCTGGGCGCTGAGCGCGCCCACTACGGTGCCGCTCACCGACAGCTTCGCGCTGAGCTTGTGCAGGCTCTTGAGCAGGCGCCTGCCGGTCGCGTTCAGGGCGACGGTGACCGTGGCCCGCTGGCCCGCGGGCACGTGGGCCGTGACCGCGCCGACCGTCACCGTCCTGTGCGAGGTGCGGTGGGCGGCCGCCACCGCGATCGCGCGGCCCCCGCGCAGCGTCTCGACCGCCGTCAGGCGCAGCGCGATCGTGCAGCTTCCCGCGGCCTGCGCCGAGCACGTCACGGTGACGCTCACCGTGCGCCCGGCGACGCGCGGGGTCCCCACCTGGGTCTCGGAGATCGTGCCCAGCCCGCCCGCCGGCACGGTCACGAACGCGCTCGTCGCGCTCGCGCTGCCGCCCGCGTTGGTGGCGGTCACGCGGCACTGCAGGTGGTGTGAGACGTCGGCGCTCCCCACCACGTAGGTCGAGCCGCCCGCGCCGGAGATCGCCCGGGTGTCGCGCAACCAGCCGTAGCTGAGCGTCGCGCTGCTCGCGCCGCTGCCGCTGACGCCCGATTTGCAGGTCAGGCGCTGCCCGGGCGCCGGGATCCCGCCGATCGAGGGGTGCGGCTGCACCAGTGGCGGGGCGGTCGTCTTGAACGTCGCGTTCGCGGTCCTCGCTTCGCCGCTCGCGCTCACTGCCGTCAGCCGGTAGTCGTAGGTGACGTTCGGCGTCAGCCCGCTCAGCGCCGCGCTCACCGGCTGGTTGGCGCTGCCCGCCGCGAGGATGCCCTGACCCCCGCCCGCCCCGCACGGCGCGCTCTGCCCGTACGCTTCGCTTGTGCCGTATTCGAAGCGGCAGCTGGTGAGCGCCGCGTCGTTGGTGTCCACCGTGCCGGCCGCTGTCGCCGTCGTTTCGCCCACCGCGCTCGGGGTGCTCGTGACGACCGCCGGCGGCGGGACCTGGGTGACGAAGACCTGACCCGCGCCGCTCCCAACGCCGCCGGAGACGGCTGCGCAGAGCCCTTCGGACTCGCACGAGACCGCCGACAACGGTGTCCCGGGGTCGATCCCCGCGAAAGTCCACGACGGCGCGGCCGCGGTGGGGTCGTCGCCGATGTAGCCATCCCCGTTGCCGGCGACCAGCACGCAGAGACCCGCCGCGGCGCAGGAGGCGCCCGTCGGAGCGCCGCCCATCAGGCCGAGCGGGGTCGCGCTCCAGGTGGCGGCGGAGGCGGTGGGAAGTCCTGCGCCGGGGTTCCCGCTCGCCAGCGCCGCGCCGGCTTCATCCACGGCCACGCACACGCCGGCGGGCGCGGAGGCGCAGGAAACCGAGAGGAGGGGGGAGCTGTCGATCTGGCGCGCGGCCCACGAGCCCGCCGGTTCGCTGCTCACCAGCACGTCGCCCGTCTTGTCCACCGCCACGCACACCGGGCCCGCGACACACGACAGGGCTGTCAACGCGTGTCCAGTGTCGATTTCCACCTTCTGCCAGGTCGCGCCCGTGCCCCCGCCTTCACCGGGATCGGTGCTGACGAACGCGTTGCCGCTCCCATCGACCGCCACGCAGAGGGTATTGGACGCGCAGGAGACCCCGGTGAGCCCCGTACCGGAAAGTTTCGCGGTGTGCCACGTCGAGGCGCCACCCACGGGGTCGGTGCTGATCGCCGCATCGCCGCCGGCATCTACGGCCACGCAAAGAGCGCTGGAGGGGCAGGAGATCCCCGTGAACACCCCCGCGCCGGGAATCGCCGCGCTGTGCCACGTCGAGGCGCCGCCGGTGGGGTTCGTGCTGACCAGTGCATGGCCTTCTGCGACCGCCACGCACAACGAGTCCGAGGCGCACGAAACGCCCGTCAGAGCCGTTTCGTCGATTTTGGCCGCGCTCCAGCTCAGCGCCGGCGCCGCCCCAGCCGGCACAGCCCCCAGGCAGGCAAGTGACACGGCGCACAGCAGCGCCGCGACCGTATTCACGGCGCGGAAGGCGACCAATGGCTCTCGGGGGACGGGCCCGCGGGGACGGTCCAAGTGCACGTCCACCCCTAACACCGGTTGCGGCTCGCGGTTGCGCATCGGCACGGAACATTGGCAGAACGGGTGGCCGACTCCAGGGGCGAACACGCCTGTCTGCAACCGCGGTGCCCGGGGGTTGAGAGTCGCTTCTCTTCCTGTCTATCAAATGCCCAATCAATCTAAATGATTCTACAAACGCGGTATCGCCCCCCGGTTTGCTGTACCTTCCGCGCTACATGCCCCGCAAGCGAACAGTTGGACTGTCGGCCGGTGAGGCCGTGCTGGGCCTCGTGATCGAGCAGCCCGACAGCGCCTCGCAGCTCGGGCGGCGGCTGGTCGAGCGCTTCCGCTCCGCGCAATTCACCCGCTCCACCGGCCACAACGCCCTCACCCGGCTCGCCCGCCAGGGGCTCGTGCGAGTGGTCGCCGACGAGCGCTCGCCCGGCGCGGAGGAGCGCTACGAAGCGACGCCGCAGGGGCATGAGCACTTCCGCGCGTGGCTGCGTTCCAGCTCGACCGCGGCGCCGGCGCTGCGCGAGGAGCTGCAGGCGAAGATCGCATTCTGCGCACCCGAGGACCTGCCGCGGCTGATCGATGCGATCTGCGCGGAGGAACGCGCCTGCGCGAGCATGTTCGCCGCGGCGCAGGGCCACCTCAGCGCCGCCGAGCTCGTCGCGCCGCGGCACCCCACCGACGCCGAGCGGTTCGCGCAGCTGGCGCACCGTGCGGTGCTGCGCGACGAAGCGGCGATGTGGGGGATGCGCTTCAAGCGCCTCGAGCGGCTGCGCGCGCGCCTCGAAGAGATGGGCGAGGCGGGCGCGGGGGCAGTGGATCCCGCCCCAGCCGAGATGCGCCTCGAGGCGGTTGACCCCACCCCGGCCGAGATCCAAGCTCCGGCGCGAGCCGCGCGGGCATGAGCCCGGTGCTCTCGCTGGAAGGTGTGGGCAAGCGCTACCGCCGTGGCGAGCGCTCGCACTGGCCGCTGCGGGGCGCGACGCTCGAGATCGGCGCCGGAGAGGTCGTCGCGGTGGTCGCGATGCGCGGCCAGGGCAAGACCACGTTGCTGCGGATCGCCGCCGGCATGATGGAGCCGGACGAGGGCCGAGTGCTGTTCGCGGGACGCGATCTGGAGGGTCTCTCCGATCACGAGCATGCGCGGCTGCTGCGCGAGCAGGTCGGGCTCGCGGGGCGGCTCGGCCCCGGGCTCGGCGTGCAGATGCTCGATTACGTGGCGATGCGCCTGGCGATCGGCGGGCGCAGCCGCCGGCGAGAGGTGCGCTCGCATGCGTTGGCGGCGCTCGAGCAGGTGGGGGCGGAGCACTGCGCCGAGCGCCACTGGGAGGAGCTCTCCGACTGGGAGCGCGCGCTGGTGGAGATCGCCCAGGCGATCGCGGGCACACCGCGACTGCTGCTGATCGACGACGTGATCGACGGGCTCGGGATGAGCGAGACCGACGAGCTGGCGCGGCTCGTGAGAGGGCTCGCCGAAGACCACGAGAGCGGCGTGCTGATGGCCGTGTCGGACCCCGAGGCAGCGCTCTGCTCGCACCGCGTGCTCTCGCTCGCCGACGGGCGCCTGTCGTCGATGTCGCCGCTACCGGCGGACGCCACCGCGCCGAGCTTCGAGAACGTGATCGACTTTCCGCGCAGCCACGAGCCCGGCCGGCGCGACGCGCGCCGGCGATGAGCGTGCTGGAGCTGCGCGAGCTCGTCAAGCACTACCAGGTCGGCGACGGCGAGCCGGTGCGCGCGGTGGACGGCGTCTCCAGCGCGATCGCCGCGGGGGAGCTGGTGGCGCTGTACGGGCCGAGCGGCTCGGGCAAGACCACGCTGCTGATGCTGGTCGCGGCGCTGCTGCGCCCCGACAGCGGCGCGGTGCTGCTCGACGGGCGCGAGGTCTCAGCGCTCAGCGAGAACGAGGGCGCCCGCTACCGGCTGCGCGAGGTGGGGATCGTCGGCGCGCCCTCCGACCTGCTGGCGGGGGCGCGCGCGATCGAGAACGCCGCCCTGAAGCTGTGGCTGACCCACGCCCGCGACGCCGAGCGGCGGGTCGAACCGCTGCTCGAACGCCTCGGGCTGGGGGCGCGCATGCGCCACCACACCGAGCAGCTCTCGATGGGCGAGCGCCAGCGGGTGCTGATCGCGCAGGCGCTCTCGACCGAGCCGAAGCTGGTGGTGGCCGACGAGCCGACCGGCAACCTCGACACGCAGCGCAGCCGCGAGGTGCTCGAGCTGCTCTCCGAGCTTTGCCGCGAGCGCGGCGCCGCGGTGCTGCTCGCCACCCACGATCCCCAGGCGGCGGCGTTCGCCGACCGCGTGCACGAGCTGCGCGACGGCCGCCTGGGGGAGTACTGGCCCGAGCAGCTGCCCGCCCACGATCGCCGACCCGCGCCAGACCACCCAACCACCCCACCCGCGCCAGACCACCCAACCACCCCGCTCGCGCTGCGCTCCCCGGAGCTCTGAGCGAGTGGCTACATGGGAGATCCTCTACATCTACCGGGCCCGTCTACGCGCGCGCCTGGTGCTCGTGCAGGAGCTGCTGGCGATCCTTGGGATCGCCGTCGGCGTGGCACTGCTGTTCGCCTCGCAGGTTGCCTCCACCAGCCTCGACGGCTCGATCCGCCAGCTCTCCAGCGGGATCGTGGGTCGCACCAGCCTGCAGCTGCTCGCGCGCGATCCACAGGGCTTCGACGAGGGGCTGCTCGGCCGGGTGCGCAGCCTCCCCGGCGTCAGCGGCACCGAGCCGGTGCTCGAGGCGCGCGCCACCGTGATTGGCCCGGACGGACGGCGCACGGTCGAACTGATCGCCAGCGACCCCCGCTATGCCAGCCTCGGCGGCGCGCTGCTGCAGGGCTTCACCGCCACCCAACTGGGGGCGCTGCGCGTGCTCGCCCTGCCCGCGCCGGTGGCGCAGGCGATCGGCGTCGACTCGCTGCAGACGGTTGGGCTCCAGGTCGGCGCACGCCGCCTCACCGCGCTGATGGGGGCAAAGCTCGACGCGGGGGACATCGGCGCGCTCGTGCGCAGCCCGATCGCGATCGCGCCGCTGGCGTACGCGCAGGAAGCGACCGGTTTGCGGGGGAGGATCACGCGCATCCTGGTGCGCTCCGAGCCCGGGCGCGAACGCGAGGTGCGCGCCGAGCTCGACGCGCTCGCGGCGAGGCAGCCGCTCAACGTGGCGCCGGCCGACATCGACGCGCGGCTGTTCGCGGCCGCGGCCGCGCCCGCCAACCAAAGCGAGGAGCTGTTCTCGGCGATCAGCGCGCTCGTCGGCTTCATGTTCGCGTTCAACGCGATGCTCGTCACCGCGCACCTGCGCCGCGCCCTGGTGCAGACGCTGCGCCGCCGTGGGGCGACGCGCACGATGACCCTGCAGGTGCTGCTGTTCGACGCGCTCGTGCTCGGCGTGCTCGGCACGCTGCTCGGGCTGGCGCTCGGCGAGGCGCTCTCGATGCTCGTGTTCCGCGCCGACCCCGGCTACCTCGCGTTCGCATTCGCCGTCGGCGAACAGCGGATCGTCACCTGGCAGAGCGTCGCGCTGGCGGCCGGCGCCGGCCTGCTGGCGGCGTGCGCCGGCGTGCTCGCCCCGCTGCGCGACGTCCTGACGCAGCGCCTGCGCTCCACACCCGGCCCCGGCCCGAGTGCCGGCCCTCACCAGCGGCGCGGCCGGGCTCGGCGCCGCAGGACGCCGCGCCTGGCGCTGGGCGTGGGCTGCCTGGCCCTCACCACGGCGATCCTGCTCGCGCGTCCCCAGTCCGCGATCCTCGGCAGCGTCACGCTCGTGGCGGCGCTGCTGTTGCTGCTCCCGATCGCCTTCGACGCGATCCTCGCCGGCTTCGAGGTGCTGCAGCGGCCGCTCTACGCGGCCTCGACCCGCATCGCGATCGTCGAGCTGCGCGCGCCCCACAACCGTATGCGCTCGCTGGCGATCGCCGCGACCGGAGCAGTCGCGGTGTTCGGCAGCGTCGCGATCGAGGGAGCGAGGAGCAACCTGCTGCGCGGCCTGGATGCCTCCGCGGGGGAGATCGCCTCCAACGCCGCCGTGTGGGTGAGCCCCCAGGGCGCGGCCAACACGTTCACGACGATTCCCTTCGACGGCACCGAGGCTCACACGCTCTCCCGCATACCGGGCGTGAGCGCCGTCGAGGTATACCGCGGCGGCTTCCTCGACTGGGGAGATCGCCGTGTGTGGGTGCTCGCGCCGCCGCGCGCCGCGGCGCATCCGATCCCGGTCGGCCAGCTCGTGCAGGGAGAGCTCGGGCCCGCCACCGCCGCGATCCGCCGGGGCGGCTGGGCGGTGCTCTCGCGGGCGCTTGCCGCCACGCACCATCTGCGGATCGGCGAGCGCTTCACGCTGCCCTCGCCGCACCCAGCGGCATTCCGCGTGGCGGCGCTGAGCACCAATCTCGCCTGGCCATCCGGGGCGGTCGTGCTGAACGCGGCGGATTACGCGCGCGCGTGGGGCAGCCCCGACGCGAGCGCCTACCAGGTCCAGGTCCAGCCGGGCGTCTCGCCCGCGGCGGTGCGGGCACGGATCCAGCGCGCGCTGGGACCCGACACCGGGCTGGTCGCTGAAACCGCCTCGCAGCGGATGCAGGCGAACCACACCACCACGCGTCAGTCGCTCTCGCGCCTGGCGGAGATCGGCACGCTGGTGCTGATCGCCGCGGCGCTCGCGATGGCGGGTGCGATGGGCTCGATGATCTGGCAGCGGCGGCCGCAGCTGGCCTACATCAAGCGCCAGGGCTACAAACGGGGTGTGCTGTGGCGGGCGCTGCTGTGCGAGAGCGCGCTGCTGCTTAGCGCCGGCTGCTCGCTGGGGGCAGGCTTCGGGATCTACGGCCAGCTGCTGCTCAGCCACGCCTTGGCGAGCGTCACCGGCTTCCCGATCGTCTTCTCGATCGGCGGCCTTGCCGCGTTCTGGAGCTTTGCGCTCGTCAGCGCCGCGGCGGTGGCAATCCTCGCGCTGCCGGGCTATCTTGCGGTACGTGTGCGTCCGACAACTGTCAGCACCGCCTAGCCGCCACCCGATGCAGCTCCCACCCCCCGGTCGTTGAACGGGTTTCGAAAAGATCGGCACTTGAGGGATCCAATCCAACGACCCGTTCGCATCTACACACGACCGCCCTCTGGCCGGGGCAACTCTGCTCGCTGGCGGGTGCGACCGTTCGAGAGCTGCTGTGGGGATTGCGCGCGGTCGCGCGCGAGGTGCGCGGGTGGCACGCGCGTGCCTCGATCGTCCCCGACGAAGCGCTGCGCGCCGACGCGCTGCGCTCGCTGAAGAGCAAGCGCGCCAGCACCGACGGGGCGGCCCTCTTCTGGACGCTCCCCGATGGGCGCAGCCCCAACCTGCTGCGTCTGCTGGTCGCTTTCGAGGTGATGGCCGACTTCCTCGATAACGTGAGCGAGCGGGGTGTGCAGGGCGGCCCGGCGAACGGCATCCAGCTGCACGTCGCGCTCAGCGAGGCGCTCGATCCCGGCGCGCCGGTTTCGGCCTACTACGACCACCACCCCTGGCGTGAGGACGGCGGCTACCTGGGCGCGCTCGTCGGAGCGTGCCGCGAGCGCTGCGCGCAGCTTCCCCACTATGGGAATGTGCGCTCGCGGGCGATCCGCGCGGCCACCCTCGCCCGGATGCTGGGCCTCAATCACGAGTCCGACCCCCTGCTGCGCGACACGGCGCTGCGGGAGTGGGCGCAGCGCGAGACGCGCCACTGGGGCGAGCTGGCCTGGTTCGAGTCCACCGCGGCGGCCAGCGGCTGGCTGACGGTGCTCGCGCTGCTGGCGCTCGCCGCCGGGGGAGGGGAGCCGGAGGAGGGTCGCGTGCGCGCCACGTGCGCCGCCTACCTGCCCTGGATCTCGCTGGTGGCGACGATGCTCGACAGCTATGCCGACCAGGCGCAGGACGCCGCCGCGGCGCAGCACAGCTACATCGCCCACTATCCCTGCGCCGAAGAGGCGGTCGAGCGTGTCTGCGAGATCGTGCACGAGGCCGCCCGTCGTGCGCGCGCGCTGCCGGACGGCGCCAGGCACACGGTGATCGTAGCGTGCATGATCGCGATGTACCTTTCGAAGGACAGCTCGCGCACGCCGCAGCTGCGCGCCAGCACCCGCCGTCTCGCCGCCGCCGGCGGCTCACTGCCGAGACTGCTGATGCCGGTGTTGCGGCTCTGGCGGGTGCTCTACTCCCAGCGCGACGAGTAGCGTGTACTCCGAAGGGCTCTCGCCTTGATCGACTGGCCGCATCCACGCCCGCTGATGCTGGCTCGCGGGCTCTCAAGTGGGAAACGGAAGCTTCCGTGTCGCGTTTTGTCTGAGCGATTATTGTTTTATGAAAACAAGTTGAGTTATCTGCGCACGCCGTTTGCGTAAAGATCACGGTCATGAGGCCACGGGGGTCGGCTATCCGGAAGCAGTCGGCTTGAGCGAGCGGGGCGTCTCGCTCGGGCTGACCGCCGAGCAGGTGGCAAGCGTGATCGCCGCGGCGAGTGCCGCCGGCACCGACAGCGCCACCCTGCTCGCCGGCTTGGCGGCGCCGGGGCAGCTGACCGCATCGCCGCTGCTGGACGACCGCACCGTGTCGCGCTCGCTGCTGTTCGGTCTGGTTGTCCTGATCTCCTTTCCCGCCGACGGAACCGATCGGGGCGTCAAGGAAGTCGCCCTGGAGCTCGACCTGCCGACGTCGACCATCCACCGCTACACGCACACACTGCATGCCGTCGGACTGCTCGAACAGGATCCCCGCACGCGCCGCTACCGCCGCTCCACGTCGCTCGAGCCACAGCCAGGCCGGAGCGGATGCCCCGGTTGAATCGGCCTCGGGCGGCGCCCATCACGGGCCCGGAAGCGGGGTGGCGCGAGCCGGTGCCCCACCTGCGCGAGCCGCGCTACTCGCAGTCGCTGGAGCGCGGGCTGGCGATTCTCGAGTGCTTCACCCCCGAGCGTCCGGTGTGGGGGATCGCGGACCTCGCCGACGAGCTCGGGATGAGCCGCAGCACCACCCACCGCTACGTGCTCACGCTGACCGCGCTGGGCCATCTGGCGCAGGGCCCGCGGCGCAAGTACCGTCTCGGGTTGACGGTGACCGAGCTGGGGATGTCGGCGCTGAGCTCGACCGGCCTGCGCGAGCACGCGCGAGCACCGCTGCGGGAGCTGAGCAGACGCGCCCCCTACGCGCTGGCGATCGGCATGCTGGACGGCTCGGAGCTCGTGTATCTCGATCGCATTCGCGCCTCACGTCGGGGACAGCGCCCGAGCGATCTCGACCTGAACGCCGGCTCGCGCCTGCCGCCGCACTGCTGTGCGATGGGCAAGCTGCTGCTGGCCGGCCTCCCCGAGGCGGAGCGGGGCCGGCTGATCGCGGAGCTGACGTTGGGGGAGTGGGGGCCCCGCACGACCACCAACAAGCACACGCTGCGCGGCGAGCTCGCACGGTGCCGCAGCGAGGCGCTGGTCGTCAGCGAGGAGGAGCTGGCGCCCGGGCTGTACGAGATCGCGGCGCCGGTGCGCACCGAGACCCGCGAGACGATCGCCGCTGTGGGCATGCAGGGGCACAGCTCGATGATCTCCCTGAAGCAGCTGGTCGAGGGCCTGGGGCCGCATCTGATCTCCACCGCGGATCGCATCTCCGCGCGCGTCGGCTACCGCCGCGACGACGAGCGCTAGCCCGATCCGCTGACGCCGGCGCGCCGCTGAGCACCACCTCACCGAGGTTCGACGGCGTTCGCTCGAGACTCTTCGAGCAGCCGCCGCGCAACCGCCCCGCCGGCGGCGCTTCCGACGAGCACGAAGCCGGCCAGCACCAGCCAGCTCAGCAACGCGAAGGCAACGCCGATCGTCCCGAACTGCTTGGCCGAGGCGCTGAGCGAGTGGGGGAGATACACCACCGAGAAGCCCATCAGCGCGGTCATTCCGAGCGCCGCCAGGGCCGCGCCGGGGAGCAGCTCGCGCCACTGCAGGCGCCGCTCCAGCAGCACATACGGCGTCGCCAGCCACACCACGAACCCCAGCAGCAGCGAGCCGGCGACATGCCACCAGCCGCCGGCGATCCCTGCCACCAGCGGCCGCAGGCTGATGTAGACGGGGATCAGCGCGATCCACAGCAGATGCCACGGGGTGCCGCGAATGCCCACGGCAGGCAGCTCGTAAGCGAGCTCGTACAGCCGCTGCAGGGCGCGCGCGAGCGACAGCGCCGAGAACAGCACGAGCACGAAGCCGATCACGGTCACGCTGTGGGCGACGGTCGAGGAGGGGGCGAACACTTCGCGCATGCTCTGCGCGGCCGCGCCGGAGAGCGCCAGCCGCTTGACGATCTCTTCGGCGAAGTCGTGCGAGGCGATGGCCGGCGCCACTGCGCTGTAGACGATCAGCAGCGGAAACAGGGAGCTGAAGGCAAGCGCTCCGAGCGCCACGCCGCGATCGACCGCCTGGATCGCCGCAAGGCGTTCCAGCCACGCAATGAGCGGCCCGGCTGGGGCGAGCAGCAGCCGCAGCGGAGCCTTCTGCGTGTCGGCGAGCCGCGGCGGAATCCGCACCTTCGTCCTCCGTCCATCAAGGCGAGTCTTTGTCGCCGCCGTCGCCAACGAGCGCAATCGCGAAGCCGTCGTGGCCCTTTTCGCCCACCGTCTGGATCGCCGTCGCGCTCACCCGGGGCTCGGCGGCGAGCAGATCGTAGAAGCGGCGCACCTCCTGCACGCCCCCCTCTCCGAGCCGCGGGTCGTAGCCGTCGGGGTCCAGGATCACACCGGCGCGCACCACGTTGTCGCCGATGATCACGCTCCCGGGACGGGAGAGCTTCAGCGACCACTCCAGATAGCCCGGGTAGTTGCGCTTGTCCGCGTCGATGAAGATCAGGTCGAACGGGCCGGCGCCCTCGGCAAGCAGCTCGGGCAGCGTCTGCAGCGCGGCGCCCACGCGCAGCTGCACCATCTCGGCCACGCCGGCCCGCTCCAGGTTGGCCTGCGCGACCTCGGCGTGGTGGGGGTCGAGCTCGAGCGTCACGATGCCTCCGCCCGGCGGCAGCCCACGCGCCAGCCAGATCGTGCTGTAGCCGCCGAGGGTGCCGAGCTCGAGGATGCGGCGAGCGCCGTGCATGCGCACCAGCAGCTCGAGCAGCTTGCCCTGCGCCGGGGTGACGGCGATCGGGGGGAGGCCCGCGGCCTCGCAGGCCGCGAGGGCGGCGTCGAGCGCCGCGTCCTCGGGGAGCAGGCGATCGCAGATATAGCGATCCATCGCGGTCCACAGCTCTTGGGTCATGGCGAGGCGCTCCCGGTTCGTTGGGTGTGGCGCTCTATTATGCATGGGCACGTCCGCACGACTTGATGATGAGATGCTCCCTCCCGGCCACAGTCTCGGCCTGGGGCTCCTGGGTCCGCGAAGCCGGCATCTGCTCGCGCTCGAGTTCGGCAGCAAGGCGCAGTTCGACGATCCGCGCCGCGAGTGGCGCAGGCTCTTCTCCGAGATGCTGGGCACGTTCATGCTGGTGCTCGTCGCCGCGGGCGGGGGGATCCTCCACGGCGAGGGCCAGATCAGCCTCGCCGCGGCCGTGGTGGCGCCGGGGCTGATGGTGATGGCGATCATCCTGTTCATGGGCGCGGTCTCCGGCGCCCACCTGAACCCAGCCGTTTCGCTCGCGTTCGCGCTGCGCGGGGACTTCCCCTGGAAGCGCGTGCCCGGATACATCATCGTCCAGCTCATCGGCGCCACGCTGGCGTGCCTGTTCCTGTACGCGGTGTTCGGCAACATCCAGCACCTCGGCGCGACCCTGCCCGGCCCGGGCTACGCCAACTGGCAGGCGCTGCTGATGGAGGTCGTCCTCACCGCGACGCTCGTCAGCGTCATCCTGGGAACCGCCTCGGCCGCCCAGAACGTGGGCGCGATCGCCGCGCTGGGCGTCGGCGGGTACATCGCGCTCGCCGGCCTCTGGTCGGCGCCCGTGAGCGGCACCTCGATGAACCCGGCGCGCTCGTTCGGTCCGGCGCTGGTGAGCGGCGACTTCTCGAGCTACTGGGTGTACGTGCTCGGGCCGATCGCCGGCGCGCTGATCGCCGTCGGCTGCGCCTACATTCTGCGCGGAGCCGGTGGCGACGCGATCTCCTACGCGGCGGGCTCCGGCGCCCTCGACGAGGGCAGCCTCGTCGCCAAAGAGCGTCTCTCGCAGAAGATCGACCACGGCGAAGTCGTGCCGCCCGGTATCGCCGATGGGTAGCGGGGCAGTTGGTTGCGAACGCCCAGCTTGAGCCCCGGCGGGATCGGCGTCAGGGCGGCGCGTTCCCACCAGCCGAGCGGCAACCGAGAGACGCTGCAGCGGGGGGCCGTCGTGTCGCTACAGTCGAGCGCATGACGATCCAACGCATGGAGCATGTGGGCATCGTGGTCGACGACCTCGCGGCCGCGACGGCGTTCTTCGTCGAGCTGGGACTCGAGCTGCAGGGCGAGAGGCCGGTCGAGGGTGGTTGGGTGGACCGCGTGGTGGGGCTCGAGGGTGTCCGGGTGGAGATCGCGATGGTGGAGACCCCGGACGGCCACGGACGGATCGAGCTGGCGAAGTTTCACGCCCCGTTGGGCCGGGGCGGCGACCGGAACGCGCCGGCGAACACCCCGGGCATCCGCCATATCGCATTCGCAGTCGACGACATCGACGCCGTCGTCGCTAGCTTGCAAGCCCGCGGCGCGGAGCTCGTTGGCGAGGTGGAGCGCTACGAAGACCGCTATCGGCTCTGCTACATCCGCGGCCCGGAGGGGATCATCGTCGAGCTGGCGGAGCGGATCGGCTGAGCGAGGTCGTCGATGAGCTCAAAACAGCTCATCGTCCGGCCTGCCCCAGTCGAAGTTGCCCTCCGCGTCCTCGACGTAGCCGATAGGTCGATTCCGACGTCGGCGGGGCTGTAGAAGCTGAAGTCCTCAGCCAGGTGCTGCTCCACCATTTTCGCGGTCGCCGGACTCGTAGGCGCCGTAGGTCTCGCGCACGATGTGCACACGGTCGATCGCTGGCATGTCATCCTCCCATTGTTCGCTGTCCAGGAGATTAGACCGCCGCCCGGGCGAAACTCATCGGGCGCCGGCGGAAAGGCGTGAGATGGAGCCGCGCATCGACCTGATCACACTCGCCGTGAGCGATCTCGAGCGCTCGTTCGAGTTCTACCGCGACGGCCTGGGCCTCGAATCGTGCGAGCTGGTCGGCACCGAGTACCCCGGCGACGATCTCACGCCGGCGGGAGCGGCGGCGATGTTCAAGCTCGCGGGCGGGCTGATGCTGATGCTGTACCCGCGGAGCGAGCTCGCGAAGGATGCCAACATTGCGCCCGGCTCGGCGCAGAGCGGCGAGTTCAGCATCGGCCACATGGTTCCCAGTCGGGCGGATGTCGATGCTCTGCTAGCCCGGGCCGAGGACGCCGGCGCGACGCTCACCGACCGGCCGCACGATCGTCCGTGGGGCATCTACTCCGGCTACTTCCGCGACCTCGACGGGCATCTGTGGGAGGTCATCTGGAACCCAAGGCTGGCGCGCCCAGAGGCGTGAGGTCGGCAACGATGCGCTACATCCTGCTGATCAACCAGAGCACCGCAGCCTGGAACGGGCCGGAACGCGCCGAGGAGATAGCCGCGCGCTGGCCCGACGCCCAGCACTGGGGCATGGAGATCCGCGCGCTGATGCACAGCGGCGGGGAGGAGGGCTGACCGTTGCTCACGCTCTACGAGCACCCCTTCGCGCTCTACTGTCAGAAGGTCCTGGTCGCGCTCAACGAGCAGGGCGTCGCCTACGACGTCCTCGAGGAACAGCGTGACTTCGACCGCGCAGAGCTGGCCGAACTGTGGCCGCCAGCGTCGATCCCGGTGCTACGCGACGGCGACCAGATCATCGGCGAGACCTCGATCATCATCGAGCACGTCGCCGGCGCGCAGCTGGTGCCGTCGCTGGAAGCTCGCAAGTGGGACCGCCTCTGCGACCAGTACATCTCCGACGCCGTCCAGGCGATCGTCTTCGACACGATCGAGGAGCGCTTCGACGAGCGCGCCGTCGCTCACGCGCGCGGCCAGCTAGACATGATCTACGGCATGCTCGAGACGCAGCTCACCCAGCGCGAGTTCCTAGCCGGCGATACGTTCACGATCGCCGACTGCGCCGCCGCGCCGGGCCTGTTCTATGCCCTGGCGATTCATCCGTGGAACGAGAGCGCGCACCCACAGCTGACGCGCTACTACCGGGCGCTGGCGCACCGGCCGTCCTTCGCCAACGTGATCGCGGACGCGCAGCCCTACCGGCATCTATTCCCGCTGCCCTGGCCGGCCGACTTCGACCGCTACCACTAACCTCCCCCGGACGCGCGCGCCAACGGCGACTGACACCGCGGTCCGTCCATGCGCTCACCGCGACCACATAGGGTGTCACCCATGCACCCGATCACCAAGAGCTACGGGCCCTGCCCATGATCGACCTCTGGCGCGCCGTCAAGGACCTGCCGATCGCGATTGAGTCGTCCTCGTTCGAGGCGCTTGTGCCGAGCGGCCCGACCGGGCTCGAGGACCACTCGACGACGCAGCTGCGACTGCAGGGCCGTGGCGAGGAGGGCGTCGGCGAGCAAGTCGGCATGGGGGATGCCCAGGAGAGCCTGCGCGCGAGCGACTTCTCGCTGACCGGCGAGTGGGCGACGCTCGCCGGCTTCCTCGCCCACGTCGACGCGATCGACATGTGGCCCGAGCCGCCCGAGTACGAGCTGCAGCGCAACTGGCGGCGCTGGACGTTCGAGTCCGCCGCGCTCGATCTCGCGCTGCGGCAGTCGGCCACGAGCCTGCCCGAGGTCCTCGGCCGTACGCCCCAGCCGGTGACGTTCGTCAACTCGTTCGGGCTCGGCGATCCACCGGACATCGACAAGGTCGCCAACCGGCGGGCGATGCATCCGACGGTTGGCTTCAAGCTGGACGTCGCGCCGTCATGGACGCAGGAGATCATGGACCGCGTCGCGACCGTCGCGGGTGTCGCGACGATCGACTTCAAGGGCCAGTACGGCCTCGAAGTCGAGGACGAGGCGGCGCTGCTGGCGATGTACGAACGCACGCTGGCCACGTTCACCGAGGTCGTCTTCGAGGACCCGCACGACCACCCGGCGGTGCTCGAGTTGCTCACGCCGATCGCGGATCGCGTCTCGTACGACGCGCCGATCACGAGCGTGGCGTCGATCGGCGCGACCCCTATCAAGGTACGAATCGTCAACGTCAAGCCCTGCCGCGTCGGTCGTCTGCAGGAGCTCAGCCGCTTGTACGCGCACTGCGAGTCCGCCGGCATCCAGATGTACAACGGCGGCATGGGCGAGCTCGGCGTCGGCCGCGGGCAGGCTCAGCTGCTCGCGTCGCTCTTCCATCCCGGCGCGCCCAACGACATCGCGCCGTCGGGCTACAACCTCGATGATCCACCGCCCGGTCTGCCGCCGAGCCCGCTCGATCCCACGCCGGACCGCGGCTTTCGCCGCCGGTAACCTGCGACGCCCATGTGAGACCGACGCGACGACCTCAACGGCGCAGTCCACGGACACGACGTGTGAGGAGACTCGCTGCGCTCCCGCTCGGCGGCGGTCGTCTCACGCCAGCGATTGGAGCGCGAGGCCAGGTACGGCCCTGAAGATAGTGTCGTTGAGACGAGCGGGATCCCGATTAGATCGCGGTCGGGCGATCATTCCGTCGTATTGGGCGCGGCGGTAGAAGTGCGAGAGGCACGCCAGGCGTCGTGCCATTGTCGACGGCGCCGGCGCCGGATCGCAGCGCGCGGACGCGGGGCGGCCGTCAGCTCTGGGGCTGACCGAATTCGACCGTCTTAGGGCACCCCGAGCCCGCGGGCACGATCGCAGAGCACGTCCGGTACTCCACGTCCTTGGTGAATGGCCCCTTGTAGCCCTGCTCCCCGTCGACTTTCCGCGGCCGGTACGGATAGCCGCAGTTGTAGAAGCCCATTTGGCCTGTGCAGACCCAGTAACGGCCGTTGATGCGCACGGCGCCGCCATCCCAGCCCGGCCCGAAATCGATCACGTGAGCATGGGGACTGTCGCTTGCTGTAACCACGTTGTGCGCCGCGGCGCACGACATGTGCCAGGGGTACAGCGCACTCCTGCCATAGGTGGCGTTTACATAGCCGCAGCGCGTGACCTTCACCGGCTTTGGCGATTCCGCGTACGCGCTGACCCCGAGCAGGGCCGCGCCCAGCAACGTGAACACGATTAGTCTGGCCCCGCGCTGACGCGGCACCCCAGCCCGCACGGCGTCTCTTTCGCTCATAACGACTCCCATCGCCGGACGTTCGCTGGTCCCTGGAACATGCCAGGCCGGGCTGCATCCGGGTCGACTCAGCCCTCGCCGGACTGGAGCATACTTCCCCGACTCGAAGCCGCCCGGTTAGCACTCTTGTAGCGGCGTTGCTTGGCAGGCGGCCTATACTCGACGTGAGACATGCGTCTGCAAGCTGCGACGCGTTCCGGCGATGTGCTCGCTGTGGTGATAATCGTCGCCGTGGCTCTCGAGCGGGAGCCCGAGCGTGTCGACGTAGAGCTTGCGACTGGCGGCCGGATCGGGCGCGATCACCTACAGGACGTGTGGCACGCGCCTGTAGCGAAGGTAAACGACGCGAGAGCCAAACGTCTTCGTCTCGACCAACTCAAGGTCGATCCTTTCGTCCAGGGTCGGGAAGTAGGGTGTGCCGCCGCCGAGTAGGACCGGGCTGACGAACAGCCGCCACTCGTCGATCAGCTCCAGCTTCATACACGCACGGGCGAGGCCGGCGCCGCCGACGGCGATGTCCTTTCCGGGCTGTTCCTTGAGCCTCGAGACCTCCTCTCCGACGCCGTCCCTGGCCAGCCTGGTGTTGCCTACCACGCTCTCCAGCGTCGTGGAGAACACAACCTTCGGCAGGGCCTTCCAGATTTGGGCGAACTTGACGTGCCCCGCGACAAGCGGACTCTCCTCAGCGGTCTCCCAGTAGACCATCGTTTCGTAGAGCCGCCGTCCGCAGAGATGCACACCAGTCTCCTGTATGTGCTGGGTGTGGAACAGAAACAGCTCCTCGTCGGGCACCGTCCAGTCGATCCCGCCATCGGGTCCGGCGATGTAGCCGTCCAGCGACACAGTCATCGAGTAGATCAGCTTCCGCATCACAGTCCTCCTTCGGTTACGTGGGTGCTCTTGTGGACATCCGCCCCAATCTGCCTGAGATGCCGGAGTTGATCTATGGGCCGGTCGGTTCTCGAGGCTGGGTTACGAACGTTGCGATGCTGCGTTGCGCGTCCGAGCCGCCCGGATCACTTGACCGCCCGCCGTGGCTGGAGCAGTTGCTCGCCCGGGGAGTGTGCCTGTCCGAGATGCGAAGCACTATTAGTCGGCCCACCAGTCCCGCTGACCCTCGACGTCTTCTCGCGGATTTTCGCCGAGATTGGGCGCACCGAACACGAGGATCTCGAGGCCTTCCGGCCCGCTCTCGTAGCCTCGCCACGTACCGGGCGGGACGCGCACCACGTCCCATTCCTTGACCTCGACGATCTCGTCGTCGAGCTTCATCCGCCCGCTCCCGCCCACGACCACGTACACCTCCTCCTGCTCCTTGTGCGTGTGGCCGTACGGGAAGCGATAGTCGGGCGGAATGCGCTGATAGCTGAGACCGGACTGCTCGAGCTCGAGCGCCTTGCTCGCCATGCGGAACTCCAGGTCCGGCGCGCCGTCGAAGTTGGACCCAAGATCCTCCAGATCCTCCCTGAGGTTCCTGAGCGTGAACGGCACGGCCGCGATTCTATGGCTCAGGAGGTCGCACCGCCGCCGGTGCAGCGGCGCTGACAGCGACATCGAGTCCTGTAAGACGACACGGAGATGACACCGCTTGGCGACACGCGATTTGCATCGTCGGCGCGACCAGCGGCCACGATATCCCGCTGACCCTTTGGCGGGTTGTCACGGACCTTGCCCTTGATGTGATCGGTGGTTCGCCACACCCACTCGTGCGCGCGGGGAGGAAATCGCCCGCCTGAGCTCGGCGTCAACATGAGCGCATCGGACCAGCCGTGGTGGACCGCATTGCGCACCCAGCGCACAACCGGGCGGGGCAGCGGATGGGCGCCGCTGCGCCACGGCGGGCCGGGGTCAGGCCTGAAGGCGGTAGCTGAGGTAGACGAAGCCGTTCGCGAACGTGCGCGTGACGTTCAGCTGCAGCTTGGAGTGGATTCCTGCCGGGAGGGCGGGCTTGCCGGCGCCGACGATCACGGGCGCCAGCAGGAGCCGCAGCTCGTCGACGAGCCCCGCGGTGATGGCCTGCCCGCCGAGCTCGGCGCCTCCGATCGAGAGCTCGGTGGGCGAGGACTCCTTGAGGCGACGGATCACATCGGCGGTCAGCTCAGGCTCGATCCTGGTCCTCGCGCTGGAGGCCTCCTGCAGGGTGCGCGAGAAGACGATCTTGTCCGCCGCACGCCAGATCTGCGCGTATTCGCGGGTCACCGCCGACTTCCCACCCTGCGTCTCCCAGAAAACCATCGTCTCGTACATGCGCCGCCCGTAGAGGTAGAGGCCGACGGGGCGCTCCAGCTGGTTGACGAAGGCGTGCACGTCCGGGCCCGGGAATGCCCAGTCGAAGTTGCCGTGCTCGTCCTCGATGAAGCCGTCGAGCGAGGCGATGGCGGTGTAGGTGAGCTTGGTCATCAAATCTCATCGATGTGAGACAGTGGCGGCTCATTCATATGATATAGGCCCAAGTATCTCATAAAATGAGGCTTATGATGGGACGACGCTGCTCAAATGACGTAATAATGGGCCATCGATGGGAAGCCACCTCGGCAGGCGCGGAGCGTTGCTTACCACCATGCGGCGAACGGCGCGCGCGCGGTGGCCGTCGGGTGCAGTCCGGTGGCGCGGTCGAAGAACGCGAGCTCCTGGTTGTCTCGGGTGGCGTTGGTCGCCGCCGAGCGGCAGGCCACCCCCGCGAGCTGGCGTTCGAAGGCGCGTTGACCGATTGGCTGGCAGGTGGCGTGGGTGACCGGTCGGCCGTTGCGGTGTCGCGGGTAGCTGGTGGGGAGCGCCATAGCGGCGAGCCCGTCGTCGGAGATGCAGTCCAGGTGCGTCAGGGTTGGCACCTCTACGGTAACGAGGTCGTGCTGCTCTGACGGTTCGAGGTCCTCCGGCCCGTAGGGCAAGCCGACGAGCTTGTGCAGCACCTGCAGGCGACTGGTGGGCACGCTGTCGTTGAGATAGAGAACGGCGAACGCGCCGGGCGGGTTCCACCGGTCGCCCGTTCGCTGGCTGTAGCTGGTGTCGAGCGGGTCGACCCAGCCAGGCTCGGCAAGGCGGAAATACGTCCCGCCGCGACGCAGGGTGCGCATCGCGCCCGCGGCAGGCGCGGATGGCATTACGCCGCGGTCGCCCAGTCGAACGAGCGGCGGGTGATCTCAAGGAGCTCGTCGTGGCGATCTTCGGCGATCAGCTCGAGCATCGTCTTGCCGCCATAGGCGGGGGCGGCGCGTCGGGCGATCCCGGCGATCCGCCCGGGCTTCAGCTTGCGCTCGAGCAGGTCGGCGATGGAGGCGATGGTAGCCACCTTCGCTTGGCGCTCGCCGGGGACGCCGCTCTCGATCCAGTCGCTGATCGCCTGGCGGCTCACACCGAACAGGCGTGCCAGCTCGGTACGCGAGAGGTCAAAGACGGTCTGGATGCGCTCGAGTGCAGGCTCCTCGACGTCGAGGTCGCGGCGCACGCTGCGCAGAAAGCGCCGCAGCTGGAGCTCATCGAAGCGAAAGACCCGCGCCCCGGCGGGCGGCTGCAACGCCGTGGCGTCAGGGACCAGCCCTCGCAGCGAGGCGAGCGCGTGCAGCGCCACCCCGTCGTCGACGCCGAGCACCGCTGTCCAGCGGGAGAACGGCGCACCGGCAGCGCTCTGGTCAAGCGCCGTCTCCAGCCACGAGACGTGTGCGCCCGAGGGTTCCGCCAGCTCAACATGGCCGCTCGCGCCGACCACGAGCGCCTGGGGGCGTCGCGCCGTGGCCGCGCTGAGCAGCGCTCGGGCGAGGCGCCTGTAGTGGTACACGTAGCGCGCGGTGCCGTGCGCGTCGCCTGCCAGCGCCTCGCGCAGCGCACACGCGACTTGGGCTATTGCGTCGCCCGCGATCTCGTTGACCAACTCGCGCATCTGCGCGTCGTAGGGTGAGTCAAGCAGTTGATCGCCGCGATCCTTGACAGCCATACGATCACCATAGCGCAGCCAAAACGCAACCGCAAGGAAAACGCAGGCTGGGGTCTTGGCCCAACACTACCCGTCCACGGGTAGTGGGTCAGTTTGGAGAGTAAGCCGTATAGCCATTGCAATAGGCGGGGTGTTGAACAAAAATTCAAAGCCGTGCGCAATTGCTATCGGGTTCTGAATTTTTTATAACGATCCAGGCACCTACCTATACATACTATCGCTATACCCAAACCAGGTCTACGGCGAAGTGCGGCGTCCCGCCGATCTGAGACGGCCCAGTCCCATTCATCTGAGACCGTGACGTCCCGTCCATGTGAGACCGAAGCGAGGACCTCAATGGGGGGCGGTCCGCGAGACGACGACGTGCGAGGACGCTCACTGCGCTTCCGCCGGGGCGGCGCTCCTTATGCGAGCGATTCGAGCGTGAGGTCGGGTACGGCCTTGAAGATGGTGTCGAGCTCGGGGCCGGTGTGGACGACTTCCGCGCGTTGGATCTTGCTGTTGAGCTTCAGCATCCGCGCCTCGCCTCAGCCGCGGCGGATCGCCCCGTAGCGCAGCTCCGTGGCCGTCTGGAAGCAGATGAACGCCGGCCGGCCCGTGATGATCGGCGCGTAGCGTTGAGCGAGCCGTGAGGTCGGGACCAGATCGGCGCTGAAAACATCGGTGTCGATCACGATCGCGCCGTGCGATCCGGGCGCGGTCACGACTGGACGGCTGCGAGGAAGTCCTCGCCCTCCTCTTCGCTGAGACCCTCGATCACCATCTCATCGTGGTCAGGCAGCGGACGCGCCCGGCGCAACAGCTCCTCGACCGGGAGCTCCAAGTGCTCGGGTTCGCTCTGGCTAGCAGGATGTGTCGACATGGCCCCTTGAAGTGTAGGGGCATCGCCGCCGGCGTTATTCCAGTGCAGCGTCTCACCGCCGCCGCGGTCGCAGCAGCCGCTCTACAGCAGAGGCTCACTGCCGTCGCCGACTGGTAGCGCCCAGCATGGCGGTGCAAAGCTGTCCATGGGCCTCACTCGCCGGACGCTTCATGCAGACGCTGTTTCCGCCGCATCGCAACCTCGATCGAGGGCACGCGCTCTTCTATCCAATCCCTGAGCGGGTCCAGTAGGGCGGCGATGCCGTAGCTGATGACGGTCTGATATT
>DASZIQ010000033.1:0-30824 GCA_035948945.1 Solirubrobacteraceae bacterium
GCGACAGCGCCAAGCTGGCGCATCTAGCATCACTCCCCAACGGGAAGGCGCAAGCCCCCATCACGTTTCTCCCTCTAGAAACCACGCTCAAACAACTCCCTCATCGCTCCGATCCAGCCCCTCTCCCATCACCAACAACCCCGCGAGCGCTTGAAGTCAACCGCAGAGCGGCATGACCCAACCGGACCCTATGTACGCCGGGCTCCCATCAGCGGGACCACCGGCCTGTTGACGCAGCGTAGCGTGCGGCCTTATAAATGTCAAGCCCTATGTGGCCGCGCGCCCCAACGCCCACCCGAACACGGCCGGCAGGCAGCGGGCAGCTCTCACGGCCTGAGAGGAGCCCGTAGAAGGCGGCCGCCGAGCCCGCGTGGGTGGCCGTTGACCTGCGCTCAGGCCTTTCGTTTGGCTCTCTTCGCGTGCTTGCGCTTGTGCTTGGCGTGGCCGCTCTTCTTCGGGCACCCCGTGACCGCGATCTTGGTGTTCTGGTTGAGCTTACTGCCGTTCTGCCCGACCAATTCGGTCGGCATCAGCAGCTTCCCCGCAGCCTGCGCCTGGCAAAGGTTGCCGTTCGCGGTCAGCGCCGGGTATTCCCGCTGCGGGAGCGTCATTTCGAAGGTCGTGAACGGCACATCCGGCACCGTCGCGAACGTCGCGGTCGTGATCCCCGCTTTACTGATGAACGTTTCGCCGTGCACCTGGACGGTGACGCCGTCCTCGCCCGTGAGGACGATCACCAGTTCGGGGTATTTCGCGCCGCCGTAGCTGACGAAGTACGCCGGGCCGGTCAGTGGGCCTTCCAGGACCGGGGTGCTGACCCTCGCTTCGCCGACGCGGGATGCCTCGGGGCAGTGCGCGGGGTTTTCTTCGAAGGTCTTTTCGGTGCACGCCTTCTGCAGCGTTTTCAACGGCGACGGCAACTGTTTCGGCAGCGAAACCTTGACCTTCGCGACATTAGCTCCCGACCCCGGGTTGTAGGGGAGGTCGAGCGTGACGTGCAGGCTCGCCCCTGTGATGCGTGATGGTTTCGCGCCGGTCTGGACCTGGAACTGCGGTTTGAAGGAGAGATCCGTGCAGTTGGTGACCTGGAACGGCAGCGCCTGTGGCGCGAGGGCTCCCTGGGTGCTTTCGATGCTCCCGGTCAGCTTCAGCGGGTCGCAGTTCGTGGGGTTGAACACGAACTTGGGTCGGTTGATGGTCACGTAGACGTGCTTGATCTGCAACGGGATCCCTTCCACGATCGTCGGGATCGCATGCGGCGACCCCAACGGGTCGGTGACGGCTGTCAGCGCGGCTGTGCGGGGGTTCACCTCGATCCGCGCCCGCACCACGATCGGGCGGCCCTGCAACAGCACGAACGGGCCGGCCTTCGCCGGGTTGACGATCGATAGCCCGAACGGCGCCCCATCGTAGGGGCCGGTGATGTAGACCTTCCCGCCGGTGACCGTGAACGGGTCCCCGCCCAAGCCGACCGACACGATCGTTTCCCCGATCTCGCTTTCCGCCGGGCACGTCCCTTCGTTGGCCTGCGGTTCGCCGCAGAGCTTCACACCGTCCAATAGCCCCGAGACCCCCGGCGGGAACTCGAGCTGGACGCCGGAGAGGCTCTGCTGGCCGTCTTCGCGGCTCAGCGTCGTCGTCAGTTCGCTGAAGGAGCCCGCGTTGACGTTCGTCACACCGCTCTCCAGCGTCGGCGTGAACGAGAGGCCAGGGCCGGGGCAGGGCGTGCCGTTCGCGCCGCTGGTGATGTCGAATTCAGAGCTCGCCTGGGTCAGTTCCGGCGCCGTGGGAGTCCCCGACCACGGCGTGAACGTCGCGTGCGTCACGTACCCTTCGCTGCCCGGGAGCCGGCAGAGCGCCGGGGTCGAGAGCGGCGCGCGCTCACCACCGAAGAACGAGAGTTCCGCGGTTTCGAAGGGGAGCTGGGGGTTGTTCGTGAATGTCGTCGTGATCTGGCCCGTCGGGCTCAGCGTGATCTGGCCCGCGAGCTTGACGATGACACCGGAGATGGGGTCCTTGGCGACGACGTAGATCGCGACGAGCGACTGGAAGGGGTTCTCCTGTGGCGCCCCGGGGAAGTTCTGCGGCTGAGCGAGATACGCGAAGCCCTTCAGCGGGTTCGGCAGCAGCGGCGTATGGACCGTGACCGTCGCGATCTTCGACGCGTTCGGGCACGCCACTTCCAGCGCGTTGTTCAGCCCGACCTGTTCTTCGCTGCACGCCTGCAGACCGTCCGCGGCGGCCGCGTTCAACGCGATCCCTTCGGGGAGCGCGACCGTGATGCCACGCAACGCGGAGGGCGCCAGCCCGGTCGCGTTCAGCGCGTCCTGCTGGGGCACCTTGACATCGACGCTCAACCCGCTCGGGGTGCTCGCGGACTGCTCATCTGGGGATACCTCTATTTCGCCGCTGAACGGCAGGCTGGAGCACCCGCCGAGACCGGGCATCAGCGAGGTCCCGAGCTGCTTGAAGGTGCCCTCCTGCTGCCAGCTGTCGCCTTCGACGACGCTCTGCAGTTCGCTGGTGCACGATGTCGGCAGGATCAGGAACGGCGGAGGGTTCGTGATACCCGTCGGCGGACACAAGCTTTCAGCTGCCAGCCCCGCGGCCGCTTCGATGCACTGCGGGCTGCGCTCTTTGTCGTGCTGGGTGTCCCCGGGGACACCCCATAGCGTGAGGGTCGTATTCAGGAACCCGATCCCCTGCGGAATGTTCAGCGCGTGCACCGTCACCCTGTAATCTTCGCTGTTGCTCACGGTGGCGCTCAGGTACACGGGGACACCCGGCTTGAACCCAAACCGCGCCGCTTCGCCGACCGCCGGTTCCAGGTTAAACACCGGCACCGAATACGTGGTCAGCCCGGACTGGCCGCCTATCTGCCCCTCGTAGAACGTGACCGTCGCGTACCCGATGACCGTGTTCGCCGCGCACTTCTGTTCGGCGACGAAGGCGTTCAGCGGACACCGTGGGATCGCCGTCGGATTGCCGATCAGCCCCGGCGGCAGCTTGAACGTCAGGTCCTTCACCAACGCGGCGGGTTTCGCCGCTTCCCCGCCGGCCGCCTGCTTGTCGGGGCCGATCGCCTCGTTCAGGTTCAACGTCGTGGTGTACTGAAACGGGTGCGACCCCGCCTGCTGATCGGGTGCCCCACCCACTTCTTCGGCCTCCTGTTCGAACGCTTCCGCACCGAACTGGGTCGGGGAGTCACTAACGACAATCGCGTGCGTGCTCCTCGCGGGCGGGGCACCCGCCCCCGAGACGCTCACTTCGTTGAGCTCCCCCGAGACCGCGCCTTCCACTTCGACACCAACCACGACTTCCACCTGAGAGAACATCGGCACTTTCGAGTACGTAGCCCCCAGCACACATTCCACGAGCTGCCCCGCTTCCCGCACCGAACACCGCACCGCACCGAATTCGGTGTTGTCGACCCGCGTGTTGCCATGCGCGATCAGCGCCCGCAACCCCTTCGGCAGCCGATCCACGACCCTCAACGGGTCGCTCCCCGCTTCCGCGGTCGCATCGCCCACGTTGGTCGCTGTCACCGCCAGCTCGGAGCCCTTGAACACCGCGTTGATCACGACATGCGCGCTCGGGGTCGGAGTCGAGGGAATTTCGATCACCCCGACTTTTAGTTCGTTCACGGCTTCATAGGAGTCTTCACCGACGCTGCGCACCACGAGCGCGCTTTCCGGGCCACTGACCTGCACATTCCCCGGCCCATACACCCCTTCCAGCGCCGCCTGCACATTTCCAGCGCTCGCACGCGGAACGACCCCCCCCAACGGATACGGGGCCGTTTCAAAAAAGCCGAGTTCCTGGCCGCCGACGTTCAATTCGAACACCGCCCCCGGGCCCGTCGTCACTTCCTGCACCTCACTCGCGGCCGCGGTCGACGGCCCGAGATTCCCCGGACGATCCACCGACGCCAGATGAAACCACGGCATCAGAGCTTCCGCCGACGCCGACGCCGACACCACACCAGCCAGCGCGACACCCGCCAACCACACCACCAACGCCATCCTCACGCGCCGCATCTAACCGGCCCTCCTTCCGTTGCCAGACCCCGTACGCGCCCGCAGCGCACCGTACCGTCCCCGCGCCTGCCGCTCACACACCGCCCGCCGACGACGAGAGCGCTCTCGCGCACATACCCGCAACGCCCGCGCCAACCGTTCACGACGAACCTGCGCCGCACTCTTGACCTTTTTCGGTTCGCTCACCGCCACCGACGAGGAGGCGAGATCGCCCGGGCCGCTGAACGTCGCGCTCGCGGGCGACCCGAAGATCTCCGGCTGCGGCGACGGCGCCGCTTTACACGACGCTTCCGTCACACACGGCGGCGACACCGCAGGCGGCGGTGCCGCGCACGGCACACTCGCCGTGCATTCCTGAGCGTCATACAACGTCCGTCCACCTTCCACATCCAGCGGCGAAAGCTGCGAAGTCGAGAGAAAGAACACATCCCCCCCCGATTCGCTGGCATCCAAAAACGCCGCTTCTTCGCTCCCATCCCCAGAGGAGATCAACCCGACACACCCGGCGCCTTCGACGCCGCTCCCGTCTTCCCCGGCGAAAGCACCACCCGCCTTGAAGACCACCGCGCCATCGCTCGCGCCAGGACCGCAATCGCCGACACCTTCGGGCTCATACTCATACACATCCCCAGTCCCGTCGACGTCCTTCGGCACGAGCCCGTCACGGCTGTCGAAGAACAACCGGCCGCTGTTCGAGAGATAACGCGACTGATATACGCTTTCCCCGTCTCCGAATTCCGTCCATCCCGGCACGTTCGCCGCTATCCACATATCTTCTTTCCAGGTCTTGTTGCCACCCTCCAACGGCATATTCGGTTCTCCGGTGGCAACTTCGAACTGCACGCCCAGCGGACGCGCACCGGTCGGGTCGCACGACGCGCACGACAACCGCCCGGTTTCCCCGTCATACAGATACACCTCCTGGTCAGGTTCACCACTCACCGCATCACGATTGTCATACCCGGTCAGCGAACGCCGCGACATGAACGCAAGCCACCTCCCATTCGGCGAAACACGCGACGTCAGGTCCGGCAATTTGTCGCTGTTCCAGTCCGAGACATCAGCGCCCGAGAGAGCCGCGACGAGCTTGATCGGTTCCCATTCCCGACCATTGTAATGCCGCACATACAAATTGCACGACTGCCTACCAAGAGTACCCAGGCTGACAGTGTCATCTTCAATTCCGCACGTATCTTCTTTCGCGCCCGCCGCGAGTGCCTCTTTCGCCATGAAGTACACATAGCACCCACCCGAGCCCCCTTCGCAACCTTCCCCACCGGCCCCCAGCACCTCATCGTGCACCCCCCCCGACGGTGTCAGATCCCGCAACGTGCAAGCATCCCCATGCAATTCACACTCATACAAATCACCCGCACCTTTGGGGTTTTCGGGGTAGGCCTCACCATCGGCAGTCAGCTTCTGCGGATCCGTGAAGAAGACCGTCGAGCCCCCCGGCGTCGCGAGCTGGAACAACGGCTCCGCCAGCCCGCCACCGCACGCCGCGCACGCCGCTTCAGGCACACTCACCTCGACCGTGCACGCATCCCCCGCCACCGTGCACACACCATCTTCGATCGGGCTCTGCGGCTGCATCGGGTTCACACGCACAAACAGCTGACCCTCAGCGAAGAACACCCGCGAACCATCCGCCGAGACCGCACCCCGCCTGTAGGGGGCGTTGTTCCTCCATGACCCCAGTGTGCCTACCGCGACATACGACAGACGCCCACCCGACCACTCGTACAACGCCGGTTCCTTACGCCCGCCCCCCGCCCCCGCGCCTTTGGCCAGCGGCACGTTGGATTCGAACACGATATGGCTCAAATCAGGCGAGGCGCCCACGAGCTGCGGCCCGCACAACGGCGGACACCCCGATCCGCCATCCGCGCTGCCTTCACCGAACACCGTACCTGGAGGCACATCGGCATGCGCAGCGACACTCGCTTCACACGCCCCCACCGCCGGGCAGCCACTCACCAGCGGCACGAACGCCCCACCAGCGAGTTCATTCACGAACGGCGTCTGTTCGGAGGCCTCCGCAGAGATACACGGCTGCGCGGCACCCTGCGCGTCCCGGCACGGCGTGAACGGCCCCACCGGCTGCACCGCCCCCCGTGACAGATCTTCAGAGAAGAACCGATACTCCTGCCCAAAGATCGAAACTTCCGTGCTTTCCCCGTGCGGAACCGAGAGATCCCGCGACGACCACACCCCATCAGCGCCACGCGTCGAGAAGATCTGCGTGAACAACGAAAACCCACTCGGATCGGCTTCCGTCGGCGCACCGGCAACATACGAGATCGCGCCACCGCTCGCAGCCGCCTGGATCGCCGAACCACTGTCGAAGCCGCTGTCGAGCGGTTCGATCACCGAACCGTCCAGCGCCGCCGGCGAAACCATCTCCCACTGCCTCCCATCCGGCAACGCGAACCCACCACTGCCACGCGTCGTGAACACCTCTTCCGCACCCGCCGCCTCACCCAGCCCGTTATGCGCCACGACCCGGAAGTGATACGCCGTTTCCGCGGACAGGCCAAGCACGTGCGCACGCACACCTTCCACTTCGAAACTCGCCGCCAGCGTACCCGACCCCACCGTCTGCGTGTACGGACTCGTCGCGCACATCGCCACCGACCCACACGCCCCGTATTCGAACGAGTATTCCGTCGCGGCTTCGCCCGCCAGGCTGTGCGGGTCGATTTCCGCGGTGAACGTCGCGCTTTCATCCGTCGCTTCGGTGAGCGACTCGCTCTGCACCCCCGGAACAGTGGGCGCTTCCTCTTCAAACACCTGCACAGTCCCAGCAGGAGGATCGCTGACATACACGCGCCCCGCCACCGAGTCCACAGCAATACCACCCCTACACCGTTCTTCTTCCGCATGAAGCGTATATTCTTTTTTGAGTTGAAGCTCTCCTTCACCTTCGCAACCGTGGGCTGCCAGATGCCCGGCGCCGAAACGTTCCACTTCGGCCGCTTCGCCCGCGTGAGCGCGAACCACAGCGTTGCCTTCGTCTACGTACACATCGCCACCCGCTTCCACAGCGATACCGAAATAGGCCACCGCCGAAACTCCCGCTCCACCCACATCTTCGCTCAACTGAGCACCCTCGGGGTTCACCTCGAAAGCAGCACCCCCTTCACTAACGAGGCGGTTCTTATAGTATCTTATATAGAAATCTCCGTTGGAGCCAACCGCAAGCCCGCTTTCTATGAACGTATGATTTTTTGGTTCTATAGGAGATCCCGCGAGCGTATTTTCGCTTGCATTGGTGAATGGGTACAGACGAGGATTGCTTCTGCTTTCCGATGTCTGTGCTAGTAGCCACACCCTGCCGGTGGGATCAACTGCGACGCCGTTGAGTTCACTGAAGAACTCTTCTTCCCCCCCTTTTAGCCCCGCCGTCTTGGCTGTGATCTGGCCGAGATATTCCCCCGAGGGAGAGAACTTGTCCACCACATTCGGATATCCATTCTGGACGTACACGTCGCCATCCGACGGGTCGCTCGCCCTGCACGCCGGTTCGCTCAATTTCTGCTCCACACACGAGTTATCGACCGCGATCGCGTTGGGCCTCGAGAACGCGCCAGTGGGTTCTTCGTCGGGGCGGCCGCCTTCACCGGCCGGAGTGGTTTTTTTGACGGTTTCCACTTCTTCGAGATCTTCATAGCTCCCACCACCGTCGAACTGCCCCTCATACACATACCGTTTCGTCGCCGCATCGAAACTAAACCGCTCCACACGGAGGTTGCCCCGGTCGACGACATACACGTCCCCGGTCGCTTCGTTGACCGCCACCGTCGACGGTTCCTTGAATTCCCCCCCGCCCGAACCTTCCTTACCGAAAGAGCCACCAAACACATGCCCACGCGTCGCGAGCGCGACACCGGGCAAGAACAACGCGACGACCAGACCGGCGCACAACCACACCAGTCCCGCGGACAGCAACCGACGAGCACCCACAGACATAACTCCTCCTCTTGCTCCAATAAGAGGAGCGACGCCCCTCGATCCGATGAGAACACCCGACGCGCGCATCACTGCACCCCACCCTCCAGCCGGCTATGCGCACGAATACTGCGCGCCACCTGCTCACCCTGCAACGTCAACCCCCACGCATTCGGCTCACCCTTCGCATGCCCCGCACCACCATTGGCCAACAACCCAATACGCTCCAAACGCCGCAACAGCTTCGAGACCTGCCCAGCATCCTGGATCCCCGCACGCTCAGCGATCTCACGATTACTCGGGTGGGTCCCACCACGCGCCAGCTCCACAACCGCATCCAACACACGCGAAGTTCGATAAGTGAGACGCATCGGCACACTCTCCAACGGATCCACCGACACACCGGCCCCCGCGCTAGGTGACAGCGGTACCGCGCGCTGCGCCACCCCCGGCGGCACCAGCCCAGGCGCCGCGAGCGCCTGCTCCCTGCGCGCCGCGCCCGGCCCGAGATACGGCAGCACGATCATCCCCATCAACTCACCCGCAAGCTCCGTCAACGGACGCTGCTGCCCCCTCAACAACCGCGCGTACACAATCCCGAACGCCGCACCCACCAACCCCTCCGCGGTCAACGGCGTACACCGCCCACCACGCGGCAACTCGCGGCCCCCGTCCACGACGCTCGCGAGCCGGCCCAGGACCTCCTCGCGGCGCATCAGCACCTCCGGGCCACCGCTCAGCGCCTGCACCACCAGCACCCGCGCCAGCACCGGCTCACGATCCAAGAACGCCAGAATCGCCCACAGGCCGCGACGCACCCGCTCACGCCACTCAAGGCCCTCCAGACCCGCCTGCGCGAGCTCGGCGGCGAGCATGGCGAGGATGTCCTCGAAGACGGCCGCGAGGCACTCATCGCGGTTGGCGAACGTCTCATAGAACGTCCGCCGCGAGAGCCGCGAACGCGCCACGACGTCCGCGACCGTCATACCGGCCCAACCAACCTCATCGACCGCACGAACCGCCGCCGTCAACAACCGCAAACGCTGAAGCTCAGCGACCTGCGCACCCTCCGGCCGCGCCCCGCGCCCAGTGTGCCGCTCGCGCCGGCGCACCGCGATCGCACTCCCCCCACGCGGCACACCGCTCCTCGTGCGCGCGGGCATCAAACACCCACCCCACGCGCGGGAACCGCAACGCGGCGCGAACGCCCCACCACTGCCCTTCCCCCCTGCGGGGGGTTCCAGGCAGCCCGCGAAAGCGGGACACAGGGGGAGCTGGAGGCTAGACCGCTAGCCGAAGAGAGAGAGAGAGAGAGAGAGATGCGACAGCGCCAAGCTGGCGCATCTAGCATCACTCCCCAACGGGAAGGCGCAAGCCCCCATCACGTATCTCCCTCTAGAAACCACGCTCAAACAACTCCCTCATCGCTCCGACCCAGCCCCTCTCCCATCACCAACAACCCTGCGAGCGCTCGAAGCCAGCCACAAAGCGGCATGACCCCAACCAGACCCTATGTACACCGGGCTCCCAGCAGCGGGACCACCGGCCTGTCGACGCAGCGTAACGCACTACCATATAAATGTCAAGCCCCACGTGAGCTCACGTACAGCGACGGTCTGCCTCCTATCAACTTACGCACACATCGGTCCCGTGCAACAACCGGGCAAGGTGACATCCGGGCGGCTGGGCGCACCAGGACCGCCTGCGCACCGCGGCCCGCTACTTCAACAGCCGCGACAGCCGCCGGTCCTTGAGCACCCGGCCCTCCGTTTGACAGGCCGGGCAGTAGGCGATCGTGTAGTCCTCGAAGTGAACCGAGCGCAGCACCGTGGCGCAGCGGGGGCAGGGCTCGCCCTCGTGGCGGTGGATGCGCAGCGGCATCGGCAGCTTGTCGGGGATCGGCAGCGCGATCGCGCGCTCGTAGCGGTCGATCGCCGCGCCGAGGACGGCGACGACGGCCTCGCGCAGCCGCTGCGCCTCCTCCCTGTCGAGGTCGGCGCCGCGCTTGTACGGGGAGAGCAACGCCTCCCACAGGATCTCGTCCACCCACGAGCGCCCGATGCCGGCGACGGTGTGCTGGTCGCGCAGCATCGTGTGCAGCGGGCGGGGGGCGTCCAGCAGCTCCCGCAGCGCGACCGGGTCGCCCGGGTCCGGCCACGCTTCCGGCCCGAGCGTCGCGAGCGCCGGCTCCTGCGCGAGCGCATCGGCGCGCAGCAGCTTCACCCACGCCGCCTGCTTGGAGCCGAACTCCCGCAGGCGCAGCTCCCGACCGTCATCGATCCGCACGAGCAGCCGCGATGTGCGATCGCGCGGCCCGGCACGCTTGTCGTAGAGCTGCAGCCGGCCGGCGGACATCAGGTGGATCAGCAGCGCCAGCTCGACCTCGGCGCCACCACCGTCACGGTCGACTCCCTCGACTCCATCGATCTCGACGATCAGGTGCTTGCCGCGCCGCCGCACCCCCCCGATCGTGCGACCCGCCAGCGCCGTGAGCGGGGGGTCGAAGCTCCGCAGCGCGTTGATGCCCGGCGCCAGCGCCGACTCGATCGCGGCCCCGCGCAGGGCGCCGTCGAGCCTCCTGGCTGTGATCTCGACCTCGGGCAACTCCGGCATCGCCCTCCCACTTTAGGAGGCGATGCCGTTCCGGCGAACGCGACGATCGGACTACCGGGAGCCGCGCGCCTACCGCTGACTCACGGCGTCGGCGTGGCCCCAATCGCCGGCCCTTCGTACTTCGCACCAGTGGGGCCAACCCAGCGCACTTTCCAAGAAACGCCCGCGACGCTCGATACGAAGCTCCAGTACCCGAGCGATTCCGTGGTGGCGGTCTTCAGCACGCTGTACTTCTTCGCGCCCCGCTTCTTAACGAGGATCGTCACTTTGGTCGCGCCCGTCGCGGGACGCACCAGGCCCCACAGCGAGAAGCCGCGGCCCGCTCGGGAGACGACCAGCGGGATCGGCCACGCGTAGTAGAGCGGCTTGGGGGTGCCACCGAGGGACTCCAGGCCGGTCTGGAAGCCGACGGTGCCGCCGTGGACGCCCGACCCCGGAGGCCCCCCGGTCGGGTCGTCGTGCAGCAGATACTGCGAGAAGGCCGCCACGCGCGGGTTCTTCCAGGCGATGTATTCGGCGAGCGCGTCGTATTCGGCCTGTTTGGCGAGCGATACGCCCTCGTAGCGGTTGGGCACGCTCTGCACCCCGAACTCGGTCAGGTAGATCGGGATGCCCGCCCTGATCGCGCCCGCGCGCGCGGCGAGGTTGAGCGCGTTTTCCAGGCGGTAGAGCGTCCCGATCGTGACGTCGTCCGGCTCCGAGGGCGCCCACAGGGGGCCCTGCTTTTGCGTGTAGGCGTGCGTGGAGTAGCCATACGCCGGCACCGATCCGCACCCGCCCGCTTTCTTGTAATGGGAGTTGAGACACAGCGCGCCGCGCAGGAAGGCCAGCGGCGCCACGTCGTGGAGCCCACCCTGGCGTACCTCCGAGCGGCTGAGGCTGTCGAAGCCGACCGGCGCCGTTTCGCCCATCAACACCTTGGGGTGCGCGAGGCCCGCCGCCTGCAGCCCCGCGTAGCCGGCCTGGAAGAGGCCGCGGTAGGTGCGCGGCGAGACGGGCTGGCCGGAGGCGTTGAACTGCGGCTGCAGCGAGGCGATGTCGTTCGGCTCGTTCCAGATCGCGAACAGCGACACCTGCGAGCCGTAGTGGTGGCCCACCGCGGTCATGAATTCTTCGAAGTCCTTCGCGTTCGGGCTGCCGAGGCTCGTGTGGTTGGCGCTCGCCCAGTGCGGCACCGGCGAGGTGACCGTCAGCAGCACCTGCCATTTCAGTTCCTGCGCCTTGCCCAGCAGCCAGTCGTACAGGCTCCAGTTGTACGCCGCGGGGCTGGTCGCTTCGAAGCTCGGCTTCCGGTTGGCTCGGGCGCCGGGCGCGACGTCGGCCCAGGCCAGCTCCACGCGCAGCGCGTGCACCCCCAGGTGCTTCAACTGCGCGAGCGCGTGTTCGCGCTTGTGCGGTTCCAGCAGCACTTTGCCGCCCTCGAAGAAGACCGTCTGGTTGCGCGAGGCGAGCGCGGAGGGGGCGCCGAACGCCGCGCCGGCGAGCGCGGAGCAGACGAGCAGCAGCAGGACCAGGGGGGCGTGGGTGACGGCGCGGGGGTTGAAGAGGGAGGCTCTGGTTTTGGGCATGGTCACTGAGACACGTAGGCGGCGGCGAGGTTGCGGTGGGGATGAAGAGTCGGGCGCGCTCCGATAGCGTGCCGGCGATGAGTTCAGCAGTCGCGCCGGATGACATCGTCCAGACCCACGCGCAGGCGCGCGAGAACGCCCGCCCGCCCCTGCTCGTGCTCGAACCCCTGCGCGAGTTCCTCGACGCCCACGGCCTCGGCGCGGGGGAGCTGCAGGCGAGCCCGATCGGGGAGGGGCACTCCAACGTCACCTACCTGGTCGGCCGCGCCGACGGCAGCGAGGTCGTGCTGCGCCGCCCCCCGCGCCCGCCGCTGCCCCCCTCCGCCCACGACGTGCTGCGCGAGGCGCGGCTCCTGCGCGCGCTGCACGGCACCGCCGCGCGCGTGCCCACCGTGCTCGCGGTGGAGGACGACCCCGCCACGATCGGGTGCCCCTTCTACGTGATGGAGCGCGTGGCGGGCGAGGCGATCGTGTTCACGGTGCCGCCGGCGCTCGACGCGCCGCCCGAGCGCCGCCGGATCGCCGAGCAGCTGATCGACGCGCTGGTGGAGATCCACGCCGTCGACTGGCGCGCGGCGGGCCTCGCGGACTTCGGCAAGCCGACCGGCTACCTGGAGCGCCAGCTGCGGCGCTTCGGCGGGCTGTGGGAGCACAACAAGACGCGCGAGATCCCCGCCGTCGAACGCGTCGCGGGGTGGCTGGCCGAGCACCTGCCCGAATCCGGCCCCGCCACGATCGTGCACGGGGACTACCGCCTCGGCAACACGATGTTCGCAACCGACGCCCCCGCGCGGCTGACGGCGGTGCTCGACTGGGAGATGGCGACGATCGGCGACCCGCTGGCCGACCTCGGGTACATGTGCATGGTGTGGGGCCAGGCCGACGACCCGCCCGGCGGCATCAGGGACTCGCTGGGCGCGGTGACGAAGGCCGAGGGCTTCCCCACGCGCGCCGAGCTGATCGCCCGCTACGAAGCGCACAGCGGCCGCTCGATGGGCGACCTGCGCTGGTACGTGACGCTGGCCGTGTGGAAGATGACGGTGTTCATGGAGGGCAACTACAAGCGCGCGCTCGCCGGCGCCACCGACGACCCATACCTGAAGCACTTCGGCGAGGGCGTGCTGCAACTCGCCGCCCACGCGGAGGAGGTGACGCGCGGTGAGTGAGCACACGGCCAACGCGCACGACAGCGAGGGCGTCGGCGACGACGCGGATGCGCTCAGCGGCGGGAGCGCGCTTGACGGCGGGGACGGCGCTACCCACTCCGCGCTGCTGATCGACTGGGGCGGCGTGCTCACGACCAACCTGTTCGCGTCCTTCCACGCCTTCTGCCTGGCCGCGGAGATCGACCCGCAGAAGCTGATGGGCCGCTTCAAAAGCGACCCCGAGGCACGCGAGCTGCTGGTTGCCCTGGAGAAGGGCAAGCTGGACGAGCGCGCGTTCGAGCAGAAATTCGCCGCGCTGCTGGAGGTCGAGCCCGACGGGCTGGTGGATGGTCTGTTCGCGGGCGTGGGGCCGGACGAGGCGATGGTGAACGCGGTGCGCATGACGCATGCCGCCGGGCTGCGCACGGCGCTGGTGTCGAACTCGTGGGGAGTGCACCGCTACCCCCACGACCTCTTCGAGGAGCTGTTCGACGGCGTGGTGATCTCCGCCGAGGAGGGCATCCGCAAGCCCTCGCGCCGGATGTACGAGCTGGGAGCAGAGCGCGCCGGCGTGGCGCCCGAGGCATGCGTGTACGTCGACGACCTGCCCTTCAACCTCGCCCCCGCCGAGGAGCTGGGCATGGCCACCGTTCACCACACGAGCGCCGACACCACGATCCCCGAGCTCGAACGGCTGCTCGGCCTCCCGCTGGCTTAGTCCCTCTTACCCCGCCCGTACAGCAGCTTCAGCGCTTTGCCCAGCCGCCGGGTGCCGGAGCGCGTGTAGGGGAAGAAGTGCAGTTCGCGCTTGAGCGCCAGCCGCGGCGTGACGAGCAGCGCCTGTTGGTTGCAGTACTTGCGGATCCCCCCCGCGCCGTGGCGGGAGCCGAGGCCGGAGGCCTTGACGCCGCCCATCGGCAGCTCGATCGCGGCGAAGTTGATGATCGCGTCGTTGACACACACCGCGCCCGCTTCCACGCGCCGCGCGAGCTTCTCGGCCTTCGCGGTGTCCCTGGAGAAGACCGAGCCGGCGAGGCCGTATTCGGAGTCGTTGGCGAGGCGCAGCGCCTCCTCGGCGTCGCGCACCTTCATGATCGGCAGCGTCGGGCCGAACGTCTCCTCGGTCATAATCCGCATCGAGTGGTCGACGTCGACGAGCACCGTCGGCTCGAAGTAGTGGCCGCCGCCCTGCTCCCCGCGGTGGCCGCCCGTCAGCGCCCGCGCGCCCTTCGCCACCGCGTCGTTGACGTGGCTCTCGACGAGGTCGACCTGCGGGGGGAAGGTCATCGAGCCGACCTCCACCGTACCCGGCCCGCCGTCGGGGCGGCCCTGGCGCAAAGCGCGCACCTTGTCGGTCACTTTCGCGACGAACTCGTCGTACACCGGCGCCTCCACGTAGGCGCGCTCGATCGAGATGCAGGTCTGGCCGGAGTTCTGCATCGCGTAGTAGGTGGCCACGTTCGCCGCGCGCTCGAGGTCGGCGTCGGCGAGCACGATCATCGGGTCCTTGCCGCCCAGCTCCAGCGAGCAGGGGATCAAACGCTCGGCGGCCGCCTGCGCGACCTTGCGCCCGGTGCGGGTGGAGCCGGTGAACATGATCATGTCGACCTCGTCGATCAGCGCGCGGCCGGTGTCGCCGCGGCCGGTGGCGACCTGGAAGACGTCGGCGGGCACGCCGCACTCGGTGAAGCCCTCGGCCAGCAGCATCGAGGTCAGCGGGGTGACCTCGGAGGGCTTGAGGATCACCGAGTTGCCGGCGGCGAGCGCGGGGATGCAGTCGCCGAAGGAGTTGACCAACGGGTAGTTCCACGGGCCGATCACGCCGATCAGCCCAAGCGGGCGGTAGCGCAAAATCAGCTTCTTGCCCTTCACGAACATCGAGCTGGTGTGCACGCGCTCGTCGGCGAGGTACTTCTCGGCGTTCTTCGCCCAAAAGCCGAACGCGGCGCCGCCGTAGGAGATCTCCGCCAGCTGCGCGTCCTCGTAGGTCTTGCCCGTCTCCGAGACGATCGTCTCGATGATCCGCTCGGAGTTGTCCATCACCCACTTCTGCATCCGGCGCAGCACGCGCCCGCGACCCTCGAAGCCATACGCCTCCCACGTGGGCTGCGCCAGACGCCCGCGCTTGGCCAGCTCGGCGACCGCCGCCGCGTCGAGGTCGGGCACCGAGGTGACGATCTCCCCCGTGGCCGGGTTTTCGACGGGGATCTCCGCGCCCGTCGGGGCAGCGGTCGTTCCGTTCGCCGCGCCGTTGTGGATCTCGATTGCGTGCTCCTCGACAGTCGCCATTGCGGGACCTCCCATGCTGGTTTGCGCTCTGAGTAGAGGCTACACCTCGACCGGGGTCACGTCGGGCTCGGGAGCCGATTTCTTTGTTCTGGTTGGCGCATGCGCCAACCAGCCGGCCGCGCATGCGCGGCCGGAGCAGGGCCGCATGCGGCCCTGCAGGGAGCGGCCGCATGCGGCCGCTCCGACCCCGCCGCATGCGGCGGGGTCCCCAAACGCGGATGCGTTACTCCGACAGCTCGATCGAGGCGATGCCCACGGGCTCGACCGGGCGGTCGGAGCCGTCGGTGGCGACGCCCTCGAGGCGGTCTACCACGTCCATGCCGTCGCGCACCTCGCCGAACACGGTGTGCTTGCCGTCCAGCCACGACGCCTTCTTCGTCGTCACGATGAAGAACTGCGAGCCGTTGGTGTTGGGGCCCGCGTTGGCCATCGCGAGCGCCCCACGCACGATCTTGTGGGGGTTGATCTCATCCTCGAAGGTGTACCCCGGGCCGCCCGTGCCGGTCCCCTGCGGGCAGCCGCCCTGGATCATGAAGTCCTTGATGATCCGGTGGAAGTTCAGCCCGTCGTAGAAGCCGTCGGCGGCCAGCTTGCGGAAGTTCTCGACCGTTTTCGGGGCGTCCTCGTCGAACAGCTCGAAGACGATCGCGCCCTCGGTGGTTTGCATCGTTGCGGTGGACATCGACGGCTCTCCTCTGGTATTCGCGTGGTGAAGCCGCGCACGATAGCGGCCTCAACAGTCGCGAAATGGATTCTCGACCTTAACCCCGGCGTAATCCTGGCCGTCGCTCAGATCCTCGGAGAGGACGATCTGGCAGCCCAAACAACGCCCCGCCTCGATGATCGCCGCGTCCCAGTAGGAGATGACGAAGCGCCGCTTGGTCGCGATCGCGGCGAGCATCACGGCGACCGTGTTCTCCTGGACGGAAAAACGCCGGAACGACTCGACCAGGGCACCCGCCTGCTCATCGGTCAGGCGATCGGATCGACTCTCGCGGGTCGCCTGGACGTAGAACTCTTGCAGAACCTGCACCGACAGCCCCACGTCCGTGGACGCGAGAATCTCGTTCGCCCGCGCCGCCTTCGCTCGCTCCTGCGGATCGTGCGAGATCGCGTAGAGCAGGACGTTGGTGTCAACGAAGCGCACGACGATCGTGCACGGCCTCGCGGTCGAGGCGATTACGAGCGCTGAAGTGATCGATCTCATCCTGGACGCGCTGCTGCAGGGCTTCGAGCCTGGAGAACTCGAGGTCGCGTTCCGAGAGCGAGCGCAGATACCCGGCGACGAGGGCGCTGACCGAGTTGCCCTGCTCGGCGGCGCGAATCCGCGCGGCTCGGTACACGTCGTCGGGGATGGACACGGTGATGTTTGCCACTGCTCCACCAGCATATCACAGGATCACAGTTACTGTGATGCACAGTCACTGGCGTGGCCGCGGATATCCACTACCCGACGGCGTCGTGTAAGCGCTACTGCGCGACCCGTTCCAGGCGCATGGGGTGCCCGCGCACGCGGCGCTCCTGCAACGCCTCCACGACGCGGTCGGCCTCCGCCGCCGGCACCGTCAGGAAGGAGAAGCGGTCGAGCACCAGGACGTCGCGCACCGCCTCCCCGTCGAGGCCCGTCGCGGAGGTGACGGCGCCCACGATGTCCGCCACCCGCACCCCGCCGGCGCGGCCGCCGGCCAGCAGCAGCTTCACCTGCGGCTCACTGCCGTCGCGCGTGATGTGCGGCTTGGAGTGGCGGCGCGGGCGCTCGCGCACCGGCGTGGGCGGCGCCTTCGCGCCCTGCTCCCACGGGGCGATCGAGGTGCCGATGTGGCGCTCGATCGCCTCCAGCTCGCGCTTCTGACGGGTCTCCACGAACGTGATCGCCCGGCCCGAGCGCCCCACCCGGCCGGTGCGACCGATGCGGTGCACGTACGTGTCGGGGGAGGTGGGCACGTCGTAGTTGATCACGTGCGTGACGGTCGAGATGTCGAGGCCCCGCGCCGCCACGTCGGTCGCCACGAGGATCGGCACCCGGCCGGCCTTGAACGCCAGCATCACCCCGTCGCGCGAGCCCTGCGTCATGTCGCCGTGCAGCGCCCTGACGTTCATGCCGCGGTCGCGCAGCGTGCGAAACAGCTGGTCGCAGCGCACCTTCGTGCGCACGAACACGATCGCCTGGTCGGGCCGCTCCGCGCTCAACACCTCCACCAGCTTCTCCGGCTTCTGCTTGGCGTCCACCGGGAGCTGGAACTGGGCCACCGTGTCGATCGTCAGCGTCGCCGCCTCCACCTTCACCAGCACCGGGTCGTACAGGTATCCGTCGGCCAGTTTGCGGATCGGCGGCGGCATCGTCGCGCTGAACAGCGCCGTCTGGCGGCCGCTCGGGGTCATCGAGAGGATCCGCTCCACGTCCTCCAGGAAGCCGAGGTCGAGCATCTCGTCGGCCTCGTCCAGCACCACGAAGCGGCAGTCGTGCAGCACCAGCGAGTGCCGGGAGATCAGGTCGAGCACCCTGCCCACCGTCCCGACCACGACGTGCCCGCCCGAGCGCAGCTGCGCCTGCTGGCTGCGGATCGGCGCGCCGCCGAACACCGCCACCACGTCGACGCCGGCGTGGGCGCCGTACGCGCGCAGCGCCTGCGTCACCTGGATGCACAGCTCGCGCGTGGGGGTCATCACCAGCGCCTGCACCTCTCCCAGCTCCGGGTCGATGTACTCCATGATTGGCAGCCCGAACGCCGCCGTCTTGCCGGTGCCGGTCTGCGCTTGGCCGATCACATCGCGCCCCTCCAGCAGCGACGGAATCGCCTGCTCCTGGATCGGGCTGGGCGCCTCGTAGCCGACCGCGCGCAACGCCTCGAGGGTGCGCTCGGTCAGCCCGAGCTCTGCGAATGACTTGGCCATGACGCTGGGGAGCTTACGGGTTGCGGCCGTTTGGATGTGAATGCACCGTCAACCGGCGAGTGGAACTGCCCGCGATCGACGGCACCCGCACGTCGCTCGACCCGTGCTCAGCCCGTCGGATCGAGCAGCAGCTTGCCGGTGGTGCGCCGCTCGCGCAGGTCGACGTGCGCCTGCGCAGCCTGCTCCAGAGAGTAGGTGTGTCCCACCACAACCTCCAGCCGCGGGTGGGCGGGGTTCCGTACCACACGGGCGAACAGGTCGGCCAGCGCCCGCTCGAACATGCCGGGGCGCTCCAGGCAGTGGAAGATGTAGAAACCGACCACCGCGCGCGAGTGGCGCAGCAGCGATCCGCTCCTGACCTGGTTGGGCTGCTGCGAGGCGATCCCGCACACCACCAGCCGCCCGAACGGGGCGAGCGCGCGGTAGGAGGCCTCGAACACCTCGCCGCCCGCCATCTCGAACACCACGTCCACCGGGCGGCCCCCGTTCGCCTCCAGCAGCCGCTCGGCGAGGCCCTCGGGCGCGGGGTCGATCGCCGCGTCGGCGCCCAGCCGCAGGGCGAGCTCGCGCTTCTCCGCGTTCGATGCGGTCGCGATCACGCGGCCGGCCCCCAGCGGGTGCCCCAGCTGCACCGCCAGCGAGCCCACGCCGCCCGCGGCCGCGTGCACCACCACCGTCTCGCCCACTCCCACCCGCCCCGCGGTGCGGTGGAGGTGCCACGCGGTGGTGCCCTGCACGAGCAGCGCCAGCGCCGTGCCGTCGTCGACGCCATCCGGGATCGCGAACACGTGCGCGGCGGGCGCCACGGCGTACTCGGCGTAGCCGCCGCTGCCGGTCAGCGCCACCACGCGCTCCCCCGTGTCCTCGCGCACGCCTGCCACCTCGCCGCCGGGCACCAGCGGCAGCGTGGCCTTGCGCACGTAGGAGTTGGTGCGCGTGTGCGTGTCCGCGAAGTTGATGCCCGCGCGGGTGACACGGATCAGCACCTCCTCCGGGGCGGGGTGGGGATCTGGCAGCTCGACGAGCTTCAATACCTCGGGGCCACCAAACTCGCTCATCTGAATCGCGCGCATCCGCGGGAGGCTATAGGGTCCGCATCAATGCCCATCACCGTGGTCGGATCGATCGCCTACGACAGCGTCTCCACGCCCTTCGGCGAGCGCCAGCGGATGCTCGGCGGCGCCGCGGTGCACTTTGCGCTCGCCGCATCCTTCTTCCAGGAGGTCCGCGTCGTCGGGCCCGTCGGGGACGACTTCGGCGAGACCGAGCTCGACGTGCTGCGCAACCGCGGCGTGGACATCTCCGACGTGGAGCGCATCGCCGGAGGCAAGACCTTCTTCTGGCGCGGCAAGTACGGCTGGGACCTCAACTCGCGTGAGACGCTCGACACCCAGCTGGGCGTGTTCGAGGGCTTCCAGCCGAAGCTCTCGGCGGCCTCGCGCTCCAGCGACGTGCTGTTCCTCGCCAACATCCAGCCCGACCTGCAGCGCGATGTGCGCGCACAGATGCCCGACGCGCGCTTCGTCGCGCTGGACTCGATGAACCTGTGGATCGAAGCCGCGCGCGAGTCGCTCATGAAGGCGATCGCGGAGTGCGACTGCCTGATCCTCAACGACTCCGAGCTGCGCCAGCTCACCGACAAAGCCTCGTTGTACGCAGCCGCACGCGAGGTGCTCTCGTGGGCCTCCTCGCCCCCCGACGGCGGCCATGAGACGTCGGTGAGGCGCGGACCGCGGGTGATCGTCGCCAAGCAGGGCGAGTACGGCGCCGCGTTGGTCACCGCCGACGGCTTCTTCTCGCTGCCGGCCTTCCCGCTGGAGTCGGTCGTCGATCCCACCGGCGCGGGCGACACGTTCGCGGGCGGCTTCGTCGGCTACATCGCCGCCCACGTCGACGAGGAGATCACCGACGAACTGCTGCGCCAGGCGATGGCGCACGGCACCGCGCTCGCCTCGTTCAACGTCGAAGAGTTCGGCACCCACCGGATCGAGAGCCTGGCGGGGGCGGAGATCGTCGCGCGCGTGCGCCAGCTGCGCGAGTTCACGCAGTTCTCGGCCGCGCCCGTGCCGCTGGGGGAGTGATCCCCGGGGCACAGTCCGCCTTCGCTCGGTAATCGCCCACGAGCCGCGATCGGTAGTACGATCGGATGTGGAGTGGATGCCTGGACCTTCATTTGGCTGATGTTCATCTTGAAGATCCCGATCGTCGGGCTCTTCCTGATCGTGCGCTGGGCGGTCCGCCAGAGCCCGGAGGTCGCCCCCGAAGAGGATGGCGGCATCGGCCACAGCCCGCGCCCCCGTCATCCCAGCCACCCGCGCCACCCGCCGCCGCGCCTGCCACGCTCCCCGCGCCGCGGGCCCCACCGCGGGGCCTCCCCGCTGCCGGCGCCGCCGCGCATCCGCACCGTCGCCGCCCGCGGGCGTCTCACAGCGCACTGAGGGTCGCGGCGCCGCGCGGCAACTGCCAAGCCTGCGAAAATCCCCCGCGGTGACTCCCTCCGACCCGGACCGCGGCTTTGCCTCCCCCGTACCCGACCCCGCGTCGGTCCTCTCCGACGGCACGATCTTGCGCCTCGTCGAGGAGGGCCGCATCGGGATCGACCCATGGGACCCTGCGCTCGTGCAACCGGCCAGCGTGGACCTGCGCCTGGGCGACACCTTCAGGGTCTTCCACAACCACAAGATCACCGCGATCGACCTGCGCGACCCGCCGCGCGGGCTGACCGAGCAGGTGAGCCCCCCGGACGGCGAGCCGTTCGTGATCCACCCGGGGGAGTTCTGCCTCGGCCGGACGCTCGAGCACGTCGAGCTCCCGGATGACATCGTGGCGCGCATCGAGGGCAAGTCGAGCCTTGGGCGGCTGGGGCTGATCGTGCACGCCACCGCCGGCTTCTGCGACCCCGGCTGGAAGGGCACGCTGACGCTGGAGCTCAACAACCTCACGCGCGTGCCGATCAAGCTCTACCCCGGCCTGCCGATCGCGCAGCTGTCGTTCATGACGCTCGACGCGCCCGCCCTGCGACCTTACGGCCACAAGGATCTCGGCAGCCACTACCAGGGGCAGGTCGAGGCCACCGAGAGCCGCTACGGTGGGAGCAGCTGACCGGCGCCCGCGGAGGGGGGGCGAACCGGCTTCAGTCGCCCCATAATCGGGCAAAAGATCTCTGGACGGCCGAAACAGGAGAAGCCAAATGAGTACGGAGACGGCGGACACGCAGAGCGGGGCCACGGGCCAGAGCACGGGCGGCAACGGCGCCGCACCCGCGCAGACGCTGACGGTCACCGACAACCGCACCGGGCGCGCCTACGAGCTGCCGGTCACCGACGGCACCGTCCGCGCGATGGACCTCCGGCAGATCAAGACCGACGAGCAGGACTTCGGGCTGATGGCGTACGACCCGGCGTACACGAACACGGCCTCGTGCCGCAGCTCGATCACCTACGTCGACGGCGACGCCGGCATCCTGCAGCATCGCGGCTACCCGATCGAGCAGCTGTGCGAGCACTCGAGCTACCTGGAGGTCGCGTACCTGCTGATCAACGGCCGGCTCCCGACGCAGGCCGAGCTGACGGGCTGGGTGGACGAGATCACGATTCACACGTTCGTGCACGAGAACGTCAAGGACTTCATGCAGGGCTTCCGCTACGACGCCAACCCGATGGGCATGCTCGTGGCCTCCGTGGGCGCGCTGTCGACGTTCTACCCGGACGCCAACAAGATCCACGAGGAGCGCGTCAGAGCGATGCAGATCATCCGGCTGCTGGCGAAGATGCCGACGCTGGCCGCGTTCGCGTTCCGCCACAACATGGGCCAGCCGTACGTGTACCCCGACAACGACCTCAACTACGCCGGCAACTTCCTCGGGATGATGTACAAGATGACCGAGCTCAAATACGAGCCCGATCCTCGCCTGGAACGCGCGCTGGACGTGCTGTTCATCCTGCACGCCGACCACGAACAGAACGCCTCGACCAGCGCCGTGCGCTCGGTCGGCTCCACCCAGGTCGACCCCTACTCGGCCGTCGCCGCCGGCGTGGCGGCGCTGTACGGACCGCTGCACGGGGGCGCCAACGAGGCGGCGCTGCGGATGCTCGAGAGAATCGGCACGGTCGAGAACATCCCCGACTTCCTGGAGGGCGTGAAGGCGGGCAACGAGCGGCTGATGGGGTTCGGGCACCGCGTGTACAAGAACTACGACCCCCGCGCGCGGATCATCCGCAAACACCTCGACGACGTGTTCGAGGTGCGCGGCAAGAGCCCGCTTCTGGACGTCGCCACCGAGCTCGAGAAGCGCGCGCTCGACGATGAGTACTTCACCTCGCGCAAGCTGTACCCCAACGTGGACTTCTACTCCGGCTTGATCTACGAGGCGCTGGGGCTGCCCGTGGCGATGTTCCCGGTGATGTTCGCGATCGGGCGCACCTCCGGGTGGATCGCGCAGTGGAAGGAGATGGTCGGGGACTCCGAGCAGAAGATCGCCCGCCCGCGGCAGATCTACACCGGCGAGCGCGACAGGGACTACGTGCCGGTAGCGCAGCGGGGCTGAGCGGGCTGCTCCATCTGCCGCTCGTTCCTTTCAGGGCTCACGGACCTTTGTAAGGATCGCTCGAGAACCTTTCAAAGCTAGGGCTCGTGATTGTAGGTTGCTTGATAACCTCCAATCAAAACTCATCATGATCGGAGGTTGTATGATAACCTCCAATTCAAGGTGGGTCCATGTCGAAGGTTATAAAGCGCCGTTGGCAGAGCGAGATCGGCGGCTATGGACTGCCACGCAAAGACACGCGCTCATGCGCTTACGAGGCCTACGTCCCCGATCCCCTGATCGGTAGGCAATTCGTTTTCGAAGGGGACGTCGCGGCGGATATCGCCGACGCGGAAGCCGCGATAGCCCGGATGAACGCCGAAGCGATGGCGCTCGTGGATACGGAGGCGCTTGCCCGCATCCTGCTTCGCGCGGAGGCGGTCGCGTCGTCCCGCATCGAGGGTCTCGAGGTCGGGGCCAGACGCCTGCTGCGCGCCGAGGCCGAGCGTTCGCTGCATCGATCATCCTCCGACGTCACCGCAACAGAGGTGCTCGGCAACATCGACGCCATGGTCCACGGCGTCGAGCGCGTCGGGGTCGGCGAGGAGATCACGGTGGATTTGCTGCTCGAGATCCACCGCCGCCTGCTGAGGGGAACACATCTCGATGCCTATGCGGGGCGAGTACGAGAGACCCAAAACTGGATCGGCGGCAGCGACTACAACCCCTGCGCTGCCGCATACGTTCCCCCACCCCCCGAGCACGTCTCGGGGCTCCTCGACGACCTGTGCGCCTTCTGCAACACCAACGAACTTCCCGCCGTCGCCCAGGCCGCGATCGCACACGCGCAGTTCGAGACCATCCATCCGTTCGTGGATGGAAACGGCAGGGCGGGACGCGCCCTCATCCATCTCGTCCTGCGCCGCCGGGGACTGGCACCGCGTGTGCTCGCCCCCGTCTCGCTCGTGCTTGCCACCCAGGCTCGCACCTATATCGACGGACTCACCCAGTACCGCTACATCGGCTCGCCGACATCGCGTAAGGCAGCCCAAGGAGTGAATACATGGGTCGCGCGCTTTGCCGGCGCCTGCATGCGCTGCGCGTCAGACGCCACCACGTTTCAAGCTCGTGCCGAGCAGTTGGAGGCCGAGTGGCGCGGCCGACTGGGCCCGATCCGCGCAAACTCGGCGACCGACGTGCTGCTGCACAGCCTGCCCGGAGCGCCGATCCTCACGGTGCACAGCGCAGAAGCGCTGATCGACCGTACCTTCAAGCCAACGCACACCGCGATCGGGCGACTGGTCGAGGCCGGCATCCTGCGGCCGATCGCCATCACCAAGCGCAATCGAGCCTACGAGGCGCCCGAGATCATCGAGGCATTCACCGCCCTGGAACGCCAGCTTGCAAGCCCTGCCGGCGACACACGCGCCTCGCGCCCGGTTCGGCCGGTGCCCTACAGGCCAAAGTGAGAACGGGGCATGAAGCCCCTACAGCACCAGCGTCGCCCCGTGGCGGCGCAGCCACTCGCGATCCTCGCGCCAGCGGGGCCAGCGGCGCTCGACGAGCGCCCAGAACCGAGGCGAGTGGTCGAGGATCTCCAGGTGGCAGACCTCATGCCACACCACGTATTCGAGCACGCTCTCGGGCGCCAGCAACAGGCGCCAGTTGAAGCTCATCCGCCCCCGCGCCGAGCACGAGGCCCAGCGCGAGCGCTGCGCGCGGATCGAGAGGCTGCTGTAGGGGGTGCCCGCCAGCGCGCTCGCGCGATCCAGCCGCACCGCGATCTCCGCGCGCGCAGCGCGGCGGTAGAAGCGCTCGAGCGCCGGCCGCGGATCGCCCGCCGGCACCAGCAGGGCACCGCCGCGGCGGTGCACGCGCGTGCGCCCCGGCTGAGCCACCAGCTGCAGCGACTCGCCCAGGTAGGGCACCGTGGCGCCGCGCTCGGCGATGCGCTCGAGCGTCTCGTGCGCCTCGCGCAGCCGCCGCTCGATCCACGGACGCAGCTCCTGCACGGCGGCGGCGGCCGCCCGCTCGGGGGCACGCGCCGGGAGCACCACCTCGACGCCCGTGTGGGCGTGCACATTGACGCGCACCCGGCGCGCGCGGGTGGAGCGGCGGATCGTGTAGGGGATGTCGCGCATCCGCAGAAGGGTACGTGGGCCGCCGGGTGCATAATCCGAGCCGCCATGCCCCGCTCGATCGTGAAGCTGCCCGGCGAGGTGCGCCCGCCGTACGAGGTGTACCTCAATGGCGTGCGCCAGCAACTGGGCAGGGACTACATCGTGCGCGACGGAGCGCTCGTGTTCGAGCAGGAGTTGCGCAAGGACCACATCAGCGGCTGGCGCTGGCTGTTGGGCGCCTGGGGCGTCGGCACCTACCGCCAGAACGACTCCGTGGACGTGCGCTACGAGGCCGCCGACGGCGCGCCGCGCGTGGCCGAGGGGCTGGAGATCGAGCCGGGCTAGCGGGTGGCGCAGTCGGCCGCCAGGCCTCAACCGTCGCTGAACAAAATGGCTCAGGTGGAGGAGACGCTTCTGCCTCGCACGCGCACACGCAGCGGCTGGGCGCGCAGGCTGCCTGCCCACGCCAGCGCGATCAGCGCGCCACCGCTCACGAACACGATCCATGCGATCGCGTCGGGCGAGCCGGACGCGGTGGTGGGCGCCCCGATGTCGCGTGGGATGCCCAGTGGATGGCCGGCCGCGGCGGCCACGTGCTGCACGGCCAGCAGCGCGGCGGTGCCAAGGCTCGCGCCCGCGACCGCCGATCGCAGGCTGACGAGCGCCGCCTGCTCGGGGCCGAGCGATCCATTGGTGCGATACAGGCCAAAGCCGTCCGGCATGACCACAAGCAGCGTCCCCTTGTACACGAGTGAGAGCTCATCGCCGAGGAAGTCGGCATAGCTCTGGGGCTGGCGCCACAGTTCCGTCACCGAGCCGAGATCCGCCGAGGATGCGATCAGCGCCACGCGCAGCTGGTAGCCGTCGTGTTCGGCCTCCCTCGACAGTGCGGCGAGCTGGGCCTGTTGGCCAGCGGAGACGCCCGCATCCCAGGGCAGGAACAGGGTCTGCGTGACCAGCACGTCGCTGGCTGGGTCGCCATCGGCACGCGCCGATTCAGGAACCAAGCTTGCTGCCAGAGCGACTGTGACGATGGATGCCGCCGCGACCGACTTCAGGCGGGCTGCCACCACCGGCTTCCGGCGGGCGGAGGGGCGACGGGTGGGAATCTGCGCAGAGTCCGTCATTGTGTGGCCCGATGCCAGAATCGGTCGAAACGACAGCCGCGACGAAGGACGACAGCAAGTGTATGCACCCCGCCCGCGGGCATGGGCCGGAGTTGATCCGCAGGCACATGCCGGCTCTCAGCGCGGGCGTGCACTGGTGTTGATCCGCAGACAGGCGCCGGAGTTGATCCGCGGGCATGTGCCGGCCCTCATCGATGGGCGTGCACTGGTGTCGATCCGCAGACAGGCGCCAGCTCTGATCCGCAGGCGCGCGCGGAGGGCGCTGGTGACGCTCGGCATGGTGGCCGTTGCATTCCCCGCCGCGGCCGAGGCACATGGGCCGGTCGCCCCGTCTGCGACCAGCTACCTGGCGAGGGTCAGCCAGGCCCCAGCAGGGGTCGACGCGAAAGTGGTCGACGGCTACCTGCGGCTGTGGTTGCGCGTGCCGCCGTCCGAGACGGTGGTGGTGTTGGACTACCGCGGCGCCCCCTACCTGCGCTTCTCGCGCTCGGGGGTGTATGTCAACGAAAACTCGGAGATGTACTACCTCAACCAAACCATTCCCGAGATCCCTCCGCCGCACCTCAGCCGCAGCACCCCGGCAAAGTGGCGGCGGGTGAGCGAAGGGCACGAATACGAGTGGCACGACGGCAGGATCGGCTCCCTCGCCGCAACCGTCCTTGCGCCTGGCACCTCGTACGTGGGCAGGTGGAGCATCGCCGTGCTGCTCAACGGACGCCTGCGCGCGGTCGCCGGTGGCCTGTGGCATGCGCCGAACCCATCGCTGGTCTGGTTCTGGCTGATCGTGGTGCTGGTCGCCTGTCTGCTGGCGGCGTGGCGGCTGCCGCAGCCCGAGCTGCATGCGCGGCTCGCCCGCGTGCTCGCGGTGGTGGTGCTGATCGCGCTCGCGGTCGGCGGTGTCGGCCGGGAGCTTCACGGCCGGCCGAGCGTCTCGATCGAACAGCTCGTTCTCACGGCCGTCCTGCTCGCTTTCGCGGCGTGGGGAGTGAGCAGGGCGCTGCGCGATCGGGTCGGCTTCGTGCTCGACCTGGTGATCGGGTTCGTCGTGCTGTGGATGGGCTTCGAACTGCTCTCGACGCTTGTGCACGGCTTCGTGCTCACGGCGGTGCCGGCGTTCGTGGCGCGGTCCGCGGCGGTGCTCTGCATCGGCGGCGGCCTGGGGCTCATCCTGCTGGCGGTGCGCATCGCCGTGGACGACTCCCGCGTGCCCGGTGGAAGCTCCTCCTGACGGTGCGGCCCTCCGCCTCAGTTGGTCTCCCTACGGTGGTGCTGGTGGTGACCGTTGCGATGCTCGGCTGCGGAACGACACACCGTCCCGGAATCACGACACGCCGTCCCGGAATCGTCACTGCGCGCCGTCCCGGAATCGTCACTGCGCGCCGTCACTCCGCGTCCGCGGCGCAAATCCCGAAGGCCCTGCTCCTGCGGGCTCGCCCAATCGGCGCGGGTCCGCGCTTCCATCCGGCGCCGACCGGCGCGGTGGTCGGTCGCTGTGCGCGCGGGCTGGGACCGCGCAGCGCCGTGCACGTCGAGGTGTTCGCCGCCAACCGGGTCGTGATCGTACCCGCGGGAATCGGCGTCCGTCCACCGTTGACCCTCGCGGCGGGGCGGATCGCTCGCGCCCGCTGCTACGGCGCGCTCGTGACGCTCGAACCTACCGGAGTCGTGTTGGTGCGCGAGCACGGGCCCATCCCCCTCGCCAACCTCTTCCGCGCCTGGGGCCAGCCGCTTTCGCCGTCGCGACTGGCCTCGTTCGAGGCGCCTCCCGGCACGCGCGTGGCGGTGTTCGTCGACGGGCGGCGCTGGCGGGGGGCGCCGGGGAGCGTGCCGCTCGCATCGCACTCCGAGATCGTGCTCGAGGTGGGCCCGCATGTCCCGCCGCATATCTCTTTCACGTTCCCGCCGGGGATCGGATGAAACTTGGGCTGCACCACTTCCAGCCGAGGGTCGTCGCCCCGCTCAAGCCACAGCGTCGCCGCTCAAGCCACCGCCCTCATCGCCGCTCAAGCCACCACTCTCATCACCGCTCAAGCCACCACTCTCATCACCGCTCTCATCGCCGCTCGGGCCACCACTCTCATCGCCGCTCAAGCCACCGCGCTCGTCGCCGCTCAAGCCACCGCGCGCTCGCGTCCCGGCAGCAGCGGGAATGAGCGCTCCGGCCTGGAGGGCAGGATGTAGTTGGCTCGCCGGAGCACCAGCATGAACGCGTTGATCCCGTTGTTCACCGTGTCGGTGATCGCTGGGTTTTCGAGCTGCGCGGAGCTCGCGTTCATCGCGTTGCGAGTGGTGATGAAATCCTCGATCGTGCGTTGCAGCGAGACGAAGTGAAGGCCCGCCTGGCCACCGTCGACCGTGTCGAAATCGCGCCGGATGATCAGCGGCTTGCCGCTGCGCCGAGCGCGCGCGGAGGTCTGTGCATGCCCGATCACGCCGTAGCGGTTGATCGCCTCCCCCAGCAGGGCGGGATCGCCGGGGGCGTCGGTGGTGAAGTGGCTGACCTGCTCGGGCGTCACCTGCGGCGCGTACATGAGCGCCACTCGCTCGCGCTGATCGAGCTGTTCATACCAGCTGTCAAGCCGCAGGCGCATGTAGCTGACCTGCATCGTCGTGCCACCCTCGAACGGGCCCCCGGGGATCGTGACGTACTGCTCGGTGGCCTGGTTGCGGCGCAGACTCGACTTGAACCCCATGAACAGCGGCGAGCCCTGCGGCACTGGGTCGCCCGCAGGGATCCCGTCGACGTTCTGGTGCGCCGCGGGCAGGCCGGCGCCCACGAACCCTGTCCGTGTTTCACGCCAGCGCAGTGCGCGCGAAAGATCGAGCGGCCCGTCCGTGCCGGGGAGCGGCGCACCGCTCCTCAGCGCCGCCTCGACAGCCGCCAGTCGCTGCTCGTCATCGCACGCGAGGTGCAGGCAGAGCTCGTAGTCGTCGATCGCCGGCAGCTCGAAGTCCGACAGGCCCTTCGCCCGCGGGATCGGCGAGGCCACTTCGAGCGAGCGCTCGAAATAGCTGGGCCCCCAGGCGGCGGTGAACAGCAGCCCGGAGGGGCCCCACCGGTAGGCCCGCTCGAGCGTGCGCAGCGCGGCCTCCAGCATCCGTGCGGCGGCCGGTGTGGGGCTGCCGGCGACGTCGAAGAACAGCAGCCGGTCGAACCGGGGCGAGATCGGGTTGCCGTAGGGGTCGCGCGCCAGCGTCGCATCCCAGGCGTGCTGGCGCTCGGGCAGGCCCGCTGGCTGGGAGCCGAGTGCCACCAGGGGCAGCGGCTTGGGGCTGCTGAGCGCGCGGTCCAGCCCCACCCCGACGGCCGCGCCGCCGGCGGCCAGTGCGGCCGCTCGAAGCAGCAGGCGCCTGCGTGTCAGCGTCGTGTTGCGCTCTCGCATGGGCGTCTTTCGAAATCAGGCGCCGGCGAGGGGCGCCGAGGCCGTCCGGGCGTGCCAATCGGTTTGAAACCGGCGCAATGGTCCCCTGCCGATCAGGTCGGCTTCCAGGGGAAGGTGAAGCTGACCTGGTGGGGTTTCAGCCACACGTTCTGGTATTCGATGTGCCGCGCGGAGACGGGTGGGCTGACCAGCAGGCTCAGCTTGTAGGTGCCGGCGCCGGGGAGGGTGACGTCGTTGCCGTAGTGGGGCCCCATGTAGCGGGAGATCATCGGCCACTGGCGCTCGTCGAAGACGACCTTGCCGTTCTTGCTGATCGTGGCCCACACCGTGGCGTAGGGGATCGGCACGTCGGTGTCGGCGTCGTTCAGCATCACCATCAGGTGAAAGCTCGCCTTTCCCGGCTTCACCAGCTGCCGGCTCGTGCCGTTGTAGACGACGAATGGCACCGGGGTCATCACCTGAGCCGTGATCTTCATACCCTGCCAGGTTGCCGTGCCGAGGACCTGGATCGGCACCGGCCTGATCCCGTTCGCCGTCGCGCCCCCGGAGGAGGAGCTTGCACCCGCCTGCGCGGAGCCTGCGCTCATGTTCATGGTCGCGGCGCTCGCCGAGCTCCCCGTCGTGCTTGCAGCGTTCGCCGAGCCACCCCCGCCGGCGCTCGGGGTGGTGATGGATGTGGACATCGCCGGTGTGGACATCGACGCCTGCTTGTCGGCTTTGGCGCAGCCGGCGAGCAGCACGACCGCCGCGAGCGCCCCGGCGGCAAGGCTCGCACGCCGTGCCGCCCCCTGGCTCGGTCGGGGTCCTCCGGCGGGGGTGAGCGGGTACAGCGCGAGCGCCAGCAGCACGAACAGCAGCCCGGCGTTCGGGTCGGTAGCACCCCCTTCGAAGATCCCGCCGAAGCCCTGCCCAAGCATCCAGTAGAGGAGGTTGAGCACGATCGCGAGCACGAGAAACTGCCGCGAGCGCCAATCGATCGCGACGGCCACCCCAATCGCGGCGGAGACAAGCGCGAGCACCAACGCGATCGGAAGGCCGTTGCCCTGCGCGCCTTCGGCGGCCCAATCCTGCACCGTGCTCAACCAGCTCATCCCCGACGGAGCAGCGTTGATCGCGTCGTGGGTGGCGTTGGCGCTGCTGTTGGGACCCAGCAGCCACAGCCACGCCATCACCA
>DASZIQ010000034.1:0-9101 GCA_035948945.1 Solirubrobacteraceae bacterium
GTAGAAGGTGGTGGTCGTTTCGGCGCGAGCCGTCCCGCTGGAGCTCAAGATGAGCGCCAGAGCGACCAACACGACGCGGAGCATGGCCGTCATGCTTGACGGCTTCGCGCTCTCAAGGACTCGTTTCTAGCGCATCATTGCCCGTTCCTTAGCACGTGCTACTCCAGCGGCACTCGGCAACCACGTTGCCCGCAAGTCAGGCTACCCAATTTTGGATCGACTTGTGAAATTCCCTCTGGCGACTAGGCCAACTTCACAAGCCCATCACGGGGGTGTCCACCCTCGATGTCTTTGCGCAGAATGTCTCCCGAGCGCGAAAGCGGCGGCACCTCACGCAAGAAGAGGTCAGCCATCGGTCTGGTATCCACGCGACCGAGGTCTCTCGGATCGAGCGCGGACTGCGTGATCCTCGTGTCACGACGCTCCTTCGGCTGGCAGATGCGCTGGAGGTGTCGCCGGCCGTCCTGCTCAGGGGCGTGCCATTGACACCGCCCGGCTGAGTCCTGACAGGACGTAGCTTGTGGCTCAACGTGTTCGCTCCGGTGTTCGGTCGGGTTGGGCGATGCGGTTGATGGCGCGGGCGATGCCGGGTATCCGGCTGCGGCGGCTGGGTGCGATCGGGCGCGTGTAGCCGCGCCCGTATTCGGGGTCGGGCAGTTCGGGGTGTGCGAGGGATGGGGTTTGTGCGTGGCTGCGGCGCATGTTGGTGGCGAGGCGTTGGATGCGGTCGGTGTCGTGGCCTTCGGTTCCGAGGTCGTCACGGTTGACAAACCATTTGGTGCCTTGGCGGGCGCGGGATGCCTCGACGTAGGCGGGCTCCTTGCTCGTCTGCCAGCCGCCGGTGACGACGAGGGTGTGGGTGACGGTCGCGCCCTGGACGCGGTGGATGTGGTGCGCGTACCCGAGGCGTACGCGGCCGAGGTCGTCGCCGGCGAGTGTTCGCCTGCGGCCGGTTACGTCGAACTAGATGAGCGCCTCTCCGGCGGGGGTGACGTCCAGGACTTCTCCTTGGCTGCCGTTCTCGATGCGCTCCGCTCCTGGCTCGTGGTGCTGCTCGATCATCGCTACCCGATCGCCCTCGCGGATGCCGTAGTGAACACCGGGCACCTCGACTTCCAGCTCGTCGAGCTCGCCGCGTTGTGCGCGGTAGTGCTGTGCGCGGGCGTTGAGACGGTGGATCTCCTGGTTTGACGCATCAGAGATCAACGCGACCTCGCCGATCAGGTGGGTCTCGGTGAGCTTCGCCCACGCCTGTACCGCGTGCTCGACGGCCTGATCCCTTGTGTCGGCCATGTGGAGTTGCCCGCGTGCGTGGTAATGAGCCATCGCTCTGTCGGATCTGCCGGCGCGGAGGTCCGCCCACGCCCGCTGTTCTTGTGGGTCCAAGGTGCGGCGCACGTCTGAGAGCTCGGCGCTGGGCGTGATCTCGGCAAGCCGGTCGAACATGCCGCCGGCGCCGATCGAGGGCAGCTGCGCGGCGTCCCCTACCGCGACGAGCTTCGCCCCGGTTCGCTCCACCATCTGGGTGAGACGGTCGAGCCGGTCGGTGTCGGCCATCCCGGCCTCGTCGAAGTAGATCGTCGTGTCCGCATCGACGATGACCTGGCCGCGCTGGACGCGCGATATGAGCGCGTCGACGCTGAGTGTCCGCTCGGAGAGTGCGGGGCTGTCCCGTCCGAGACGCTCGGCCGTCGACCAGGACACGGCGACACCCAGCGTCTGATGCCCTGAGAGCTGCTCCGCACGCGCGGCGGCGTCGATCACCACACCCTTCCCGGTGCCCGCCGGCCCGATCAGGATCGCGCCGCGCTCGGGGCCGGTGATGACCTGAAGTGCGTGGGTCTGCTCGTCGCTGAGGTGTCCGCCGATTCGCTCGGCGACCGTGTCGCTTGCGATCTCACGTGCAACCGCGCCGACGTCCCGGTCGGCCACCTGGGCGAGCTGGGTGAACCTCCGCTCGATCGCCTGCTCGCGGGCGCGCACAGCGAGCGTCGTCATCAACCCACCCTCCAGTGGGAGGACCCGGCGCTCTGCGATCATCGCCCGTGAGAACGCGAGCGCCTCGCGCGGTGAAAGCTCGCCGACGGACTGCTCGAGCAGAACCGCGCGGAACTCCCCTGGCTCGAACGTCGCGGCACGCTCGGTCAAACGCTCCTCGACGCGATCTGAAAGGGCACGCTCCGGCCGCGACCCACGAGCCTCCCTGAGCAGCCGAGCGGGCTCATCCCCCGTGAAGCCAAAGCGGGCCGCGGTCTCATTCCAGACCGCATGCAGGTCACTGCGGGTGACGAGCACCTTCGCCTTGCGATTCTCGAGCTTCAGCCGGCGCAGCTCCCCACGCTCCGGCGCCCGACCCCACTTCGCACGGAAGCGCTCCGCCGCCCTCGCGACCTCACGACTACGAGCAGAGAACGCCTCCAACAGCCCCTGCGGCACACCCGCGATCTCGAAGTAGCGCCCCTGCTTGCCGGTCCCCGCCTCGATCGCATAACCATGCTGCCCAAGCTCGTGCGCGAGCGCCGAGCGATAGTAGGCGCCCATCTCCCGCGCGGAACGAAAGACCGGCCGGGACGCCACCGCGACGATCCGCCCGTCCTCCCGCACAGCACTCGTGATCACCACATGGCTGTGCAGCTGCGGGTCAGGCGCGTCCCCTTCAAGGACACCGCGAGCGGTGGTGTGCCGGTACTCCGCGGCCACCACCTCCCGCGCAGGCTCCTCCACCACCTGCCCGCTATAGCGGCGCCGCACGGTCGGCACCGTCTCAGTGAGATGCGCCATCGCCTCACGCACCGCCGCGGCGTGCGCCGCCTCCATATCCCGACGCTGGGCCTCCCCGCCGAGCGCCCACACCGCGGAGACCGACTTCGGCGCGCTAAACGTCAAGTCAATCCCACCACCCCGACCGCCGCCCGCGCCCTCAGGCCTGAGCCACCCACCTGTCCGGGGATGGCGGCCCTCCATCAAAGCGATGAAGTCACCGCCCTCCTCCGCGCTGCCCTCGATACCCAACCGCGCGAGCGTCCCCGGCGACGCGAGCCACTGGCCAGGCGCCTGGGCCATCTCCCCACCCGGCGTCAGGTAATAGTCCCCGCGCTCAGGCACCACCGTCTTTGACTCCAGGTAGCGCGCATACCCACCGGCCTTCGCGGTACCAATGCTCGCAGCAGTCATCACACCCGATACAGACCACCAACCCCCGAAAACGGCCAACGAATCCGCACAGTCCTCGCACAGCCCCCGCAGGGGCGTGCATCTACGGATGAAAAGTCAAGGGCTTGTACGAACTTTTCTTCGGGGTTGCTGAGGGCGCTGCTCCACGCTTGAGGGTGCGCTTCGGCAGCACAGCGATCGCACAAGCACCGGGAGGCGTGTGCATCTGGTCTGTACGGCCGTTCTTGTTGCGCCAGGGGGGGTGTCGTGGTGCAGGGAGACGCTTCGATGGTGGGGTCGCGTCGAGTGCTTTGGAGTGGGATGATTTGTTGTGGTGCGGGTGACTGACGTGAGCGAAGCGCAGGCGTCAGGGGCTTGTGGTCTGCCGCGCGGCTTTGCCCTTTACGGGCTTTTGAGATGCGCGCCCCGGTGTCGCGCCCGCACCACCCTTTGGTGCTGCTGTTGAGCGCCAATCATTGACCAGGCGCCGGTAGGCGAGCTCTGCCTGGGTTTGCAGCTCACGCTCCGCCGCGCGCTGAGCGGCTGTCGGCGAGACGGTTGCCCCGTCGTGGCGGCGTGGCCGTCGTGACGCGCCGGCGTTGAGTTCCAACCGGCGGGTCTTCTGGCGCGTCAGCGAGGGGCGGGCGAACGCGTAGTCCTCGTCCTTGGTGAGCAGATGCCAGCAGAGAACCACGAGCTTGCGTGCGACAGCGACTGCCGCAACCTGGGCGCCGCGGCGAGCACGGACGCGCTCGCCGAACGCCTTGAGCGGGCCGGGGCTGCGGATCGCGATCCATGCCGCCTCGACCAGCATCGAACGGGCCTGCGCGTTGCCGCGCTTTGAGATATGCCCGTAGCGTGCGGGCTCTGAGCCGGACTGACGGACCTTCGGGTCCAGGCCGAGATAGGCAACCAGTTGGCCAGGGCTCTGAAAGCGTGTGATGTCCCCGACCGCCGCGATCACTGCCGCCGCGGTGCCGATGTCCACCCCCGGGATCGTCAACAGCCTGCACAGCCCCGGCCACGCCAGGGCCTGCTCGGCGATCTTCTGGTCAAGCAGAGCGATCTCGCTGTCCAGGAGCATCGCAGCGTCAAAGCGGTCGGACTTCACCCGCGCGTGAGAGATCGCGCGCGTCTGCGCCGCGTTAGAGACCACGACCCGCCCGACGTTGCTTTCCCGCAGGATCCTCGCGATCGCCATCACGCTGCCGCTGGCGTCCAAGACGACCTGATCCTCGCCGCCGAGACCACACGCGAACTCCCTGATCGCCTCCGGTGTGCTCGCGATCCGCCCGACCTGCGAGACCTTGCCGCCCTCAGCGACCGCGACCTCGCAGAACTCCAAGTGAACATCAATACCGAAAAACCGCACTTTCCACTCCTTTCACCAGCCATCAAACTCTCAAACTGGAAGGCGCGGTGGGCAGCGACAAATACGGATTCGGGCTCTCAGCCCAACCAGGTGAGTCGCAGGGGCGGCCATATAGTCATTGACGGGCTCGCAGCCCAAATGCACGGCGGCCTGCCCCACCATTGCGTCTTCCCACAGAGCCCCTGTCCTGGTCAAACGACCCTACGAACACGACCGGACAGCAAGCCCACCCGGTATTTCATACCCGTAGACTGTTTGGGCTTTGGAGCTGTACGTCGGCAGCGCGAGTCGTGAGCGCTGCTCGGGTGGCTTTGGGCTCAGAGGCGTCCGGCCTGAACGGAGACGGTCAGGGCAACGCGGCGGTTTGCTTCGCTCGCTGACGTGGTGCGTCTCGCAGGGCGAGGGCATGGATGGCCAGGCGGGTGTTCTCCGGCGTGTCGGGGATGCTTCCAGACCGCCATCCATCGATCCAGGTCTCGGGATCGTGTCCGGTGGCGTCGCGAAAGTCCTCTAGTTGGTCCTGTGAGCCGGGCGAGTCGTGCTCCAGGGGCTTGGGGCGTCCTCCCTCCAGCCGCTCGAGGTAGCGCTCATACGCCAGGCGCGGAATGCGCACCGACTTGCCGAAGCGGACTGACGGCAGCTGCTGGGACTTGCACATCTTGTAGACCGCGGAGGCATCCATCTGCAGCTCGGCGGCGACCTGGGGGACGGTGAGATATCGGCTGTCGAGATCGCTCATGATCGCTCGCTCTGAGTTTACCACGCTAAGGCACGTAATCCCCTAGGTCCAGACTATCCACTATATCGGCAGCGGCGTTGAGACCTTGAGCCTGCAGCCGCTCGATGTCCGCCGCCAGCTGGAGGGCTGCCTGCATCGCGCGCCCGGGAGTTGCTGGGCCGCACGGCCGGCGAACCACAGTCATCGCCGGAGGGTGCCAATGCAACGGCATCTCGGGATGACGCACAGGGTCCAGGTCGTAGTGCAGATCGATGGCCGGGTCGACGCAGCCGACCCAGTAGGTGTAGGCGAGCACACTCAGGCCACGCTGGGCATGCGCCCCGTCGATGCCCGCTCGCCACTGCTCGACCAGCTGGACGCGTACGTCGAGCGGGCAGTCCTCCAGGCCGGCCGTGACCTCCACGATCCCGGTGCGAGGCTCGGCGGCGTACGTCGGGTCCACGTAGGAGGTGCCCGGCCGAGGATCGAGCCGGAAGCCGTAGAGGTGCAGCTGATCGCGGATCTCGCTGAGGCGGTCGAAGACGAACGGGATGCCGCGGCCACTCATGCGTGCAACTTACGAGGCGCTCCGGCCGTAAGCTCGCCGGACTTGCGAGTGAGACCCCTACGCCGAGAGCTGCGCGCCGGTCTCTGCGTAGAGCCGCTGGACCTCCCGTAGCCACTTGGCCGGGATCTCCTCCTCCAAGCGTTCTAAGAAAGCTGCCTCGGCACCCGCCGAGTGCGGACGGATCGGTGTGACGTTCTCGGGAAGGCTGCGCGGATCGAGCACCCTCGTGATCTGATTGGCGAGCTCAGGGCTTGCGGACGGGGGCGACTATTTCCCCAGCGATTTCCCACGCGCGCTCGACGCACGGTACGCGGACACCCGCACCACCACTGCTCAGGCGTGCACGATGACGCTGCGGGTGATTGTCACCGCCGCGCCGTGTGCTGGTGTGAGCGTGATCTTCACCGTCAATGCCAGGCGCCGGTGGCGGCGCAGCGCGGCCTTGCCCTTCGCGCTAAGGGGCACCGAGAAAGACACGCTGCCCGCCGTCAGGGACGAGCGCACCAGCCGCCCGACGCGCACCTGTCCCGATTGCCCCGCCTTGGCCAGCGAGGCGCCCGCGGCAAACAGGCCGACTTCCAGCCGCCCGCCGGTGCCGGCCTGGGACACTTTGATTGCCCCGCGCACGGTCGATCCGCGCTGGCTGCCAGCGAGCTTCAGCGCCTTTGATCCTCCTTCCAAAGGCGAGCCGTGGCCGGGTTCGCTCGGCGTCGTGGGGGTGGTCGGCGTTGTGGTCGTCGGTGTGGTTGTGGTCGGCGTAGTGGGGGTTGTGCCGGTGGCGGCGCCTTCCACGACGATTTCGTATTTGGTGTATTCGGGCCACAGCGTCGAGCTTTCGAACTTGTAGGTCCCAGGCTGTTCGAACTTGCACTTGCCTTCCCAATCGGTCATGGCGCTTGCGGGCACACCGGAACATGCTGGGGCAGAGCCCATCCATACAACGGTCGCCGCGGTGGTCGCGTGGTCAATGAACGTGACCGATCCTCCGCTCGCGATCGTCATAGATTTCGTGGGCTTCGCTATCGACGCCGACCCTTCCGTTGTCCAGCACGGCCAGTTGCTCACTTCGCAGTTCTCGTTGACTTCGAGCTTCGCTTCGAAGGGTGCGGCGGCGAGCGCGGGCAGCACGGTCACCGCCGCCCCGATCAGCGCAGCGAGGGCGAACAACGCAAGCGTGCGTGGTTTCAAAACCGTGCGCGGCCTCATCGTACGACCATGCTTCGCGTGAGGGTCATAGCGGCGCCGTGTTTGGGTGTGAGCACGATCTTCACGGTGAGCGCCAGCTTGTGATGATGGCGCAGCGCGCGCTTGGCCGCTGGGTCGAGCGAGATCGTGAAGGACACCGTGCCGGCGGGCGCCGAGGAGCGGACGAGCCGCCCGACGCGCGAGCTGCCGCCTCGCTTGGCCTTCGCGAGCGAGGCGCCCTGGGCGAGCAGTTCGACTTCCAGGCGTGCGCCACCGTCGGCGGCAGGTATCTGAACCGTCCCGTGCACGGCGTCACCATGCTGGACTTTCGCCAGAGCGAGCGTCGCGAGGGGGCCGCCCCCGCCCGATAGGGGAGGCGTTTCCATCGAGCCGGGCGTCGTGGCCGTGGAGACCTCGCCGCCGGAAGGCTGCGTGGAGGTCGTGGCCGTCGGCGTCGTAGTCGTCGGTGTCGTTGTGGTCGGTGTCATCGTCGGTGTCGTCGTCGTAGGGGTGGTTGTGGTCGGTGTGGTCATGGTCGGTGTTGTAGTCGTCGTCGTGGTGGTTGTGGTCGTCGTGGTGGAGGTGGTGCCGGTGCCCCCGGGTTTTTCGACGATCACCTTGTACTGGGTGTAGTTGAACCCGTCGCCGTTGAACAGGTCTTGGCTTTCGAATTCGTATTCGCCCGCGTTGGCGAAGGTGCAGGTGCCACTCCAGCTGGTGTTCGGCGTGGACGGCACACCGGCTGTGCAGCTTGGCGCGGCGCCCTTCCAGAGTACGTCGGTAGGATAGCTGGCTTCGTTGTCTTCGAAGGAGATCGTGCCGCCCTGCGCGATCGTGAACGGTTGGATCTGGCGGATGTCTGCCGGGTCGTTCCCCTTGACGTTCCAGCAGGGCCATTTTTCGAAGTAGCAGTGTTCAGCGACTTCGAGCTTCACTTCGGACGGTGCGGGCGGGCCGGCAGCGAGCGCGGGCAGCACCGCCACCGCTGTCCCCATCAGCCCAGCGAGGGCGAAAAGCAAAAGCGTGCGCAGCTTCATCGTGAACCCACCTTTCTCGTGCTGGATGTCCATATGGCAATCGCTGGGCGCCGTGCGTGGCACGGCAGCATCCCGGCCGTCATCCCCTAAAGACTCCAGCGCGCTGCGATCCTTCCCACTGCGTTTTGCCGCCCGATCACAACGGTCTTCTACGGCGACTCACGTGACCGGCGGATCGGCTATGCGATCCTCGCTGGCGCCCCAGCGCCCAGGGTGGGCCGCGAGGAGGGGCACAGGCACGGCGGTGCTCGGGAAGGTTCGCGGCGTGGCGGTGTCTATAAGTAGATGACAGTCACGCACCCGACCCCGACATCGGAGGAACGATGAAGCGAACCCATGTTTTCTTGGCCGTCGCCTTGGCGAGCGCGGCGAGCGCGGCGACGGTCGCCAGCGCACAGAGCAACCTTCCGGCTGCGCGCTCAAGCCGCGCGGCCACGGTGCAGCTACGCCACACTAGCCTCGGCAGCATCCTCGTCAGCAGCTCGGGTCGCACGCTGTACGAGTTCACGCGCGATCACGGCAACAAGAACAGTTGCGCGGCGATCAGCGGATGCTCGGCAGTGTGGCCATCGCTGAAGGCAAGCGGTCGCCCGACAGCCGGCTCGGGCGTCAAGGCTTCGCTTCTGTCTACGACCAGCGGCAATCAGGTGACCTATGCCGGTCATCCGCTCTACACCTACAGCGGCGATAGCGGTCCAGGGAAGACCTCCTACGTTGGCGCCAAATCGTTCGGCGGCACGTGGTATGCGATCAACGCCTCTGGAGGCACGGTCAAGTAGCCCCGGTGTTGAGACCCGGCGCCCGTGAGCTCGGGCGCCGGGCAGCGCCCGCCGCCGTCGTTGCTCGTGATTATGTTGCCGTTGGGTGCGAGCACCATGCCGACGGTTTGCCGGCTTTGCGGCAGCGATCAACGCGCGGCCCGCCTTTCGCGCGGTCGCGTCCTGTTTCCCGGGTGAATTTGCTGAGGCGTAGCTCCGCTTGCTGCGGATGTTATGCGGCGATCACCTCCTCGGGGTCGTCGGTCACGGGTGGCGCTGGGTCCTCGTGTAGCTGACGGCGTAGGCGCTC
>DASZIQ010000035.1:0-71602 GCA_035948945.1 Solirubrobacteraceae bacterium
TCTCACCAAGAGTTGGTCTTTGGCGGAAGTGGGTGGCTCAGCTGCGGGCGATCCTGTCGCTCTCATCAACCCGACCACCGAAGAACAGTACGTTTACTTCCGTGGCACCAACGGCGCGATCTGGGAGTTGTATTGGGAACCCAGCCCCCACAGGTGGTCTCTCGGGGAACTGGGCGGATCGGCAGGTGGCTGAGTGATTCTCCTCCGGTGGCAGTTGTGCATATCGGCTGGTGTCAGCCCTGCCCGCTCGCTGTATACCATTCGACATACCGACCACACGCTTGCTTGAGCGGCACGACGCGGATCGGCACATCCGGGGTGGCCACAAGGGCATTTATGGTGCTGGCGACGGGTGGGGCGAACAGGGGATCCTGTGGGTGGAAGGTGACGGTGATCGGCGCGTTTCCCGTGACTGTGATGGAACCCACCGGCCAGCGCATGCCTGGGCGATCGAGATTGGCCGGCAGAGTGGTGCGCAGACCGGGGGCGGTAACTTCGACCGGATGTGGGCTGGTGTAGGGCGCGGACAGCCACCATGAGCCTGGTTTGAGCCGTAGCTGCACCCTGGCGGTTTCGCCGGGCAGCGGGGCGGGCGCAGGGACCACTACATTTGACTGGCGCAGCGCAGCCTCGCCGTTTGTATGCGCGAGCGTCCGGCCTTTGGCAGTAGCGCAGTTGAGCACGGCGCCAGGTTCCTGACTCATGGCCAGAGTCTGGCGTTCGGGGGTGGGCCCCCGACGTTCCCACAACTCGTAGTAGCGGGTGGTGCGGATCAGCTTTATATTGCCGGGGGGTTGGCTGGCAGCAGGATCGCGAGTGGTGATGATGTAGCGATAGTGGTCGAGCGTTGCGGGCTGGATGTCGTTGAATTCGAGCGCCTCTCCGGGCATCCACATCTTCTGCGGGCGCAATGCGACCACGGGAGCCGGTATTTCTTCCGCGTTGGGCTGGTCCACCGGCGTGCCGGCGAGCTCCCACTTGATGAAGTTGTCCCAGCCAAGAAACAGCGTGGGCGAGCGCCCAAGCATCGGCTCCAAACTTCGCAGGTCATCGACGTGGGCGGTCGGCCCGACATAGGCGTACCGCAGGGCTTCGACGCTCGTGCCAAGCACCGCCCAGCCGAGCAGACCTGCCACACCTACTCGCAGCGCCCCCACCAGCGATAGCCACGATTCGCCGGGGCGCAGCTCCACTAGCCAGCGCGTGGCCATGAGCATGACCAGCGGCGCGAGGATCACGAGCGCCTTGGCGGCGACGTAGGGCGACTGATCGCTGTTTGAGTAAATCCAAATCGCCAACGCCACACCGGCGGCCATCGGCACAGCAAGGCCGCCCCGACGTAGCCACCAGACCCCGCCGGCCACCGTCAGGATCAGGCCAAAGGCCGCATACATGCCCACATGGAATGCATCTGCAGGTGGCTGGCGGAAGTCCGCAACATCCCACATCCCGAAGACCTTCCAGAAGGAAACTGGGCCCACGAGGTTTCCCAGGGTAGAGGTTGGAATACCCCCACCGCTGCTCGTACTGCTCTCGTAGTACTTCACTAGCCGCGGCAGCTGAGGCACGAGCAACACCAGCAGTACACCGAGCGCTATGCCGGCAAGCAGTACAGCGTCGCGCAGTCCCGCGATCAGCTGCCGAAGTGAGCCGCTGTGCCACAGCAATCGGGCTCCAAGCGCTGCCAGCCACAGCCCGAGCATGGCCAGCAGCCAGGGCAAACCTGCGACTGAGTAGACCGACAGCGACCCTCCCCCGATCAGCGCGAGAGGCACCCAGCGCAAGGGCCTATGCCGCTCACCCCGGCCCATATCCTCAAGGCCAAGCGCGAATCCGAGGACGAACAGCGCCTGCATGATCTCCTTGAATGAGCCCTCAGCATAATACCCGGCCACCATGAACGTCAGTGCGACCATGCTCACCACGAGCGCTTTTCCCAGCCACCTGACCTTCCGCAGTGCCCCTAGCGCAGTCCACGCGAGCAGGATTGGCAGTGCCATCGTCTCGCCAGCGAACGCGAAGTCAACACGCATCCCTGTGGCCTGTGCCAACACGGCGCACAGAGCGTGAGGTCCTATTGGATAGCCAGCATCAAGGCTGGTGACGTTCGCCACAGACGGCGATCGGATCGCTTCAGCCCACAGCAGATGAGCGTGCATATCGTTGTCAAACGACACACCCAGCGTTCCCGCATGCCCGCTGGCCAAGAACGGAAGCAGCACGAGAAAGAACACCGGTGCCGCGGTCAGCAGATCCGCCACCGGGGGTCGCTGCTCGGGCTCGCGGATGAGAAGCGCGGCCCCCGCGAGGACTAGAACAAGCAGCACCACAGCCATCGTGGTCGCGTGCCCCGGCACGTGGATCGCCGGGATCGACAGCATCATCAGCAGCGCGAGGCCGACGGGCGCCGCCAGAAAGGTCCAGGTGCGTGCCCCGCACAGACGGCAGGCGGCTTGGCCTAGAATCAGGGCGCCGACGCACGTGAGGGTGGCGGCGACGATCACGGCGAGCACGCCGGTAGGATAGAGAGCATCCCGGCTGCCCGCGTGCACGATCCGGCAGTGCTCGTCTGTGGGCGGGGCCAACATCTGCCTCCATGCCCTCCGCAGGGTTCTTTACCCTGCAACCCTATGGCCGACGACAGAGTCCTCATCGTAATCCCCGCCTATAACGAGCAAGCGCGCGTCGGAGCCGTCGTTGCAGGTGTTCGCAGGGTTCTGCCTCAGGCAGATGCCCTAGTTGTCGACGACGGATCCTCCGACGGCACCTCCCCAGCCGCAAAGCGAGCTGGTGCTGAAGTGATCCGCCTGCCGGTGAACCTTGGTTATGGCGCTGCGCTGCAGACCGGCTACAAGTGGGCGGTGCGACGTGGCTATCTCCTCGTAGGTCAGCTGGATGCCGATGGCCAACATTCGCCCGAGCATCTACCGGCCATGTTCGAGGAGCTACGTAGCAAGCAAGCTGATGTCGTGATCGGCTCGCGCTTCCTTGACCGTGACGGCCACTACCGTCCCTCCGCGGCGCGCAAGGTCGGTATCGCATTGTTTTCTCGCGTGGCCTCCCTGATCATGCGCCAGCACATAACCGACCCCACCTCGGGACTGCAGGTGATGCGTATTCCGGTGGCGCGGTTCTTCTGCACAGAGGTCTACCCATCCGACTATCCAGACGCCGACATCCTCATCCTTCTGCACCGCTCCGGCTTTCGTGTGCGTGAGGTGGCAGTACAGATGAGCCCACCTGTGGGGAAGTCGATGCACAGCGGCCACCACAGTCTCTACTACATGTACAAGATGTGGCTATCCATCCTCGTGACGCTGCTGCGCCGCCCTATCGTTCACGGCTAGGCCCATGCGTATCAGGCTGATCACGATTCTCGCGGCTGTAGCCATCCTGATCCTGATCATCGAGCTCGTGCGACGACGCAAGCTCAAGGAGGAGTACTCGCTGCTGTGGGTCCTGACAGCTGCCTTGCTGGTCGTGCTCTCGATTTGGTACGGCCTACTGGTCAAGGTGACGCATTTGATCGGCGGAACCGTACCGAGCAGCACGCTCTTCTTCTTTGGGCTGGTCTTTGTCGTATCGCTGCTGCTGCATTTCTCCGTTCGCATCAGCCTGCTCGAGCGGCGCATCACCGCCCTTGTGCAGGAGATTGGCCTGCTTACCCTTGAGAGCCGGAGTGATGGGCCGGATGTTGCCGACACTCAGCGTGGTGGGCCGTCCGACGCCTCGACCAACTGACGCGCAAGGGCGATGAAGCTGCGCGCGCTGGTGCTGCGGTCGAAACGCTCCACCGCGTCCTCGCGAGCTGCGTGCCCTAAGCGGGCGCGCAGCTCGGGGTCGGCCAGCAGCGCATCGAGCGCTCCCCGCAAGGCTGCCACGTCCCCCGCGGGCACCAGCAGCGCGCTGTGGCTGTCGCTTACCACCTCGGGCGTGCCGCCCACGTCGCTGGCCACGATGCCACGTCTCAGCAGCCCCGCCTCCAGCACCGACGTGGGCAGCCCCTCGGTGTAGCTGGGGTTGACGATCACGTCCGAGGCGCGGATCAGCTCCAGCGCCCGCTCTTCCGGCTGGTAGCCGGTGAACAGGCAGCGCGATTGCAGGCCGCGCGCGGCGCAGAGGGCCTCCAGCTCGGCGCGGCGTGGGCCGTCACCGACCACGCACAGCAACGCCTCCTCGTGCTCTAAAGCCGCAAACGCCTCGATCAGGTCTGCCACTCCCTTGCCGTCGATTAGGCGGCCCACGAACGTTGCTATGGGTCTGCCCGCCGACCAGGCCACGAGCTCCGGGCACGGCCGCACCGAGTCGTAGCGCGCGTGGTCCACGCCGCGGTAGATCACCGTCGCCTCGCGCCCCGCCAGCTCCCGCACGAAGCCCGCGGCAGCCTGCGAGATCGCCACCACCGCCTGCGCGTGGCGCAACACTAGCCGCCCCAAGGTGAGGTCGTAGAGGCGCGCCGCCGTGCTGTACGAGTGCGAGCCGAGGTGCACGTAGTCCGAGCCGTGCTCGACGTGGATCAGCGGCAGTCTCGCGGCCCGGCTGTAGGCCAGCGCGGCCAGCGAGCTGAGAAAGAAGCGCGTGTGGCACACAACCACGTCGTGCTCGCGCCGCTTCAGCGCGACCCGCAGCGCGTGGGCGAAGCCGCGTCGCCAGGGCGCCGGGCAGGGGAAGTTGGGGATCAGGTCGAACGCGGGGTAGTACACCACGCGGTGGTCCGGGGCCAACTGCTCGAATGGCGGCCCCTCCGGCGGGATGCGCGGCGTCAGCACAGTGATCCCCTCGACCAGATTCAGGCGGATCAGCTCCGCGTCGAGATCGCGCACATAGCCCTCCAATCCCCCCACATGGGGCGGGAAGTAGGGGCTAAAGATCAGCAGCCTCATAGCCGCCTGGCGTACTTGGGATGATGGTCGGGCATGTCTCAGCCGTCCTCTGCCGCCCCGTCGCGCTACCGCGCGCGGCACATGCGCTTCGACGTCCTCGTCACGGTCGGCGGCAAGGCGCTGTTCGTCGCCCTGGGTGGGCTCACCACGGTGCTGATCGCTCGCCACCTGGGGCCCACAGGCCAGGGTATCTTCGCGGTGTCGTTCAACCTGACGTTGATCCTCGTGCAGTTGGGCAGTTCCGGCCTGAGCGTAGCCGCCCCAACGCTGGTGGCGCGCGACAGCCGCTTGACTGGCGCCATCATCACAAACTCGCTGCTGCTGGCGCTTGGCGGCGGCCTCCTGCTGATCGCGGGCTCGCTGCTCCTCAAGGCGCTCGCCCCCGGCACCCTCCCCGGCCTCACCTGGACCGAGCTTGGCATCACGCTCGCCGCCCTGCCCGCCGCGCTGGCGACGATGTTCATGCAGGCGGTGCTCCAGGGGCAGGGGCGCATGGTCGCCTTCGGGGCCATCGACGTTTCCCAGGCCACCATCACCCTAGGCGGCCTTCTGATTGCCATTGTCGCCTTCGACGTCGGCCTCGTCGGGGTGCTCCTCGTCATCACCATCACCCGGTATCTGCTGTTGCTGATCGCGCTCGTCATGCTCCGCCGGGAGGCATTTCCCCCGGCCCGTCCCGAGCGAGTGCTGCTGCGGCGCATGCTCACGTTCGGCGCGCGGGTCTACGCCGTCGGTCTCGTCACGTTCCTGCTGATCCGCCTCGATCTGCTGCTGGTCAACAGCATCCTCGGCCAGCGCTCGGCCGGCCTCTACTCGCTCGCCGGCTACGTATCGGAGGCGCTCTCCGTCATCCCCAGCATCGTCGCCGTCAACATGGTGGCGCGCCTTGCGCGGCACCATGAGCCGGACATCTCGGCGCAGGTCTTCCGCGCCGTCTTCCTGCTCTATGGCGGCCTCTGCCTGCTCTCGCTCCCCGCCGTCGCCGTGGGCCTGCCGCTGCTCTACGGGAGTGCCTACCAGGGCTCCGTCGAACTCTACCTCTGGCTCGCCCCCGGCATCTTCTTCCTTGGGCTGCTCAGCGTCATCGGCATCCACTTCTCCGTGCGCGGCTACCCTCCCCTCCTGGCCGCCGCCTGGATTGCCGGCCTCGTGCTCGATATCGCCCTGAATGTCGCGCTGCTGGGGCCGCTGGGCCTCTTCATCGCCCCGCTCTCCTCGACGGTCGCCTACGGGCTCGTGCTTGCCACGCACCTTGGACGCTTCGCGCGCGAGATGGGGGGTTGGCGTGAGCTCATTCCCCGCATCGCCGACGTTACAGCGCTGCTCAACCAGCGCACCGCCGAGCGCCCAGCCTAGCCCGCCGGCAGCGACGGGCATCCGCGACGTGATAGATACCTTCGTGTGAGCTCCAACGCCGGAGACGAACTTGCCACGTCTATTGCGCGCACGGAGCCCACGCGCGCACTCGCCTCCGTCGCGGTCATCATTCCCTGCTTCAACGACGGCGCGACGCTCGCTGAGGCCATCCGCTCGGCGCAGGCCCAGACGCGCCTTGACGAGCTGATCGTCGTCGATGACGGCTCCACCGATCACGCGACGCTGGAGATCTTGAGCGCACTGGAGGCCGAGGCTGTGGCCGTAGTGCATCGGCTCAACGGGGGCCCCGGCGCCGCGCGTATGAGCGGCGTGCGGGTCAGCCAGGCAGACTACATTCTCGCTCTCGATGCGGACGATCGGTTGCTGCCCGGAGCTCTTGACGCGTTGGCCGAAGTGCTCGACCAGGATGAAGATGTTGCGATCGTCTGGGGCGACTATCAGCTGTTTGGGGACCGCAGCTACCGCCAGCGGACGGCCTCCGTACTGGACCCCTGGCAGATCAGCTACCAGGACGACCTGCCGGTTACGGCACTGATCCGTCGCTCGGCGCTGCTCGCAGCCGGGGGTTGGGGGGAAATCGGGGGCTACGAGGATTGGAGTCTGTGGATGGGCCTTGCCGAATGCTCTGCCGAGGGCAGGCGAGTGGAGTTCGTCGTCTACGAGTACCGGCAGCACGGCGTGCGCAGTGGGAGCGAATTCGCAGCCCACCACGAGGAGAACTATGCGCGGCTGCGCAGCCGCCACTCAGCGCTGTTCGCCCACCGTCTGGCTGCATGGCGCCGCTCGCGCGCACCACTTGCTCTGCGGCTTGCGCTGCCCGTGATCTTCGTCCTGCCGATCAGCGCCAACCGCCGCCGCCTGCTCGCAGGAGCTGCCTGCCACCTGGCTCACGGCCGCGGTGTTCGACTGCTCCTGCGCCGTGCGCGAGTTGAGGGACTGAAAGCAGCGTCACCCAAAGACGCTCGCTGATAGCGTTCCTCCCTGCATGGGCACCATCGACCGCAGGCTTGCTGCCGACCTTCGCAACCGACTGGCGCTGGGCCGCGCCGTTGAGACCGGCACATTCCGCGGCGTCACCGCTCGTTCGCTGGCCGCGCAGTTCGACAGCGTCGTCACGATCGAGCTTTCGGCCTCGCTGCACGAGCAAGCCAGCGCAAGACTACGTGACCTGCCGCAGGTGGAAGCCGTGCATGGCGATTCTGTCGAGGTGTTGGATGCCATCGCCCGGTGTGGCATCCCGACGCTCTTCTTCCTCGATGGCCACTGGAGCGGAGGCAATACCGAGGGAGTGGAAAACGAGTGCCCGGTGCTCGAAGAGATCGCGGCAATTGGCGCAGGCCATCCTGCCGACTGCATGATCATCGATGATGCACGGCTCTTCACGGCCTCCCCGCCACCACCCCATGACCCTGAGCAGTGGCCAACGATCACTGAGGTTTTTGACGCGATCCGCTCGCAGCGACCGGACCATTTGGTGACTTTGCTTGCCGACCAAGTGATTGCGGTGCCGCCGCAAGCAAAACCGGTAATCGACAGCTACGGCGCCAGCATACAAGGGCGACGAGCGGACGTGCGTAGCCGCGCTCTGAGCATGATCGCGGGAATGAGATCGCGCGCCGGTCGCTGGTAGCGTCTGCGTCATGGGTCCCCTTCAGCAGCGCAATCCTGCCCCGTGATGCTCTCTGAGTCTGCACTGCGACGCGCTCGTGCAGCGGCGCCATACCTGCCTCCGATCGTCCCCGAGTTGGGGGTACGTCTCTTGCGAGCAACAGCGGTGCCCGGTAGCCTCGCGCGCTTCCTGAGAGATCGCCGGACATACCGCGACATGCCGAGCGCCGAGACTCTGCGTTGGCGCGACGTCTTCCCCAAGCTGGCCGATCGGGTCGGTTACTCACCATACGACTCCCACTACTTTCACCAGGATATTTGGGCGGCGCGCCGGGTCGCCGAGCTGGCGCCCGAGCACCATGTTGACGTCGGGTCCCGTGTGGACTTGGTCGGTTTTCTCACATCTCTGACCGACGTCATCTACGTCGATATACGCCTGCTTGAGGCTGAGGTCGAGAGACTGGAGTCGATCGCCGGCTCGGTATTGGCGCTGCCCTTCGCCGATCGGTCGCTGGAGTCGGTGAGCTGCCTGCACGTCGCTGAGCACATCGGCCTCGGACGGTATGGAGACCCGCTCGACCCGTTGGGCACTCGCAAGGCGGCCACCGAGCTTCAGCGCGTGCTACGGGTCGGTGGGCAGTTGTTGTTCTCAGTCCCCGTAGGACGTCCACGCGTGTGCTTCAACGCTCATCGAATCCATGATCCGAGCGAGGTTGTGAGTATGTTCGGCGAACTGGACCTGGCTGAGTTCTCATACATTGACGATTCCGGGGTCTTTGCGCGGAATCGTGCCCCCGCAGCGTTGGCAAGCGCTTCATACGCCTGCGGCCTGTACCGTTTTGTCCGGCCTGCATAGCGGAGGAGGCGCGGCCTTTGCAGTGGGTCCTCGGGATGAATGGCGCTTACTGCCTCCCCCGCAAATGTGCCCGCATCCGCCAGTACCGAGTTGCCCAGCGCCACGCCGCGGTCGAGCGCATTGCGGCGATCTGCGCTTCGAGCTCGCCAACTCTGTTCCCGGCGGCAGGACTTGGTGGCCGTGCGGCGAGCGGTACGCGTGGCGAGGCGCTCTCAGGTGCATGTTCGAGTAGGATGTAGTCCTGGACGCCGAGCGCGCCGCCGGGCACATAGCCGCGGATCTCAAACCATTTTCCCCAATGCTCGAACACGTACCACGGTGCGTGATAGGTGTTCTGGTACCAATCCGGCAGCGGGAAGTCTGGGGCTATGACGCCGTCCATGAAAACGATGCCCTCGCTCTCGAGGCCGTTGCGGATGCCCCATGGATCGTCGCCGAGCGCGACTTCTCCGTGCGTGCTGAGCACCAGGAAGCCACCTGGCTGGGTAACTCGATGCAACTCTGCCAGCCAGGCGTCCTGACGGCGCTCGTCGATGTGCGTGAAGACGCTGTGGTTGAAGATGAGGTCGAACGCGCCGTCAGCAAACGGCAGCGGCGGGTCGCCGCCGTTCACGCTCAACTTGGCGTACGGAATGTGCTCGCGACACCACGCGATGGCCTCGGCGTCGATGTCGGTCCCGTGGAGCGCCCGCGTTTGCCCCAACTCCTCCATCCACAGGAGCATCCGCCCGCAGCCGCACCCAAAATCCAGAATCGACGTGAAGGAGTCAAACGAGCGATCGGCGATCGCGAGCGTGCGCTCGATCTCGCAGACCGATTCTTGACCCGACCAATAGAACCAGGTGTGATCCGGTCCGCCCACCACGCGCGCGATGAGGTCATCGCCCGGATTGGGCATCCTGGCTGCCTCAGAGGGCATCGAAGCTTGCGGCACGCCGCCAATCATACGCGCCGAGTGGGCGCCAAAACGTCTCGACCCACTACGCTGCAGGTCCGATGGATCTCCGCGTCCGCTACATAGAGCTTCTCAAGCGCAGCCTTATTGACGTCCTGGGGCCGACCATGACGCGTGCGGTGGCTCAGCCAAACGGCGAGGTCCGAATTGAATGCGTGCCAGAGACGGAGCGAGACGAGCGCCTTGTGGGCCGCGACTGGCCCGCGAACGGGACGACGATGGTCGGTCTCGCCCGCCTCACGAACCTGCAGCGCTGTATCGAGACTGTACTTGACGACGACGTACCGGGCGATCTAATCGAAACCGGCGTGTGGCGCGGCGGCGCAACGATTTTCACGCGCGCGCTTCTCGACGTCCACGGCGGCGTCGAGCGGCTCGTATGGGCGGCCGACTCCTTCACCGGCCTGCCAGAGCCTGATCCCACATTGTACCCGGCCGACGAAGGCGATTTGCACCACACAGTTCACTATCTGGCTGTTTCCTTGGAGGAAGTCGAACGCAATTTCTTGCGCTACGGGATAGCGACCGATCGTGTGCGCTTTCTTCCCGGCTGGTTCCGCGACACGCTCCCGACCGTGATCGGTGAGAAGTGGTCGCTGATCAGACTGGACGGCGACATGTACGAGTCGACGATGCTCGGGCTCGAGTGTCTCTATCATCGCCTCTCTCCCGGTGGTTTCGTCATCGTCGATGACTACGGCGCAATTGATGTGTGCAGACGTGCAGTTGACGATTTTCGCAGTCGCAACGACATCGATGAGGCACTCGAGTGGATCGATTGGACAGGCGTATGCTGGAGAAAGGTAGCAAGCTGAGAGTGCCGGGAGTTCAAGCATCGGCGCCTACTCCGGCGTGTCGAGCGAGCGGCGGATGTCCGCAATCTTGCGGAAGAGACGGCGGGGGTTCTCCGGGATGTCGGTGAATCCCCGGCGGCGGTAGAACGCCGCGGCGTTGTCGTCGATTGCGTCGACCACCACGAGGCGTGCTGCGACCGCGTCGCTCGCAGCGACCGCACGGCGAAGCGCCTCGGCGAGCAGGCGGCTGCCGAGGCCCTGGCCCTGGTGGCGGCGGTCGACGGCGAGGCGCGCGATCAGGATCGTCGGCAGAGGATGCCGGGGCATGCCTCGCGCGTAGCGCCTGGGCGCCTCCTCACGGCGGATCGACCCAGTGGTGAGGCTCACGTATCCGACGACAGCGTTGTCCTCCACCGCGAGATAGGTGCGGGCCAGGTCCGCGCGCTGTCCGGCGAGCGCGTGCTCGATCAGCCATCCGTTCAGCTGCTCGTTGGCGCAGTCGAAGCCCGTGAGGTCGTGCTCGGCGTCGAGCAGGACCAGCTGCGGGTCGCTCACTCGCTGGCGATGCGTGGCAGCCGGAACAGCTCCGTCAACGCCGGAACGCGCTCCGCGGGCGCTTCGAGCGCCTCGGAGAACCGCTCGAAGGCGCGGTCGCTCATCACGAGATGGCGGCGCTCGTCGAGCAGCTCACGGGCACGCTCCTGGGCTGCGCTGAGCAGGAACGCCGTGAGCGTCTCTCCAGCCAGCATTGCTGCCTCACGGATGATCGCGTCCTGCTCGTCGGTCACACGAACATCGATGCGGCGAGAGCGTGTCGTGGTCGAAGGCATCGGGTAAACGCGGGTCGTTGTCCTGACAGTGTACACACTCGTATGCGGATTGGCGCTCCTACCCATCCGCAGCGGCAGCGTAGATCTCCCCCAGCGCCTCACGGCGTCGCTGGATCGAGAAGCGTCCCGAGTGCACCTCCTCCAGGGCGCCCGCGGCGAGCCGGCCGTGCAGGTCGGGTTCCTCGATCAGCCTCGCCAGCGCTGTGGCCACCCCCGTGACGTAGGCCTCGCTCGGTTCGCCCAGCGCCCGCAGGAAGCTCCGCGGCGGTGGCAGGGAATGGGGGAAACGGCAGGCCGTGTCATCCCCGTAGAGGGTGTTCTCGGGTGCGAACAGCAGGCCCGTGTGGCCGTCCCGGACGAGCTCGTTCAGCGCCAGGTGCCCCGGCGCGAGCACCGGCAGCCCGTGGGCCATCGCCTCGAGCACCACGTACCCGAAGGTGTCCATGTGGCTTGGGAACAGGAGGGCATCGGATTGCGCGTACAGGCGCCTCACCACGTCGGCTCCGCCCGGGGTGTGGACGGTGACGGCCGGGTCGCCCTCAAGGCGCGCGCGCCACTCGGAGGGCGCGTAGCTGAGGAGGTCGAGGTGCACCGCGTGGGTCCTTGCCAGGCGCTGGACCGCGCGGATCGCCTCGACGGCGCCCTTCTCGTAGAAGACGGTGCCCACGAACAGCACGCGCAGCGCGCCTGTGGACCGTTGCCGTGGCCGCTCCACCGCCGGCCGGATCGCCGGGTATACGACTCGGGTGCGCGCGTCAAGGCGGGCGCGGGCATCCGCTCCCAGCGAGCGGTACAGGCTCTGGCGGGCCGCCTCGCTCCAGGGCAGCAGGAAGCGCAGCCGCTCGTCGCACAGAGCGCGCATCAGCCAAGCTTGCGCCCAGGGCCGCGCGAGCGCGGCGCGCTGGTAGAGCACGAACAGTTCGGCGTGCTCGAAATCGAGAACGTAGGGCAGCGGCGAGCCCCGCAGCAGCCGCTCGCAGGAGTGGATGAGCGCCGCCTCGGGCTTGCCTCCGGCGCGCACCGTATGCACATAGCCCACGCTCGAGAGCGCTCTCAGGGCGACCCGTTCGGCCAGGTCGCGTGCCGGCGCGAAGCGTGAGCGCTGCTCGATGACGCGCTTCGTCGGCGTCGTGTCGTCGCTTAGTGCGGGGTGCTCGGAGACGTAGCGGAATCCCCCCGGCACTGCATAGAGTTGCTCGCGGTAGATCGGGTGCACGAAGCGCCCGAAGTTGAGCTGTACGGGGCGCTCGCTCAGCTGCGTGTGCGCCTCCTGCGCGATCGTCTTCCCGAACGCCGCCTGTGCACCTGGGCGAGCCTCACCGCGCCAGCTCCGTCCACTGCTCGACGTTGTGCTCGTAGATGTCCTGCAGCACCTCCTCGATCCCGAACGTCAGCCGCCACTGCGGGTGGTCGGCCTTGAACTGGTCGAGGTCGCTGATCCACCAGCGGTGATCGCCGATGCGGGCCTGCTCGGAGAGGGTGCAGTCGAGCTCCCGGCCGGCGATCCGCTGGCAGAGGTCGATCGCCTCCAGCATCGACACGTTGGACTCGCGTCCTCCCCCGAGGTTGTAGACGGCAGCGGGGCGCGGGGCGGCGTGGAAGGCCGCGAAGGCGCGGACGACGTCGTGGGCGTGAATGTTGTCGCGGACCTGCTTGCCGCCGTAGCCGAAGATCGTGTAGGGGGTGCCCGTGACCGTGCACCTCATCAGGTAGGCGAGAAAGCCGTGCAGCTGTGCGCCGGCGTGCTGCGGTCCCGTCAGGCAGCCGCCGCGAAAGCACACGGTGGGCATCTGGAAGTAGCGCCCGTACTCTTGCACGAGCAGATCGGCGGCGGCCTTGGAGACGCCGAACAGCGAGTGGGTGGTCAGGTCGATCGACATCTCGGTGTCGATCCCCCCGTGCCAGCGGTGGCCCTCGGGCAGCTCCAGGCGCGTGTCGAGCTCCAGCAGCGGCAGGTGGTTGGGCCGGTCCCCGTACACCTTGTTCGTCGAGGTGAAGATGAACGTCGCGTCGGGCGTGTGCTCGCGGGCGGCCTGCAGCAGATTGAGCGTGCCGTTGGCGTTGACCGTGAAGTCGGTCTGTGGATCGGACGCCGCCCAGTCGTGTGAGGGTTGCGCCGCGGTGTGGACCACCAGCTCGATGTCCTTTGCGTGGCGGGCAAACAGAGCCATGACGCCCTCGGCGTCGCGGATGTCCAGCTGTTCGGAGCGAAACCCCTCGACCTCCTCGGTGAGGCGTTCGGACGTGGCGGCCGTGGATGCCTCGGGGCCGAAGAACCGGGCGCGCATGTCGTTCTCCACGCCGACCACGTCGAGACCTTGTTCGGCGAAGAAGCGCACCGACTCCGAGCCGATCAGCCCCCCCGAGCCTGTAACGATCGCGACCCCCACCGACGCTACGTTCCCCGGATGCGCGCTCGCATCCGCCAGTACCGAGTCGCCCATCGCCATGCGGCGGTCGAGCGCATAGCGGCGATCTGCGCTTCAAGCTCGCCAACCCTTTCCCTGGCGGCATCGTGCTGTGGTGCGGTTCCCCCGCGGTCGGCGCGCACAGTGTCGAGCTGGGCTATGACCAGCTCTCGGTCGTCGCGCACGGCGTTGAGCTCGCGCATCACCGTCTCGCAATCGGCGCCCAGCGCGACGGCTTCTGCCGACAATCGCGCAACATTGTGCTGCAGCGCCGTGACCTCGCGAGCCTCACCGGGCTCCGGGGTTCGCAGATCATCTTCGTTCAACTCCACCTCGCGCTTACGCAGGACGATCAGCCCATGGCTGGATTCGTCTCTGTCTTCGACACGCTCGAACTCAAAAGCCCGACCCCAATGTGCGCGCAGCCACCACTCCGAATGCTGTACCGACGGGCCGCCCTGGTCCCAGGGTCGCCATGGGTGCAGGATGTTCATGCCGATGCGATCAGCATTCCACGCCTCCCCCGCGATCGTCTCAGACATCCCGCGTCCCAAGAAGGTGCATATGAAACGACCACCGGGCCGCAGCACGCGATGAATCTCCAGCAGCCAGCCGGCCCAGTGCTCGGTCAGATGTGTGAACACCGAGATCGCGAGCCCCAAGTCGATGTGATCGTCGGGTAACGGGAGGCCCGGCTTCTCGCCGCAGACGAACACGTTCAGCGGCGGGCTGAAGTTCTCCCGCAGCCAGTTGATACTCGGTTCGTCGATGTCGCAGCCGATGAACTCGCAGTTCTCCGCCTCGCCTATAAAGTGTCGCAGCAATTTGCCCGGACCACATCCAAAGTCCAGTACACGCCTGCCCTCCGAGAACCAGTCGGAGCCTTGGAGGCTGAGGATCGTCTGGCGCAGGTTCTCGCCCATGGCATCAAAACTCCCAACAGGGTCGTTCTGATCGAGTACGCCGACGCGACGCGCAAGCTCGGCGGGGGGAAGCGGTAGATCACCCACGGTGTGCAAGCTATCGAATCTCGATTTCGGGGGTAAGGATCTACCGGCCGGCGGCATCGCTACGTGCGGATCGTCGCGGTTTGACGAATGCCACGCAGTCGTTGCGCGACCCTGGTCGACACTGGCTCTGCATTATAGGAGGCGGCAGCCGAGATAGCCCGTCAACGCCGTGGCCCGCTCATCGCCATCGCCGCTTCCAGGTCGGTCCCGATCGCACGTCGCGGGTGCCCACCTCGGCTCTTTCGGACCACCCGCGTCAATACGTGTTCCAGCTGGCGCCTGCGCTCCTCGTCTCCGATCCAGTCGCTCGCTCGGATACCCCGCCTCAGACTCTCAAGGCGCGAGCGATCGGCATCCATCGCCTGTAGGATCGCGGCCAGCTCGCTTGTCGCGCCAGGCGCGAACAGCAATCCGTTCTCACCCTCTCTGATGGCCTCGGGCAGCGCTCCTATACGCGATGCGATCACGGGCACCCCGCACGCCAGCGCCTCCTGCCCCACGATCGAGAAGCTCTCCCGCCAAACGGACGGCACGACCACAAGATCGACGCCCGCGAGCAGCGCCGGAAGCAACTCGCGCTCGTACGCTCCGTACATCCGCAGCTCCAGCCCGTCAACCGCGTTTGCGGCCTGCCTCACCTCATCCGCGTATGGTCTTGTCACCGAGCCGATCACCGTGTAACGGACACCTGCAAGACGAGCCTTTCGAAGCGCCTCGATCACAACATGCTGTCCGTTGTGCGGGGTAACCGTCCCGAGCGACACGATCTGCAGGGGCACATTCGACTCCCGCGTGGGATTCACATACGTGCCAGTCGACGTTCCCATCCACTCTGGCAAGGCGCAGTGGATTACATTGACTCGCTCCCGTGGCACCCCGAGGTCACAAAAAAGGTCGGCCACGAAGTTTGACGGGCAAACGAACTCGTCTGCGTGCCGCAGGGCCAGCCCAAACAAGTGCGTCCGCGAGGCCCAGTGGCCGTTCTCTCCCGCTCCACCTGGAAAGCAGTGCGCTTCACAGCTCTTGCCACCACGTGGTCCGCCGCACAGTTCCCCCGACACCCGTTCGAGACGCGCTCGCTCACACACCTGGTAATAGTCATGTAGTTCCATCACCACTGGTATGTCCCACCGTTTCGCAATCAAGACATATCGCGGTGAGTGATCCATCAGATGGGCGATCACCACCACCTCCGGTTGTACCTCAAGCAGGACGCGCTCGAAAAGCATATCCAAGCGATCCAGGTGGGACCCCTCTATTCCCCCCCCCGGGCCAGTGATGGTCACGACGTCTATGTCATCGCTCCGGCGCCGGTCGATACCAGGGAGCGGCGGCGCACCCGTCAGCCGTCGAGACAGCACGGTTACGCGATGGCCGGCCGCCGCGAGGGCGCGGGCGTTCTGCTCGGTGACGCCCCCCACGTCGGCCACTCCGAAGGGGGGGTAGGAGTGCGTCACACAGAGGATGCGCATGCTCAACCTGCCTGCTTGGCCCGACTCACGCCGGAGAAAGTGGCGGTTACCTCCTCGGGCAGGGTGGCGTGGTTCATCCCGAGCCACTGACCGACCACCTGAGACGTGCGCCGCAGGACCGAAGCAACCTGCCAGCGGTGCAGCTCCTCGCCGGCCAGGTGAAGATCGGTGCCCAGGTATCTCCAGTCGTCGGCCACAAGCGCTTCGATCCGCGGCAGGATCTCGCGCTCGTGCATGAGCCTGCCCACGATCTCGCTGTTGGCCACACCGTCGTCGAGATTGCGCCCCAGCAGCTCTTGCAGCGAGTAATTGTGTGAGTGATAGACGACCGAAGCCGGTTCATGCAGCAGGGCCCAACCCTCCTCGATCACCTCTCGCGCCCACAGCAGATCCTCCCCGAGTGTCGCCACTGCGCGGAAGGGGATCTGGCGGAAGACATCGGCGCGGATGGCGCAGCCGACGGTGTGGAAGTTCAGGAAGACGCGCCGCTCCTCGGCGCCCATCACGCGATAGCCGTCCCAGTCGTCAATCGCTTTGCGCGACCTCACCTTCGACCAGCTCAGCTCGCGTAACCCGTCGCGCCTGGTCAACAGGTCGGCGTGCGGGTGGGGAACGATCCGGCTGCACACGCCGGCCAGCTCGGGATCCTCGTCGAGGCTCCTCAACAGCGGAGCCAACCAGCGATCGTCGGTTGGGCGGCTGCGGCCGCTCAGGAAGAGCAACACCTCGCCGCGGGCGTGCAGCGCCGCCGCGTTGCGCGTCAGCCCATGGTTGAAGTCGGCGGGGTCGATCGACAGCACCGTGGCTCCAAACCTGGTCAGCTCCGCGACGGTGTCGTCGCCGGAGCCGGAGTCCACGGCCACTATCTCCAAGCTTGCGCTGGCTTTTTGGGCACGAATCAGGGGCAGCAGCTCGCGCACGTCGCCCGCCTGGTTCTTGACGGGCAAGATGACCGACACCAGACGCTGCGGCCGGTTGCCTCCCAGCCGGTGGACGGTTCCCGGGACGACCAACTCGGCCGTCGAGGTGGCCGGCTGCGGGGGTGAGCCCCGGCCGCGCTCGCGCTTGAGGCGATCGCGGTGCTCGACGCGTATCTGGGCGGCGATCGCCTCCTGCAGTTCCGCGCTCCTGATGCTAAGCAGGCGCTCGAGGCCGACGAGTGGCTCGCCGTCGCGCCGCACGGCCGCAAGGTATGGCGAAACGCCCAGCGTCATCGGATAGTGGCTGCCGTACTGGACCGTGAGCACCCCATCCGCAAGGAAGTGCTGAAACTCGTCCGGCTGCACACGCGAGCGCCAACGCCGATCGTACAGCCGCTCGTTTTCGCCGGCCGGCTCGGGTCCATCGGGCCAGCGGGTGACCGACTCCAGGTGATACGCTACGCTGCTCGGCGCATACCGCACTTCTCGATCGCGCGCGCCAAGTCGCAGGCACAGGTCGATGTCCTCGTAGCCGTTGAGGAACGCCGTGTCGAACCCTCCCATGGCCGCGAACTCGGGCTGTTTCACCAACATGCATGCGGCGGTCACGGCGGCCACCCGTTTGGGTCGCGTCACCGCGGGGTGCTCGCCTGGAAAAAGCGTGTATAGGTGACGCGGCCATCCGTCGAGCCCAATGGCCACGCCCGCGTGCTGAATGGCGCCATTTGGGTACAGCAGCCGCGCACCGATCGCGGCGGCATTGGGGTGCAGCTCCGCCTCGTGCACCAACGCGTCCAGCCAGCCCGACAACGGCAGCGTGTCGTTGTTGAGAAAAATGAGATAATCGCAATCGCCCGCCTCGGCGGCGCCGGTATTGCACGCCACGGAGAAGCCGCTGTTTTGCGCCAGGCGCATCAGGCGCAGGCGACCGTCTTCCTCGGGAAGCCCGTCCAGCCCGTCCCGACCGGAGCCGTCGTCGACTACGATGATCCGCCAGTCGCACTCGGTCGGCGGGCTCTCAAGGATGGCGGCGACGCATGCGCGGGTGAGGGTTGCGCCTCGGTAGGTTGGAATGATGATCGCGCAGGCCGGCCTGCCGGCCCGCGAGCGACGGTCATCGCCCATCTAATCCTCTTTGCCCGGGAGCGCCGCGTTGTAGCCAGCGACGCGACGGGCGCGCAGCCAGCGCAGCGGGGGAAGGCGTGAGATACTGTGCCACATGCGCACCGGGAGGCTCTGCGCGATCCGCTCCAGCCTCACGCGAAGCAGCGCGATCTCATTGTCCCGTGCGGCGATGATCTCCTTGGCCTCTGCGTGCACCTGCCACAGCTCTGCCAGCTGCTCTTCCGCTCGCTCCAGGCGATCGCCGGTTTGGGTCAGTTGGCGCAGCTCTTCGTCGCGCCGCAGTGCGAGATCGTGCGCGTCGATGAGCGCCATGCGAATCTCACCCTCGCGCACCGTGATCGCCGCGAGCGCCTCGCGCAGCTCGGCGTTCTCGGATTCGCGTGCCGCCAAAGCCTTCTGCAGATCGGCGCGCTCGCGCGCCATCGAGCGCATCAGCTCCTGGAAGCGCGAGAGCCCCGCGCGACCCAGGGGCAGCGCCTTGAAGATGAACTGGTATGTCCGCGCGTCGACATCGCGCCGCAACGCGTCCATCAGCTCATCCGGGACGGCGGACGTGTCGAATGCGACCTCGGAGGCGTCGATGTCCAACTCCTGCCGGTGCATCTCGACCACCGCCAGCCCTACCTCGTCGAACATTGCTTCCATGCTCTCCCTCGTGAAGAAGCGCAGATGCGTGCTGTCCAGCAGCCCCAGCCTGCGATAGGTGAACTTTCCTTCCAGCAGAGCCAAGCGCACGCTTGCATGCGCGACGTTGGGCAGCGATACAACAAAGTATCCTTCCGGTTGTAGAAACGCCGACAGCGTCCGCAGCGCTCGCAGCGGGTCGCGCAGGTGCTCCAGGACGTCCGCAGCCACGATCACGTCGAAGCGATCCCCGCCCAGCTCATCCGCGAGGTCGAGCGTGTCGAGGTCGCCGACGATCACCCGCTCGCAGAAGCGCGCGGCCTGCGCGGCCATGCCGGCGTCGAGCTCGACGCCGGTCACTGTGCAGCCCCGCTGGTGCAAAGCCGCCGACATGTATCCCGTCGCGGGCCCCAGCTCGAGCACCCGACGGCCCTCACCCACCAGCTCGATCACCTTGGCATGGGTGTTGTCGGAGCCGAGGTCGATGACGCACTCGTACTGGTGGCTCGTCTGCGGCTGCTCGTGTTCGACTGGCGCCGTCGCCGCGCTCCCGCCCGCGGACTCGAGATCGTCTGCCGGCGGAAGGTCGCTCAGTGTGGTGGCTCTACGCGCGTGTTGCATTCGAGGTGGGATGGCCTCCCGTGGACGCTCAATAGTATCGGCCCTGTGCGGCCGAGCGGCGCTCGGCCAGGTGCTGCTCCAGCTCCCGGCCGAGGCGCTCCAGCGTCTCCAGGCGGGGTGCGGGCTCGAGCTCCTCGACGGCCGCCAGCCCCGTCCGCATGTCTCGCAGCTCCGTCCGCAGGCCGCGTACCATCGCCAGCAGCTCCGCAAAACGCGCCTCCTGCTGGTCCTGCAGGGCGTGCGCCAGCTCCCGCAGGCGCCCGTCGATTATCGAGAGCTCCAACGCGATGCGTCGGTCCACAGCGCGTTGATGGCCCCGCATGGGGCGCGTTAGCCCCGCCGCGTGGCGGCGCAAGGAGCTCTTCAGCGCTGCGCCGCGGCCTTGGCCCTCCAGCGGTGGGTCGCTCTCGATCAGCTCTCCCAGCTCCTCCAGGCCTAGCGCGGGCATGCGCGCGGGGTTGAGCGCCCATGCACCCTCCTGCAGTCGCCGTTCGTGGATCGTGCGCAGGCGAGCCTGCATGGATTGGCCCGCCACACGTGGGGAGTGGCGCTCGAGCAACGCGCGCCGCGCCAGCTCGCCTCGCGTGCGAGCCGCCTCGGGATCGCCCATCACTTTGCGCATCAAGGTCGCGGCATGGTCGAGGTCGGGGTCGGCCCACGCCGCGCGTGGCGGGTAGGGATAGGCGCCATCGCCCACCTGCGCCGGCTGCCAATCCACGAGGTAAGAGTTGGCGTCGTTCATGAACTCGAGCGTGCCCCCGTAGCGGGTGGCGATCACCGGCTTGCCAAGCAGCATCGCCTCCGCCACGGTCAGCCCGAAGCCCTCCGAGCGGTGCAGCGAGATGTAGCAGTCGCAGGCGGCGATCATCCCGTTCTTTTCATCCACCGACATGTATTCGTCGATCAGCGTGATGTCGGGGCGGTCGCCCGCCGCCAGCACCACGCGGTCGTGCTCGTGGGGCATCTTCGCCGCGTTGATCGACTTCACAACCAGCTGCGCGCCGCTGCTGGGCGCAAAAGCGCGCTTGAATGCCTCCACCACGCCCGCCGGGTTCTTGCGCGCGGCAATCGAGTGGTAGTCGTGCACGAACAGGAACAGAAAGCCCTCAGGCGGCATTCCCAACCGCTTGCGGCTCAGCGCCGGCACGCGCGGGAGCGACACCGGCAGTCGCACCTGCACCACCGGCACCGGTGCGGCGGGGGCGATCGCGTCGTAGATGTGCCGCGAGGTGACCCACACCTCGTCGACGTGCCGCCACGCGTGCTCCCAGCCGGCAGGGAATTCGCCGAGCTCCCAAAACCACAGCGCGATCGTGTGGCGACCTTCGAAAAACGAGCTTCCCACTTCGCGCGCAAACGGGGCGATGGTGTCGCCGTTCATGCACACGATGTTGATCGGGAACGCCGCCGCGTCGGGGTCGGCGTAAGTGAACTGCGCACCCTGGCGGCACGGCGGCGCCAGCAGCGCCTGCACCGGCAGCGCCGGTACGCCGCAGGCGTCCAAGCCGGCGATCAACAGGCGGGCGGCCTCGCCCAGGCCCAGCTCGGAGGTGAAGAAGCCGGCCACGTTCACCCCCCACAGCGGTTCGCGCTCGTGCCGGTTGGGTGCGCTGTCGCGGTGTATGTCGGGTGGGGCCGGCGGCAGCAGCGCCGGCGGCAGGCCTTCGCTGTCGGGGCCGTACACGCACAGCCAGCCGGCAAAGCCTGCGCCGTCGGGGCCGTCGAGGTGAGGGTATGCGGTGCGCAGCTCCGCGGTCGCTTCCCAGATCGCCATGTGCAGGCGGGTCAGGCCGGCGGCGGCGCCGTGCTCGCCCGGTTGGTTCAGATACTCGTAGAACGCCTCCCGGCCTTCCTCTTCAAGGGGCGACAGCGTCAACCTTTTTTCTTCCAGGCCCTTCAACAGCAGCCTTCGCATTGTGGGGCCCATGCGCGCCCCATCGCCTAGCACCCCCAGGCGCTCGGCGCGAGCAACGTCCTGCTCCCAGCCCGCTTGCAAGAGCTCTGCGGCCTCGCGCTCGCAGAGCTCCGCCAGCGCTGGCGCGGAGCTCAGGTCTACCGCATCCGGGGCGTCGCACAGTCGCTCGGGCGCCAGCGGGTTGAGCTCGCTGAAGTCGAACACGCGCGCCGGTCTCCCCGCTACCTCCAGCGCCTCTCGGCTGCCGTTCGGGCTCCACGACGCCAACGTCCAGGGATCTAGGCCATACCCGGGCTCGCGCAGTACTGCCGTGCCAGCTGCGATTGCCGGCAGGCCGTCGAACCACGCCTGTACCGCCGGCCCCCCGTTCTGAAACCAACGCGGCCAGGCGTCAAACACGCCCGTCACGCTCGTGCCGGCACGCACGCCCAGCAGGCGCCGGCTGAGCGCCCCTCCGCCACTCTGCCCCGCGAATGCCGCCGCCTCGCCCGTGTGCGCCGGAGAGGCGCGCGCCACCAGCACAAGCTCGCTGTGCTCGAGCATGCGTTGCAACTCTTGCAGAGGGCCCAACACCCGCAATCCCGGTGCCAGGTAAGCCACCGGGCCACCGTCCTCCTCGAGCAGCCGACGCAGCAGGTGCGGAAGCACCGCAGCGTCGAGCGCGGCCGCCGGATTGCCCGCGACCGTCAGCCCCGTCCGCTCCCCGAGCAGCTCTTCGAGCTGGCGCACCTTTGCCCCAGGAATCTCCGCCGCACCGGCCGTCCCGTCGAGCAGGAGCACCGTGAAGCGCAGCTCGGGATCGGGGTGGTGCTCTCGAAAGCTCGCCACAAGCACACGCGCATGCGCAAGCTGGCGGCAGCTCGCGATTGTGCAGGCGTTCACAGCGGAGATTCTGGCAAGAAAGCAGCAGCGATGCCGCCCCAGGTTGCCTGGAACTTCGGTGCCGGCCCAGCTTCTCGGCCTCTACTTCCGCATGAGCCGATTCCCGCCGGCTGCGAAAACACGCCACCAGGCCATGATCGTGCGGCGATCCGCGTGTCGTGTCAGCGTGTGATTTCGAACTGGACGCTGGCCACGCGTGAGCGTCCACCGGTGTTGCGTGCCCTCAGCACTGCAACGTAGCGACCGGGCTCAAGCGCGCGATGGCCCTCTTCGCCGCTGAAGGCGATGCCGTCTTCGCCTTCGGGCGCGGTCAGTCGCGTAATTCTGGCCACGCCAACGGTGCGTCGGCAGCGCGTCGCGCGCATAGGCTTCCCGGCATTTGCGCTGCACGTTTCGGCGTAGCGGACGCCCGGCGAAAGACGGCGTATCGCAACGCTCACTTCCGCCGGGGCAGAGAGATCGAATAGGAATTCCGAGCCTGGCTGGACGCCCACGGTCACCGTATCTTCGGGTTCGATCCGGAGTCTCTTGCGTGACATCCGTACTCGGGAGATGCGGGGCTTGGCGCCGATTGGTGGACCTGCGGCCGTGTTGACACCGAGCGCTTCGCCGATCTGGCCGACCAGTGACCATCCCCCTTCGAGTCGTGGCTGGGATACCCCTCCAATCGTCAGGCTCACGCCACCGCGGCACGCTCCGGGTCCGATGCCCGCGACCGCCAGCGGCGCCGCGTCCGGACTCGTGTAGAAGGTCAACTCGACGCTGCTGTCGCCACGCTCGAGCGGGCAGAACCTGCGTCCCGGCTGAACCACCCGGAGTTCGTTCAGCAGGGCGACGATTCCTTCGATTTGTCGCGGGGACGTTGTTTTCCATGGCAGCCGCTCGAGTAACGCCAGCTGACTCGGATTCTGGGGGTTTCTGGAACTCCGGTTCCTGTCGTGCACGGTGATCCGCAGGAGGCGCGCGCCGGAGGGGATCGTCTCGGAGGTCGGACGTGGGATGGTCCACACAACCTGGGCGTCCGCGCGTAGGGCCGTGGATCCGTTGGGAAGCTGGACGGCCTTTATGACCAGTGTGCCGGGACTTCCGGGCGGCGTAAACGCCGCGGTTTCGTTGTCGGGCACGTTCGGCTCGCTGGGGCTCCGGCCAACGGACTCTGGGCGTGTCGTTCCGGCCGGGAGGTGTGCGCATATGTAGGAGAGCGCTTCCGCGGGCGCGACGGGGACGAGCCACCAGGCGTGCTCGTCGACTGCGTTGGGGGTCGCCGGCGGGCCGAGCCCCGGGTGCGCCAGCAGGGAATCATCTTCGGCGGGTTCGGTCGCGGACTCGCTCGAGCCCGGCGGCAGCGGCAGCTCGGCGAGCAAAGACGCGTCGTCTGCCTGTGCGGCTGATTCGCTGTATGGGCCGACCGATGAGCTGGACCTGAACGCGAGTGGACATCCTGTCGGGATCTCGCTCGCGAACGCGCTCCCGGCCGCGACAGCGCAGCTGGCGAGCGCCAGAAACGCGGTAGACAGCAGCCAGCAAACCGTGGTAGCCCACCGCCGTGTGCTGGACGAGCGTGGCGCAACGTGCGAGGCTGAAGTTGTTTTTTTCATCTGATCCTGTTTACGAGGCAAACGCTCTGGTTATCTGGGCTACGTCGAACTGATCTGGCATCCTACGGGATACCTGGCCGCTTGGGTGAGGACCAGCGCCTGTCAAACGAAATGAGAGCTATGATCGCATACCCCTTATTCTTCCTGCCCGCCGGGTAGCCACGCGATGCTCGGGTTGGTTGAGGACGCCACAACAGTGCTTGTTTCATAGCAGTTCGAGCCGCCGACGTAGGTGACGTTGCACTCAGTGAGATGTTTGCCGGAGTTGACGAAACTGACCGCCGCGTCACCGTTGCTGAGCTGCGCCACACTCGGACTCGTGCCGGCGAGAGGTGGCCAGCCCGCGTTTGCGCAGTTCGCCGGACCAGTGGTCGTGGCCTCGCAGAATGCCAGTCCGCTGGAATTGTTGACTGCTATGACCGCGTTGCCGTTGGTTATCTCAGCGCTGCTGGGATTGGTCCCAGAGACTACCGTGGTGGTGGATTCATAGCAGTTGGAGCCACCGAAATACGTGACACTGCACTGGCCGAGACGGCCACCGGAGGCGACGAAGCTGACCGCCGCGTCACCGTTGCTGAGCTGCGCCACACTCGGACTCGTACCGGCGACAAGACCCCAGCCTGTGGTTGCACAGTTCGCCGGACCCGTCGTCGTAGCCTCACAAAACTGCAGCTGGCCATTACTGCTCTGGACCGCCGTGATCGCGTTGCCGTTGGTGATCTCGGCGCTGCTCGGGTTGGTCCCTGAAGCCACCGTGGTGGTTGATTCATAGCAGTTGGAGCCACCGAAATACGTGACACTGCACTGGCCGAGACGGCCACCGGAGGCGACGAAGCTGACCGCCGCGTCACCGTTGCTGAGCTGCGCCACACTCGGACTCGTACCGGCAACCAGACCCCAGCCCGTCGTCGCACAGTTCGCCGGACCGCCGGTCGTGGCCTCACAGAACCACAACTGTCCGTTGCTGCCCTGCACAGCCATGATCGCGTTGCCGTTAGTGATCTCAGCGTTGCTTGGGTTGGTCCCCGAAGCGACAACGACGCTCGTTCCGTAGCAGGCCGCGCCGCCGAAATAGGTGACACTGCACTCAGTGAGATTTTTGCCGGAGTTGACGAAGCCCACCGCCGCGTTCCCATTGCTAAGCGTCGCCACGCTCGGACTAGTACCGGCGGCGAGGCTGGAGCCTACCGTGCAATCAGCGGGCCCGGTATTCGTTGCCTGGCACTCGGAGAGCCCGTTAGACGCGTTGGCAGCTACGATCGCGTTGCCGTTAGTGATCTCAGCAACACTAGGGCTGGTCCCGGAAGCGACTGTGATGCTGGTTTCGTAGCAGTTTGAGCCGCCTTCATAGGTGACTTTGCACTGAACGAGCTTCCCACTAGTGTCAACGATGCTCACGGCTGCATTCCCGTTGCTGAGCGGCGCCACGCTTGGGTTGGTCCCAGCGTGGGGCGGCCACCCCGCGTTCGTGCAGTTCACCGGGCCGGTAGCTGTAGCCTCACAAAACTCTAGCCCGCCGGTCGTATTCACAGCTACGATCGCGTTGCCGTTAGTGATCTGAGCAACACTAGGGCTGGTCCCGGAGGCGACTGTGATGCTGGTTTCGTAGCAGTTTGAGCCGCCTTCATAGGTGACTTTGCACTGAACGAGCTTCCCACCAGTGTCAACGATGCTCACCGCCGCATTACCATTGCTCAGCGCCGCCACACTCGGACTCGTCCCAGCGAGGGGTGGCCAGCCTGCGTTCGCGCAGTTCGCCGGACCTGTGCTCGTCGCCTCGCAGAACTGGAGTCCGCTGGTAGTTGTGGCAGCCACGATCGCGTTGCCGTTGGTGATCTCAGCCATACCCGGGTTAGTCCCGGACGCCACAACGATGCTCGTTTCCCAGCACTTTGAGCTGCCGCCGGAGGTAACGTGACACTCATCGAGATGGCCACCGGTGCCGACCACGGCCTCCGCCGCGCTCCCGTCGCTGAGCCGCGCCACGCTCGGGTTCGTGCCGGATGCCTCGGCCCCCGGAGCCCTGACGCAACCCGTCGGCGTGCTGGTGCCGCCAAAGCACACACCGATCGCTTCGTCTCCCGGCTCGGCCACCGCCGCACTCCATGCCGCCGTTCTAGCCACGCGATCGGCACCGTAGTTTGTACCGGCGTTGCTCCATGCCACCACTCGATAATGGTATTCGGTGCCAGGGGTCAAACCAGAAACAGCATTGTGGACGGCAATAGAATTCGATCCACCGCCGATATCTTCACCAGGTTCCGCCGGAATGGCTTTCCCGTAGGAGGTAGTGGTTCCGTACTGGAAGTAGTAGTGGGCTTGGCCTTCGTTTGGATTGACCGAGCCATGCAAGACGGCTGACGCTTCCTGTAGTTCGGTAGCGGATTCGGTGACCACCGATGGCGGCGGGTTCCCTACACCGCCTCCGCCGAAGTGCCATTCTGATTCGTTGGAGTTAGCATCTCCTATCGAATAGAGGGCAGGGTTATTGGTATACCCGTTGAGGTTCGGTCTTTCCGCTTCGTTTTCGCTTAGGTATATCGTCGCCGCAGTCATTCGCGTAGCGCTGGAACTCGAGCCCGGCTGCCCATCGCCCATCTGGCTTGTCGGATCGAATTCTTCGTCGAATACCTCACCGTAGTTCGACTCTGTTTCAGCATGGGTGAAGTTGCCTCCCCAAAAACTCTCGGACACATACGCTATCCACTGCGTCCCAGCCCAGATCCACCAAGCGCCGTTGAAGTATCTGACCGCGATAGTGAAGTTCGCCGAACTCGGTTCCAACGCCTCGCCCGGTAGGATTTTCGCTCCTTCAACCGGCGTGTAGTTGCAGTCGTAACAGTCTTCTCCGTTCGCGTATTTGTTCTTATTGACGAAGATGAAGAAATGCGGACTGGGAGAGGAATTAAACAGACCCGGGTCCACATCCCAGCCTGCCTCCATCGTGTAGGTGTTACCTCCCGGCCCTGCGCCAACCGCCAGCTGGTCGATGGAATGAGCGGGACCAAACGACGAGACATGCGGCTCGGCGATATTCGTCCCATATTCCATGCCTATCGCGGTTTTGCTAGCTCCGTTGTTGGCATACCAGTAGCATCCGCCATTTTGGCAGCTCAAGCCGCCGAGCGCTGGCGGTGCGGTGCTCGATTTGTTCTCAATATACGGCCTGCGTTTTGTTGGTGGGCTTACACCAGTGGAGGCGTCGGGAGGCGTAAGATCGGGGCTTGCGACACCGTGCGCGATTGGTGACGGGACCTGGCCTGTCGGGCAGAGCGGTTTGGTTGCGTTGGCCCTCGCCACTTCCCTGGCGCTGGGGGTCTTTCCAGAGAGCTGCCAAATAGGAGGAGGAGTACGAATCCTGTTAGCCGCGGTAGCTACCTTGCAGGAGAATGTTCCAGGAGTGGCAAAAGCCGGTGAGGGCGCTGCCGACGCCGACGCTGCGTCACACAACGCGAGCAGTGTGACGACCATCACCGCTACCACAACGGTCTGCAAGTAACGCTCGATCCTGTCCATAGATCCCATCCGTGAATACTCCCCTTTGTATTGGTCCGGCACCGGGATGCCGAAAGGGACATCCCGGTGCCGGTCTGTTGATCGGCGGTCGTGGCATCTGGGCTTTCTATCCGGCCGATTTGATATGCGCAAGAGTTAACTCCGGAAAAATGGTCCTACTCGCAGAGTTAATGGTCTGAAGGTTCACTCAACCGAAACCTAGTTCCGGTTGTGCGAATATCTCGTTATCGCAGCGTTCGCGCTATCTCCTCGCCACGCGCCGTGAGGCGCCACGCGTTGCGCTTGCCCTTGCCGTCGGAGCGTTTGGTTGCGAGGTTCTCGTGCAACAGGCATGCCAGCAGCCTCGAGATGTGTGATCGGTGGGTGATGTCGATTCCCACGGCGACCTCACGATTGCTCGAGTCCGGATGCTCCGCAAGGAAGAGGAGGCATTCACGCGGGCGACGGGCGCTCGGGTTGTCGAGGATCGCGGGGAGGGCCGCGACCTGCTCTCCGCCGTACCCCGTGTCCTGTTCCGAGGATTGCGCCGGCGGGGACCAGCGGGAGTCTCCGGCCAGGATCGCCCGTGCGAGCTCGTCTCCCTGTTCGATCGCTCGCTCGACGCCCCGCGCAGCGAGATGCGCCGCCATGATCAGGCCAATCAGCGGGCCGAGCAGCTCGATGAACGGGCCGGGCCTTGCCGTGACGATGTGGGCGTGCATGATCCCGAGCACGGAGCTCATCGCTCCTTCCGCGGCCAGCGGCGAGACGTTGGGCACTTCTCTTTCGATCCGCTGGAGGATCGGCATGCGAAACGCCTGGAGTAGGCGCTCGCGATGCGCGAGCACGACCGGGCCGCCCGCCAGTGTCTCCACGATGCAGACGCGCGCCAGTCCGGGTTCGCGATCGAAGTAGCTCAGCATCGCGGCAAGGGCTGAACGCACCCCGTCCTGCCAGCAGCCAGCCCCCTGGAGCTCCAGCGACACAAGCGCAGCGGCCTCTTCCAGAACGGTGTCCATGATCGCGATAAGGCACTCCTTCAGGCCGTCGAAACGCTGATAGAAAGTTCGGGTCGAGACCCTCGCCCGTCTGATCACCAGTCCGATCGTGGCGCCCGCGAACCCACGCTCGGCGAGGACCTCCACGAGCGCCTGCATGATCCAGGCGCTCTGCTCCTGCGCAGCCTGTCCGGGCCTTGCCCGTGAGCCACCCCTATCTCCCACCCCGGCGCGCGCTGCGCGGCGCGCCTGCGCCAACGTCACCGAAGGAACCGCCGCCGAGGATGTCTCGCCCTGCTCGATACCCGTCAGACCGTAATCCACGACTGCCGCGATGGCCGCGCGCAACCCCTCCGCATACTCGGCGTCCCCGTTCCCCGCCGGATCAAACACCCCATCACGGACACGCACAAAGATCGCCTCCTCGATCTCCGAACGCCGCGCACGTAGCCGCTCGATGACGCGGGCACGAGTCTGCGCAAACGCTCCCCCGGGATCGTCCGTGTCTCCGCCCGCGATCACATTCCCCCGATTCTGAAGGTCGAACACCGCCGGTGATCCTAAACTTGTCTTGAGGTCACTGTCAACCAGGCACGTTGATAGGCCAAGCTGACTTTGACACGGGGATGAAGGGATACAGTGTCCCTGATACGAGGGGTTTGAGAAAGACGCCGCCGTCTATGGGACCGCACCGTCCGGGGCGCTGTTTTTAGCCTGTCCTCGCCGGCTACCCCGGTCGCGCGGCATGGAGGCCGCGCGCCCTGCACCTTGGTCTCCGCCCCCGCCCGCGTGTTGCTCCTATGTCAAGGAGGCAACGGAAATTGCGGTTTTCTTTGTGAGTGGGGTGGTGGGGCGGTGAGGGGTGTTGGGTGTCGAGAGGACGCGGTGGATGTGGCGTGCGAGGTGGCGCTTGAGGCAGCGGAGGGCTTCGCGTCTGGTCTTCCCTTCGCTGCGCTTGCGTTCGAGGTAGGCCTGGGTTTGGGGGTGATCCGGGCGCGGGTGATCGCGATTATGTGCAGTGCTCGGTTGAGCTGGCGGTCTCCGCCGCGGTGCAGTCGGTAGCGGTCTGTGCGCCCAGAGGACACGGGGATTGGTGCGACACTGGCGTGTCGGGCGAAGTGCGCGTCTGTGGGGAACCGCTGGGCGCCGGTGGCGCGGGCGATCAGTGTCGCAGCGGTCAGGGTGCCGCAGCCCTGCTCGGCCAGCAGCCGGGACTGGTAGCCAGCGCGTCGATCCTCTGCACCCGCGCTTTCAGCCAACTTGCTCCCCAGGGATCCTCGGGCGGCGGCGAGACCTTCGCCCGTCTGACCACCAGTCCGATCGTGGCGTCCGCGAACCCACGCTCGGCGAGGACCTCCACGAGCGCCCGCGTGATCCGGATGCTCTGCTTCCGCGCAGCCTGCTCGGAGGATGCCACTGACCCACCCCTGGCGATTCGTCCCGTTGCGCTAGCGATCGAAGCCTGCGTGGTTATTTCCTATATCCACACCGTCGAGGAAAGAAGTGCTAGAATGATTCCATGACCAAGCGAGAGCAGCGGGCGCTGGCGGCCGGGTTCGTTACGCTCGAGGATACCCTGCACAGGACCGAAGACGCGCTCCAGAATGGCAGCGTCAAGCAGGCGCTTTCAGGGCTCCGGAAGACCCAGCACGCGATCGCGGAGATGCGGCCAGCCGAGATGGACGTGGCTCAAGCCGCTGCTGCGCTTGGTGTCTCGAAGCCGACGGTTCGGGCATGGGCCCGGCATGGGCTGATGGACATCGTGAGAGAACAGCCGATGATGCTGGCCTTCACGAGCGTCGTCGATCTGCGTCGCGATCTGGGGCGGCTCCGCGAGACGGCCGGCAGCGAGAAGCGCTGGCAATCGTTGCTGGCCGCCGCCGCCGACCAGCGCGAGTTCACCGAGGCTGACGCGCGCGAGGGTTTCGCTGATGCCCTTGCCGGCGACACCGAGTCGCTGACCCGCACGTGAGGTTCACCGTCACGGTCGCCCGGCGAGCCAACCCGCGCGTCAAAGCGCTTCGCGGGAAGGCCAAGGACAAGTTCTGGGAGGCGGTCAGCCGTCTGGAGCACGAAGGCTGTGCCGCGGGCGACTACCGGATGCGGGCACCCGACGGCTCGGATACTCACGTTTGCGGCCTGCGCCTCTGCGCCTCTACGCTGGCTGGCGACGATTATCTGCTTGCGCTCGCTCGGGCCGGAACGCCGAGGCGATCATCACGGGCGACAAGGACCTTCTTGACCACGCCGGCCTGCAACCGCTAGCGATCAGCGCGCGTGAGGCTACCGGCAGGCTCGCCACGCCACCGAACGGCTGAGCAGGTTTCTCGCCGCGCCGCTCTTCCCAAGACCGCGCTGAGCGCCCGGCCGGTTGGGCTGATGGGTCCCAAGCGCGCCGCAGCCTACGCAGGCCCGATGGATGGAGGCTCACGCCAAACTTGGATCTCGTCCGGGGGTAAAGCCCGGACCTGACCCCCGTCGCTCTCGGCCTCTTCGTCTGGTCTCGAGGAGGTTCCTTGTCTGGTGGCCAGGTAGGCCGTCTGCGGTGGCCGCGGAAGTGACAACCCCGGCTGGCACGAGCCTGCGATCGCTCACCGGCACTGCGGCAGTGGCGGCTCGGCGCGCGGGCACCCACGGGGCCGGCGGGCGCGGGGGTCGAAAGTCGCACTGAGCGTCGCTCGTGGAGCCGCTACTGCGGCAGTGTCACTGTGAGGTGACGCAACAGCCGGATGCGTGCTCCCTCGGCGTCTCGCCCGCCGCCCGCGACGATAACCCACGTGTCACCTTCGCGCTTGGCCGAGATCGGGCCGTTTAAGACAAGGCCGCCGGCGCTGTTGTAGAGGCCGGGGGCCTGTGGGATCGGTTTGAGGCCCGGTATCGCGGCCGGTGCGCTGGCGCCGGGATTGGCGGCGTCGAGCAGCACTGCTGCGCGCAGGCCCCGGCCGGGAATGTAGTACTCGGTGTCGACGCACGAGAGGAAGCCTCGCCCGATGATCGGTGCGGGATAGGGGCGTATGGCTGTGGCCACCTGTCCCCACTCGGCGGTGATCCTGCCAAGCCCGGAGACGTGTAGCTGGCACGGTCCTTTGAGCGGTGTGGCGGGGCGATTCCAGTCGCGAAACCAGACGGCTCCATAGTCGTGGGATTCTGCGATGGGCTTACCCAAGGCGTCGAGAGGGACGATGGTCGGTGGCTTGAAGGCGATGGCCGCCAGCCGATCGGGTGCTCCACGACGGGGTGTGTGAATGATCCCGACACGCAGACCGTAGGGAAGTCCCGGTAGCGTTTTGGTAGCGACGCGCCGGGTGCCGTTCACCAGGAAGTAGGCGACGCGCGGCGCGGTGATCTCGGTTGTCGTGATGTCGCTTTCGCCGTGAGTCCACCCCGAGGTGCGCGTCAGGAGCGGGTGGTTGAAGGTGGGAAGCGGGCCGCAGGTGCCGGTGGCCCCGTTCTTTTCGACGATTGTCACACACCAGCCTGCCTGCCCGCGTTCCAGGTTTGGGGACAAGTTCACGTTGATGGGTCGCGAGGTCGATCCGGCGTGGCGAGCCGAGAGCGGCGACGGTTCGGCGGGGAGGTGCAGTGGCACTTCTTTGGCGTCCTCCCACCCTTCGAAGCGGCGACCAGTATTCCAGTGCCCGCGAGGGTCAGCAGTGCGGCCAGCGACACTCGAAGCCGCCGCGAGCGCTGTCTATGCCGCGCCTCTTCGATGACGCCCTGATCGGGTCCGGCTGGCACAGTCAACGGCGCGTCGGAGGGTGGCTTGTCGCTGAGCAGTGCGGGCATCTCAGCGCAGACCCTGGATGATCGAGATCAGCTCGTCGGGCTGGTAGCCCTGCTGGCGCGCGAAGCCGACGAGTTCGCGAGCACGCGCAGTCACCGCGCCTCGCTGCGGGGTGCCGCTTACGCGCACGCCGAGTCCGCGGCGGAACTCCAAGAGACCTTCCTCGCGCAGCGTGCGTAGGGAGCGCAGTACCGTGTTGGTGTTGACGGCCATGACCGCCGCGAGATCGCGGGCGGGCGGCAGGCGCTCCCCCGGCTTGGCCTCGCCTTCGGCGATCGCGCGCCGTATCTGCGCGGCGACCTGATCGTGGAGGGGGGTGGGGTCTGAGCGGTCGATACCTTCAAACATTGTGCTGCTCACATTAGCATCATACACATCAAATATCAAGGAGAGCTACGCCTCCGGCCGGGGTCGGAAGGCTGCACGCCGTAGTGCACATCCGGTGACCCAGCTGGCGTGGCCTCCGAGCCGGTGGCTTGCGCTCCACTGCCGGCGTGTAGGGAACGTGGATAATGGGAAGCCATGACAGTCCGCACAGGGATCTCTTTGGCTTTGCTGGCGGTGCTTGGCACCGCCGCAGCGGCGGCTTGCGCTGTCAGCGCGGGGGCGGGTGCGGCGACCCACCGCGCACCCCAGCGCCATCCGCGCATCTACGTCGCCAACAAGGACTGTCGCGGGCATACCTTCCGCCCGGCCAGCATCACGCTCGCCTGCGGCGATGGCGACCTTTACGTCAGCGAAGTCGATTACTTCAACAGCCGCTCAGAAGGCTATGGGTCAGCACGGGCGGGCGCGTCGGTCACGATCCACGAGAACGACTGCAAGCCGGACTGCGCCGCGGGCAGGTTCATCGTCGAAAAGGGCGGGCTCACGCTGAAACGCATCGTTCGCTGCGCTGACGGGCTGCTGTACTACTCGCGCGCCTTGTATGCGTTCCCCGGTGGCGAGAACGAAGTCGACATCCAACCCTTCGAGCGCTGCTCGCCTGTGCACCGTGTGCACGCTGCGGCTGTGCCTGCCAACGCTCCCGATGTGCCTGCCGAACCACCGGCCTCGCCGAGCGTACGCGCGCTGATCGCAGCTCGCTCCGTGCAGCGCGCCTTGAAGGCGGCGGCGCTGCCCAAGGGGGCCACTCGCCTGAGGAGGGTGCCGGCCGGGCAGGCCAAGCTGCTGGGCTCGATCCGCACGCCCGCCGCGTCGCTGGGCACCGAAGAACGCGCCAAACTGGTGGCGCGCAGCTCCGTCTGGGCCACCTCTGCGCCGCCCAGCAGGGTCTTTGCGTATGTCGCCGCGCATCTACCCACTGGGACGCGCGAGGTGTTCTCCACGAGCGGCGACTCCTCGTTCACGCCGCCCCACGGCCACGAATCGCTGCCTGAAATCGAGAAGCGCGAATCGGTGAACTTTTGGGGTGAGGAATTCCGTCTGCCGAGGGGGAGCCGCGCGCTGCGGCTGTGTGCGCTTGGCGTCTACATTGCGCGGCGCGGCGCGAGCACCGACAGGTTCATCGTGCGGGTCACCGCCGCCGCCTCGTGGGAGCGCGCGCGTCCCAGCTACTCGCTGCTTGGCGCAAACGTCGGCGCGGTCACGATCACGGTCACCGATCGGCCCTCCCGCAAGCGTGAACCGCCGCCGGTGATAATCCGCAAGCCGGCGCTCGTGCGCACGATCGTGCAGGACGTCAACGAGCTGCCCGTCGATGAATCGGCCGGCAGCGCCGTAAACTGCCCCGCGGAGGGAATCGGTCGAACCTCGCAACTGCTGTCGCTGAGCTTCAGTGAAGGAGAACATGGCCCGCTGCTTGCCACCTTCACGGACAACCCCGAGGCGTGCGTCCCTGAGCCGTCGATCGCGCTGCCCGGAGAGCCTCCCATCGCGCTCTCCGAAGTAGAAGGGCTCGTACGCCAGATCGAAAGGGTCAGCACCATCCGCCTACGCTGAGTTCTACACTGTGCCCTCGCGAGCGCCTACTCAGCCACGAGAGGAGCCGTTGAGCGTATAACGGCAGCGGCGGTGGCGTGGTTGTAAGCGGCGTCCTGTCCGGCGTACGATTTGCCTGTGCAGGGCCAGAGCGAGATGTTGATCGCGGTCAGCGGGCCGCCAAATCAAAGGAGAGACGATGCCAGCAAAGGGGAGCGCAGAATGGAAGGGCGATCTGAAGACCGGCAGCGGGGCCTTTACCGCTGGTGAGCGTATCAATGGCGACTATTCGTTCAAGTCGCGGTTCGAGGATGGCCCAGGAGCCAATCCCGAGCAGCTGATCGCGGCGGCACACGCGGCGTGCTTCTCGATGGCGCTTTCGGCTGGGCTAGCCGACGCCGGCACCCCGGTCGAGTCCGTCAAGACCGACGCGACGGTGATGCTGCGTTTCGTCGACGGCGCGCCGACGATCACGGCGATCGCGCTTCACACAGTCGGGAGCGTCCCTGGAATCGACGAGGCCACCTTCAAGGCTGCCGCGCAGGGCGCGAAGGAAGGCTGCGTGGTGAGTCGCGCGCTCGCCGGTGTCGGGGAGATCACGCTGGAGGCGTCGCTCGCCTGAGCCGCGCGCAGACCTGCGCAAATGCGCTCACAGGAGCATCCCGGTCGCCACCGGCGAGCCGGCTGCGGGGCTGCGCGAGCGGTTTGCGGGCTGGGCGAACTGCACAGACCTCGGCAGCGAACGCTGGAAGATCATCCCGAACCTATGGAGATGGGAGTCGCGAATGCGTGTGTTGTTGTCGACGTATCCGACGGGAGGAGTGTGGCGGTGACCGAGCATGCGGTGGCGATCGCCGGAGGCGGTCCGACGGGGATGATGCTGGCGGCTGAGTTGGCGTTGGCGAAGGTTGACGTCGCGGTCCTCGAGCGGCGTCCCAATCACGTGCTCGTCGGCTCGCGCGCCGGCGGTTTTCACTCGCGTACGATCGAGGTGCTGGATCAGCGTGGGGTCGCCGACCGGTTCCTCGCGGAGGGTCAGGTAGCGCAGGCTGCGATGATCGGCACGACCGTGTTGGATATGAGGGACTTTCCGACGCGCCATCCGCACTCGCTCGGGATCTGGCAGAACCAGATCGAGCGGATCATGGCCGCCTGGATTGCCGAACTGCCGGTGCGGATCTACTACGGGAGTGAGGTGACGGGCTTCGCGCAGGACGACACCGGCGTTGACGTCGAGCGCTCCGACGGCCAGTCGCTGCGGGCGCGGTACCTCGTCGGGTGCGACGGAGGACGCAGTCTCGTCCGCAAAGCAGCCGGCATCGAGTTTCCGGGGTGGGATCCGACCAAGAGCAACCTGATCGCCGAGGTCGAGGTGACCGAGGAGCCGGAGTTGGGCATCCGGCGCGACGCCCTCGGCGTGCACGCCATCGGAAGGTTGGAGTACGAGATCCGCGACGGCGAGGTGGTCTACATGGATGGGGGACCGGTGCGGGTCATGGTGACCGAGCGAGAGCTCGGGCCCGACAGCAAGCCCACCCTGCACGATCTGAGCGAGGCGCTCGTCACTGTGTACGGCACCGACTTCGGGATCCACAGTCCCACGTGGATCTCCAGGTTCACCGACACGACCCGTCAGGCCGCGGCCTACCGCGCGGGACGAGTCCTACTCGCCGGCGACTCGGCGCACGTGCATTATCCGGCGGGTGGACAGGGCCTCAGCCTGGGTGTGCAGGACGCGGTGAACCTGGGATGGAAGCTGGCTCAGGTGGTCAACGGGACCTCCCCGGAGAGCCTCCTCGACACCTATCGGGACGAGCGCCACCCGGTCGCTGCCCGCGCGCTTCGGCACACGATGGCTCAGACCGCGCTCCAGCGCCAGGACGAGCGCACGAAGGCCCTGGTCGATGTCGTGTCGGAGCTGGCGATGATGGACGAGCCTCGCAAATGGCTCGCCGGGATCGTCTCCGGGCTGGACATTCATTACGACCTCGGCGAGGGCCATCCGCTGCTCGGACGCCGCATGCCCGACCTGGACCTCGTGACCGCCGCTGGCCCGCTCCGAGTCTTCGAGCTGCTGCACGACGCCAAGCCGGTGCTACTCAACTTCGGAGAGCCCGGCAGCTTTGACATCACTCCATGGGCTGACCGGGTCCAACTGATCGATGCTGAGTATGTCGGCCTGTGGGAGCTTCCGGTACTCGGCGCGGTCACCGCTCCCACCGCCGTGGCGATCCGTCCCGACGGATACGTTGCATGGGTGGGAGAAGACACTCACCTCGGGCTTCCCGAAGCGCTGACCACCTGGTTCGGACCGCCCACTGCGGCGTAGCCACGGCCGCTCGCGGCCGCAGAGAGGACGCGCCGATTTGCGAAGCTGTAAGCTATTGTATTGAGACGTATTTGAAGGTGCTACCATGTAGCGGGTGGCCACGAGATCTCAGCCCTTCAGTCTGCGACTCGACTCAGCGCTCGACGCGCTGATAACGAGCGAGGCGCAGCGGACGCGGCGCAGCAAGGCCTCGGTGCTGGAATCGCTCGCCGACGAGGCGCTGCGCGCACGCCGCTTTCCCGGGATCGCCTTCCGCGGCGGCGACTGGAACCGCCGGCCCTGGGTCATCGGGACCGCGCTCGACGTGTGGGAGGTCATCGATGCGCTGCGGGACTTCGGCACACCGGAGCGGCTGCTCGCCGAGAGCGACCTCACCGCGGCGCAGCTGCAGGTGGCGAGCGCCTACTACGAGGAGTTCGGCGAGGAGATCGACAGCGCGATCGCTGACAACCGCCGGTCGCTGGATGAGCTTCACCGGGAGTTCCCGACGATCGCCGTGCTTGGCGAGCGCTAAGCGCGGATGCGGCTGTTCCTCGACGCTCACGTCTCGGCTCGCCGGATCGCCACCGCGCTGCGTGACGGCGGCCACGATGTGCGTGCGGCCGACGAGGAGCGCGCGCTCGATGGCTGGGAGGACACGCGCCTGCTCGAGCTGGCGGCCGCGGAAGGGCGGACCATAGTCACCTTCAACGCGCGCGATTTCGCTCGCATCGCGCAGGCGTGGGCAGGCGAAGGGCGCCACCACGCGGGCTGCGCGATCTTCGTCGCGATCGATCACGGTGAGTTCGGCGTGATCCTCGCCCGGCTCGCCGAAGAGCTTGCCGCTCGCCCGGATGCGCTGGCCTGGCACGACTACACCGCGTTCGTTGGACGCCACCCGCCGCGACGTTGAGCGACCCATTCCAACCGTGGCCATCGCCAGCCCGCCGAGCGCGGCTGATACGTTCCGTGGCATGCGAGAAGCGGCGAGCGCGCGATGGCTGCGGCGGCTGGCGCGAAACGGCGGCGAACTCATCGCCGCGCGCGCCGGCGCCCCCGCCGAGCACCCCGGTCCCGGCGGGAACGGCAGCGCCAACGGGCAGGCCAGCCCGCCCCCGCCCCCGCCGATCGCCCCCGAGCCCGGCTCCCCCGCGCGCTTTGCCCGCGAGCTCGAGCCGGTGCGGGCGACCGAGGCCGATCAGATCGTCAGCCGCCGGCTCTACGAGCGGCTCTCCGCTGCCGATGTGAGCGAGATCGAGGCGGCGATCGCGCAGGACGATCAGCTGCAGGCCTACTACTCCGGCGCCCCCGACAGCCGCCACCGGGTCTTCCTGCTGCTCAGCTTCGGCGTGTGGCTGAGCATCCCCGCGGTGCTCGAGAAGCTCGCGCTCGGCGCCGAGCAGCCGCCGGAGGAGGTGCACGCGATGGCGCGCGGGCCGCTCGCCGCCGCGGGCGGGCTGTACGAGGCCGACATGGTTGCGAGCGCGCTGGCGAGCGTCGGCGTCGGCATCGAGTCGGCTGCGGCGGCGCTCGACTTCGGCTGCTCCTCCGGGCGCCTGGTGCGCGTGCTCTGCGCCGCCTACCCCGAGGTGCGCTGGCACGGCTGCGACCCCAACGGGCCCGCGATCGAGTGGGCTCGGCGCGCCTACCCGAGCGTGAACCTCTTCCTCAGCTCCGACGCGCCGCCGCTGCAGCTGCCCGACGGGTCGCTCGACCTCGTGTGCGCGATCTCGATTTGGTCGCACTTCGCGCCCGCGCTCGGCCTGCGCTGGTTCGAGGAGATGCACCGCCTTGTGCGGCCCGGCGGCCACCTCGTCTGCACCACGCATGGCCTCACCGCGGTGGACTTCTACGTCAAGCACACGCTGCGCACGCCCGCGCAGTCCGACGAAATCGTCGGCGGGCTCTACTCTCGCGGCTGGTGGTACGCGCAGGAGTTCGGCGCCGACGGCGACTGGGGCGTGATCAACCCCGATTGGGGCACCGCCTTCCTCTCGCCCGAATGGCTGCTCGCGCAACTCTGCCCGCGCTGGCGCGTTCTGGAGTTCGCGCCCGGGCGCAACCAGGACAACCAGGACGTGTACGTGCTGCAGCGGGTGTGAGCCTGCGCCCGCTCAGGCCGCCAGCTCGGTGAGCATGACCGCGCGCGATCCCACCACGTCGACGATCCCATCGAAGTCCTCCTGGTGCAGCCGCCGGGTGTGCCCGTCGCCCACCGCGGTCGTAGCGGGCGACCAGCAGGCATTCGCGATCCCCGGCGCGGCGCAGGTGTGCCTGCGCGGTTGGGACACCGAGCCGCCGTCCGATCTCCAAGCACAGCGCCTCGTTTGCAACCGTGTCCGGCAGACCCAGGCTCACCGCGCCCGCGGTGTCGCCGCCGAGCCGCTCGAGCAGGCCGTAGTCGTTGCCGGCGCTCACCCCCAGCTGGCGGGCCAGCAGCTCGCGTGGTGGACCCTCCGGCAGCAGCCCGCCGAAGAACGACTCCACCTGTGCGGGGCCGAAGTCGCCGTTCAGGGGCAGTGACTGCGACAGCGGGTGCCCACCGCCGGCGACCCACGTCGGGTCATAGGTGAAGCTGAGGCCGCCCGGTGAATCGCTCAGCGTCCCGGCCCGCCGATCGAAGCACACGACCTCAAGCATCCGGCTGCTCAAGCGGATCCTCGAAGACGAGGCTCACCCCGAGCGCCTCCGCGACGCGCAACGTCTCGGCCAGGCGGGCCGTCGCCTTGCCGCGCTCCAGCTCGCTGACGAACCGGATTCCCACCCCGGCCGTCAACGCGACGTCCTCGAGGCGCAGCGCCCTCGCCTTGCGCGCGCGGTGCAGGGCGCGGCCAAGGTCGGTTGGGTTGCGGATCGAGCTAGACATTTACCGATCGGGACAATTATCGCGAAAATGAGGGACCAGAAGCAAGAATTTTACCGATCGGGACATTTCCCCTCGGGATGGCCCCTAAATCGCCTTATTGTCCCGATCGGGACAAGGAGTGTCTTGCGTGGAAGCAATGGATGTGACGGGATCCGAACACGCGGTTGGTAGCGTTCACCTGCCCTTGTCCACCGTCGCAACCACCCCCGTGCCCTCCTCGTCGATGCCCGCGCCCACCGCGCGCGGCGGTCCCGCGGCCGTCTCGATCGAGGGCGTCAGCAAGACCTTCCGCCTGCCCCACCAGCAGTACTCGACGCTCAAGGAGCGCGCGTTGCACCCGTTTCGCTCCACCGACTACGACGAGCTGCACGCCGTCAAGGACGTGACGCTTGAGATCGCCACCGGGGAGTTCTTCGGGATCGTCGGGCGCAATGGCTCCGGCAAGAGCACGCTGCTGAAGTGCATCGCCGGCATCTACGGCGTCGACACCGGCCGCATCTCGATCGCCGGCCGACTCTCTCCGTTCATCGAGCTGGGGGTCGGCTTCAACATGGACCTGACGGCGCGCGACAACGTGATCATCAACGCGATCATGCTCGGGCTGTCCCGCCGCCAGGCGCGGGCGCGCTTCGACGAAGTGATCGCCTTCGCCGAGCTCGAGGAGTTCATCGACCTCAAGCTCAAGAACTACTCCTCGGGGATGCTCGTGCGCCTGGCGTTCGCCACCTCGATCGAGGTCGACGCCGAGATCCTGCTGATCGACGAGGTGCTCGCCGTCGGCGACGCCGCCTTCCAGCAGAAGTGCTTCGAGCAGTTCTACCGGCTCAAGCGCGAAGGGCGCACGATCGTGTTCGTCTCCCACGACATGTACTCGGTCGAGCGCTTCTGCGACCGCGCGATGCTGATGGAGCGGGGCACGATGGTGCAGATCGGCGAACCGCGCGCGATCGGGCGCGCCTACCACAAGCTCAACTTCGGCCAGCTCCCCCACGAGGCGCCGGCCGAGGCCCGCGCGGCGTCGGGCACCACGATCGCCGACGCCTGGTTTGAGGGCTCGAGCGGCGAGCGGGTGACGAGCGTGAGCCAGGAGGATGCCCTGAACATGTGCTTCGAGGTGCGCTTCGGCGAGGAGCTCGACGATCCCGTGTTCGCGGCGACGTTGCGCACCGAGCTCGGGCACACGATCGTCGTCGCGCGCTCGGACCAACACGGCGGCGCCAGCGGCTCCTTCCACGCGGGCGACACGGCGATCGCGCGCTTCTCGCTCCCCGGCTGGCTGACCCCCAGCCGCTACACGCTCACTCCCTCGCTGGCGCGCGAGGGCACCGGCGCGGACGCGCTGGCGCTGGTCGAGGACATGACCTCGGTCGTCGTCCACGGCACGACCAGCGGGGGGATCCTGGAGCTGCCGATCGAGGCAAGGATCGAAAAGCTGTGAGCGCAATGCCGGATGTCGGGCTGCCCGCTCCGCTGCGAGCGCCCGGCAGCCACCGCGTGCACGGCCCCTCGGCGCTCGGCAGCGACCTGCACCGCTTCTGGGCGCTGACGTTCACGCTCGCGCGCACCGAATTCAAGCTGCGCTTCTACGGCTCGGTGCTCGGCTATGTGTGGACGTTGATGCGCCCGCTGCTGTTGTTCAGCGTGCTGTGGGTGTTCTTCACCAAGGTCGGCCACGTCAACGATGGCAAGACGCCGGGTGAAAAATATTACGGCGCGCAGCTGCTCGGCTCGATCGTGCTGTTCACGTTCTTCATCGAAGGGACGACCAACGCGGTGCGCAGCGTGGTCGATCGCGAGAACCTCGTGCGCAAGATCCACTTCCCGCGCCTGGTGATCCCGCTGTCGGTCGTGCTGCTGGCGATGTTCAACCTAGCGCTCAATCTGATCGTCGTGGCGATCTTCGCCGTCAGCGCCGGCGTGCGCCCGATGCTCAGCTGGCTGGAGCTGCCGCTGATCGTCGGCGCGCTGATCGTGTTCGCCGCCGGCATGGCGATGCTGCTCTCGGCGCTGTTCGTGCACTTCCGCGACATTCAGCCGATCTGGGAAGTGTTTGCGCAGATTCTCTTTTACGCCTCGCCCGTGATCATCTCGATTCAGACGGTGATCGCCAAAGTGAGCCCCTCTCTGTTGCATGTCTACATGCTCAACCCGTTGGCGGTGATCTTCCAGCAGTTCCGCCATGCGATGATCACCAACGCGACCCCCAGCGCCGGCGCAGTGCTCGGCAGCTGGAGCGCGCTGTTCGGGGCGCTCGCAATCGTGGTGGCGATCTTCGTCGTCGGCTTCCTGGTCTTCAACCGCGCGGCGGCGCGGATCGCGGAGAATCTCTGAGATGGAGCGGGCCGACGTGGAGCGTGAGAAGCTGGGAGTGAACATGGAAGGTGAGAAGCTGGGAATGGACGTGGAGGGTGAGAAGCGGAGAGCCGACGTGGAGGGCGGACAGGGGGGAGCCGGCGTGGAGAACGGGCAGCTGACGCCGGCCGCCGAGAACGAGCGCCTGCGCGCCCGCGTCGCCGCCCTGGAGGCCGAGCTCGTGGAGGTGCAGTCGCGCACCAACGCCGCGATCGCCAAATGGCAGGAGCAGGCCTACTGGCTGGACCGCTGGCACCTGGACCTCAACGCGCTGATGCGCCGGCCCGGAGCGACCGAGCTGCTCGGCGCGGTGCGCGCGGTGCGGGGGGTGTGGTGGCGCGTGAAGCTGCTCGAGCGGCGGCTGCGCAAGCCGTGAGCGGCGCTTGTCCAGCGACCGCCGTCGGGGAGGGGGAGCGATGAGCAAGGTCTCCGCCGTGATCCCCGTCAAGGACGGAGAGCCGTGAGCCGAGTCTCCGTCGTCATCCCCGTCAAGGACGGAGAGCGCTACCTGGAGGAGCTGCTGCACGCGCTCGCGCGCGAGGGCGTCGACGAGGTGCTCGTGATCGACTCCGGCTCCCGCGATCGCTCGCTGGAGATTGCCCGCGCGGCCGGTGTGCAGCTGCTGCGGATCGAGCCCGCCGAGTTCGGCCACGGGCGCACCCGCAACCTCGGCGCCGAGCGCACCTCCGGCGAGCTGATCTGCTTCCTCACGCAGGACGCCACGCCCGTGCCGGGCTGGCTCGACGCCTACCGCGAGGCGTTTGCGCTCGACCAACGCGTGGGCGCTGCCTACGGGCCGCACCTGCCGCGCGCCGACACGAGCCCGATGATCGCCCGCGAGCTGAGCGAGTTCTTCGCCGGCTTCACTACGGGTGGGGCTGGAGCGCATGAGGCGAGCGGCGCTGGGGCGGGCAGCGCTGGTGTGGGCGGCGCTGGGGCGGGCGGGAGGCCGGTGCTCCAGCGCGCGGGCGACCCGACGTTCCTCTCGAACGTCAACGCCTGTTACGCGCGCGCCTGCTGGGAGGAGATCCGCTTCCGCGAGGTCCCCTACTCCGAGGACCAGGCGTTCGGGAGCGATCTGTTGGCAGCGGGCGGCACGAAGGTCTACCACCCTGGCGCGGCGGTGCTACACGCCCACGACTATGGGGCGATCGAGTTCATGCGCCGCTACTTCGACGAGTACCGCGGCCTGCGCGAGAGCACCGGCCACGTCGAGCCGTTCGCGCCGCTCGGCGCCGCGCGCCACGTCGCCGGCGCGGTCGCGGCCGACCGCCGCTGGATGGCCGCGCGGAACATGGGCGCCGCTGAGCGGGCTCGCTGGACGGCGCGCTCGGCCACCCACCACGGCGGGCGGCGCGTCTTCTCCGCGCTGGGCTCGCGCGCCGAGCGGGTGCCCGCGCCGCTGCGCCGCCGGCTTTCGCTGGAGGGGCGCGACGACGAGGGGAGCGGGCTTGCCGGGGCCGCCGCGCAGGGCGAGGCCGGGCTGGTCTCTGCTGCCGCCGCGCACAGCGCCAACGGGAGCGCCCCGGGCCAGGTGGCCGGCGCGCCGGCAGTGGGGCTCCCCGAGCTGCCCCCCACGAAGCACCTCCCCCAGGTGCTCCCCCACGACGACTACGACGTGGTGGCGCGGATCTGGAACGAGGGCCCCGCCCCGCTGCTGGAGGCGGTGCCGGGGATGGCGGAGCGCGAGCGGCTGCGCCTGGCGCTCGTGATCCCCCCGTTCAGCCGCGGCAGCGGCGGGCACAACACGCTGTTTCAGATCTTCACGCGCCTGGAGCGGCGCGGGCACGCATGCAGCGTGTGGCTGGCCGACTACCACAACCAGATGCGCGACGTGCGCGCAGCGCGGCTGCGCAGCGAGATCCGCGAGTTCTTCGCCCCTTTCGAGGGCCCCGTCTACAAGGGCTTTGAGGGCTGGCAGGGTGCGGACGTGGCGATTGCGACGGGGTGGCAGACCGTGCACGCGATGCTTACGCTCGACCAGTGCCGCGCGCGCGCGTACCTCGTCAACGACCACGAGCCCGAGTTCTACGCGGCCTCGACCGAGCAGGTGCTCGCCGAGGACACCTACCGCTACGACATGCACTGCATCGCCGCCAGCCCGTGGCTGCGCGACCTGTTGATCGAGCGCTACGGCGCGAGCGCCGACGCGTTCCAGCTGGGCGTCGACGCTGACGTCTACCGCCCGCTCCCGGTGCAGCGGCGCACCGACACGGTGGTGTACTACGCGCGCCACTCCACGCCGCGGCGGGCGGTGCCGATCGGGTTGATGGCGCTCGCCGAGCTGCACCGGCGCCGGCCGGACGTGCGGATCGTGCTGTTCGGCACCGACGAACCGCAGCACGCCGCCTTCCCCTACGAGCACATGGGCGTGCTCTCCCCCGCGCAGCTCGCGCGGCTGTACTCGCAGGCCACCGTGGGGCTGTGCCTGTCGCTGACCAACTTCTCGCTGATGCCCAAAGAGATGCTCGCGTGCGGCCTGCCCTGCGTGGAGTTGGCGGGGGTAAGCGCCGAGTCGATCTTCGGTGCGGACGGCGCTCTGGACCTCGCCCCGCTGCACCCGCAGCGGATCGCCGACGCCCTGGAGCGCCTGCTCGCCGACCCCGCGCTCAGGGAGCGCCGCTCGCGCGAGGGCCGCGAGTTCGTCGCCTCCCACACGTGGGATCACGCCACCGACGAGGTCGAAGCGGGGCTGCGCCACGCGCTGCGCGAGCGCGAAGCCGCAGCGGTGTGAGCTCAAGCCGTCCCAGGCGCCGGCAATCGGCCCCAGGTTAAGTGAAGAAGCTCCCCAACGTCAGCCACTGCGAGGCGTAGCTCAGGCCAAGCATCGCCACCACCAGCGTCGTGGCCAGCGGCACGTGCCAGCGGCGCCCCAGGCCGAAGGTCCCGCTGACGGCGATCGCGGCGAGCGCGGCGATTGCGGGGAAGATGTAGCGGCCCTGTTCAGCCACGACGGTGCGGCCGCCTTCTGGCGCGAAGTAGGCGGCCTCGACGGCGACCAGCACGCAGATCGGGAACAGCGCGATGACGGCCACCTCGAAGAACCGCGAGAGGACCGCGAGGCGCTCGCGGACCGCGGCGGAGAGCGCGAGCAGCGCGACGAGGCCCATCGCCAGGATGATCGCGCTGTACACCCAGCCTGGGAAGACCCACGTGTACCAGCCGAAAGCCCCCCAGCCGCGTTCGACGTAGATCGCCCTGAACGGCCAGCCGGGCGGGAACAGGTCGCCCATGAACCCCAGCCGCGGCAGAAACAGCTCCCACAGGTAGACCAGGAAGCGGCCCGGCATGTGCTCGGCGGTGGTGAGCGCGCCCGCGGCCGCGATCCCGCCGCCCTCGGCGTGGCCTGCGACGGGCGGGTAGAAGACCGGCTGCAGCAGCGCCCACCCGGCGCGCACGGCGAGGAACGCCCCCGCAAGCGCGGCCCACGCGCGCGTGTCGCCCAGGCGGTGGCGGCGCCACACCATCCCCACCAGCCCGACCGCGACCGCCGGGTAGATCTCATAGCCCGTCTCCTTCAGCAGGGGCGCGAACGCGAGCGTCGCCCCCAGCGACAGCGCGATCCGCCAGGTGAGGCCGCGCCGGAGCCCGCGGATCGTCAGGTAGAGCGCCAGCGCGGCGGCGGCGTTGATGCCGTTGTCGTTGTTGACGGCGCCCGCGATGAAGCCGAACATCGGCTGGAAGGCGACGAGCAGGCCGGCGGCCAGCGCGGCGGCGGGCTGGCGGGGCAGCACCTCGCGGATGACCCCGAACGCGCACAGGGCGACCAGTGTCCCCAGCAGCGCCGAGACGAGCCGCATCGCGGTCAGCTGCGAGAAGATCGACTGCGAGCGCACGGCGAGGTAGGCGGGCGCGAGCAGCGCGTAGTAGGCGGGCTGGTGGGGCGAGGCCGCCACGGTCAAGCCGCCGCCGTTGTCCGCCGGGTGCGGGATCCTGGCGACTTCGCGTTCCCAGGCGCTCAGATCGACGGCTAGCCACGGCGGGCGCCCGTCGGGGAGCCCGACCTGCGAGAAGACGTTCACGGCGTTGAGCGCCATCGTTTGGTCGGTGGAGTACGGCGGGCGCGCGTCGGGTACGCGCGCCGGCGCGCGGCCGGTTTCGGCGAAGTACTGGGCGTAGGCGAAGTGGTCGGGCTCATCGGGGGCGTTGAACGCCGGCGTGATCAACGCCCACGAGGCGGCGTTGGCGAACGCGATCAGCGCGAGCGCGACGGCCGGGCGCAGCGTGCGCCCGCGCAGGCGCAGCGGACGGCCCACGGCCGCGCGCGCGAGCGCCAGCAGCGACAGCGCCCAGCAGAGCGGCAGCACCGCAAACAGCAGGAAGGGGTATGTCCACGCGCCGACGATCCCCGGGCGGAACAGCGCCGCGCGCGAGAAGATCGCGCCCGCCGATTCGAGCAGCGAGCGCTGGACGCCGGCCGGCGGCATGAACCACACCCCGACGCGATTGCCAACCGGCGAGCCGTCGAGCGTGGCGGGCAGCTGGTTGGCCTGCAGGCCGATCATCCCTCCGAGCGCGATCGGCCCGTCGCGCGGGGCGATGCACACCGTTGCCGGCACCGCGACCGGGGAGGCGGGTCGCACGGGGATCGCCGCGGCGGCGTACACGAGCGAGGTGGGGCCGGGGATGCCCCTCATCGTCGAGGAGACGGTGCGGCCCGCCGCGATCACCCGCAGCTCGGCGGTGAAGCGGGGGCGGTGGGCGAACACCGCGAGCTGCACGCGGCCGGTGTCGGCGGGCAGCTGCAGGCCCGGCACGCACAGGGTTTGGCCGACTTCGAGGTTGGCCACGACGCTGCGCACACCGACGGAGTCGGTGCCGGTGTAGAAGTCGCGGGGGATCGCGAGCTGCCACAGGATCAGCCCGGCCATGACGGCGCCGACGATCGCCGCGGGCCACCACACCGCGCGCGCGCCGCCGAGTCGCGCGGATCCCGGCGCTGCGGGTCTGCGCTCGTCGGTGGGGCCCTCCGCGGAGTCAACCCCCGCGGTCGGCGTGGGGGCCACCTCTGGAGGGCGGGCGCTCACCGGCGGCGCAGGCCCAGGATGCTCAGCAGAAACGACGAGAAGAAGATTTGCACGCCGACGATCAGGAGCGTCGCGGCGACGACCGCCATGTGTTCGTCCGCGAGCGACCCGAAGCCGTGCGAGATCCAGGTGGCGACGATCACCGCGCCGAGCGCGAAGCCGACCAGCACGAAGAAGCCGCCCAGCAGCAGGCCGTGCTCGAGGCGGAAACGGGCGCGCATGCGGTCGAACCAGGGGTCGCGCTCGCCCATGAAGTAGGTGCCGTAGGCGTGGGCGCAGAGTCCGAGCGCCAGCACCTGGGTGCCGACGACCATCAGCAGCGAGCCGGCGATCAGCGCGTGGATGCCCCACGAGCGCCCGAAGAGGTCGAGGCCGCCGCCGACGAGCGCGACGATCAGCGTGCCGAGGCCGGCGAGCAGCGCGCCGGGCAGGATGAACAGGTGGGTGGGGGAGTGCACGAGCAGGAAGCGCAGGTGGCGCCAGCCGTCGCGGAAGCTCGAGAGCTTCGACTCGCCGCCGCGGGGGTGGTATTCGATCGGGAACTCCGCGATCCGCAGGTCGGCCTTGGCGGCGCGAATCACCATCTCCGAGGCGAACTCCATCCCGGTGGTGCGCAGGTCCAGGCGGGGCAGCACGTCGCGGCGCAGCGCGCGCATCCCGCAGTGGGCGTCCTTGACGCCGGTGTCGAAGAAGGCGTTGAGCAGGCCGGTGAGGACGGGGTTGCCGACGTAGCGGTGCAGCCACGGCATCGCGCCCGGCTGGATGTTGTCCATGCGGTCGCCCATCACCAGCTCCGCGCCCTGCTCGAGCTCCGCGACGAAGCGCGGGATCTCGTTGAAGTCGTACGTCAGGTCGGCGTCGGCCATCACGATGTAGCGCCCGCGCGCGGCGGCGAAGCCGGCGAGGTAGGCGGAGCCGTAGCCGCGGCGGGGCTCGTGCACGACGCGCGCGCCGGCGGCGGCGGCGAGCGCGGCGGAGTCGTCTTCGGAGGCGTTGTCGACGACCAGCACCTCGCCGTCGAGCGCGTTGCGCTCCAGCGCCTCCAGCGCGGCGCGCACGCAGGGCTCGATGTTGGCGGCCTCGTTGAGGCAGGGGATCACGACCGACACCAGCGTCGCGTCGGGCCCGGAGTCGGTGGGCGCCGATCCCCGGCCTTCCACGTCTGCGGGGAGGATGGGCCTTGTCTGCTCGACTGTGCTCATAGCTGGGGAACCCGTCCTATGCCACGCCGGCCGTGTGGCGGCGGGAGCAGGGTCATGCGGTTATAACGCGCGCGGGGGCGGAAAGGCGCGGGCCACCGAGAGGGGATGCTACCGCAGGTGATGGCGCCACCCCGCAAGTCAAGTTGCCGCGAGCTCCTCACCATACGCGAGCTCCTCACCCATACAGATCCCCGGGCCCCACCAGCCGGTAGCGCTCCGGGTCGGCGCCACCGAGGCGCCGCAGCGTCTCGGTGAAGCCCGCGCGGGAGTAGAAGTAGTGGCGGCGAACGGAGTCGGCACCCGGGACGTGGGCCGACAGGCGCACGAGCAGCGACTCCTGCTCGAGTCCGACCGGGGTGCTCGTCCACTTGCAGCTGCCGACGGCGAGAACCGTGGTGCTGTGGTCGATCGCTACGGCGTCGAGCTCGCGCTGCTCGGTGCGCCGACCCTCGCCGGTGGGCACTGGCCCCCACCAGGCTCCGACTGCGCGGGCCCGCTCGGCTGTCCCCATGTGCGTGCGACAGATGTCCTCGAATGCGGGCTTGGAGACGAAGTGGTCGAGTTGGGGGAGCACTGTTTCGCGTAGGTGCTGCTCGGCGCCGGCGCGAGTGCGCAGCAGCGAACGGTAGGGGTCGACGAAGCGGAAATAGAAGCCCAGGAAGCCATCGACGATCGCGTAGGTCGTCTTCTTGGAGCGTGCCCCGGCGGTGACGGGCCGGCGCTGCTCGACGAGCTTCAGCCGCTCCAGCACGCTCGTGATCTGGCTGACCTGGGTGGAGTCGAGCTTGGTCCAGCCCATGATCTCGCTGTTGCGCGTGCGCCCGGCGGCGATCGCGCGCAGCGTCGAGAAGTAGTTGTGCGGGTCGTTCAGCTCCTGGCGCAGCAGCAGCTCTGCCTCCTCGTGCAGAAAGCCGTCGCGGTAGAGGATGTGATGCAGGATGTTCTCGGCCAGGGGGACGCCGTCGTCGAAGCGCGTCAGGTAGTAGGGCATCCCCCCGCACACCGCGTAGGTGCGGATCCTGTCCTCGGGCGAGTAGCGGGGGGTGAATAGAGCCGCCGAGCGGAAGTCGAACGGGGTCAGCTGCCACTGGCCGGTGCGACGGCCGTACATCTGGCCGGCGAGCACGTGGCGCTCGAAGAAGGACACCTCGCTGCCGGCGACCACGAGCACGAGCGGGAGGGTGCGCCCCACGGTGCGCCACCAGCGGTTGAGCAGCGTGCCGAGCTCGCGATCCTGCATCGCGAGGTATTGGAACTCGTCGAGCACAACGATCGTGCGCTCCGACGCGGCGTACTGCGCGATCGCGGCCAGTGCTGCCTCCCAGCTGTCGAGTGGCTGGCGGGCGAGCAGCTCGCTGCCCGATACGCGCGCGAGCTCGCGCGAGATGTCGCGCAACTGGTCGCCCCGCGCGGCGTCGGTGGCCTCGAAGTAGAGGGCGCGCCGACCTTCGACGAAGCGGGTGAGCAGTTCGGTCTTGCCGACCCGGCGCCGCCCCCATAGCACGTAGAAGCGGGCGTCGACGGCGCTCCAGTTGTCCTCCAGCGCGGCCAGCTCGTCCACGCGGTCGTAGAACCTCATCATCTGATCTTATCACATACTATCTTTTTTCCTTTTATCTTATTACAGAGTATCTTTTTTTACAATAAGATCTTATGTACGCGGACCGTGGCCCACTTGCCCAGCTCCGCAACGGCGGGCTCGCCCTGCCTGTGGCACTCTCCTGACGCGATGCGCATATGCCTCGTATACGACTGCCTCTTCCCCTGCACAGTGGGGGGCGCCGAGCGCTGGTACCGGAACCTCGCCGAGCGCCTCGCGCAGGAGGGCCACGAGGTCACGTACCTGACGCTGCGCCAGTGGGAGCGCGGCGAGGAGCCGCGGATCGACGGGGTGCGGGTTGTGGCGGTGGGGCCGAGGATGGCGCTGTACACCGCCGACGGCCGGCGCCGGATCGCGCCACCGCTGGTGTTCGGGCTGGGGGTGGGGTGGCATTTGCTGCGAAAGGGCCGCCGCTACGAGGTGGTGCACACCTGCTCGTTTCCCTACTTCTCGCTGCTGGCCGCAGCCGCGGCGCGGCCGAGGGGTCGCTATGGGCTCGTGGTCGACTGGCACGAGGTGTGGAGCCGCGCGTACTGGCGCGAATACCTAGGCCGCGGCGGCGGGGCCGTGGGGTACGCAGTGCAGCTGCTGTGCGCGCGCATACCCCAGCGGGCGTTCTGCTTCTCGCGACTGCACGCGCGGCGCCTGCGCGCGGAGGGGCTGCGCGGCGAGCCGACCGTGCTGGAGGGCGAGTACGCGGGCACGCTCGACACCCCCGTCGCGCGCCCCGCCGAGCCGACGGTCGTGTTCGCGGGCAGGTTGATCCCCGAGAAGCGGGCGCCGCTGGCGGTGGCGGCGTTCGCGCTCGCGGCGCGCCACATCGCAGGGTTGCGAGGTGAGTTTTACGGCGACGGCCCCGAGCGCGCGGCGCTGGAGCGCGCGATCGAAGAGCACGGCGTGGGGGAGATCGCGAGCGTTCCGGGCTTCGTCGAGGCGGCGCGGATCGATGCGGCGTTGACGCGCGCGATGTGCATGCTCTCGACCTCGCGCCGAGAGGGGTACGGCATGGTCGTGATCGAGGCCTCCGCCCACGCCACCCCCAGCGTCGTGGTTGCCGACGAGGACAACGCCGCGGTGGAGCTGGTGGAGGAGGGAGTCAATGGCGTGGTCGCCCCCACCGCCGACCCCGAGGCGATCGCAGCGGCGATCGTGAGGGTGCACGAGGTGGGCATGGCGATGCGCGAGAGCACCGCCGAGTGGTTCGAGCGCAACGCGCAGCGCATCTCGCTGGAGTCATCGCTGCGCGCGGTGCTGGCGAGCTACGCGCGGCCCAGCGCCCGCGCGTAGGAGTCGAGCGTGAGGCGGGCGGTGCGCGCCCAGGTGAACTCGCGCGCGCGGGCGAGGCCCCGCGCACGCAGCGAGCGCGCGAGCGCGGGGTCCCCGAGCAGGCGCTCGATCGAGGCGGCGATGGCGGCCACGTCGCGGGGATCGAACAGCAGCGCCGCGTCGCCCGCGACCTCGGGCAGCGAGGAGGCGTCGGCGCAGGCGACCGGGACGCCGCGCACCATGGCCTCCAGCACCGGCAGCCCGAACCCCTCGTAGAGCGAGGGGAACACGAACGCGGCGGCGAGCGCCCACAGGCCCTCGAGCTCCTCGCCCGTGACCCACGCCTCGAAGCGGATGTCGTCCAGCACCCCAAGCGCGGCGGCGCGTGCGCGCAGCTCGGCCTCGTGCCAGGTGGGGTAGCCGGGCAGCACCAGCAGCGGCCGGCGCTCCGCGGGGATGCGCGCCAGCGCGTCGATCAGCGCGAGCAGGTTCTTGTGGGGGCGCTTGGCGGAGAGGGTGAGCAGCACACGCCGGGCACCCAGGCGAAAGCGCGCGCGCGTCGCGACCTCCCCGAGCGCCCGCGCGCGGGGGGGGACGCCGAAGCCCAGCGGCGCGACGTCGATCCGCTCCGGCGGGGTGCCGAGCAGCTCGATCAGATCGGCGCGCGTGGAGAGAGAGTCGGCGATCACGCGCGCGGAGCGGCGCACCCCGAGCGGCACCAGCACCCGCATCCCGCGGTCGCGCAGGCCGGAGTGGGCCTCGGGAAAGCGCGCGTAGATCAGGTCGTGGACCGTGACGACCCGCCGGAAGGGCCCCCAGGCGGGCGCGGTCGAGGCCAGCGAGTGCACGAGGTCAACGCGCGCGCGCGCCGCGAGCACCGGCAACAGGGCCTGCTCGCCGAGCACCCACTGCTCGCGCCGGCGGGCGCGAACCGGCACCGTCACCGCCGGCAGCAGCTCCCCCCAGGGACCGTCGCCGGCGGCGGCCGCCTCGCGGTTGACGAAGGCCGTGAAACGGAACTCGCGGCCCGGCCCGCCGACTCGGGAGACACTCGCTTCGCTCCCATCCCCGAATCGGCCGGCGGCGGCGAGCAGCTCGGGGATCAGCTCGCGCGCGACGACCTCCATCCCCCCGGTCTCGCCGGGCACGAGGTAGATGAGGTTGAGGCCGACGTGGATGGGACTCATACGCGGTTCATACCGCCCGCAGCCGCCCTCCGACGGGGAGGTCCGACGATAAGCACACGACAACAAATACAAACATACGGACCCCGATAATTGAGCCCCACACAATGGTGAGACAGACGTTGGAGCGCATGGTCGCACGCTCGGGCTGCGTGGGGGCATTTTTAGAGATCGTCCACGCGGGTGAGCTTGCCCCCAAGCGCACGGGCGCTGGGCCTCCCTGCCCAGCGAACACGCATAGACTCGCCACCATGCGGGAGCGCCGACGTAGCCACTGGGGCTGGGGGTATGAGGACCAGCGCCTCTCCCCCGAGCAAGTGCGCGCGGCGGCGAGCGGGCTGGCGGAGCATCTGGGGCTGGGAGAGCAGGTGGAGGTGGAGGACCCGGTGGCGCTCGAGGCGGTGAGGTTGCCGCCCCCGCGGATCGTGCCGCCGGCCGCCCTGGAGGAGCTCTGCGCGGACGATGCCCACGCGCGCGCATCGCACGCCTGGGGCTGCTCGTACGCCGACGTGGTGAGGGGCTTTCGCGGCAGCTTCGAGCACCCACCGGACTTCGTCGCGTACCCGCGCGAGGAGCACGAGATCGAGCAGCTGCTGGAGTGGTGCGCGGCGGCGCGCGTGGCGGCGATCCCCTACGGCGGCGGGACGAGCGTGGTGGGCGGCATCCGGCCCGAGGTTGCCCCCTCCTACAACGGGGCGGTGAGCATCGACCTCGGCGCGCTGGACCGCGTGCTGGAGGTGGATCCGATCTCCCGCGCGGCGCGCATCCAGGCCGGCGCGCGCGGCCCCGAACTGGAGCGCCAGCTCGCCAAGCACGGCCTGACGTTGCGCCACTTCCCGCAGTCCTTCGAGCTCTCGACGCTAGGCGGCTGGATCGCCACCCGCGCGGCGGGACACTTCGCGACCGTGTGGACGCACATCGAGGACTTCGTGGAGTCGGCCCGCGCGCTCACGCCCACGGGAGAGTGGGAGTCGCGCCGGCTGCCGGGCTCGGGCGCGGGCGTGAGCCCCGACCGGATGCTGGCGGGCTCGGAGGGCATCCTCGGGGTCATCACCGAGGCGTGGGTGCGCGTGCAGCCGCGCCCCACCCACCGCCGCTCGGCGGGCGTGAGCTTCGCGGACTTCGCCACCGGCGCGGAGTGCGTGCGGGAGCTCAGCCAGTCGGGGCTGAACCCGGCCAACTGCCGCCTGATCGACCAGCGCGAGGCGAAGATAACGATGGTGGGCGACGGCACGCGCGCGCTGCTGGTGATCGGCTTCGAGTCCACGGACCACCCCGTGGACGCGCCGATGGCGCGGGCCCTGGAGATCTGCCGCGAGCACGGGGGCGAGGCCAGCGAGCGCGGCGGGGGCGGCGCGGCCGGACATGGGGGTGGCGCGGGCAGCGGCGGCGGGGTCAGCGAGGCCGGACGCGGCGGTGGCGGCGAGCGCGGCGGTGGCGCGGGCAGCGCGGCCGGACGCGGGAGCGGCGAGGGCAGCGCGGCCGGACGCAGCGGTGGAGCCGGTGCGGGCTCGGGGGGCGATGCGGGCACCGGCGGCGACGAGCCCGACCCCGTGGGCACCTGGCGGCAGACGTTCCTCGCGGCCCCCTACCTGCGTGACGTGTTCGTGGCGATGGGCGCGATCAGCGAGACGTTCGAGACGGCGATCACGTGGGAGCGCTTCCCCGCCTTCCACGAGCGGGTGACGGCCGCGGCCGAGCAGGCGCTGCGCGAGGTGGGCGCCCAGCCGGGCGGGGTGTCGTGCCGCTTCACGCACGTCTACCCCGACGGCCCGGCCCCCTACTTCACAGTGCTCGCGAGGGGGCGCCGCGGGGAGGAGCTGGAGCAGTGGGCGGCGATCAAGCGCGCGGTGTCGGACGCGATCGTCGGCGCGGGAGGCACGATCACCCACCACCACGCGGTGGGCCGCGACCACCGCCCCTGGTATGACCGCCAACGCCCGGAGCCGTTCGCGGCGGCACTGCGCGGCGCGAAGGCGGCGGTCGATCCGCGCGGGATCATGAACCCCGGCGTGCTGGTGGACCCGCGGCCATGAGAGCGACGGCCACCTCGATCTCCACGGGGTCTGCCGCGACGGTGGACGCCGTGGCTGGGAGCGTTTCCTCCGCGGGGCTCGCCCCGCCGCCGATCTCGCGGGGCTGGGGCGGCGCGCCATGACGATCGCGGTGCTCGGCCCCGGTGGCGTGGGCGGCCTTGTCGCGGGCGCGCTCGACCGCGCAGGCACGCCGACGGCGGTCGTCGCCCGCGAGTCCACCGCGCACCTGATCGCCGAGCGGGGCCTGCGGGTTAGCTCGGTGCGACTGGGCGACTTCGTCGCTCACCCCCGCGCGGTGGGGTGCCTGCGGGAGCCGGTTGGTGCGCTGGTGGTGGCGACCAAGGCGACGGGGCTACATGAGGCGCTGGAGCGCATCGCCGACCTACCCTCGATCGCCCCGCCTGCGCTGGTGCTGCCACTGCTCAACGGCCTCGACCATCTGGCGGTGCTGCGCGAGCGCTTCGGCGAGCAGGCGGTGGTGGCGGGCACGATCCGCGTCGAGGCCGACCGTCCCGAGCCGGGCGTCGTCGTGCACACGAGCCCCTTTCTGCGGATCGACATGGCCTCCGCCCACGCGGCGGCGCGCGCGGGAATGCAGGCGCTTGCGGCGACGCTGAACGCAGCGGGGATCCCCGCGCGCGTGGGGGAGTCCGAGGCGCAGGTGATGTGGGGCAAGCTGGTGCGCCTCAACGCGCTGGCGTGCACCACCAGCGCGTTCGACCGGCTGCTCGGCGAAATCCTCGCCACGCCCGAGCTGCGCGCCGAGCTGCTCGGCGCGATCGAGGAGGGCTGCGCGGTGGCGGCGGCCGAGGGGGCGAGCATCGACGCGGCCGACCCGCTGGGCGAACTGAGCGCCGCGCACCCCACGCTGGGCAGCTCGATGCAGCGCGACATCGCCGCCGGCCGCCCGCCCGAGCTGGACGCGATCCCCGGAGCGGTGCTGCGCGCGGCCGCCCGCCACGGCGTGGAGTGCCCGACGATCGAGCGGCTGGTGGCGGCGATCGCCACGCGCGTGGGCATCCCCGCGCCGATCCCCGTGCGGTAGCTCTTTTCGCAGGCCTTCCAGCGTGAATGAAGCCGCTTTTCGCGGCTCTTCCGCGGCCAGCCGAGCGATTCCCCGAACGCCGGACTCCGCGCAGCGCGACCCATCCCGGACCCGCCCGCTCGGCGGGCGGGGTCCTCATCCAAATGGCTTTTTGCGCCGTAGGACACCCGCGGCGAGCGCGAGCTACTCCCCGAACGGCCGGAACCGGGGGGCTCCTGGCGCGGCCGGGACGGCCTGTGTGGCGATGGCCTCGACCACCTCCGCCTCGGACTCCTCGCGCTGCTCGTCGTGCTGCCCGTCGCACAGCACGCGGAAGTTGCCGGTTACGCCGTTGTCGGCGTGGATCGTGATGCCGGGCAGGATCTCCTCGCCCTCCTCGAGGCCCAGCCGCTCCATGTCGAAGTGGGCCAGGCCGATGCCGTGCGCGGTGTGCGTCGGGTTCTCGCGGTCGTGCGCCGCCACCGCCTGGGCGAAGCGCTCGAGGTTCTTGGCGATCTTGCCGGTGTCCGCCATCGCTCGCCGAAGCGTACCGCGGGCGACCGCCCGCGGGCGTACGATGCAGCGGCCAGACGCACCGCGCTGCAACGCCGCGCTGCCAAACGACAGCCCGCGATGACCACCACCCACAAGCCGACGGAAGGGATTGACGCGATGGACATCTTCGCCCAGCTCGACGAGGCGCGCAGGCGCACCAACGTACTCGAACACCACTTCTACCAGCGCTGGAGCGCGGGCGAGCTTCGCGACGGCGAGCTGGCGCTGTACGCCGGCGAGTACGGCCACGCGGTGCGTGCGCTCGCGCAGGCCTCGCGGCTGGCCGCCGAGCAGGCCGCTGGTGGGTGGGCTTCCATCCACGCCACCGGCCTCGCGCGCCACGCCGCCGAGGAGGAGTCCCACGTGGAGCTGTGGGAGCAGTTCGCGCGCGCGGTGGGCCCCGAGGACGCGCAGCCGCGGTTGAGCGACCGCCGCCCGCGGCGCCCGGGCGCCGGTTCGGATTCGCCGGACGTCCCCACTGAACCGCTCGGTTGTGTGACGCTGGTAACCGAATCGCTGGGTTGCAGCGGCGTGCCGCTGGCGCAGACGCGCGCGTGCGCGCAGGCGTGGACCGCGGGCGAGGATCTGCTGGAGCGCCTGGCGGTGCTGTACACCGTGGAGGCCAGCCAGCCGGCGATCTCCACCACGAAGCTGGAGGGCCTCGCCACCCACTACGGCGTGCCCGCGGACTCCCCGGGAGCCGCCTACTTCACGCTGCACGCCGAGCTCGACGTGGAGCACGCCCGCCAGGCGCGCGAGCTGATCGAGCAGCTGTTGCCCGAGGACGCCGAGGAGCGAGCCGCGGTCGGTGAGCGCATGCTCGCGCGCGCCCAAGCGGCGCTGGATGGCAACTGGCAGCTGCTCGACGGGGTCGAGTCGCAGCGCCCGGTCACCGCGTAGGGCTGGCGGTCGGCCGGTGGTGGGTCGGTTTCGGAGTAGCGACAGGGGCCGTATAGCCATTGCAATAGGGCGGGTGTTGAACAAAAAAATTAAAAGCCGTGTGCAATTGCTATCGGGTTCTGATTTTTTATAACAACCCCAACCCCCTTCCTGTACATACTATCGCTATACTCAAATCCAAGTCTCCAGAGGAGCAGGGCAGCACGCACTCAAACTGACCACCGCCGGTCAGTCAGTGTCCGTGCCCATTGATGTGCCACTCTTGCCACTCGTAGATGCGCCGTCGGGGCGCTCGCCGGCGGAACGGCCGTCACCGCCGTCACCGCCGGCAAGGACGCGACGCACGACCGGCGCGACCTCGCTCCCGAACAGCTCGATCGCGCGCATCGCACGCGCGTGCGGCAGCGCGCCGATGCTGACCTGCGCGAGGAAGCGGTCGTGCCCGAACAGCTCGTGCTCGGCAAGGATCTTCTCCACCACCTGCTGGGGACTTCCCACGAGCAAGTGCCCGTCCGGCCCGCAAGCTGCGTCGAACTGCGCGCGCGCCATCGGCGGCCACCCGCGCTCGCGTCCGATGCGGTTCATCACCTGGGAATAGGCGGGGAAGTACTCGTCCGCCGCCCGCTGGGAGGTGGGAGCAAGGTAGGTATGCGAGTTGATCCCCACGGCGGGGCCAGCGGGGCTTGACGCTGCCCCCCGCGCAACCGCCTCTCCCTTCGCATGCTCCATGCTCTCGAACCCTGCCTCCCTGCCACCATCCCCCTCCGCCGGCGCGCGACCCTGCGCGACGGCCCGGCGGTAGAGATCGACCAGCGGCGCAAACCGCGCGGGCGGCCCGCCGATGATCGCGATCATCAACGGCAGCCCGTACATCCCCGCGCGCGCCACCGAGGCGGGCGTCCCACCGACCGCGATCCACACCGGCAGCGGGCTCTGCAGCGGGCGTGGATACACGCCCACGTCGTGCAGCGCCGGCCGATGCCGTCCCGACCAGGTGACGCGCTCGGAAGCCCGCAGCGCCAGCAGCAGCTCGAGCTTCTCCGCAAACAGCTCGTCGTAGTCGTCGAGGTCGAAGCCGTACAGCGGAAACGACTCCGTGAAGGACCCCCTGCCAGCCATGATCTCCGCGCGCCCGCCCGAGAGCAGATCGAGCGTGGCGAAGTCCTGGAAAACCCTCACCGGATCGGCTGAGCTGAGCACCGTGACGGCGCTGCTCAGGCGGATGCTCTGCGTGCGCGCCGCCGCGGCGGCCAACGCGATCGGCGGCGCGGACACGGCGTAGTCGGGCCGATGGTGCTCGCCGACCCCGAACACTTCGAGTCCAAGCTGGTCGGCCAGCTCGATCTCCTCCAGCAGCTCCCGCAGCCGCCGCGCCGCATGGGGCGCGTCTGCCCCGAGCGGCAGGTCGGCGAAGGTGGCGAGACCCAGTTCCACTGACGCGAGGCTATCGCCACCGGGCTGTCAGCTCGGGGACAACACAGTAATACCGTGGTGTCGTGCGCCGTCGGCGAGGCGTTGGTCGTAGGTCATCACGGCGTCCAACCCTGTGCCACCACGTCTTCACCATCCCGACATTCTGGAGCTCCTCAATCTGCAGTCCGTCCGCGGGCAGGCCGATCCCGGAGCCGCGCTACCGCCCCGCGATCTACGCGCCTTAGCTGCCGCCCAGCGTCGGGGGCATGCGCTAGCGCCAGCGAGGCGGCTGTTGCGCGAAACATGAGAATCAGGCTGTATTGCTGGGCATTCAGCCCATCTCAAGTATCTCGACGCGGTACCCGTCGAGTTGGTTGACGGTTTGCAATTCACGTGGCAGGCGGGGTCAGCTGCCAGGATCGAGAATCTCGTCCCAAGCTGGGGTTACAGTGCTCTCGTGGATGCGCGAAAGCTCCTCATGCGGCTCGCGCACGGGGCAGCTACCAACGTGGCCTTTGCCGGCCTGTGCAACCTCGCTGAGAGACTCGGCTTTGAGTTGCGCCGTGTCAGCGGAGCCATCGTGTCTTCGCGCATCCCGATATCCCACAGATCGTCAATCTCCGACCGATTTGAGCGAGTCGGTCCACGGATGCTGCGGCTGCGCTACTGAGGGTTGGCTGGACGATGCCCTAGCCGCCAAGCTCGCCAGCTTCAAGCTTACGCCTGATCTCCTTCGCGCCAGGCCATTGCGGCTCGATGCCCACGCTCTTGAGGAGTTGGTCTCGCTCAGCCAAGAACTGCTTGGCAGTTTCGCCTGGCGCTAGCGTGAACCCTCGTTGTGCGACGAACTCGCCACACGAGCCATCAAGTTGTATATCTCGTTTGGTAGCCATGATGGTTGTCCTGATCGCCCTTCTACCTTTTCCCGCATGAGGAGAGCATAGGTTTCGGCGATCAGCTCATGAATGTACTCACGGCGAGGGTAGTGGGCCCGTCGGACGCGCTCCCGTATTCCGTCCGGCGCGAGTGCCAAGAGCCTGTCGCCCTCTGCCGGATCATGCGCCGACGGACCTTCGATGCTGAGCGCGTGGCCCCACTCGTGCCAGGCCACCCACGTCAAGAGCGCTTCCCGTGTGGCCTGGTCCGTGTCGATCAGTGCCTCGTGCTTCTCATTGATCAACACCAAGCGCAGCTCGCGGATCCACATCCCAAGGGCGGCGTTGTCCGCCTGGATGCGGGCAGGGGTGTGCCCGTCGTGCCCGGCCGAGCGAAGGCGCGCGTCGACGGCCACTCCTAGCGGTTCCGCAACGATCTCCCACCGGCTCGCGCCCATCTGCTCCAAGAGGCGTCGATCGCCTGCCGGCAGAACATCCCAGGCAAGCTGGACGAGCTGAGCTGACGTGGGGTTGGTCACAGCGCATTGATCCGTTAGGTGCGAGATTGACGGTTCTGCGAAAGGCCCTGCTTATTCGATGCACTGGACCCTACATGCCGCCGGCGCCGGACTGCGATTCTGGCAAGAAGCGCAAAAGATTTGGGTTTTCAGTGCGGAATCAACCGTGCTCTATCAACTCGACTCTGTACCCGTCGGGGTCGCGCACGAAGCACAGTCGTGAGCCCCCCTCGCGGACGCTGTACGGCGGCTTCTCGGGCTCGATGCCCTGCTCGGCCAGCCGCGCGAGCGTCGCATCGAGGTCACTGGCGGTGATCGCGATGTGGCCGTAGCCGGTGCCGATCTCGTAGGATTCGACGCCGAAGTTGTAGGTCAGCTCCAGTCGCGGCATGTCGCCGTCGCCGGGCTGGTTCATGAAGACATTGATCGCCTCGTCTTTGATCGGGATGCGCCCGACCTCCTCGAAGCCGAGCGCGTTGTAGAAGGCGATCGAGCGGTCGATGTCGGTGATGCGGTAGCAGGTGTGGATGAGGGGCATGGCAGCAGTCTACGGTGCGGCCTGCCTGGCGGCGGTCGAACGACATGTCACGACGTCGCGGGTCCCTGCTCGTCGCGAGCCGCGCCGTGTTGGTGTGGCGTTGGCTGCGGAGGCTGAGGCAATGGTGGAGGTGCGTGCAACGTCGGTGGCAGGGGTGCGGCGTTGGTCGCGGAGGGTTGGGCAGTGGTCGAGGTGGGTGAAGTGCCCGCCGGTGGGGGTGCGGCATTGGTCGCAGGGGCTGTGGTCTTGGTCGCAGGGGCTGGGGCGTTGGTTGCAGCGGGTGCGGCGGGGATCACAGGCGTTTTGTCTCCCTGCAGATCGCTGAATACCCGCGCCGCCACTCCGGCGATCGAGAGGCCAAGCGCCGGAAAGCCGACTCCCAGCTCGGCGACAGTCAACGCCCGACACGCCCGGGTATGAGCGGTGATATCGCCAAATCCGGCGGTCGTCAGAGTGCTGAGCGCGTAGTAGACGGCGTCTAGGCTCCCGGGTGACCAGTGTGGGTGTGGCTGTACTGTTTCGATGTAGCAACCTGCGTAGCGGTGGGCGGCGACGAGGTCGGCACACGCGTAGGCGCCCACGAGCGCGGCGAACGTGAGCGCGAAGCCGAGGAAGATGAGTGACCGAGGTATTTTCGCGCTCTTCTTGGTGAGCAGCACCTCGAAGAGGTAGTAGAGGTTGATTGACACCATCAGCGCGACACCGACGAGGTCGCGGGTGAGGTGAGGGGAGCCTTCGGCGGCGACGTATGCGAGGGCCCCCCACGGGAGTGCCCAGATGATCAAGGGGCGCAGGAACGGGGTGATGCGCGCGAACGGCCCTGGCTTTGAGTGGGGGTGTCCCGCCACTGCGCTCGGAGTGCTGCTGCTCAACTGCTGCGGCCACGCAGGCCGACGGCGCCGACCAGTGCACCGAGCAGGGCGCCCACGACGAAGCCGCCGACATCCCCGATCACAAGTCCCAGGCCACCACCGGCCACTGCGGTCGTGACAATGGAGCCGCCCCGTCCGACGGTGTCCTTCAAGACGCTGTCGACGTCGTCGATCGTGCTGCCGGTCGACGCTGGCTTGCTCTCTGGCTCTGTGTCGACTATGGGTGGTGCCTCGGCTCCCATTTCAGCATCAGTATAGAGCTGACCACGAACGACTCAGAGGGGCCGGCGGCCGCCTTGCGGCTGCAGGGGCCTATCTCGGACGGGCCCTTCGTGCAAGTATGCCCGCAATGATCATCGAACGCTCGACGCACCCCCAATTCCTTTCGAACACCTATCTGGTGTGCGACGGGCACGGTGGGCCCGCGTTCTTCGTGGATGCGGGCGGGCCGGTGGGGCCGCTGATCGAGGCGGCCGAGCGCCTGGGGGTGACGCCTACGCACGTGCTGCTCACCCACCACCACTTCGACCACGTCTGCGAGGTGGGGGGGCTGCGCGAGCGCTGGCCGAAGCTCGAGGTCGTGATCCACCCGGTCGAACGGGAGCTGTTGGGGGAGGGGGTGGCGACGGGCACCGTGGAGCCGGGGCAGGCGCTGCACTTCGGGACGCTCGAGGTGCGCCCGCTACTGACGCCGGGGCACACGGCGGGGATGCTGTCGTTCGCGGTGTGCGTGCCCGATGGGCAGGTGCGTCCCTCCTCGACCACCGCGCCGGGGGGTTTCACCGGCCGGGAAGGAGCGGTATTCACCGGCGACACGCTCTTCCGCGGCTCGGTTGGCGGGGTGCGTGCCCCCGGCCACACCACGTACACCGACCTGAAGGACTCGATCATGGGCACGCTGATGGAGCTGCCGCCGGAGACGGTCATCCAGCCCGGCCACGCCGACCCCACCTCGGTCGCCGAGGAGTGGGAGCACAACCCGTTCATCCGCGTGTGGCGCGGCCTCGACGGCGAGGGCTCCGACCGCTGCACGGCGCTCGGCGAGCCCGCGACGCTGGTGCTGCTGTGCGGCGACTACGACGGCGGCCACAAGGCGTGGGTGCGCTGGCAGGACGGCTCGGACGACATTGTCCCGGGCTCGCAGGTCCACCGCCTGGGGTAAACGCCCTCAGAGCCGCAGGCCCAGGATCAGCGCTAGCGCTTCGTTCACACTCTCGAGCTCGGCGCGGGTAAGGTGACCGAGGGTGCCCGTCACCGACTGCAAGTCGAACACGCGCAGCTGATCCGTGAGCACGCGCGTCGAGGTCTGGGAGACCTCGATGAGCGGGCGGAACGTTGCCGGAGCCGCGGAGTGCGAGGTTGGGGCGATGAGGACGGTGCTGAGCTCCAACAGCTCGTCGGCCTGCACCACCACTCCCGGTCTTGTGCCGCGCTGCTCGTGGCCGCGTGCCCGCCGCGGGGCGGCAAGTTGGACGATCTCCCCACGTATCATCACTCAGCGGGCCACTGGGGCATGAGCTCGTCGAGCTCGGTCCGCAACGCCTCGAGCTCCGCGCGATCCGCGGGGTCTGCCGCCAGGCGCTGGGCCTCTTCACGCAGTGCGGTACTGCGGCGTCGGCGAGTGCGGGCTTCCGTCAACGCTCGGCGTACAGCCTGGGAGTCGTTCATCCCCTCAGCGCGCAGCACCGCGAGAGCCGCTTCGGAGTCGGCGTCGAGTCGAACGTGCAGAGCGCGCGCCACGACAAAAGTGTACTACATATCATGCTACGAGTCCTCCTATGAGGCCTTTCCCAGTGAGGCGCTCGCGGGGTCTAGGGGAGCTTCACGGCTGGCTTCTGCCACCTGCTGATCGATGGCCCGTACACGCCCTGCGGCGGGCGCCGCCAAGCGGGCCTTAACATGGTCGTGTGGCCCGCGAGAAGAACGTCCCGACATCGAGGGTGCGCCGCACGGCGACGGTGGGGAAACTGGCGGCGACCGAGACCGTGAAGCAGTTCGGCACGCGCGCGGCCAACGTGACGCGCGGCGAGCAGGCCTCCCAGCAGGCGCTGGCGCGCCGCCAGGTCGAGACCGCCAAGCAGATCGTGTCGGTGCTCGGCACGATGAAGGGGGCGGCGATGAAGCTCGGCCAGGTGATGTCCTTCCTGGACGTCGGCCTCGTGCCCGAGGAGTACCGCGAGGAGTTCCAGCACGAGCTGGCGAAGCTGCGCGACGCGGCGCCCACGGTGTCGTTCAAGCAGATGCGCAAGGTGATCGAGGACGACCTCGAAGAGCGGATCCCCGCGGTGTTCGAGTCCTTCGACGAGGCCCCGATCGCGGCAGCCTCGATCGGGCAGGTGTACCGCGCGCGGCTGCGCGCAGGCGGCCGCGAGGTCGCCGTGAAGGTCCAGTACCCCGGGGTGGCGGCGGCGGTGCGCGCCGACATGCAGAACCTGGACATGATCATGCGCCTGCTCAAGCGGATGACCCCGCAGCTGGACGTGCGCGCCGTGGCGCGGGAGATCAGGGAGCGGATCGGGGAGGAGCTCGACTATGAGCTCGAGGCCTCCAACCAGCGCTCGCTGGGGCGCATCTTCCACGGGCACCCCTTCATCGCGATCCCCGACGTGGTCACCGAGCTCTCGCGCGAGCGCGTGCTGGTGACCGAGCTCGTGGAGGGCGTGGGCTTCGAGGAGCTCAAGGGCTACCCGCAGGCCTCGCGCGACCGCATCGGGGAGATCGTGTTCCGCTTCTTCCTTGGCTGCCTCTACCGCCACCGCCAGTTCTCCGGCGACCCCCACCCTGGCAACTTCATGCTGCTGGCCGACGGGCGCGTGGCGTTCCTTGACTTCGGCCTCTTCAAGCGCCTCGACCCGCCTCCGGTGGAGCTGGAGCTGGCGGCGCAGCGCGCGGTGGTCGAGCATGATGCGTTGGCGCTGCACGAGCTGATGGCGCGGGGCCGCTTCCTGCCGCACCCCGAGCGGGTCGACCCGGAGGAGCTGCTGTCGTTCCTCGAGGACTCGATTGGCTGGTACACCACCGACGAGGTGTTCGCGCTGACGCCGGAGATCGCCACCGAGGTGATGATCGAGAGCTCCGACCCCCGCTCGCGCCACTTCCGCCACATGCGCCACCAGGACATCCGCCCCGAGCACCTCTTCGGCCGGCGCATGGAGATGCTCACGCTCGCCGTCCTCTCGCAGCTGCGCGCGTGCGCCAACTGGCACCGGATCGCGCGCGAGTGGATCTACGGCGATCCGCCCGTCACCGACCTGGGCCGCGAAGAGGCCGAGTTCTACACGCGGGGCGGGGTCGGCGCGGCGAGCTGAGTCGAGGCCTTGATTTTCCTGGGCCGCGCGAGCTATGATCCGCAGAGACGGATCGGAGAAACCGTGCCAGAGACATCGACGACCACGCCAGGGACCTCGCCGCGAACCGTGACGATCGCCAAACGGCGCTTCGAGCTGCGCCGCGCGCGCGTGGAGCGGATGATGCGCCAGATCCTGCCCGAGCCGATCACCAGCCACTATGTGGTGATCGGCCCTCGGCGCTATCCGCCGAAGCAGGTGATCGGGGTGGTCACCGGTGTGGATCGGGCCGATTTCACATCCCACCAGGCCAGGCGCATACTGATGGGGCTTGGCTTCCCCGTGGGTCGTCGTGCTCTCCCCGAGGCTGGCCCGGAGGGCATCGAGCAGGGAACGTCGGCGGTTGCCTCATTTGCACGTCGCTCGGGTGGTCTCGCCGAGACGCTCCGTCCCCTGCGAGGCCAGTGGGTTGCGATCAAGGACGACGAACTGCTGGTCGCCGCCTCCACGCCGCGGGAGGTGGTCGGCTGGCTGGCGCGCCACAACCGCCGCGCCGACAGCATGTTCAGGGTGCCCGAGGACGAGCTTGCTCTCGCCGGCGCCGCACCGCTGTGAGATTCCCCTTCAAGGACATACCCGATCCCTCGGGAGGCCGGGTGCGCCCGCGTCCGATCGTCGATGTGGTGGTCGAAGGACTCGAGCTGGCCCCGCAGGCGTGCCTGCTGGACAGCGGTGCGACGGCCGTTCGCATGGGATCGTACGTCGCCGAGCTGATCGGCTTGGATCTCGCCGGCGCGCCTGAAACTCGGGTTGCCGTCGGAGGGGCGCTTGTGACCGGGCGTTCGGCCGAGGTCACGCTCGAGGTCGCCAGCGGCGGATCCAGTCATCGCTGGGCCGCTCCCGTATCGTTTTGCGAGCCATGGCACCCCGCTTTCGGCCTGCTCGGCCTGACTGGGTTCTTCGATCATTTCGAGGTCACGGTGGCCGCTTATGAGGAGTGGGTTGAGCTGCGCCCGCTCCACCACCGACCTGCCTGATCCGTTGCCCACGCGCCCGCGGATCGGTGCGGACGATCGAAAGGGGCGGGGTTGGTTGGTGCGCTCCGACGCTGGGCACGGAGGCCCAGTGCCCACCAGCCCAGTGGTGGCACTCACCCGCGCGGACGATCTCCCTAAAGCACCTGAATCTGCACGAGGCTCGTGGTCCCCGGCCGCCCGCTCGGCAGGCCCGCGGTGATGCCCACGCGCTGGCCCTGCTTGCACCAGCCGAGCTCCACGACGCGCTTGGCCGATTCGGCGATCAGCTCCTCGGTCGTCTCGTGGCGGCGGATCGAGGCGGCCTGCACGCCCCACATCAGCCCGCAGCGGCGCACCGTCTCGCGGCCGGGGGAGAGGGCGTAGATCGGCACCGTCGGGCGGTGCGCGCTGACCAGGCGGGCGGAGCGCCCGGAGAGCGTGGGGACCACGAGGGCGTCGAGGCTCAGCTCGCGCACCGCGATGCACAGGCTGTGCGCCAGCGTGTACGCGGGGTCGGCCTCGGTGCGGCGTACGCGCGATGCGTTCCACTCCTCGTAGGGCGCGATCGACTCGGCCTGTTCGGCCACGGACGCCATCATCGCGATCGCCTCCACGGGGTACGCGCCGATCGCGGTCTCCTGCGAGAGCATCACCGCGTCGGTGCCGTCGAGGATCGCGTTCGCCACGTCGGCGACCTCCGCCCGCGTCGGGCGCGAGGAGGTGACCATCGAGTCGAGCATCTGCGTGGCGGTGATCGACGGCCTTGCCAGCCACCCTGCGAGGCGCAGCAGTTCCTTCTGCACGATCGGCACCCGCTCGATCGGCAGCTCGATGCCGAGGTCCCCGCGGGCGACCATCACGCAGTCGGCCGCCCTGAGGATCTCCTCGGCGCGCTCCACCGCCTGCGGCTTCTCCATCTTGGCGATCAGCGGCAGCCGCGTGTGCTCGCGCACCTGCTCGATGTCCTCCGGGCGGCGCACGAACGACAGCGCCACCATGTCCACCCCGATCGACTCGCCGTGGCGCAGCAGCTCGAGGTCCTCGGCGGGCACCGCCGGCAGCATGTCCACCGGGCCGGGGATGTTGAGTCCCTGGCGCGACGCCACGGCGCCGCCGGCCTGGACTTCGGCCTCCACCTCCTGCTGGGCGGCGCGCGTCTGCGTCACCCGCAGCCGCACCGATCCATCCGCCAGGTAAATCACGTCTCCCTGCGTCAGCGCCTCGGCGAGCCCCGGCCAGGAGATCGTCATGTGCTCGGCATCCCCTCCCTCCTCATCCCCCTCGCCGTGCCCTGCGCCGCAGGTGAAGGTCACCACGTCCCCCGGCTTGAGCTCCACCACGTCCTCCTTGAGCGGGCCGATGCGCAGCTTCGGGCCCGGCAGGTCTTGCAGGATCGCCACCGGCCGCCCCGCCCTGCCGGCGGCGTCGCGCACGCGCCGCACGGTCTCGGCGTGCTCCTCGAGCGTCCCGTGCGAGTAGTTCAGCCGTGCCACGTCCATCCCGGCGTTGACCATCCTGAGCAGGGTGTCGGGCTCGCGCGAGGCGGGGCCGATCGTGGCGACGATCTTCGTGCGGCGCATGTCCGCACGCACGGTAGCGGCCGGGGCCGGCCGGGGCCGATCCAGCGGCATTTCTGGCCCATTTTTTGATGTCGCCCGCGTGTTGCCGGCGCCAGCCGGGATCGGTCAGCTCGCGGCTGACGCGTACGCGGGGGGCTGGTCGGGGCTTGGGGGGCTGGTCGGGGCGCGAAGGGGCTGGTCAGGGCGCGGGGGGCGAGTGTTGTTATTAACTTTTTAAAAGGTGTGCGCTATGGCTATCGGCCTTTTGGTTTTTTGTATCGTCCCCAGCCCATCGGTCCACGCCGCTGGCCGACCTTCGATGGCAAGGGCATCCGGGCGTGCCGGGGTCTTTGAGCGGCTCTCAAGGCGCCCTCAGCTCGGGAAAGTTCTCCTGGCAGTGCTCGCGCAGCGCCTCGCGCACCCACGCGCGCTCCGCGGGGCTCGCCACCCGGAAGCGTTCCAGCAACTCGCGCTGGCGTTCGATCGGCGCGCCCGCGATCGTCCAGCGCACCGCGAGGTGCTCGAACAGCAGCTCCACCGCCCGGTGCCAGGTGTCCTCGTGCGTGCTCGCCGCCCGCGCACCCTCGCCCGCCAGGGTCTCGGCGTACTTCAGCCGCGTCGCTGCCGTCATCGCGCCGCGCAGCGTCAGCACGTTGCCCTCGGCGTCGGTGTAGTCGCTGCTGGGCGCCCTCAGCCGCTCCTGGCGCCCGCTGTTCGGTGCTTTCAGTCGCTCCCTCTTGGTGTGCTTGCGCCTAGCCAAAGAAGTCCTGACGGCTGAAGGGCAAGCGAGGCAAGGACGCAGCGAGCGTGGCGTACCGATCAGCGATCGACGAGATCGCCGATCGGCCAGCACACGAGCAAGCGAGGACGCAGCATCGTGCAGTCATTCGGCCGTCAGGTCGTGTCGGCGGCCCGTTCCAGCTGGCTGCGCACATCGCCGGTGAGCGGTTTGCCGTGGCCGGACCACGCCGCGGCGGGCTCCAGGGCGGCCAGCTTGCGGATCGAGGCGCGGGCCTGCTCGGTGTCGTAGTTGAACATGTCCAGCGGCACCTGGGGCGGGCAGTCGACCCCCCACCTGTCCACTGCGATCGCATAGAAGGTGTCGCTCGTAAGTGCCAACCGGTCAGATTCGCGCCACAGGGCGATCTGGCCGGGGGCGTGGCCGGGGAGGTCGATCACGCGGAAGCCGGCCACCTCGTCGCCCTCGCTCACGGTGCCCGCGATCTTCACCGGGCCGCCGTCCCATGCGTAGCGCTGCAGCACGCGGTTGATCTGGCGCTGGGGGGTCGGCAGGCCGGCGAGGTCCGCCGGCCAGTAGCGAAAGCCGCCGCTGCCTTCGGCGTCCTGTACCTCGTCGGGGTGGCAGTACACGGGCACCCCCAGCGCGGGCGCGGTGCCGCGGTGGTCGGTGTGGCCGTGGCCGAGCACCACGCGGCGGATGCCCCCGAGCTTGGCGCCCGCGGCGGCGACCGAGCGCACCATCGTGTGCGCGCCCGCGTCGAACAGCGTGACCCCGCCCTCGTCCTCGATCAGGTACACGTTGCAACGGCCCGGCTGGCCCTGCACCACCCACACGCCTTCGGCGACCAGCTTGGGCTCGGCGAGCATCCGCCCGGTCACGCGGGTTTTGACGTTGAACGCGCCCGTCATCCGCTGTTCTGCGGTTGAGCCCTGCGGTGGCAGCATCCCGATCTGGCGCGGCACCGCCATCGAGTCGGGGAAGGCGTCGTTGCTCTGCACCAGCCCCTCGCGCACCGTCAGCAGATCGACGCCTTCGAGCGTCAGCGGGTGGCCGGTCGGTTTCAGCCCGTTGAACGTGCCCGGGCCGACGAACGTGCCGGTCAGCCGCCACTGCACCGCGCAGCGCTCGCCTTCGGTGGTGGTGCCCACGAGCTCGAAGCGCAGGTCGGGCATCGCCCCCAGCAGGTCGCCGATGAACGCGCGCACTCCCTCGGGCGCCTCGGCGTCGATCTGCCCGCGCACGTGCTCGCGTCCCCCCACCGCCCACATCGCCACGGCGGCGTCGAGGTCGTGGGCGTTGATCGCCTCGAAGTAGCGGCGCGCCACCGTCTCCGCTTCGCTGGTCCCGTTGCGGTTCCCCGAGATGCGCTCCCTGGGGGTGGCGGAGGTGTGGATGTTGGCGGCGGCCTCGTGCACTCGGGTGGCGGCCTGCTCTGCGGCGGCGGCCTGCTCTGCAGTCTCCTCGGCCATGCTCTCTGCTCCTTGGGTGGTTGCGGCGAAGGTACAAGTGTAGGGATCGCGTGGAGGCCTACCGGTCTGGCTGGGTTGGGCTGCTGGGTTGCGCAGCGATGGCGATGGGGGCCTCGGTCGCCTGCGGTGGGCGATGGGGCCTCGGTCGGCTGCGGTGGGCGATGGGGCCTCGGTCGGCTGCGATGGCGATGGGACTCAGTCGGGAGTGCCATTGGCGGGCGAGCCCAATAGGCTCCGTGGGGGTGGCTGAGACGAGCGATCGCACACCGACTGACCACAGGGCGGCGAGCCGGCGCGAGCTGGGCCGGGGCGAACGGATCCTCCCGGGCGTCTTCCGCCTGCGCCTGCCGCTGCCGTGGCCGGGCGTTCCCCACGGCAACGCGTGGGCGGTCGCCGCCGGCGATGGGGTGGTGCTGTTCGACACGGGGATGCACGAGGAGGGCTCCTTCGCCAACCTCGAACGGGCATTGGCGATGTGCGGGCTGCGCGTGGAGGACATTCGCCTGGTGGTGTGCACGCACGCGCACTCCGACCACTACGGGCAGGCCGCCACGATCGTGGAGCGCACCGGCTGCGAGCTGTGGATGCACCCCAACTACCAGCACATGCTGCAGTGGGCCCGTGACACCGACGCGGCGATCGCGCGCCGCCTGGAAGTGGCGCGCCAGAGCGGGGTGCCCGAGGAGCCGCTGCGCCGCTATGCGGCCGAGCGTGGCGAGCACGACTCGGGGATCGCCGCGGTGATCGAGCCCCACCGGGCGCTGCTGCCGGGCGTCACAATCGCCACCGACCTCGGTGCCTGGACGGTGCACGAGACGCCCGGCCACGCCCCCTCGCACGTCTGCCTGTTCCAGCCCGAGCGGCGCCTGTTGATCTCCGGCGATCACCTGCTGGGGCGCATCTCGCTGTTCTTCGACTACGGCTACTCGCCCGATCCGGTGGGCGAATTCGTGAGTTCGCTCGATGTCGTGCAGCGGCTCGGCGCGCGCCTCTGCCTGCCGGGGCACGGGCGCACGTTCGCCGACGTCCTCACCCACATCGAAGGCAACCGCGAGCTGGTGCGCGAGCGCACCGCGCGCGTGCTGGAGGTGATCTCCGCGCAGCCGCGCACCGCCTTCGAAGTCGTGCCGGAGGTGCTCTACGAGGTGCCCTTCTCCCCGAACACGGCGCCGTGGCTGCTCACCGAGACGCTCGCCTTTCTCACCCACCTCGAGGTCACCGGGCGCGCGCGGCGGATTCCCGGCGAGCCCGAGCAGTGGGTGGCAAACTGAGCGGCGATGCGCATCGACACGCTGCTGCGGAGTGACGGCCCCGTCTTCTCCTTCGAGTTCTTCCCTCCCCGTACCGAGCAGGGCGAGCGCAACCTGTATGCGGCGCTCGAGGAGCTGCGCGAGCTCGAGCCCTCGTTCGTGTCGGTCACCTACGGCGCGGGCGGCTCCACGCGCGAGCGGACGATCGAGATCGTCAAGCGGATCAAGCGCGAGCAGGGGCTGGAGGCGATGGCGCACTTCACCTGTGTCGGGGCCACGGTGGCGCAGTTGCGTGCGGTGCTCGACGAGATGCAGGGGGCGGGGATCGAGAACGTGCTCGCGCTGCGCGGCGATCCCCCGGCGGGGCACGGGGAGTGGACGAAGACGGAGGGGGGCCTCGAGTACTCCAGCGAGCTGGTGGCGCTGATCCGCGCCGGCTACCCCTTCGCGATTGGGGCGGCGTGCTTCCCCGAGACGCACATCCACGCCACCAGCCCCGAGGCCGATCTCGCCCACCTCGCCGAGAAGGTGGGCGCCGGCGTGGACTTCCTGATCACGCAGCTGTTCTTCGACAACGCGCTCTACTTCGAGTTCGTCGCCCGCGCGCGCGCCGCCGGCATCGAGGTGCCGATCGTCCCGGGCATCCTGCCGATCACCCACGTCGGCCAGGTGGAGCGGATGAGCACGATGTGCGGTGCCTCGATCCCCGCGGGCCTGCGCCGCGAGCTGCGTTTACGCGACGGCAACGAGGAGGCGGTGCTCGACTTCGGCGTCGCCTACGCCACGCTGCAGTGCGCCGAGCTGCTCGCCGGCGGCGCCCCCGGCATCCACTTCTACACGCTCAACCGCTCCCCCGCCACGCGCGCGATCCTCAGCGCGTTGAAGCTGGCGCGGCCGTGGGAGGGACCGCCTGACTGAAATGGCCACGCGCGACGCTGCGCTCGTAGCCGGGGAGATGAGAGCAGGGAACTGAGAGGGCGGCAGACGCGACACGGGGAGATAGAGAGCAGGGAAACTGAAAGGGCAGCAGACGCGACATAATCCAAGCGCATGAGCGTAAGCACCGCCAGCGTCGACGTGGAATCGACCGGGGCGACGCGGATCGTGCGGGCGCCGGCCAGGGAAACTCGCGGCGGAGTCGTGCTCGCCCGCGCGCACGCGTATTTCGCGTCCGACCACCGCCGCGCGATCCAGACCGCGCTCGGCCTGGTATGGCTGCTGGACGGGGGGCTGCAGCTGCAGTCGTTCATGTACTCCCAGGGCTTCATCCGGCTCCTGCTCGGCAACGCGGCGGGTCAGCCGGGGTGGTTGGCGAGCAGCATCGAATGGGGCGCACATCTCGCCCAGCACAACCTGACCGTGTGGGACACGCTGTTCGCGCTGACCCAGCTGGCGATCGGCTTCGGGCTGCTGTACCGCCCCGCCGTCAAGCTCGCGCTCGGCGGGTCGTTTGCGTGGGTGCTCGTGGTGTGGTGGTTTGGCGAGGGCTTCGGGATGCTGTTCATGGACATGGCCAACCCGCTCACGGGCGCGCCCGGGGCGGTGCTGTTGTACGCGATCGTTGGCCTGCTGGTGTGGCCGACCGGGCGCCCCGGTGGGCTGCTCGGGGTGCGTGGAGCCAAGATGACCTGGGCCGCGCTGTGGCTGGTGATGGCGTGGCTGTGGCTG
>DASZIQ010000036.1:0-16174 GCA_035948945.1 Solirubrobacteraceae bacterium
CTCCCACTGCCTCCCATCCGGCAACGCAAACGCACCACCACCACGCGTCGTGAACACCTCTTCCGCGCCAACCGTCTCACCCAGCCCGTTGTGCGCCACGACCCGGAAGTGATACGCCGTTTCCGCGGACAGACCAAGCACGTGCGCGCGCACGCCTTCCACTTCGAAACTCGCCGCCAGCGTACCCAACGCCACCGTCTGCGTATACGGACTCGACGCGCACACCGCCACCGAACCACACACCCCGTATTCGAAAGAGTACTCCGTCGCGGCTTCCCCCGCCAGACTACGCGGGTTGATTTCCGCGGTGAACGTCGCGCTTTCATCCGTCACTTCAGCGAGCGACTCGCTCTTCACCCCCGGGACAGCCGGCGCTTCTTCTTCAAACACCTGCACCGACCCAGCAGCAGGATCGCTGACAAACACACGCCCCGTCGCAGAGTCAACGGCAAGACCGCCACCTTCCACATGTCCAGCGCCGAAACGTTCGACTTCGGCCGCTTCACCCGCGTGAGCACGGACCACTTCGCTGCCTTCGTTTATGTACACATCGCCACCCGCTTCCACAGCGATGCCGAACGGGGCCACCGCCGTGACTCTCGGCCCACCCACATCTTCGCTCAAAGTAGCGCCGCCGGAGCCCACATCGTAAACAGCGCCCGAACCAGTGAAGGTACTGAAAAGTTTTCTTATATAGAAATCCCCGTTGGAGGCAACCGCAAGCCCGTACTCGTTGGATTGATCTTCACGTGGTTGAATAGAAGATCCCGCGAGCGTGTTTTCGCTTGAATTGGTGAACGGGTACAAACGGGCGCTTACTTCTTCGCCGCTTTCCTGTGGGAATGGCTCTGCGAGTAGCCAAACCCGGCCGCTGGAATCAACTGCAACGTCGTTAATTGTAGAGAAGAATTCGCGCCCTGGATCCTCTAAGGGCCCTTTCAGCCCCGCCGTCTTGGCTGTGATCTGGCCGAGATATTCTCCCAAGGGAGAGAACTTGTCCACCACACTTGGAAACCCTTGTGTGGCATATGGAAATTCACCTTCGCTTTGGACGTAGACGTCGCCATCCGACGGGTCGCTCGCCCTGCACGCCGGTTCGCTCAACTTCTGCTCCACACAAGAGTTATCGACCGCGATCCCTTCTGGTCTTGAGAACGCGCCCGTGGGTCCTTCGTCGGGGCGGCCGCCCTCGCCGGTCGGAGTGGTTTTTTTGACGGTTTCCGCCGCTTCGAGATCTTCATAGGTCCCGCCACCGTTGAACTGCCCCTCATACACATACCGTTTCGTCGCCGCATCGAAGCTGAACCGCTCCACACGGTTATTGCCCCGGTCGACGACATACACGTCCCCGGTCGCTTCGTTGACCGCCACCGCCGACGATTCCTTGAATTCCCCCGCACCTGAGCCTTCCTTACCAAAAGAGCTACCAAACACATGCCCGCGCGCCCCCAGCGCGACACCGGGCAAGAACAACGCGACGGCCACGCCGGCGCACAACCACACCAGCCCCGCGGACAACAACCGACGAGCACCCACAGACATAACTCCTCCTCTTGCTCCAATAAGAGGAGCGACGCCCCTCGATCCGATGAGAACACCCGAGACGCGCATCACTGCACCCCACCGTCGAGCCGGCTACGCGCACGAATACTGCGCGCGGGCATCAAACACCCACCCACACGCGGGAACCAAAAGGGCAGAGCGAACGGCCCCACCACTGCTCTTCCCCCCTTCGGGGGGTTCCGGGTAGCCCGCGAAAGCGGGACGCAGAGGGGGTTGTCGGCTAGACCACTAGCCGAAGAGAGAGAGAGAGAGAGAGAGAGATGCGACAGCGCCAAGCTGGCGCATCTAGCATCACCTTTTCGGCGACGCGCAACGACTCCCATCACGTTTCTCCCTCTAGAAACCACGCTCAAACAACTCCCTCATCGCTCCGATCCAGCCCCTCTCCCACACCTGCAACCCTGCGAGCGCTTGAAGTCAACCGCAGAGCGGCATGACCCAACCAGACCCTATGTACACCGGGCTCCCAGCAGCGGGACCGCCGGCCTGTTGACGCAGCGTAGCGTGCGACCTTATAAATGTCAAGCCCTAGGGGAGCTCCCCGGGGCGGCCGCTACCTAAACCGGCACCACGCCATGCCGCTTCCACGGCCGCTCGACCCGCTTGCCCTGCGCCATCTCCAGCGCCCGGCAGATCACGGCACGCGTCTCGCGGGGGTCGATCACGTCGTCGATCAGGTCGTTGCCGGCGGCGATGTACACGTCGAACTGCTTGCGGAAGCCGGCGATCAGCTCGGCGCGCTTGGCGGCCGGGTCCTCCGCCTCCTCGACGACTTTGCGGAAGGCGATCTCGACGACGCCCTCGGCGCCCATCACCGAGATCTCGGCGGAGGGCCAGGCGACGATCAGGTCGGGTTCGTAGGCGCGGCCGTTCATCACGTAGTAGCCGGCGCCGTACGCCTTGCGGGTGATGACGGTGATCTTCGGGACGGTGGCGTTGGCGACGGCGTACAGCATCTTGGCGCCGTGGCGGATGATCCCTTCGGCCTCCACTTTCGTGCCGACCATGAAGCCGGGGACGTCCTGGATGAACAGGAGCGGGAGGCCGAACGCGTTGCAGAGGTTGACGAAGCGCGCGGCCTTGTCGGCGGAGTCGTTGTCGAGGATCCCCCCCAGCTGGCGCGGCTGGTTGGCGACGATCCCGGCGGGCCGCCCGCCGAAGCGCGCGAAGCAGGTGATGACGGTCCGCGCCCATTGGCGCTTGATGTCGAGGTACTCCCCGTCGTCGACGACCAGCCGGATCACCTCGTACATGTCGTACGGCTTGCGGTTGGACTCCGGCAGCACGTCCAGCAGCGCCTCCTCGGCGCGCTCGATCGGATCGGGCTCGGCCCCGCCGGCCCCGCCCATCCGCACCGGCGGGGGCTCCTCGCAGTGCGAGGGGAAGTAGGAGAGGTACTCCTTGATCCGCGCGATGCACTCCTCGTCGTCGGCCACTTCCATGTCGCCCACGCCGGACTTGCGGCAGTGCACGCGCGAGCCGCCCAGTTCCTCCTGCGTCACGTCCTCGCCCACGGCGGCGCGCACCAGGTGGGGGCCGGCGAGCGCCATCGAGCCGCGACCCCTGACCATCGGCACGAAGTCGGCGAGCCCGGGGATGTACGCGGTGCCGGCGGCGCACGGCCCCATCAGCGCGGCGACCTGCGGGATCACCCCGCTCGCCACGACCTCCTCGCGGAAGAGGTGCCCGGAGCCGGCGAACATCGCGCCGGCCGCCTCCTGCACGCGCGCGCCGGCGGAGTCGAGCAGCCACACGAATGGGATCCGCTTGGTCAGCGCCAGCTCGCGCAGGCGCGTCACCTTGATCTCGCCCGTCATCCCCATCGAGCCGGCCATCACCGTGAAGTCGTACGCGCACACGGCGGCGAGGCGGCCGTCGATCTTGCCGTAGCCGGTGACAACGCCGTCGGCGGGCGCCTCCACGCCATCCATCGCGCGCTGCGCGGAGTGCGGGCGGCCGTGGATGCCGAGCTCGACGAACGTGCCCGCGTCGAGGAGCAGCGCGATCCGCTCGCGCGCGGTGAGCTTTTCGCGCTCGTGCTGCTTGGCGATCTTCTCCTCGCCGCCGCCCAGCCGCGCCCGCGCGCGGCGGGCCTCGAGGTCCTCGACCAGCGGGCGCAGCAGGGAGGTGGGCGCGTCGGTCGGCGCGTCAGTAGCCTCGGCCACCGGCGCACCAGGGCCATCGGTTGGGGCGGCGTCGCTCATCATCGTCCTTTCCACACCGGGTCGCGCTTCTCGAAGAACGCGGTGACGCCCTCCACGATGTCTTCGGTGGAGAGCGCCAGCGTCAACTGCGCGCGCAGGTAATCCAGCGCATCGTCCAGCGGCATGTCGAGCTGCCGGCGCATCGCTTCCTTGCCGAGCCGCATGATCAACGGCGACTTGGCGGCCAGCTTGGCGGCCCACTCTGCCACGGCCGCGTCGAACTCGTCGGCGGGCACCACCTTGTTGACCAGCCCAGCCGCCAGCGCCTCCTGCGCCGACCACCGCTCGCCCAGCAGCAGCAGCTCGTTGGCCTGCTTGCGCCCCACGTTGCGGTAGATCAAAGCCATGATCATGAACGGGAACGCCCCCACGTTGATCTCCGGCGTGCCGAACGTCGCGGCCTCGGACGCCACGATCAGGTCGCACGCCAGCGCGATCCCGAGCGCCCCGGCGAGCACATGCCCGCGCGCCGCGCAGATCACGGGCTTGGGAAGCGCGCCGATCAGCTTGAACAGCCCCACGAAGCGATCGGACCCAAAGTGCTTGTACACCAGCGGCACGTCCCCCGCAAACCCACCGAGGTTGGCGCCGGAGGAGAACACCTTCTCGTGCGAGGACGCCAGCACCACGCAGCGCACCTCGGCCTCGTCGCGCGCGCGCTCGAACGCGGCGATCAGCCCACCGAGCAGCTCCGCGGACAGCGCATTGCGCGTGGCCGGTTCGTTGAGCGTGACCGTGGCGACGCCGCCGGCGACCTCGTAGAGCACGGGCTCCGACGGCGTATCGGGCGCGGGCGGGGAGTGCTCTATAGCCGCCTGGTCGGTGGCGGGCTGCTCGGTGGCGGGCTGCTCGGACACGCTCGGCATCGTACCCGGCCGGCGCGGCACCCGCTCGCTCGCTTGGCTGCTCAGCCAGGGCGCCGCGTAGCGCCACCGAGAGTTATTCCCACTCGATCCGCTCGGCCAGCTCCGCGGTGCCAAGGTCGATCAGCGAGCCACGCTCGATCGGCTCGTAGCGATCGCCGCGCAGCGCGAGCCATTGCACCTCGTGCTTCTTGGGATCGACGATCAAGACCTCCTCGACGTCGTGGGCGGAGTAGAAGGGCAGCTTGGCCCACGTCTCGTCGTAGGGAGAGACGATCTCAACGACGAGCGCCGCGGTGGAGTAGTACAGCCGATCGGGTGTAGGGCGAAGGATGCCGCCGTCGGGCACGCGGTAGTTGCCCTCAGTCCCAAGATTGAAATCCGCGATCGGGATAAAACCTGCGGAGTGCGCCAGCGGTCCGAAGATCACAGCGAGCTGATGCAGCACACGACCGTGGCGACCGTGCGGAGCGGGATTCACGTGCAGCACCCCGTCCCACATCTCGTCGGCGCGATCGAGGCCGAGCTGTTTCCTGCGATACAGCAGCTCATCGATCTCCACCGGAAGCGGATCGAGAATCACGGTCGGCATGGCGCGATTTTAGCGCCCTTGAATACCTCGTGTAGCTCATTGTGTGCACGTTACGCACGACTTGGGACGGAACGCTCGCGACCCTCGCCGCCCGCTTTCCTTTTCCTGGCTGAAGCGCTAGTTTCTGCGGGCACAAACGATCGCACGACCGAATCGAACCCACGCCCGCGGCGCCCCCGACGCGACCGCACGAGACAAGGAGCCCCACCGATGGCCGCCACCGCCGAGCCCGTACAGAAGCCGGACTTCCAGGCCAAGCGCAAACACTTCCTGTTCACCGACGAGCACGAACAGCTGCGCGAGTCGATCAGGAACTTCGCGACCAAAGAGCTCGCGCCGCACGCGGAGGAATGGGAGGAGACGACGTTCCCCGACTCCGTGTTCGCGCGCATGGGCGAGCTGGGGTTCCTCGGCCTCGACAAGCCCGAGGAGTGGGGCGGCCAGGGCGGGGACTACTACAGCGCGCTCGTGCTCGCCGAGGCGATCGGGTACGCCAACAGCGGGGGCCTGGCGATGGGCGTGGCGGTGCAGACCGACATGGCGATGCCGCCGATCCTCGCGTTCGGCACCGACGAGCAGAAGCGCGAATGGGCCGAACCGGCGATCAGGGGGCAGAAGATCCTGTGCCTGGGGATCACCGAGCCCGACGCCGGCAGCGACGTGAAAGGGATCAAGACGCGCGCCGTAAAAGACGGCGACGAATACGTGATCAACGGCTCGAAGACCTACATCACCAACGGCCACCGCGCGCACGTGATCGTGCTGGTGACAAAGACCGACGCCGGCGCCGGGTACGACGGCTTCACGTTGTTCCTCGTGCCGATGGACTCCCCCGGCGTGATCCGCGAGAAGAAGCTCGAGAAGATGGGGATGCACGCCTCCGACACGGCGCTGCTGGCCTTCCAGGACGTGCGCGTGCCCGAGTCCGCGGTGCTCGGCCAGGTCGGCAGGGGCTTCTACCACATCATGTGGGAGCTGCAGGGCGAGCGCCTGATCGGCGCCGCCGGCTGCGTGGCGGGCGCGCAGCGCTGCTTCGAGCGCACGCTGGAGTACGCCAAAGAGCGCACCGCGTTCGGCCGCCCGATCGGCACCTTCCAGGTGATCCGCCACAAGTTCGCGGAGATGGCGACGAAGATCGAGACGGCCCGCCAGATGGTGTACATGACCGCGTGGCGCCACACCAACGGCGACTACCCCGTGCGCGAGATCTCGATGGCCAAGCTGTACGCCTCCCGCATCGCCTGCGAGGTCGCCGACGAGTGCCTGCAGATCCACGGCGGCGCCGGCTACATGCGCGAGTACGGCATCGAGCGCGCGTGGCGCGACCTGCGCCTCAACCGCATCGGCGCGGGCACCGACGAGGTCATGCTGGAGGTCATCGGGCGCTCGTACGGGTTGTGAGTCCTTTGTGCCAACGCCGCATGCGGCGTTGGTGACAGGGGCGCATGCGCCCCTGTCCGGAGCGCGCATGCGCGCTCCGTAGGGAGCCGCACATGTGCGGCTCCCCCGGACGGTGCATGCACCGTCCGGCCTTACCGATAGGAGATCAGATGCGATCTCCTGATCGGCCAGCATGCGCCGGCAGGAACTAAGGACCAGGACCGATTGTGCCGGCGGCCCATTCCCGCACAGCCGTCACAGTTGCCAATGTCTCCGCCCGGTCAAGCGGGAGAGCGTCAAAGGGGTCGGCGTAACGGAACTCGACCGCCCACGGTGTCAGCGCCATGGCCTCCTGCAGCTCGCTCGTGAGCTTGAGCCCCGACTCCTCGATCAGGCTGCATAGATAGTCAATGTCGTGGCTGCGCTCGAACGGGACCCCTCGCGCAGTCAGAACCGCCTTGAGCGTCTTCTCGATCGCCTGTTGCGCTAAAAAGCCGGCGACGTGATCGGGAACGTCAGGATGGTCGAGGAGCGCACGGAGCCCTGCCTCGTCGCCGCTGGCCTTGGCGAGTAGAGCCTCGGCTACATCGTGCTCGTCACGTTTCGACAAGTACCTTGCCCTCGGAAAGGGCCGCGTGAAGAGCGGTTCCCCGTGCATTGCCCCACTCCTCGACCTGCTCCTCGCTGTAGACGAGCACGTCGATCGGCCTGCGCAGATCGTGCAGAGCCCTGCGCAGGCGCACCATCTCGGCGTGTCGGTCGGGCACATTCGGCTCAATCACGAGAAAGTCCAGGTCGCTCCCGGCGCGTGCGTCGTCACGGGCGTGGGAGCCGAACAGAATCACCCGCACCGGTGAGCCGGCTGTCTCCGCCAACGTTCGCGCGGCGCGCTCGATGTCAGTGTCCACGACGATTACGCTAGCGGACGTGACCGACGTGCGATGGCCCGACGCCACTCCATCCAGTTTGAGCCTAAGTCTGGCTTCTACAATGCCCGATCCCACGACGGACCCACCAGCGACCGAGCCCGAGACCGAGACCCGCACATGACCCCACCCACGCCCCCCTTCAGCGACGAGCACGAGGAGCTGCGCGAGTCGATCCGGCGCTTCGTCGAGCGCGAGCTGGCGCCCCACGCGCAGGAGTGGGAGCGCGCGGAATGGTTTCCCGACGAGGTCTTCGGAAAGCTCGCCGCGCACGGCTTCCTCGGCCTCAAGTACCCGGAGGAGTACGGCGGCCAGGGCGGCGACTACCTGCACGACGCCGTGCTGATCGAGGAGCTGACGCGCACCGGCTCGGGCGGCACCGCCGCGGGGATCGGCGCGCACGTCAACATCGCCACGCCGCCGATCTGGAAGTTCGGCACCGAGGAGCAGCGCCAGCGCTACCTCGTGCCCGCGATCCGCGGCGAGCGGATCGGGGCGCTGGCGATCACCGAGCCCGGCGCCGGCTCGGACGTCGCCGCGCTGCGCACTCGCGCGGAGCCCGTGGACGGCGGGTGGGTGCTCAACGGCGAGAAGACCTACATCACCAACGGCGTGCGCGCGCACTTCCTGGTAACCGCGGTGAAGACCACGGCGGAGGGCGGCCACCACGGGATCTCCTTCCTGATCGTCGAGCGCGGCGAGGGCGTGCACTCCTCCAAGCTGCGCAAGCTCGGCTGGGCCGCCTCCGACACGGCGACCATCGCCTTCGAGGACGTGTTCGTGCCCGCCGAGAACCTGCTCGGCCCCGAGCACGAGGGCTTCAAGCTGATCATGGCCAACTTCCAATGGGAGCGCCTGGCGATGGCGCTCGGCGCGTGCGCCGCGATGGGCCTCGCGTGGGAGCGCACCGCACAGTTCGCGCGCGAGCGCACCGCCTTCGGGCGGCCGCTGGCGGGGCACCAGGTGACCCGCCACAAGCTCGCCGAGCTGGCCACCTCCGTGTACACCTGCCGCTGCGTAACCTACGACGCGCTGCGCCGCTTCATGGCCGGCGAGGAGCCGCTGCGCGAGGTGACGATGGCGAAGCTGCTGACCCAACGCGCCTCGTACGAGCTGATGGACGCCTGCCTGCAAATCCACGGCGGCGCGGGGTACATGCGCGAGGGATGGGTCGAGCGCGCCGCCCGCGACGCCCGCCTCGGGCCGATCGGCGGGGGCTCGGATGAGATCATGCGCGAGATCTTGGGGCGCGTGTTGGCGCTCTGAGCCGACGGTCCGCAACGGGGGGAGGTCGGGAGGGGGGCCCGCCCCCCTCCCGCTAAACAAGGTGTCCAAACCTCCGCCCAACGCTCAGGTGGGGGCGCCCCCCGGCCGATGCCACGGACGTGGCACGCCTGCCCATCACGTCGCTGCCTGCCCGCGCGGCCTGCCTGTGCGCGGTCGTCGCGGCTGGGATGCTGCCTGCTTCCGCCGCTGCGGCCTCCTGCGCCAACGCCAACCTGACGCCCACCTCCGCCAACGTCGAACAGGTGCGCGCCGCGGTGGTGTGCCTGATCGATCAGGAACGCGAACGCCACGGCGAGGGCGCGCTGGCGCCCAACGCGAAGCTCGCGCGCGCCGCGCAGGCTCACAGCCGCGACATGGCGGACGAGGACTACTTCTCGCACATCGCGCCCGACGGCGAAACGCCGCTCGACCGGATGCGCGCGAGCGGCTACATCCCCAACGCGCAGGACGGGTACGTGGTCGGCGAGAACATCGCGTGGGGCACGATGTGGCTGGCCACGCCGCAGTCGATCGTCAATGCCTGGATGGCCTCGCCCGGGCACCGCGCCAACATCCTCGACGGCACCTACCGCGAAACCGGGGTCGGGGTCGAGCCGCGCCCCCCCGCCGCGCTCGCCGAAGGGCAGCCCGGGGCGCTCTACACCCAGGACTTCGGCACCGTCATCCCCGCCGGGCACTCCTCGCGCCACGTCGCCGCGGGCTCCGGACGGATAACCTCCGGCACCCGTAAACAAGGCGAGAGGAGCAACACACACCATGGGAGTTCTCGACGGCAAAGCCGCCATCGTCACAGGGTCCGCGCGCGGCATCGGGCGCGCCACCGCAGAGCTGCTCGCCGCAAACGGCGCGCAGGTGCTGATCAACGATCTCGACGGCGACGTCGCCACGCAGGCCGCTGAGGAGATCGCGGGCGAGACGGCGGTGCACGCCGGCGACCTCACCAAGCCCGGCGCGCCCGAGGAGCTCGTGCAGGCCGCGATCGACGCCTTCGGCAAGATCGACATCATCGTCAACAACGCCGGCTACACGATCGACGCGCCGGTCCACAAGATGTCCGACGAGCAGTTTCAGGCGATGCTCGACATCCATCTCGTGGTGCCCTTCCGCGTGATCCGCGCGGCCGCGCCGCACCTGCGCGAGCCCGCCAAGAAGGAGCGCGAGGAAGGCAGGGAGGTGTTCCGCAAGATCGTCAACATCTCCTCGATCTCCGGCACGATGGGCAACGCCGGGCAGGCCAACTACTCCTCCGCGAAGGCCGGCGTCACCGGCCTCACGAAGACGCTGGCGAAGGAGTGGGGCCAGTTCAAGGTGAACGTCAACGCCGTGGCGTTCGGCTTCATCGACACGCGCCTGACGGCCGCCAAGGTCGAGGACAACACAATGGAGATCGGCGGCGCCAAGGTGCAGCTCGGGATCCCCGAGCAGATGCGCCAGATGGCCTCCATGCTGATCCCACTGGGGCGCCCCGGCACCCCGGAGGAGGCGGCGGGAGGCATCTTCTTCCTCTGCTCCCCGTGGTCCAACTACGTGCACGGCCAGATCCTCAACGTGACCGGCGGGCAGTTCGTGGGGATGACTAGCTGAGGGGGCTACGCACTACACTTTGTCGTGGCTAGGGTGCTGATTGCTCCAGTCAGCGACCTCCGAGGGGCCCGGGTGCTAATCCGGGCCCCCTCCGGTTAAACAGCGCCCCTGGCGGCCGCCGGGGCGCGTGGAGAGGTTTTACTCGGCCGCGGGCGGGAACCCTCCGGTCTGGAACCCGGGGAGCTGTGGCTCCTCGGGCGGAGTCGCGTCCGCGTGCGCCTTGCGCAGGTCGAAGTACAGCACCGCGGCGGCGAGCGCGGAGATCGGGGCGGTGAGCACGCCGACGATCACGCGCACCACGAGGCCCACGGCGGTGCCGGCGGCGTCGCCGCCGGCCTCGATCAAGGCGGCGACGAGGCCGACGAGGATCACCAGCAGCAGGATCACCGCGAACACGTTCCACGCGTTGCCGCGCACCAGCTCGCGGCTGCGCCCCAGCGCGCGCAGGCCGTCGGGACGCTCGAGCACCACCACGGGCGCCGCCACCGACCAGATCGTGGCGAGGATCAGGCCGGGGACGATGATCAGGACGAAGCCGATCGCGATGCCGACCCCGGCGACGATCCCCACCAGGATCAGTTTGCCGAGCACCGGCGTGACCGCGCGCAGCAGCTGCCCGGCGCTGGCATCGCGCTTGCCGGCCTGGACGTCCGAGACCAGCTCGACAACCATCCCCGTGAACAGCGTGGTCGCCACGAGGCTGACGATCAGCGCGATGAACGCCAGCCCCGCCGAGGCCGCGATCAGCAGCACGCCGAACACCGAGCTGATGACGACCACGACGGCGGCCGCCGGCATCAGCACCGGCGCCTGGTCGACGTAGATCTGAAACGTGCGGCGGATGATCGCCCCCACGTCGATTGAGCCAGTGTTCATGCGCTCCTCCTCATTGTGCTCCCGCGGCGGCTCCGGCAAGGCGCCGGAGCACGTGACCCAAGCCCGAGCCCACCGATCCCGCGGTCGGTGGATCCAGCCTCAGCTGACCTGGCCCACTGTACGGGACGCCCCCGACGCCTTTGCGGCGCGGCGCTGCTCGCGCACGCGCCGCAGCGCGCCCCGGCGCCCGTGCTGCTCGAGGCCCGCGTACAGCCGCTTGATCTCCGTGAGCACCTCATCGGCGACGGCCTGCTGTTGCGCGGGCGTGGGGTCCGTCACCTGCTCCCAACGCAGCGCCGGCCCGTACTGCACGGTGATCGAGGGCAGCCGCAGGCGCTTCCAGTTGCGGATCCGCGAGGAGCCGTGAATCGCGATCGGCACCACCGGCGCGCCGGATTCCAGCGCCAGACGCCCGATCCCGCGCTTGGCCTGCTCGGCGAGGCGGCCGTCGCGCGAGCGCCCCCCCTCGCAGTACATCGTGATCGCCCCCCCGCGCGCGAGGATCGCGTTGGCGGTGACGAACACCTCCTCGTCGCGCGCCCCGCGGCGCACCGGGAAGACGCCGCCGTGGGTGTAGATGAACTGCATCGGCCCTTTGAAGAGCTGCGACTTGGCCATGAAGCGCACCTTGCGGCGGATGTAACAGCCCATCAGGAAGTGGTCCATGAACGAGAAGTGGTTGGGCGCGAGGATCACCGCGCCGCTGCCAGGCACGTTGTCGGTCGCGATCGCGCGCGTACGCAGGCCGGCGTACGCGTACAGCGAGGTCAGCATGCGCGTCAGCTCGTAAGCCCAGTCCGGTTCGCGCGTGCGCGCGCGCGCGTGAAAGCGGTCGAAGTGCTCCTTCGGCCGCGGGTCGGTGTACACCTGCTCGCGCATCGGCGCCAGCTCGCTCATCTGCTCTCCATGCTCCTTTGCGCGCTCGGGCTCGCTCGGTCCCGTTTCGCTGTGCTGCCCCGAATTACCTCGCATGACGGGCAAGGTTACGCCGGTCGCGGCACATCGCGGTCGCAGCCTTCACCGCAGCGTGCAGGCTGGCCCCGTCGATCCTGGAGGTGTGCGCGGAGGCGGAGACCTCGCCTGGTCTCATGAATGCCGGCCGGGCGCGTGGCGGTGGCCCCGGGAGTCCGGAAGCGCGATCCACTCGATCCCCTCTGCGCCGGCGACGTTCAGGACGTGCGGATCGGCCGTCGCCACCTGCTCCCCCGCGCCCGTCATCGCGAGCAGCAAGCAGTCACCCAGCGATAGTGGGCAGCGCGTGCGGTGGTAGTGCTCGGTCCGCAGCTCCGCCGCCCGCCAGGCGTCAGGGCGCTCCGCGGGGCGCACGCACAGGTCGGTGGATTGCTCGAGCGTTTCGACGGCGGCACGTGTGCGCTCGACGGCGATTCGATGGACCCGAGCCAGGCGGTCGGCCGCCTCGGCGAGATTGGGCACGGTCACCGCGGCGCCCGCGCCGGCGATCAGCTCTCCCACCTCGCTCGCCGCGGGCTCCTCAGCGAGGAGCGCCGTCAGCGCATAGGCGTCAAGCACGATCACCGCCGGCGTGTTTGCCGGCGCTCGAGCTCCGCGTCCTCGGCACGCCCAGCCGCGCGCAGCTCATCGACGCTCTCCCCGCCGCGCATCTCCGACGCAAAGATGCCGCGCACCGCAGCAATCGGATCGTCGGGCGCCGGGCGCAGGATGAGCTGGTCTCCCCGATCTTCCGCCAGCACCGTGCGCGTTCCCCAGCGCTTGCGAACAGCGGCCGGCACGGAGACCTGGCCGCCGGCTGAGATCACAAGGCGCTTTGTCATGGCCATGAGAGACTACCATGCATCGCGGTGAGAGTCGCGTCGTCGCGGGCATGGATGCACCGCGCCCACCCGCGGGGGAGCGCCGCTGCGCTGCGCGGACGATCCCGATTCGCTGTGCTGCCCCGAACTACCTCGCATGACGCGTAGGGTGACGCCCGTCGCGGCAGCGTCGCGGTCGCAGCCTTCACCGCAGCCAGTTCTCGTGTCTGAGCCCGGGGACGCGCTGGAAGTGCCGGGTGTTGCCGGTGATGAGCGTCGCCTCGTGTGTCAGCACGGTCGCCGCGATGCGCAGGTCCGGGTCATCGAGGCGTTTGCCCTGGCGCTCCAGCTCGCTGCGGATGCGCCCATAGTGTCGGGCAACGTGGTCGTCGAACGCGAGCACGCGTGTGTCGGAGAGCAGGCTCATGGCGCGCTCGAAGAGATCGGGACGATCGACGCGGTGGGCGCCGTAGGCCAACTCCCCGACCGTCACGGCCGTGGTCGCCTGCTCGGAGGATGGCACCTCGCCGAGCCGTGCCACAAGGGCCGGGGTGGGGCGCGGGCGCATCAGGTCGCTTACAACGTCTGTGTCGAGAACGATCATCGCCGTGTCCTCTTTACTCGGGCAGTCGTGGCACCGGGCGCGAACGCTGCGTGCGGCGGCCGCTGACGGTGTCGGCGAGCGACTCGGCGTAGCGCGGCTCATCCGCGAACGCGCCGACCAGCGCCAGGAAGCCCGACCGCCTGTCCTGCGCGCCCGTCGCCTGCAGGTCGGCCACCGGCACCAGTGCTGCCATCGGCGTTCCATTGCGCTCCACCACGTAGCGCTCGCCCCGGTAGCGCACCGTGCCGAGCACGTCGGCGAAGCGCCGCTTGGCTTCCGCAACGCTGATGTGGGTCACCTCAGACTCTGACATGATGACATCATATCATCACGTCCAGACACAAAGGAACCACCCTTTGAGAAGCTGGGTCGCGAGGTCCCCGCCGGGGTGTCCTGACATCCTCTGTAACCGACGTCTGACGTAACTTACATCGGATGTAAGCTAAACTTGCCGGGTGTTCGTGAACCGGGCGACCGAGCTGGCCGCCCTCGCGGAGTGGTGCGAGGGCTCGCCGCGAGCGGGGCGGATCGCGCTTGTGTGGGGGCGCCGGCGGGTAGGCAAGACCGCGTTGCTGAGCGCATTCGCAGAGGGTCGCCGCGCGGTGTTCCACACGGGCGCGGGGCGCCCGGGGCGCGATGAGCTGCGCGTGCTCAGCCATGCCGCGAGCGGGGCGCTGGCCGGCGGCGTGCGCGACCTCGGGACACGGCCGTTCGCGGATTGGGACGACGCGCTCGAGAGCCTCGCGGCGGCCGCCGCGCAGGAGCCGCTGCTGCTCGTGCTGGACGAGTTTCCCGAGCTGCTGCGCGTCTCCCCCGAGCTGCCGGGCATGCTGCGAGCCTTCTGGGACCGCGCCCGGGATCGCACACGGCTGCGAATCCTGCTGTGCGGCTCGGCGGTGCGCACCATGCACGCGATCCAGGAGGAGCGCGCGCCGCTGTACGGGAGGATCGACCTCTCGCTCCCCCTGCGCCCGTTCACGCCGCACGAGACGGCGCTGATGCTGCGCACGCTCTCACCCCCCGACCGTGCGCTGGTGTGGGGCATCCTCGGCGGCGTGCCGCTGTACCTCACGTGGTGGGAGCAGGAGCGCAGCGTGCGCGAGAACCTCGCACGACTTGTCTGCCGTCCCGGCGGCCAGCTGCTCGACGAGGGCCAGCTCGTACTGGCAACGGAGGGCGACTGGAGCGATCTTGGACAGCTCGTGCTGCGTGCGATCGCGACGGGCGCCACCAAGCACAGCGAGATCGAGCGGGCCGTTCGCGCCGAGCCGGCGCGAACGCTGCAACGGCTGATCGAGCTGCGCCTGATCGAGCGGGTCGAGCCCGTTACCGAGGCGGGCTCCCGCACACGGCGGCGCAGCTACCGCATCGCCGACAACTTCCTCGCCTTCTGGCTGGGAATCGTCGACCCCTACCGGGCCGAGATCGAACGGGGCCTCGGCCCCAGCATCCTCACGCCCCTGCTCGAACGCCTTGACGACCACATGGGCGGCCGCTGGGAGGAGGCATTCCGCTCCCACCTGCGCCGCCTCGCCGCCGCCGGCGCGCTCGGACCCGAGGCGGTCAGGATCGGAGCGTTCTGGTCGGAGCGCCCCCCGGTCGAGATCGACGCCGTCGCGCTCGCCGGCCGGCGCGAAGAGGCAGTGCTCCTCGGCGAGGCGAAGTGGGCGCGCTCCGCCAACGCCGCGCGCATCGTGCGCGAACTCGAACGCAAGGCCACCGCGCTGCCGCGGCTCGCCCCCAACCCCACCTACGCCGTCTGCGCGCGCGAGCGCCTCACCGACCTCCCGGCCACCGCGACGGGAGTGACCGCCGCCGACATCTTCAGCTGAGCAGAGCCGAGTGGTATGGACCGTCACGCCGTCCTCGCCGGTGAGGGCGATGAGGTCTCGATGATTGATTCCACGAGCGGGGTTGTGGTTTTCGAGGGTTTTTGAGCAGCAGGGTCGAAGTCGGCGGTGCTCATAGCATCGCCGACCATAGGGGGCCTCGATGGACGCCGACCTCGACCTGCTGCTCACTGCCGTTTACGTCACAGCTAACGATCTCCTGCCTGAACTGCGGGAGAACGCCCGAAGGATCGTCACAGATGCGGAGGTCGTCACGCTCTGCGTCGCGCAAGCGATCATGGGGATCCCGTCTGACTGGCGGTTCCTCGCGGTCGCGTCGAAGCACCTGCGCCACTTGTTCCCGAGGATCCCCGGGCAAGCCGGCTACCACAAGCGCCGCCGGCGTTTGGCGGACACGCTGGAGTGGCTGATGGGCGTGTTCGCTAGCCAGAGCCCCGGCATCGAAGACGATCTGCTGCTCGTGGACTCCACGCCGGTGGAGTGCGCCAGAAGCCGCGAGACAGTCAAGCGCTCCCAGCTTGGAGACGCCGCGGACTATGGGTACTGCGCCAGCCACAGCCGGTTCTTTTGGGGGTTCCGGCTGCACGCCTTGTTCTCCCCGGACGGCACCCCCAGGGCGATCGCGCTGACCTCTCCCAAGCTCGACGAGCGCGACGTCGCGCTCAAACTCCTC